>NZ_RZTJ01000004.1:238015-546853 GCF_003997065.1 Mesorhizobium sp. M6A.T.Ce.TU.016.01.1.1 | reverse complement strand
GTAGGGGAGTAGGGGAGTAGGGGAAATGGCTGAGAAAACGGGTTCCTACAAGGATCTAATTGTTTGGCAGCAGGCAATGGACCTTGCGGTGGCGGTTTACGGCGCGACGAAATCCTGGCCGAAAGAGTAACTTTATGGACTGACCAGCCAAGTGCGGCGCGCCGCAAGCTCGGTGCCGGCGAACATAGCGGAAGGCTATGGCAGAGAGGTCCGAGGCTCCTATCAACAATTTCTCCGTATTGCTCAAGGATCACTGAAAGAACTAGAAACTCAGCTTATGATCGCTGAGCGTATCGGTATCGCACCGAATGCGACGGCGGCTTCATTGTTGGCGAGCACCGAAAGTGTGGGAAAGCTTCTTCGACTTCTAATCCGCAAACTGTCAGCCGAATAGCTTCCCTACTGCCCTACTGCCCTACTGCCCTACTCCCCTACTCCCCTACTCGGTCATCATGCCCTACCAATCCCCAATCTCCCCCGGCCGCTCCTGGTACGAGGACACGGCCGGCCCACGGCCCGAATATCCGGCGCTCGACGGCGATCGGACATGCGATGTCGTCATCGTCGGCGGCGGCTTCACCGGCCTGTCGGCGGCGGCGCACCTCGCCAAGGCCGGCAGCAATGTCATGCTGATCGAAGCGCATCGTTTCGGCGACGGCGCATCGGGCCGCAATGGCGGCCAGCTCGGCACCGGCCAGCGCGCCTGGGCCGAGGAACTGGAAGCGGAATACGGCTTTTCCCGTGCCAAGGCGCTGTTCGACCTGGCCGAAGAGGCCAAGGCGCATCTCCTCGAATTCGCCGCCGTCAACAAGATCGAGATCGACTACATGCCCGGCCAGATGTCGGTGGCGCACAAGCAGCGCTATGTCGACGACTATAAGGCGCATGCCAAGATCATGGCGAACCGCTTCGGCTATCCGCACATCACCTTCATGGACGCGAGGGAGACGGCGGAGCGGTTGGGCTCGACGCGCTACTTCGGCGGCACCCGTGACACCGGCACAGGGCACATCCATCCGCTGAAGCTGGCGATCGGCACGGCAAAGGTGGCGGCGCAGGCGGGCGCGCAGCTGTTCGAGCAGACGCCGGCGACCGGCATCGCGTCCCTTGGCGGCAAGGTGAAAGTGACGACGCCGAAAGGCACGATATCGGCCGAGAAATGTCTGATCGGCGTCAACGCCCATGGCGGCACGCTCGAGCCGATCAGTGCCGCGCACATCATGCCGATCGGCTCCTTCATCGGCGCGACGGTGCCGCTCGGGGCCGACACAAAAGTGCTGCCGGGCGGTGAGGCGGTCGATGATTCCCGCTTCGTCGTGCGCTACTTCCGCAAATCGACGGATGGGCGGCTGCTGTTCGGCGGGCGCGAGATCTACGCCGTCAACGATCCGAAAGACATCCATGTCCACATCCGCCGGCAGATCGCCGAGCTTTACCCTGACCTCAGGGATGTCGAGATCTCCCATGGCTGGGGCGGCTATGTCGGCATCACGATGCCGAGAAAACCCTTTGTGCGCGAGCTGATGCCCAATGTGATCTCGGTGGGCGGCTATTCCGGCCACGGCGTCATGCTGTCGAACTTTTTCGGCAAGCTCTATGCCGAAACCGTTGCCGGCAACCGGGACCGGCTGAGGCTGATAGAGGATCTAAAAATCCCGGCCTTTCCCGGTGGCCGTCGCTTCCGCGCACCCCTGCTCTTTCTTGCGCTCAATTGGTATGCCTTGAGGGACCGGATCTAACCACAGGTTACACCGGATCTAACCACAGGTTGCAGAATCCCTCGCGAACATGCAGAATCCCGTGCAAGGGCGCAGTGATGCCACAATCGCAGGCAAAAGATGAGGGCCGTGGGCAGTTAAACGGGGGAATTTGCGGGGCTGCCCGCTTTTGGTTTTGGGACCGATCTAACGCCGGTTTTCCGATTGAACGTCGGCCCGCAAATGGAGGTTGCAAGAGTGAGAGAGCCCTTCAGTTTCGGCGCGCCGGAACGACGGCGCTTTGCGATGCAGTTTGGCTACGACATGAGGCCCAGGTTTTGGCAGAAAGTCCGGTCGAACTTGCATCTGGTAATCGCCGCGCTTGGCACAGCAGCGCTGCTTGGCGTGGCCGCGGTGGCGCTATGGCTGGCATTGCCGGCCAATGAGAGACAAGCTGTCGCGAGCCCCGAGCAGATCGTTCCAAGCGTTCCGGTAAAAACGACGAAGATCGTGCCGGCTGCTGCCTCGACGGTCGCCGCGGTGCAGCCGGCCACGGGCAAGGCCGATGCGGTTTCGCCGGCGGTAGTTGCGGCTGAGGCCGAGATACCGGCGCTGGCGCCCAATGATCCTCGCTGGACAGGATCGAGGCAGAAGACCGCATCCGGCCAGATGGCGGGCCAAGTCGAACCAACGGCAGACAAGCCGTCCACTGCGGCGGCATTCGCCGATCCGGCAGCGAAAAACAAAGCCGCAGCATTGCTTGCCAAAGTCGCGGCTCCCAACAAGACGGCGCCGGACGGTGCGCAAACCGCCGCCATTCCCACTGCTAAGCCGCAATTGCCGGCGGCGACGCAGAACGATGGCACCCAAGCCAAGGTCGAGGCCAAGAAAGTGAGCGCGGCAGACACCGGACGCATACTAAGGGCCGTCACCATGCGCACCGGACCGAAGAAGAATGCGGCCCCCATAGTCACCGTTCCCGCCAAGACCTCGGTTCAGGTGATGGGCTGCAAGAAATGGTGCCAGATCGTCTACAACGGCAAACGCGGCTGGATCTACAAGAGCTTTATCAAGACTGGCGCTTAGAGCGGTTCATCGTTTTACGAAACGCCGAACCGCTCTATCTCTTTGTTTTTGCGCAATTCCGGACGGAAAACCGTTTCACACTTTTCCTGGAATTGCTCTAGGGCTGGTCGGGTTCAGATGGCTTCCGTACTATGGTTGGCGGCCGAGCAGACGCCGAAAGCGTTGCCATCGTCTGGCATGCCTGCGTTCCCTGACATGGCTGCGATGCTCTTCGAACGGCACTTCGAACAGACCGCACGTATCGCAGCCTTCCCGCTTGCCGCAGACGGGAACCCAGCATTTGACGTCGTGCTTCCAGGCCAGCGCGATCCTCTCTAGGTGAAGACGGGACGAGCTCTTGAGTAAAATGAGCTCACCGGCGACGGCCGTCCGCTTGATGTGGTCCGAGACCTCCTTGGGCATACGCAATTCGTGAAAGCGGCCGGCGTCACGATCGTCTTGCCCGGCTCCCGAGCGATGCGCATTGTCGCCGACATAGATGACCTGGTCTGCGATTTCCCGCGCGGTCTTGTAGGCGTAATGGTACTTTCTGGTCGAGCCTGCATAGTCTGAAATCTGCCCCAGAACGATGCGCTTCCGCTCGACAGTGGCCTTGGCCATCATGTCGAACGCAAGATTGATCGAATGCCAGGGCGACTTGGCGGCGTCGACGATGAATTGCGGACCGCCATTGGTGACGAGCACCTGGCATCGATTTGGCAGCGGCTGAAATGTCGCCACCCTTGCCGCCACTTTTTCGGGAGGAACGCCAAGCTCCAGCGCTACGCTGACTGCTGCGGCGGTCGGCAGCCAAAAATGTTCGGCTGGGAACGGCGTCTTCAGCTCTAGCACGCCGCCACGCCAATGGACGGCCAGCTCCAGCCTATCCGGATAGGCGGCATGGACATTAGTCACGCGGTAGTCGGCCTGTTCCGACAGGCCGAAAGTGACGACGCGATGCGGAGTGGCGGAAGCCATGCCGATCACATGGGGATCATCCGCATTGAGCAGAGCGAAGCCGCCCGGCTGCAGCGCATCGACCAATGCGCGCTTTTCCCCGGCGACGTTCTCCAGGGTCCTGAAAGCTGTAAAATGTTCGAGGCGCACCATGGTGACCACAGCCACATGCGGCTGCAACATATCCGCCATCGGCTTGAGCGTATCGGGCCCATGGGCTCCGGCTTCGAAAACGACGTAGTCGACCTCACCATCAGTCTTCATGCGCTTGTAAAGTGTGCTTACCAGCGACTTGATCGTGTTGGCGAGAACCTGTGCATAGACTGAGCCATGGCTGGCCAGTATGTGTCCGAGCAAACTCGCTGCCGTCGACTTACCCGAACTGCCAGTAATGCCGATGAAAGTCGCGCTGCTTTTTGCCCGAGCGCGTCTTGCTTTATAGACTCTGAGACGTTGCCCCAGGTCTTCGCGAACTTTCCGCAATCTAGCGTTCATCGCGCCACCAAACCCCCACCCTATTGCCGTCTTATGCCTTTCGCTGGATGGTCAAGTCAATTGAAGCCAGGCATGTTGAAGCCCGATATGGCCGGACGGCTCAGATGCAACGTCCACCATCGACCTCCAACGCCACGCCGGTGATGAAAGCCGCCTCGTCCGACGCCAGCCAGAGCGCCGCGTTGGCTATGTCGAGCGGCGTCGAAAGCCGGCCAAGCGGGATCGACGCGCGAAATTTCTCGCGGATTTCCGGCGTGTCGGCGCCCATGAATTTTCCCAGCATGCCGGTCTCGCCGGCGACCGGACACAGGCAGTTGACGCGGATGTTCTTGGGCGCGAGCTCCACCGCCATCGACTTGGTCGCGGTGATCGCCCAGCCCTTCGACGCGTTGTACCAGGTAAGGCCGGGCCGCGGCCTGATGCCGGCCGTCGAGGCCGTGGTCAGGATGACGCCGCCGCCCTGCCGATCCATGATCGGCACGACCGCCAGAGCGGCGTGGTAGATCGCCTTCATGTTGACAGCCGTGATCAGGTCGAAGGTCGTCTCGTCGACATCCAGCATGTCGCCGTTGCGATGGGTGTAGCCGGCATTGTTGACCATGATGTCGATGCGGCCGAAGGCACTCTTTGCCGCATGGACCATCTCGTCGAACTCGGAACGCAACGAGACGTCGGTCTGGGTCCAGATCGCCGCGCGGCCGATCTCGTTGGCGACGCGTTCGGCGCCCTTGGCGTTGAGGTCGGCGACAACGACGCTCGCGCCCTCTTCGGCAAAACGCTTGGCCATGCCTTCGCCGAAACCTGACGCGGCACCGGTGATGATGGCAACTTTGTTTTCCAGGCGCATGGCTTTCTCACTCATAATTGAAGACGGTCGCTCGGCCGGCCGCCGGCGATGGCCGCCGAAAGATCAATATACGCTCGATTTCTCCTTTGGCTTTCGCCTCGATCCCACTCTATGCTGCATATGCGAAGGCCTCCCGGAACCACCTCGCCGACAAGCGTCCGGGTTGCGCCAGTGTCAAGGGCACACATCATGACCACTCGGCAAAGGCCGATTGGTCCTGGGGTGTGACGCCGTGGCACTGGAAAATCTAAATCGATTAGATTATATCAGCCGCGTCACAGCGACCGGCGTCAAAGCGGACAGACCATGACCAGCCAGATCATTCCCGTCGACCCTTTCGACTTCATCATTTTCGGCGGCACCGGCGATCTGTCGGAACGCAAGCTTTTGCCGTCGCTCTACCATCGCCAGCGCGACCATCAGTTTTCCGAACCGACGCGCATCATCGGTACGTCGCGCTCGAAAATGACCGACGAGGAATTTCGGGATTTCGCCAGGCAGGCGATTTCCGACCATGTGAGACCGGCCGATATCGACGCCGCGGAGCTGAAGACATTCCTTGCCCGGCTTTCCTACGTCTCGGCCGATGCGACTACAGGCGCGGGCTTCGACAAATTGAAGAAGGCGATCGGCGAAAGCGAATGCATCCGCGCCTTCTACCTGGCAGTCGCGCCGGCGCTGTTCGGCGACATCTCGCACAAGCTGAAAGAGAACGGGCTGATCACGCCGAACTCGCGCATCGTGCTGGAGAAACCAATCGGGCGCGATCTCGCCTCGGCGCGCGCGCTCAACGATCTGGTCGGCGATGATTTCCATGAAAGCCAGATCTTCCGCATCGACCACTATCTCGGCAAGGAGACGGTGCAGAATCTGATGGCGCTGCGCTTTGCGAACGCGCTCTACGAGCCGCTGTGGAATTCCGCCAATGTCGACCATGTCCAGATCACCGTCGCCGAGACGGTCGGCCTCGAGGATCGCGTCACCTATTACGACAAGGCCGGCGCGTTGCGCGACATGGTGCAGAACCACATGCTGCAGCTTCTCTGTCTCGTCGCCATGGAAGCACCGTCGTCGATGGATGCCGATGCCGTGCGCGACGAAAAGCTGAAAGTGTTGCGCGCGCTGAAACGCATCAACGGCAACGAAGCGCCCAAGCACACGGTGCGCGGGCAGTACCGTGCCGGGGCCTCGGCCGGCGGGCCGGTGAAAGGCTATGTCGAGGAGCTCGGCAAGAACAGCAACACCGAGACCTTCGTTGCGCTCAAGGCCGAAATCGGCAACTGGCGCTGGGCTGGCGTGCCGTTCTACCTCAGGACGGGCAAGCGGCTGGCGACCCGCGTCTCGGAGATCGTCATCGAATTCAAGCCGATCCCGCACTCGATCTTCGGCGACAGCGCCGGACCGATCTCCGCCAACCAGCTGGTCATCAGGCTGCAGCCCGACGAAGGTGTCAAGCAGTTCATCATGATCAAGGATCCGGGGCCGGGCGGCATGCGGCTGCGCCAGATCCCGCTCGACATGAGCTTCGCGCAATCCTTCGACGGCCGCGCGCCCGATGCCTATGAGCGCCTGATCATGGATGTGATCCGCGGCAACCAGACGCTGTTCATGCGCCGCGACGAGGTCGAGGCGGCGTGGAAATGGATCGACCCGATCCAGGATGCCTGGGAAAGCGGAAGGCAAGAGGCACAGGGCTACACGGCCGGCACATGGGGCCCCTCGGCCTCGATTGCGCTGATCGAACGCGACGGGCGGACATGGCACGAGAGCAATTGAACAGCGCCGCCTACAACTGGCACGCGTTTGCCGGACGCCAGGACCTGGCGGCAGCACTTGCCGGCCACGTCGCAGGCCGCCTGACCAATGCAATCGCTGAGCGCGGCACAGGGCTGCTCGCTGTTTCCGGCGGCACGACGCCGGCGAGATTTTTCGCATCGCTTTCGAATATCCCGATCGCCTGGAACAAGGTGACGGTGACGCTGGTCGACGAGCGTTGCGTGCCGGCCTCCTCTCCGCGCTCCAACGCCGGGCTGGTCGCCGCTAATCTCTTGCAAAACGCGGCTGCAGCCGCACGTTTCGTGCCGCTCTACGAAGAGGTAGCAAGCGTTGGCGATACGTCGGAGTCCGATAGCAGGATGTTGCGGTCGCTGCCCTGGCCGCTCGATGTAGTCGTGCTTGGCATGGGAACCGATGGCCATACCGCATCGTTCTTTCCTGACGCCGACAATCTGGAAAAACTGCTCGATCCGTCCTCGGAAAGGGTCGTGCTCCCGGTTCACGCGGCAAGCGCCGACGAGCCGCGCCTGACGCTGTCGCTGGCGCGGATCGTCGAAGCCGGCTTCATCGCACTGCATATCGAGGGCGAGGACAAGCGCAAGACATTCGAGAGCGCGATGGCATCGGCAACACAAAAGCCCATTCGCGCCGTGCTCGACGCAGCCGAGAGGCCCGTAGAGGTTTTCTGGGCACCCTGATTTCAACTTGCCGAGGGTCCCGGCAGATAGCCGGAAGGTGTTTGCGGGACCTCGCCTGAAAGGACCGACGTCATGACCGCGAGACGCGACATCGAAGCCATCACCGAGCGCATCCGCCAACGCTCCAGACCTGGTCGCGAGGCCTATCTCGGCCGCATCGCCGAGGCCTCGAACCGCACTGCCAACCGGGCCGTGCTTTCCTGCGGCAACCTCGCCCATGGCTTTGCCGTCTGCAGCCCTTCGGAGAAGGTGGCACTTGGCGGCGACCGAGTGCCGAACCTCGGCATCATCACCTCCTATAACGACATGCTGTCGGCGCATCAGCCTTTCGAGACCTTTCCGGCGCTGATCAAGGACGCGGCGCGCGAGGCCGGCGGCATTGCCCAAGTCGCCGGCGGCGTGCCGGCGATGTGCGACGGCGTCACGCAGGGCCAGCCCGGCATGGAGCTGTCGCTGTTCTCGCGCGACGTGATCGCCATGGCCGCGGCGATCGGCCTGTCGCACAACATGTTCGACGCGGCCGTCTATCTCGGCGTCTGCGACAAGATCGTGCCGGGGCTGGTAATCGCAGCCCTGACTTTCGGCCATCTGCCGGCGGTGTTCATCCCAGCCGGGCCGATGACGACGGGCCTGCCCAATGACGAGAAGGCCAAAGTGCGCCAGCTCTATGCCGAAGGCAAGGCAGGAAGGGAAGAACTGCTCGAGGCCGAGTCCAAATCCTATCACGGACCAGGAACCTGCACCTTCTACGGCACGGCGAACTCCAACCAGATGCTGATGGAGATCATGGGCCTGCACACGCCGGGCGCCTCCTTCGTCAACCCCGGCACGCCGTTGCGCGACGCGCTGACCCGAGAGGCGACGAAGCGGGCGCTGGCGATCACCGCGCTCGGCAACGCCTACACGCCGGTCGGCCGGATGATCGACGAGCGCTCGATCGTCAACGGCATCGTCGGCCTGCACGCCACCGGCGGATCGACCAATCACACCATCCATCTGATCGCCATGGCGGCCGCGGCCGGCATCGCCATCACCTGGCAGGATATTTCGGACCTTTCGGAAGCCGTGCCGCTGCTGGCGCGGGTCTATCCGAACGGCCTTGCCGACGTGAACCATTTCCATGCGGCCGGCGGGCTCGGCTTCCTGATCCGCGAACTGCTCGACGAAGGCATCCTGCATGAGGACGTCCAGACGGTCTGGGGCGAAGGGCTGCGTCCTTATGCGGTCGAAGCAAAGCTCGGCGCCGATGGCGGCGTGGTGCGCGAGGCCTCACCCCGCGAAAGCGGCGACGAGAAGGTGCTGGCGCCGTTCAAGAAGGCGTTCCAGCCGACGGGCGGACTGAAAATGCTCTCGGGCAATCTCGGCCACGCCGTCATCAAGACTTCCGCCGTGAAACCGGAGCGGCGCATCATCGAGGCGCCGGCAAAGGTTTTCGACAGCCAGCAAGGGCTCAACGAGGCGTTCAAGGCAGGCACATTGACCGGCGATTTCATCGCCGTCATCCGCTTCCAGGGGCCGAAAGCCAATGGCATGCCGGAGCTGCACAGGCTGACCACCGTGCTCGGCGTCCTGCAGGATCGCGGCCAGCATGTGGCGCTGGTCACCGACGGGCGCATGTCGGGCGCGAGCGGCAAGGTGCCGGCGGCCATCCACGTGACGCCGGAAGCGGTCGAGGACGGGCCGATCGCCAGGATCCATGAGGGCGATATCATCAGGCTCGACGCCGAGGCCGGAACGCTGGAAGTGCTGGTGCCGGCCGGCGATTTCGCACTGCGACGGGCGGCGGACAGCGATCTTATCGCCAATGAATTCGGCTTCGGCCGCGAGCTTTTCGCTGGGTTCCGGCAAATGGTCGGCCGTGCCGATCACGGCGCCAGCGCCTTCGGAAACAACGTGGCGGAACTCGCACTGCAGTGAAAAAAGGGCGGCGCAATGCCGTGGCTGGCGGGCCGCCCTTTTGCCGGCGTCGAATTACGTCCCTACTGCACCGTCAGCTCGGCTCGCTCGCCGGCCTTGATCGTCACTGTGCTTTCCCTTGAGCTGTTGTCCAACTTCTCCGAGACGACAGCGTAGTCGCCGGCCGGCAGCGCCGCCTGATACTTCTCGTCATAGGCGTAACCGAGCGATTTGCGGTTGCCGTTGACGTCCTTCTTCGGATCGAAAATCTCGATCTTCGAGGCCCCTGGCGCGGTGATCGCCAGCACGCCGGCATTGATGGCGATCTTCAGATCCTGATTCTCACCGGCCTTGACGCTGAACTGCTGCTCGGCGACGGCGAGGTCGACCGTCGCCATCAACACATAGTCATCGGGCGGCAGATCGAACTTGCTGTCGGGACCATAGGCATAAGTCACCTCTTCCCTCGTTCCGTCGATCTTCTTTTTTGCCTTGAACACCTTGAAGCCGATGCCCGAACCGTCGGCCTTGTCGCCGCCGGCGACATAGTAGGCGTTGGCGACGACGTGGCCGACGCCGACGATGATATCCTTGTCGATGACCCTGCCGGCCGTGAGCGAGATGGTTTCGGTAACCTCGCCCTGCCCAATCGTGACCGTCACTTTCTGGTCGCCGGCCGGCAACACGACTTTCGTGTCGCCATAATAAGTCGGGGGCGTATCGACGCCCGGATAGGCGATCACGACAGCTGCGCCATCGGCCACATCCGCTCCCTCACTTGGCCGCGGGTGAATGATGAGCGTGCCGGCATTCAGCGCGAAGAGAGGCTTATAGACCTGCCCCGCCTCGACCTTGAGCTTCTGTTCGGTCCTGGCCTCGCCATCGCGTGCGACAATTATGTAGTCGTCGGGTTCCAGATTGCCCTTGTAGGCGCCGTATTCGGTGGTGACGTAATCGCCGCGCGTGCCGTCGGAGCTCGCCTTGTAGATCTCCCAGGAATTGCCGTCGGTGACGGGATCGCCACCCTCGGCTAGCACCACGGTCGGCACGAAGTTGAACTCTGGCTTTTCCGGCTCGAGAGCCGGCGCCGGTTGCGGCGCAGGCGCTGGTTCGGGCGCCGGTGCAGGCGCGGCGGCGATAGTTTCGACCAATGCGTTCTGTAGCGCTTGTTCGTCGGACGCCTGGATGTATTTGCCGCCGGTGTTGTCGGCGAGGCAAGCGACCTGCCTGCCCTCGTCCGCGGTCAGGCCGAAGCCGACGACGTCGACGGTGAAGTCGACACCGGCAGCCTTCAGCTCCTTGCCGAGCGCGCACGGGTCGCCATTGCAGGTCTCAAGCCCGTCGGTGATCAGGATGACGGTGGCCTTGTCCTCGGTGTATTTCAGCGCCTCGGCCGCCTGCTTGACGGCCGCGGTCAGCGGCGTCTTGCCGATGAATTTCAGACTGTCGGCGGCAGCGGAAACAGCACCTGCCGAGCCGGCTTGCGGCGGCACGATGAGCTCGATGTCCTCGCAACTGCCCTTCTCGCGATGACCATAGGCCATGAAGCCGATTTCCTTGTCGGCGGGGACCGACTGCAGCACGGTTCGGAGCGATTCGCGGGCAATTTCGAGCTTGGGCTTGCCGTCGATCTGCGCCCACATGGAGCCGGAAGCGTCGAGAACGATGACGACACGGTCGGCGGCAAGGCCGGGCGTCGTCATCCACAACAGGAGGATCGCCGCGGCGAGGCTCCGTGCAAGTCCCGCCATGAAAATCTCCCCCAGTCAGTCACCGTCAGTTCCGGGAAGCTATTTGACGCGGCACTAGGACACAAGCCCGGACGCAGGGTGTGGGAGGGTCGGCCATTGAGCCAAACCCCTCAATACGTCGTGCGCCGCTCTTCGGAAGGCGGCCGGCCGAACTGCAGCCGATAGCTCTGGGCAAAATATGAGTGTGAGGTGAAGCCGGTGGCGATCGCCACGTCGAGGATCGGCATGTTGGTCTGGCGCAGCAATTCGCGCGCGCGCTCAAGCCTGAGCCGCATATAATAGCGACCGGGCGTCACTGTGAGGTGACGCAGGAACAGGCGCTCGACCTGGCGCACCGACAGGCCCGCCGACTTGGCGAGTTGCACCGCCGACAACGGCTCGTCGAGATGATCGGCCATCAGCTCGACGATGCGCCGCAGCTTTTCCGATTTGCCGGTCAGGTCGCGCTCAGGGCCGACGCGCTGGCGGTCTCCGGCGGAGCGGATGCGCTCGTGCTGGAATTGGTTGGCGACGCCGTTGGCGAGGCTGGAGCCGAAATCGCCGCGCACGATCTCCAGCATCAGGTCGATGGAAGTGGTGCCACCGGCGCAGGTGTAGCGCTTGCGGTCGATCTCGAAGACATTGCCGGTGCAGTTGATGTCGGGAAACCGCTCGACGAAGCCGGCGCGGTTTTCCCAGTGGATGGTGCAGCGATAGCCTTCGAGCTGGCCTGCCTCGGCGAGCAGATAGGAGCCGACCGAGAGTGCGCCGAGCGCGTTGCCGCGCCGGCCCCAGCTGCGCAGCGCTGCCAGCACCTTGCTCTTGCCGGGAAACTCCGTCGTCAGCCCGACCGAGACGAAAAGGATATCGACCGGCGGCAGATCGGCGACAGCGTAGTCGATCTTGAGCGGCAGGCCGTTGGAGGCCATGACGGCATCGCCATCGGCCGACACCGTCGTCCAGCCATAGAAGTCGCGGCCGAGCAGCCGGTTCGCCGACCGGAACGTGTCGATTGCCGCAGCCAGCGAGAACATGGAAAACTTGTCGACCAGCAGGAACCCGAACTGCCGGCCGCCTTGAACGGGATCGTTCGTGACCGGCCGCTCTGAGGGAACAGTGAGGTTCGGCAAAGCTGCGCTTTCCAGGATCAGAAGGAGGGCCGTTTCAACCCGGCCGCGAGATAGGCAGAAGCTAGCGTGTTGGCCATCAGCATGGCAATGGTCATCGGTCCGACGCCGCCAGGCACCGGCGTGATGGCGCCGGCCGTCTCCGCCGCTTCCGCATAGGCGACGTCACCGACCAGGCGGGTCTTGCCCTCGCCCTTTTCGGGCGCCGCGATGCGGTTGATGCCGACGTCGATGACGGTAGCTCCGGATTTGACCCAATCACCCCTGACCATTTCAGGTCTTCCGACAGCGGCAACGAGAATGTCGGCGGTGCGCGCCAGTGCAGCCAGGTCCTTGGTGCGGCTATGCGCGATGGTGACGGTGCAGTTGGCGGCAAGCAGAAGATTGGCCATCGGTTTGCCGACGATGTTGGAACGGCCGACGACCACCGCATTGAGTCCGGAAAGATCCTTGCCGCGCACGCGCTCGATCAGCAGCATCGAGCCGGCCGGTGTGCAAGGCACGAACGCCGTCTCCAGTTCGCCGGTGCCGAGCTTGCCGACATTGATGAAGTGGAAGCCGTCGACATCCTTTTGCGGCGCGATGGTCTGGATAACCTTGCCGGCATCGATATGGCCAGGCAGCGGCAGCTGCACCAGGATGCCGTTGATGGCCGGATCGGCGTTGAGTTCGCCGATGATCTTCAGCAGCTCCTGTTCGGAGATCTCGGCCGGCAGCGTGTGCTGGACCGAATGAAAGCCGCATTCCTTGGCGGTGCGGGATTTGGAGGCGACGTAAACCTGGCTCGCCGGATCCTCGCCGACGATGACCACGGCGAGACCGGGCTTCTGCGCGCCCTTTTCCATCAGCTCGACAGTCAAGGCCTTGACACGCTGCACCACGTCTCCGGCGAGGCGTTTTCCGTCAATCAACTCGGCCATGAGGCACCTTCAACATCATTCTTCTTCGGGCGGCATTTTCACGAAAATCCGGCCGGGCAATCCCGTCAAAGCGCCGTCTTATGCCGTTAACTCGAAACCGATGGCTTTTATTCGGCGCTCAGAAATAGCGGCGGTGTGATCGGCTTTCGGTGAGTTCGCGAACGGCTTCGCGGAATTCGCGCAGGCTGGCTCGGATTTCATCGATAGAGGCTTGCGGTTCAGCCGCTTCCGAAGCCTGATTTGCCTTGTCCCATGAGGCTCGGGGATAGGCCGACTGCTGTTGCGGATAAAGCACTTGTCCAGCATGGGGCGTCATGGCCGGCGGATAGGGATAGCCGGCCGGCGGCGGCTGCGTATAGGGGTACGCCTGCATAGGCGGGGCCGCCGGATAGGTCTGTTGCGGGTGCGAAGCATAGGCGCCCTGCTGGGCTTGCGGCTGCTCGTAGCCGGCAGGCGCCGGCCGACGCAGCGCGAAAGGAGACACCGGTTCCGGGCGAGCGGAATAGACGGGATTCCGCTTCGCGTTTTCGGCGACTGTCGGTGAGCCACTGGCCGGTGAGCCGAAACGCGTGTTGGCGGAGTCTTCCCTGCGTGCCTTGCCCGGCACGATGTTGCTCACCGCCGACAGCAGCGCGCTGATCGGACCTGAACGCCTGGTGGCCTCGACTGGCGGAACGGGCGGCGGCGCCTCGTATGCCTTGTTTTCAATGGGTGTCCGGCGCTCGTCCGTCCTTCGGCGCGGCCGCGTATTGGCGGTTTCGCGCAGGCTCGCATAGGCACCGCGCATGGCGCCCAAACCGAGACCAGAGGCGAGGCCCGCCAGCAGGCCCGCAAGCACCGTCACGGCGCGCGAAGGTCCGTTCGGCTCAAGCGGGGCGAAGGCCTTGGAGATCACGTTGATGTTGGCGGTGTTGATGTCCTTTTGCTCGCCGGTTTCCTTGGCGCGCAGAAGATATTGTTCATAGACGGAGCGCTTGGCGGCGGCCTCGCGCTCCAGTTCGCGCAGGGTGACCAGGTCGCTGTTGACGTCGCCGCTGCGGACCTTCAACTGCGCCAGTCGGGAGGCCAGATCCTGTTCGAGCTGCACGGCGCGCTTCAGGTCGACCTGCAGCGAAGAGGCGATGCGGCGCAGCTCCCCGGTGATACGCTCGCGCGAGCCGGCAAGCTGGGCATTGAGCGCCTGGAGCTCGGGATGGCGCGGCCCGAACCGGATCGCGGCGCGGTCGGCCTCCTGTTTGAGCGTCGCATATTGCGAGCGCAATTCGCTCATGGTGTTGGAGTTGATCTCCTCCGGCAAGGTGCCGCTCAGAACCGAATTCACGTCGATCGAGCGCGCCGACGCCGCACGGGCGTTGAGTTCCAGCGTGCGCGCGCGGGCGATGGCAAGCTGCTGGTTGAGCTTGAGCATCTCGTCGTCGCTGATCAGATGACCTTGCGCGTCGACGAGGTCATGCGTGGCCCTGAAATCCTCGACCTTGCGCTCGGCCACTTCCACGCCCTTGCGCAGCTCGTCGAGCCTGCCGGTCAGCTCGTTGGTCGCGCGGCCAGCGGTGTCGGACTGGATCTGTCCGAAGGTCTGGAGGAAAACGTCCGTCATCGTGTTGGCGATGAGGGCCGACTTCTCGCCATTTTGCGTGGTGGCGCTGACGGAGATGACGAAGGTCTTGCCGCCGCGTTCGACCGAAAGGCCTTCGGCCAGATTGCCGACGGCCAGCGCACGGCGGCGGTCCGCATCGGCACCCGGCTCGTCATTGCGCGGCAGGATCGACCGGATGAGCGTCATCACGCCCAGGCCGCCGGAATCTTGCCCGTTGAACTCCGGATCATTGACGAGATTGAGCTTGTCCACGACCTTGTTGAGAACAGTACCGGAGGTGAGCACGCGAACCTGGTTTTCGACGATGGCCAGCGTGGCGTCGGATGCAAGCACCGATTGGGTAAGATCGCGGTCGGTGAGCTTCAGGTCGCGCGGGTCGACGATCAGCTCTGCGGTGGCTTCGTATTTCTTCGGCGTCGACAGCGCGATCGCGACGCCAAGCGTGGCGCCCAGTATGGTCATGGCGACGATCAGCAGCTTCGACCGGGCAATGCCGCGGACGACCTGCATTGGATCGATCAACGGCCTCCATTCTTGTCCGTCGTCGCGGGAAGACCGCTGCTCGGCACCGGCATTATATCGGGACTCGAATGCGGCATATCGAGGATCGTCACCTGCGTATCGCGGATCGAACGCGGCGTATCGAGGATCATCACCGGTGTATCGAGGCTCGAACGCGGCATGTCGGGGATCGGCATCGAAACGGCGGTCCCCGGAAACACCCGCAGCAACCGGCTCCTCCCGCGGACTGGCTTCCGCATAGTCCGCTTCAACGGCCTCGTCCGCCTCAAGCGGCATCCGCACGGCCGAAGCGGATGCATAGTCGGCTCGAGGCTGGCTTGTTTCATCGTTTGTCGAGAATTCCGAAATTACCGGGCGTTCCTGGGGTGCCAAGGGCTCCGGGGCTGCCGAGAGTTCCGGATGCGCTCGCGCCTCCCGGCGTGAGCGCGCGAGACGATGGCGCGTGGCGGCATCCTCGCGCCATGACGGGTCCGCCCGATCCCCGATCGAAACCAGCAATGGTTCAGCGTCGTCTTCGCCGCGCATCGCCTGGCCGAGCGCCAGCAAGGACCGCTCGCGCTTCCAATCTTCACGGTTTTGCCTGTCGACCATTGTCGTGGAGCTTGCCCCTGGCGGCTTGGACGCGCGGTCAGCCATTCGTTAAGCCACGCTAAACAAGCATAGGAAACAAAAGGTTAATTTCTCTGCCTTGAAGATGAGGTTTCCCTCTTCGGTTGTGTCCTTCTTGAAGCAACAAAAAGCGTTCAGAACGGCGCGTTAAACTTTCCAACCTATGCTGTCTCCGACACATGACTCAGGCTGGCAACATCCCGCAAAGGCGGCCCCTCGCCCGGATCGGCGCTTTCGTGGCCGAGCGAAGGGGGCTGGTTCGCGACTATCTCTCGGCGATCAGCGGCGCAGGCGGGCGGCTGGTGTTTTCGCTCGCCTATTTCATCGCGCTGGCCAACACGCTGTCCATCGCCGAGTTCGGCATGTTCGCGACCGCCTCGGCGGCCGGCGTGATGCTGTCGCGCATCCTGGGCTTCGGCTTCATCTCGGCGCTTTACCGAACCGCCACCATCCGCCCCAATCTGATCGGCACCTTCACGGCCGGCTTCCTTCTGCTCGGCGTGATATCGCTGCCGTTGCTGGCTGCCGCCTCCTACGGCGTCTACCTGGTCTTCTTTGCCAGCACCGTGCCGCTATCGGTGTTTGCGGCGATCGTCTTTGCCGAGGCGCTGTTGTGGCGACCGGTCGAGGTCGCGCTGATCGTCAATAACGGCCTCGGCAAGTTCGGCCGCGCGGCCCTGCTGACGATCCTGGCGACGGCCTTGCGGGCGCTCGGCGCCGTCCTGTTCATGTTCGCTGCGCAGCCGACCATAGGGGTCTGGTCCTGGTATTATATCGGCGCCAACGCCGCCTCGCTGCTCATCGCCTTCGGATTTTTCTATCCGCGCCAGAGGCTGCGGCTGCGACTGGAACTCTATCTGCGGCGGCTCGCCGATTCCATCTACGTGGCCGGCGCGGAGGTGCTGTTCTACCTGCAGATGGAATTCGACAAGCTGCTGGTGCTGGCGATCGGCGGTCCGCACCTCGCCGGCATCTATGCCATCATCATGCGGCTGGTCGACCTGACCGCGATCCCGATCCGCACCTTCTCGATGATGCTGGTGCAGCGCATGATGCGCGCGCCGGAACTGCTGTCGCGCCTTTCGGTCAAGAGCGGCATCGAAGGCGGCGTGTTCCTGGTCTCGACGCTGGCGCTGGCGGCGCTCGCCATCGTGCTGCATTTCTTCCCCGACGCGCTGGGCAAGAATGTTGCCGAGGCCGCACCTCTGGTGGCGCTGGCGATCTGCGTGCCTGGCCTGCGCAATCTGGTCGAATACCAGGCCGAGCTTCTGTTCGCGCGCGGCCAGACGCTGGTGCGGGCGATCAATCTGGCGCTGCTTGCCGGGCTGAAGGCGGTCCTGCTGACCTATGTGCTGACCACGATCCTGGACACGCCGGATCTGGTGTTGTCGCTCAATGTCGTCTTCCTGCTGCTCTACCTCGCCTCGACGCTGCTCACCTATTCGGCGATGCGCAAACCGGCGAAGCCGGTGTAAGGTCGATCAGCTGGCCGCCGACGCCCGGCCCGTTGCGGCCGTCCCTCGTTCAGCCCGCCTCAGTTAGGCATTGCGCGGCAGTGTGCTATCGGGCAGGTGAGCCCGGGCCAATAGGGTTGGGCCCGGGCCAACAGAGTGATGAGATGCGTCTGAGCAACTGCCACAACTTCCATGACTTCCGCAGCATGGCCAAACAGCGCCTTCCCCGACCGATCTTCAACTACATTGACGGCGCGGCAGATGACGAAGTCACCTATCGGCGCAACAGGGCTGCCTTCGATGACTGCGACCTGGTGCCGAATGTCCTGCGCGGCGTGACCAATGTGGACATGTCGGTGACCGTCATGGGCCAGAAGCTGGCGATGCCGGTCTACTGCTCGCCAACAGCGCTCCAGCGCCTGTTCCACCATCAGGGCGAACGTGCGGTGGCGGCAGCGGCGGCGAAATATGGCACGATGTTCGGCGTCTCCTCGCTCGGCACCGTCAGCCTCGAAGAGGCGCGCCAGATCAGCAATGGGCCGCAAGTCTACCAATTCTACTTTCACAAGGACCGCGGATTGAACCGCGAGATGATGGCCCGGGCCAAGCAGGCGGGCGTAGAGGTGATGATGCTGACGGTCGACAGCATCACCGGCGGCAACCGCGAGCGTGACAAGCGAACGGGGTTCGCCATCCCCTTCAAGCTCAACCTCGCTGGTATCGCCCAGTTCGCGGTCAAACCATCGTGGGCGATCAACTACTACACGCATGAGCGGTTCAAGCTGCCGCAGCTCGACGGTCATGTCGACATGGGCGGCGGCGCGATGTCGATCAGCCGCTACTTCACGGAGATGTTGGACCCCGCAATGTCGTGGAACGACGTTGCCGAGATGGTGCAGCACTGGGGCGGACAGTTCTGCCTGAAAGGCATCATGTCGGTCGAGGACGCCAGGCGTGCGGTCGAGATTGGCTGCACCGGAATTGTCCTCTCCAATCACGGCGGTCGACAACTCGACGGCTCGCGTACCGCGTTCGACCAGCTTGCGGAGATCGTCGATGCGGTGGGAGACAGAATCGATGTGATGATGGATGGCGGCGTGCAGCGCGGCACGCATGTGCTCAAGGCGCTCTCGCTGGGCGCAAAAGCCGTCGGATTGGGCCGCTACTATCTCTTCCCACTGGCGGCCGCCGGGCAGGCCGGCGTCGAACGCGCGCTGGAATTGATGCACATCGAGATCGAGCGTGGCATGAAGCTGATGGGCTGCACCTCGGTCAACGAACTCACGCGACGGAACCTGCGCTTCCGTCTGTAACAGGTGACTTCCACCCTTTCATCACCCCTACCGGCAAAACGGCAAGGGGTCGAAACCGGTCGTTCAGGGTCTGACCCAAGGACTAGTCGAGCCCGATCAGGCGGCGGATTCGGCCGATATCCGTGCCGATGAAGGACTGCATGCCGATGGCCACCTGTTCCGGCGCCATGGCGGCGACGAAGCGGCGGAACTCGTCATCCGACAGCGCTTCGCCCGTCCAGTGGACGCGGCAGAATTCCTCCGAGCCGTGGAAATGGCCGGCACCGGCGAGCACGTCGTCGACATAGCGGCCGTAGATCATGCATTCGGAGAATTTGCGCACCGCACCGACGATTTCGACCCAGTTGCGGCCATGGACCTTCTCGATCCGGGCACACATGGCGGTCACTGTTTCGCGGCGCCATGCGATCAGCGTCGAAATGTAATCGTGGGTGGAAACCTCTGATGGCTCGATGCCGAGCGCCGAGCCCGCATTGCGCGACCAGATCCGGTGTTCCTCATGGCCTTCGGACAGCACGCCGTCGCGGCGGAACAGACGCACCTTGCCATCGCGCCAGAAGGCGCTGCAGTCGAAAGGTTTTAGGAACGCCACGTCGGAATCGCAGAAGATCAGCACGTCTTCCCCGGCACGCGCTGATATCGCGATGCGGCGAAGCTGCTGCACATGCCAGCCGCGCAGCGGCATGGTCTTCAGGCTGAGCCAGATGCGCCGGCGGAACAGGCTCAGTGGATCGTCGAAGGCGTGCAGCCAGCGCGGCAACAGGTCCCGCTCGTCGACGACGGTGCGGCGGCTGTTCTCCAACTGGCGAAACAACGCCACGTCGCGATGCTCGACAAGAATATAGTGGTGCGCCACGCCGGAAACGTAGCGGTCGAGGGTTTCGCACAGCAGGCGACAACGCTCCAAATCCGGCGCATAGCTTGCCGTCACGACCGCCGCCGTCGGCGTCCGGCGAAGGACATCGGGGGCGGCGGCAGGGCTCGGCACGAACCGGCTGTTCAACGGCCCACTCCGGAGCCTGCTCCGCGGCCTGATCTGGCAGGGGCGGGCCTGCGCAAGAATTTCTGGCCAATGACGCGCCACAGAAACACAGGATTACCGACGACATAGCGGCGCCAGAGGCGGCCCGGCTCGATCCACAGCCGAAACAGCCATTCGAGCCTGAGCCGGCGCATCCACAGCGGCGCCCGCGGCACCGCGCCGCTCAGGAAATCGAGCAGCGCGCCGACGGCGATCGGCAGTGTGCAGTGGCGCGCATCGATGTGGCGCGCGATCCACAATTCCTGGCGCGGCACGCCCATGGCGACAAGCAGCACGTCCGGCCGCAATCTGGCGATGCGATCGACGATTGCCGGATCCTCTGCGGGGGAGAAATAGCCGTCGTGGATGACCACGAATCTGTGCTGCAACGCGAGCGCTGCCAGCTTCTTCGATGCCGCCTCGGCGTTGGCCTGCGTCGCGCCGAGCAGCCCCACGGTCAGCGGCCTGGCGGACGACTGGAGGAAAGCAGGGATGAAATCGGTGCCGTTGAGATTGTCGGGAAACCACGTTCCGTAGAGCAGTTTCGCCGCCAGATCGACACCGACACCGTCAGGCAGGATGAGAAAATCGTCGAGCGCCTCGGCAAAGACCGGCTCCGTGTAGGCGACATTGGCATTGTGGGCGTTGAGAAAGCTGACCTTGGTGAAGCGTCGCTCCGCAATCAATCGGGTCAGCAGAGCGACCGCATCGTCCCAGCGGATGGCGAGGACGGATATACCGAGGATCGATTTCAACCTGTCGACCCCGAATGCGGCGCGGGCGGTGTGCATGTTCACGCGAACACCTCCTGCCTGATGGGATCGAGCTTTTTCAGGCCGAGCCTGATTGCGGCATCGAGCGCTTTCACCTGCCGGCGGTGGAAAGCGCTTCCGTCGACGTCCCTGACATTGGCCGTCGCGGCTTCCAGGGCGCCGGCGAAGGCGACCGGATCGTCGGCCACGACGCAATTGACCGGGCGATGATCGATGCCGCGCAGCGAATGGCTGGTGGCGACGGAAGGCAGGCCGAGTTCGAAAGTCTCGATGGTCTTGAGCTGCACGCCGCTGCCGGAGGTGCTGATCAGCGGGATGACGGCGGCACTGCGCACGAAGGCCTGCGCGTCCGGCACGCGGCCGACGAATTCGACACCGGGATGCGTGGAAATGACGCCCGGCGGCACGCTGCCGGCGATCCTGACCCGGAAATCCGGCCTGAGATGCGGCACCACTTTGTCCAGGAACCAATCGAGGCCGATGCGGTTCGGCTGCCAGGTCCAGGTGCCGATCAACGCCGCGTCGCAATCGATACGGCGCAGGGTTTTTTGCGCGGGCGGCTCGGCGCAAGTCACCAGCGGCAGCATCGCCGAACGATCGTCGGAGCCGACGCCGAGCGCTGAGCGATCTTCCTCGGCCAGCGTGAAGACGAAGCGTGCCCGGCGGCAAAGCCGTGCTTCAATGACCTTGAGCAGCTTGGCCTCACGGCGAAACAACATGCGCTGGAAGAGACTGCCGGCAGCAGCGGCGTTCTGCAGCGCCGAACTGTGCTCGACATTGTGGGCGACGAAGATCGACGGCCGGTCGCCGAAGAGGCTTTCGAAGGCGCCGGCGAACTGCGCCGAATTCAAGACATAGCCGTCGAAAGGGCCGGCACGCTCGACGGCGGCTTGGACCTCGCTGTCGGAGACCACGCGCAGCTTGACCGATGCGAAAGTGAGGCCGGAGAGCATCGCCTTAGCAACCCAGGCGAGCTTTTGCAGCGATGATGCGCTTTCGGTGCGCACATCGACCGCACCGAGCACGATGGTGTTTTGCGGATCGCTTGCAGGCTTGCCAGGCCAGGTGAAGCCGATCACGGTGACGCGCGCGCCGGCACGCCGCAACGCGGCGATGATCGCGGCATTGGCAATCTCATAGCCCGAGGCAAGAGCGCCGTCGGGCACGATCGATGTGGCGAACAGCAGATGCATCTCACCTATCCTGAGCGGATACAGCTAGCAAAGCGCGGTGAAGCGTTGATTAAGTGAAGGTATTTGGCGGCCTGGAGTCGCGGATTTGCGGGCTTGTCCGCGAAAGGTGATTAACGAAACGTTATCGTCGCGATGCTATCAAGAACCAAACTCACCATCCCGGGCTGAACACGGATGATCCCATTGCCATCGGACGATTCGGTATCGATCGCGGGGCGCTCTCCGGGGCTTGTCACGACGGCCGTCGAGGCGGTCGTGACGCTGCCGACCTTCAAACGGCCCGAGCAGCTGCTGGCGACGCTGGCATCGCTCAAGGCCCAGCAAACCGGCAGACGCTTCGCAATCATCGTCATTGAGAACGAGGCCGAGGCGCGCGCCGGCGCCAGGGCGGCGCTGCCGCTGTTCGAGCGCGGCGCGATATCAGGCATGGTCATCATTGCGCATGAGCGCGGCAATTGCAGCGCCTACAATGCCGGCTGGCAGACGGCGATCCTGCACTTTCCAAATTTCAGGCACTTGCTGGTCATCGACGATGACGAGATCGCCGATCCGCAATGGCTCGAGCGCATGTGCAAGGCGGCCGAGACGTTCAGTGCCGACATCGTCGGCGGCCCGCAAAGGCCTGTGTTTGCCGACGCGGCCCATGCCAGATGGGCCGAGCATCCGGTCTTTGCGCCACCCTACCGAGAGACCGGGCGTGTGCCCGCGCTCTATTCCTCCGGCAATCTGCTGGTTGGGCGTTACGTGCTCACCGCCATGGGGCCGCCCTTCCTCGACCTGAAATTCAACTTTATAGGCGGCGGCGATTCCGATTTCCTGAGCCGGGCAGCACAAAAAGGCTTTGTGCTTGGCTGGTGCGCCGAGGCGCAGGTGCGGGAAAGCGTCCCGGCCCGGCGCGTCGAAGCTGACTGGATCCGCGCCCGCAGCCTGCGCAATGGCGTCATCTCGACACTGGTCGAGAAGAAGAAACGGGCTGGCACGCCGTTCGCCGGCACCAAGGTATTTCTAAAGAGCCTGGCGCTGCTTGCCGCCTCGCCGTTTCGCGGCGCGGCCAGGCTGATGCGGACGGGATCATCGGCGGCCGCCTTATACCCCATTCATGTCGCCCTCGGCCGCGTGCTTGCCGAATTCGGATATGCCAATGAGCAATACCGGCAACCTGAGAAGAACTGAGCGCGCGCCGCTCAGCACGGCGTTCACGCGCGACGGCGTGGCGACCGCGATCGCGGCGCTGCTGTTCACCGTCGTCCTGGTGTCGTTCCGTCCCTTCCAGCCGGCCGGCGCCGAAATGACCGGCGACGGCGGCGACATCGTCAACCAGCTCGGCTTCGGCTCGCTCGGCGCCATCTCGATCTTCTCGCTGATGGCTTTCGCCGACCCGCGCGTGGTGCGCTCGCTGCTCAGCCCGTCCTGGCTGCTGATGCTGGCTTTCCTCGTGCTGTCGGTGGTGATGGCAACCGACCCGCCGACGGCGATGCGCGCCGCCTCCTTCACGCTGCTCGGCATTTTGACAATGGCGACGATCCTGGCGCTGACCCGTGACGCCGAGGCTTTCTCGAAAGTCATCATCTTTACCACCGTCGTCGTCATGGGTCTCTCCTATGTCGGCCTAGTCGTCTTTCCGCACGAGGCGCTGCACACCACCGCTTCGCTGGAGCCGGAACATGCCGGCCTGTGGCGCGGCGTGTTCACCCACAAGAACATCGCCGGGCCTGTCATGGCCTGCTTCAGTTTCGCCGGGCTGTACCTCTATCGGCGCGGACAGCGGCTATGGGGCGCGTCGATCTTCTGCGCGGCGGTGATCTTCATGTTGCACACCGGTTCCAAGACGACCGCGGGACTGGTGCCGTTTTCGATCCTGATCGTCGTGCTGCCGAGCCTGATTGGCATGCGGCTCGGCACGCCGATCCTGTTCGCCCTGGCCATCATCGCCTCGGCGATCGGCACGCTGGGCATCGTCTTCCTGCCGCCGGTGAAGCATCTGGCGGCACTCTATTTCCCCGACCTGACCTACACCGGACGCACGACGCTGTGGGAGTTCGCCGGCGAGATGCTGGCGAAGCGTCCATGGACCGGTTACGGCTACGAGAGCTTCTGGGGCACGCCGCTGCTGCTCAACCAGGATCAGCCCTTCGACCGGGCCTGGGACATCCGAACCATCGTGCATGGCCATAACGGCTATCTCGACATCGCGGTGCTGATGGGCATCCCGGCGCTCTGCGTGGCGGTCTACACCTTCCTGATCGCACCGCTGCGCGATTACATGCGCATTCCCTTGCGCAAGGAAAACATCTATCTCGGCGACTTCTTCATGATGGTGGTGCTGTTCGCAGCGCTGAACGCCTTCCTCGAAAGCTTCTTCTTCCATCGCGCCGATCCGGTCTGGCTGTTCTTCGTGTTCGGCCTGTTCGGCCTCCGGCAGGTGTCGCTGCGGCCTATGGCGGTCCAGGGTTCGTCCCGACCCCATTCGTCCCAAGAGGGCTTTCCCGCCTAGTCGCGAGCGTCTATGGGAGAACCTTTTAGCGGAGGTTTTCCATGACGATCAGGCTCGTTCTCGCCGGCTGCGGCAATATGGGTTACGCCATGCTCTCGGGCTGGCTGAAATCGGGCAAGCTCCCCCCGGCGGCGGTTTTCGTGGTCGAGCCCAATGCCGATCTGCGCAAGCGCGCCGAAGCGCTCGGCTGCGATGCCGCCGCGGATGCCGGCGGCATTCCAGCGGACGCGGTGCCGGCCGTCGTCGTCATCGCGGTGAAGCCGCAGGTGATCCGCGACGTGACCGCCGCCTACAAGCGCTTCAATGATGGCCGCACCACCTTCGTCAGCATCGCCGCCGGAACGCCGGTCGCCACCTTCGAGGGCATTCTAGGCGACCGCGCGCCGATCGTGCGCTGCATGCCCAATACGCCGGCGGCGATCGGCAAGGGCATGATGGTGGTGTTTTCCAACAGGCTGGTGTCCGACGACACCAAACGTTTCGTCGCCGATCTGCTTTCGGCGAGCGGAGAAGTGACCGATATCGATGATGAAGGCCTGATGGATGCGGTGACGGCGGTATCCGGGTCTGGCCCCGCCTATATATTCCATTTCATCGAAGCGCTGACCGTGGCGGCCGAGAGGGCCGGATTGCCGACCAAAACCGCCAGGCTGCTGGCCATGCAGACGGTCTATGGCGCCGCCTCGCTCGCCGCCGAAAGCGGCGAAGATCCGGGCGTGCTGCGCCAGCAGGTGACCAGCCCGAACGGCACCACGGCCGCCGCGCTGGCCGTGCTGATGGGCGAGGACCGGCTGACCCACCTGCTCACCGAAGCGGTGGAAGCGGCGCGGCTAAGGTCGATCGAGTTGGGGAAGTAGGTTCGGCTTCGCGGATTACGCGAGATCGGTATGCGAAAAGTCGTTACCCTTATAGAGCAGTGCGGAGCCATGACTTTTTGCGCAGGCGTAAGAAAGGCAGTCGGCTAAGTTGAGCTGGGCGGGATGGCCACGCCCCTTTCCATAGTTTGAAAACGCCTGGATCGCGAGCGTTGCATCGCCGGCGTCGATCGGCACGATTTCGATTTCAGCCTCGCGAAGAAACGCTTCTATCGCGTCGCCGGCGACAACCGGCTGGACGGCGAGCATCGTTGAAAGCCGCATCGCCGCTTCAAGCACGGCCAGCGCCGAAGTTATCCTTGCGGGCGCTGCCTCGATGCGGTTGCTCCACTCGTCGGCATCCTCTTCTCCTGAAAGAATCGCGACAACCACGGAGGTGTCGACGAACATCAGGAATGCCCCCACATTTCGTCGATCTCATCCTTCGTCACAGCCCGACCGCCCTGGCCTGCCTTGGCCTGGAAGTCGTTGGCAATGGCTGCTAGCCGCGCCGCCAGGGGAATGCGTCCGCTTTCCCGCTTCAATTCGGATTCAAGCGCTTCGATGACCGCTTCGGTCATCGAAATCTTTCGTTTGGCAGCAAGCTCTCGCGCCAGTTCGCGTGCGCGCGGGTCCCTGATCTGAAGATTCATGTAATCGGCCTCCGCCTTCGCTGTCACTACAATATAGAGAGTTTGTCATGACAATACCAGCGTGCTCGGGAAAGCCGTCCGACAGCTCCCACTCTCGACGGCATCAAGCCCCATACAGCATTTCGTCCTGCAGCCGGCGCAAGGCGAACAGCCTAGTCGTCGGGTCGGGCGCGGCATTGCCTGATGTCAGCAGCTCGCCCTTCCTGACCGGTCTCAGCACCTTGCCGCCTTCGAGCAGGCCGACCGGCACAGCGCGGTTGGCGCGGGCCTCTTCGACAGTCATGGTCCACGAGCGGTAGCAGGTCTCGCCGATCGCATCGAAAATCTCTCCTGCCGCCAGATCGCGCTTGGCCACGGCGCAGACCTCGGCAACCGGCCTCGGCAGCGGCACCATGTCCGGTTTGCCATAGAGCGCTATTCGGGCGGCGGTGAGCGGCACTTCCAGCGAGGTCAGATGATAGGGCCGGAAGAAGCTGTAATACGGGCCGTGGCCGATATGCAGATCGTCCATGCGCTCGATGATGCGCGGATGCGTCGCCTCGACGATGACGAAGACGCCGGGCGCCACGCCTTTGCCGATGGTGTAGTCGACGACGCCCTTCTTCGACAGGATGCCGCCATCCGCGCGCGGGATGAGCACCTTGGCCAATTCATCGCGATCGGCCTTGGGGCCATGCATGCCGGCAATGTCAGGCACCAGCCCGGTGGCGTTGGCGATGGCGCACATCTCGACCATGGTTTTGGATCCGTCGACGAACTCGACCAGCATGCGCGGGTTCATGTTGCGGCGCAGCGCTTCCGCGCGATAATCATCGGGCACGGCGTCGTGGTTGAGCGGGTTGTTCTTGCCCTTGCCGGCCGAGACGATGGTGTAGCCGAGCGCCGAGGCGAACTCGATCAGTTCCATGCAGCTCGACGGCTCGTCGCCGGCACCGACCGAATAGACGACGCCGAGCCGGTCGGCCTGCTGCTTCAAATAGCAGCCGATGGTGACGTCGGCCTCGACGTTCATCATCACCAGATGCTTGCCGTGCTCCATCGCCATCAGGTCAAAATCGGCGGCGACCCCTGGCTTGCCGGTGGCGTCGATCACCACGTCGATCAGCGGGTTGGTCACCAGCATCTCGTTCGAGGTGATGGCGATCTTGCCGCTCTCGATCGCCTCGCTGACCTTCGACGGCGTATCGGCCTCCCGTGCCATCGCCTCGTCGCCATAGGCGATGCGGACGGCGTCACGTGCCGTGTGCGGGCGCCGGGTCGAAACGGCGCACACCGAAATGCCCGGCATAAGCATGCCCTGCGTCACCAGGTCGGTGCCCATCTCGCCGGAGCCGATGACGCCGATGCGCACCGGACGGCCTTCCGCGGCGCGCTTGGCGAGATCGCGGGCAAGCCCGGTCAGGGCGACATTGGTCATGCGCAAGTCCACTGCTTTTGATTTGAAGGGGGAATAGCAGGGAACGGTAACCTTTTGCCAACGAAACCGGCCGCCGTCGGCAATTTCTTGTGGCTGGCTCTCACGCCACGACCGGATAGTGTTCAGCCTAGATACTGTTCAGAGATGAGGAGACGTCCTTGTCGGCGCGGCGCGCCCGACAGGGTCTCAGGCGAGGTTGGCATGACAAAATGAGTTCACGCCCACACCGCAGTCATGCTGCCGTCAGAGCGACGACGGTGCCCAAGCCTGCGCTCAATTGCCTGAGGCCGGCTTGGGTCGTCCAGGGACCGCAGTCGGTTCGTCTGCTGGCGTCGTTTAGACTAGAACTTGTATGCGAGGCCTACAGAGACGGTGTGCATCGTCAGGTCGACTTCCCCGCGCGTGATGTCTTCCGTGCCGAAATCGTAATAGCGATACTCGGCCCGTCCAAGCCAGTTGTCGGTGAAAGCATGTTCAGCGCCGAGCCCCGCGGTCCAGCCGGTGAAGCTCATATCGTCATCTTCCACAACCGTAGACACTTCGCCATGCGCAAAAGCAATACCGGCCGTGCCAAAAAGCAAGGTGCGATCCCAAGCGTAGCCCACACGTCCGCGCACGGACCCGAACCAGTCGATCTCGGCGTCCCCGTCATCATCGTCGAGCTCGATCCAGCTCTTGTTTATGTCACCCTCGACACCGAACACGAAATTCCCGGACTGGAAATTATAGCCGGCAAGCGCTCCAACAAATGCTCCGTCCAGATCGGCCGTTCCAACAAGTGGTGGATTGGTGAAAATCGTCACATCCGCATCAGCCCAGCCATATCCGCCTTGCACGCCAAGGTAGACACCGCTCCAGTCATAGACTGAAGCGACCACGGGCTCCTCATATACTGGGTCTGCCGCGAGAGCGCATCCGCCCCAGGCAAGCAGCATCGTGGCGGTCAAAGCAGTCCGTCTGATGGAAAACATGGCACCCCTCCTCGGCTCCAGAATATCCCCCACAGTAGCCGGCTATCTCCCCGAAGTCTGTTGCTGAACTGCAACGCTGCGGGAAAACATTCAGCACGTCGAACTCTGGCCGTATTGCCGTAAAGGGGAACCGCACGCCCGCTCCCAGGTCTGCAATCTCCGCCGCCTGCTACCTCCTCGTCGTAGCAGTGGCACCTCGCCAAACAACTCAAGATCCATCACCTAGCCCCCGGATCCAAACGGACCAGGACTTCTCCCATTTGCTGCTCTGGTCCGCTGCCGTGCTGCCTCTAATTGCTTGCTGAGAAGCAGGTGAGCAAAACATGTGGAATCTGGCGAAAGAGGGCTGGGCACTCCTTGCAGAGAGCGTCCTCGGCTTCATCAATGACAACGCCCTGAGTCACGGCGCAGCGATGGCGTTTTATGCCACAACCTCGCTCGCGCCGATCCTGCTCATCGTTGTCGCTATCGCTGGCCTGGCCTTCGGAAACGATGCGGCGCAACTTGCCCTTTCGGCCCAGCTCGCGGGCCTGATGGGGCCGCAGAGCGCGGAGCTTTTGCAAGCGACGATCGAAAACGCCTCCCAACGGACGGCGGGCACTCTTGCTGCCATCCTGGGGCTCGTCACGCTGTTCGTCACCGCATCCGGCGTGTTCGGCGAAATGCAGCTTGCGCTGAACGAAATCTGGAAAGTCAAACCGGTTAAGACATCGATTTCCGGGCTTGTGCGGGCCCGCGCCGCAAGCCTCGGGCTCGTCGCCGCGCTTGGCTTCCTGCTCCTGGTGTCCCTGGTCGCGAGCGCCGCAATTTCTGCGCTCGGCGAAATCATCAACGCATATCTACCCTTCGGCACCATTATCCTGAGTACAATCAACGGGATCGTCTCGTTTGCCCTGATCGCGCTTTTGTTCGCGGCAATCTACAAGGTCCTGCCCGACCGCGCGCTGCGATGGCGAGACGTTGGCATCGGCGCCGTGGTGACGGCGTTTCTCTTCACGATCGGCAAGTCGCTGATCGGCTGGTATATCGGAGCAAGCGCGACCGCATCGTCATACGGCGCAGCCGGCGCATTGCTCGTCGTGCTGTTGTGGGTCTTTTATTCGTCCGAGATCTTTCTGCTGGGCGCCGAATTTACACGAGCCTACTCGGTTCGATACGGCAGCCGATCCGATCTGAAGGCGACCATCAAAGCAAGTGATCGCGAACAGAAGCTGGCGACGGCGGCCAGGATTGAAAAGTCTGAAAACGAAATCCTCGGCTGGATTGTTTTCAGCAGTCTGCTCACCGCGTTTCTAAGCCATTTCTGGCATCAACACCGGCGTTGAGACGTCCGGCGCGGCGGCCCGAGCCTAGCAGCGGCTTGGGGACATCCGATCGAAGCGACGTGCGAAGTTCCTTCGCCGCCGCCACCAGCTTGGCGCGGTTGCTTCCATATCTCTTGATCAACTGATGGACTTGCGCTGGAGTGATGCCGTTTTGCCGGGCAAAATGCGCTACTATGTAGTCCTCGCTGCCGGAGATCCGATCCCGGTGGCGGGGATAGAGCTTCGCCGCGTCGGCTGTCATGCTTACTCTCCTTTGGTCACGTTTGCTCACGATGCATGATTGGCCAACGCAAAAGGGGCGATTTCGTTGCCGCATGCGACACCAGTGCACTCCGCTTTTTCGCCGCAGCCCTAACGCAGCAAAGCAATCGGCCGACGCGCGCCTTCGGTTCCATACGTCGATTTTTCGAGACTCAGCCCTCTGGCACGCGCATGATATGGGCAGGGAGGAAAAGCCATGCGCGAATTGCCAAAGAGCATTGACGCAGACGTTGTAATCGAAATCAGCAGGTTGCTCGACGACCGTGCGAAGTCGGCACCAGTGCCAGTCCACAAGCTTGCCTCGATGATCTCGAATAGTGTCGAGACCGACCTGCCGACAGCTTCCATTGAAGAGCTGATCGTTGAAATGGCCATGACCCGCCAACTCCCGATGCTGTTCGATCTACCGGGGGCGGATGCAGATAACGTCATATCGATCGCCTTGGCGCGCGCCAGCTGATCCCGCTGGGGAACCTTTCTGTCGAGTTTCAAGACGCGGATGGTTCCATTCGCTCCCCTGCTCCAATTCGCCCCGCCGGCTCCGGCTGGCGGCTTTTTGCTCGCCAACAATAATCGTCATGGGCGATCCGCTGCTCGGGAACGTGTGGTGTCCAATTGCATTTCCTCTAGACGACAAAGGAGGAATCCATGAATTGGGATCAAATCAAGGGAAAATGGATGCAGTTCAAAGGCAAGGCCAAGGAGCAATGGGGCGACCTTACGGACGATGACCTTGATCGCATCGAGGGCAATCGTGACCAACTCGCAGGGCGTATTCAGGAGCGGTATGGAATCGCCAAGGAAGAGGCAGAGCGCCAGATAGACGACTGGTCCAGAAGCCTCACCTGAGCGTTCAGAATCAAGGCTGCGCCACAGATCGGCGCAGCCTTTCCAAAGCCTGCCGCTCCGAAATGAGCGGCGGGCGACGTGTAGGCGATGGTGGCGAGGTGATCTACGCCACTGTCGCTTTCAGGATGTTCGGAACGAGAACTAGCGCGCCGATTGTCTGTTGGCTTGTGCGGCGACTGCCGTGAGGAAAGCCGTTGCAGCAGTATCGCACGCCGCTCGGGACGGGCTGTAGGCGAAAAGGATCAGCTCGGCAGCCCCTATCGTAAGGCCATGCTTTTCAGCGAAAGCAGCTATTTCGTAGGGCTTGTCGTGACCTATGGCCAGATCGTAGTCTTCGTTCATTATTTCCTCCCGTTTGCGACGTTCCTCGCCTTGGCCCCTCCTTGGCGCAAAGATTAAGTTCCGGGGCATTGAGAGAGTCTACCAATTGGAGATTGCAAAAGGCTTAGGCCTACGGTGCCTGATGCGATCCGGTCGAGGCGGAGGACTCCATTTTGTCCGCTGCACATCGAAAAAGATTATATGATTGCGCTGATATCGCAGGTGGTCGACGCAAGCCAATGCCGATTTTTTCAGTCAAGCACACGACCGTCTATCGCTACACGCAACCGGTGACGTTCGGCGAGCACCGGCTGATGTTCAGGCCGCGCGATAGTTTCGATCAGCGACTTCTCGATCACGCGCTGTTTGTGAACCCCAAGCCCAAAGAGATTCGCTGGATCCACGACGTTTTCGGAAACTGCGTTGCGGTGGTCGACTTCAAGGGTTCCGAAGACGAACTGCGTTTCGTGACAGACATTCGGCTCGATCACACACCGCAGCATGCGCCTGATTTCCGGATCGATGAAGCGGCACTCAGTTATCCCTTCTCCTATGATCCCGACGAGGCAACCGACCTCACTCAAACCATGGAGCGCCATCATCTCGATGACGGCGACGAGATCGGCAAATGGGCGCGACAGTTCGTGAGTGCCAGAGGGCACACCGAGACGGGCAAATTGTTGATGACGCTTTGCTACGCCATCCACGAGAGCTTTGTGTATTCCCGACGAACTGAACCAGGGACGCAACCGCCGCTCATGACGTTGCACCTGCGTCGAGGCACATGCCGGGACTTTGCGTTGTTCATGATGGAAGCGGTTCGTTCGCTGGGTTTTGCCGCCCGTTTTGTGACTGGCTATGTCTATGTGCCGAACCGCGACAGCGCTTCTGTCCTCGGCGGCGGTTCGACGCATGCGTGGTGCCAGGTCTATTTGCCTGGCGCGGGTTGGGTCGAATTCGATCCCACCAATGGCATTGTCGGCAACCGGGATCTGATCAGAGTGGCTGTCGCCAGGCATCCGCAGCAAGCCATCCCTCTTTCTGGAAGCTACTCCGGCAGCGCGTCGAGTTTTCTCGGCATGACGGTGGAGGTCAAGGTGGCGAAGGAAGCCGGCACCAATGGAAATTAGCACTCTCTAATGTTTTGCGGGTTGTTACCGCGAACCCGCTGTCACGGCATATCAACGCTGACGTTTAAGGCTGCGCCCTGCTCAAGGCTTAGTTTCTTCCTGAGGAGGCGCGCTTGGGACTGGACAATCAGGGTGTGGCCATTTTTCACACGGAGAGGGCTTGTCGCCAGCGTCGCCATAACGTTCCACGAGTATTGCGAATCCGTAGGCGAAGGCGGCAAGAAGCGCCAGGATAACCACTATGCGAGCGGCCATACGGTATTGTAGCAGGATCCGGCTTAGGATTGACCCAGCATCAGCTTGCGCTCGGCAGGCTGCCCGTCACTTTTTGCGAAACTTGTCTCGGTTCCGAAGGTCCCAAGCATAATAGTAGGCGGCCATGATGCAGGGCAGCCCGGTACCGATCAACAAAAAGAAACCGACCTCACCGATCAGCGGCTCGAGCAATTTGCCGATCGCCAAGAGCGCGAACAATCCGATTAAGACCACAACAGGCATCGCGTCTTTTTAGCTGACGGGAGACATACCGGCACTTCTTCGTTCGCCTGCTGGCGCCGGAAAGAAGAAATGACTAGGCGAAGCGCACTATTGAAAATCTTCGGGAAATCTGGTGCTGCGAGAGAGGATTGAACTCTCGACCTCTCCCTTACCAAGGGAGTGCTCTACCACTGAGCTACCGCAGCCGCTGATGGCGGGGCTTCTGCCATATAGAACCGGCAAGCGCAAGGCCAAGCGCAAGCCATCTGTGAAAGCCCGCTCCGACGGCTTTTCCGGACATGGCACCGCCACAATGTTGGCTATCCCTGAATAGCGGCTGGCGCATCACCGCCCGGGACGGGACCATGAACGACACGACAATTCCACCTGACAAGGGCGGTCCATCGAAGAAGGACAGTCAACCGAAAAAGGCCGACCGCAAGAGCCGGCTTGCCGAGCAATTGCGCGCGAATCTGCAGAAGCGCAAGGCGCAGTCGCGCTCGCGGCGCGCTGGCGACGCCGACAAGCGGCGCGCTGGCGACGCCGACAGGCAGCCTGACGGGCTTAGTCCGTTAAGGGAAAAACAAAAGGATTGACCTATATCAACAGGCTGGGTCCAGGGTGGGAATCCTGTTTCTTGAACCAAGCCGGCCAATGGTCTAGACCGGCCACAACAGACTCAACCGATTGAAAACCGGCCTTTCGGCCGAGGGGACGTTCTTTCATGGATCGCATCAGAATTGTCGGCGGCAACAAGCTTGCCGGAAGCATTCCGATCTCGGGCGCGAAAAATGCCGCGCTGCCGCTGATGATCGCCTCGCTTTTGACCGACGACACGCTGACCCTGGAAAACGTGCCGCACCTGGCCGATGTCGAGCAGCTTATCCGCATCCTCGGCAATCATGGCGTCGACTATTCGGTCAACGGCCGCCGTGAAAAGCAGCAAGAAGGCTATTCGCGCACCATCAATTTTTCCGCCCGCAACATCGTCGACACCACGGCACCCTACGAGCTGGTGTCGAAGATGCGTGCATCCTTCTGGGTGATCGGCCCGCTGCTTGCCCGTATGGGCGAGGCCAAGGTCTCGCTGCCCGGCGGCTGCGCCATCGGCACGCGCCCAGTCGATCTTTTCCTGGAAGGCCTTCAGGTGCTTGGCGCCGATATCGACGTCGACACCGGCTATGTCATCGCCAAGACCAGGAACGGCCGTCTTGTCGGCAACCGCTACGTCTTCCCGAAAGTATCGGTCGGTGCCACCCATGTGCTGATGATGGCGGCGTCGCTGGCCAAAGGCGAGACGGTGCTCGAAAACGCCGCCCGCGAGCCCGAGATCGTCAACCTCGCCGATTGCCTCAACGCCATGGGCGCCAGGATTTCCGGCGCCGGCACCGCGACCATCACCATCGACGGCGTTGAAGCGCTGTCGGGCGCGCGCGTCCGGGTGATACCCGACCGCATCGAGACCGGCACCTATGCGATGGCCGTCGCGATGACCGGCGGCGACGTCGTGCTCGAAGGCGCACGCGCCGACCTGTTGCAGACCGCGCTCGACGTGATTTCCCAGACGGGTGCCGAGATCACGCAGACCAATTCCGGCATCCGCGTCAGGCGCAACGGCGCCGGCATTGCGCCGGTGGACGTGGCGACGGCGCCCTTCCCGGCGTTCCCGACCGATTTGCAGGCGCAGTTCATGGGCCTGATGACCATGGCCAAGGGTAAATCGCGCATCACCGAGACGATCTTCGAGAACCGCTTCATGCACGTGCAGGAGCTTGCCCGGCTCGGCGCCCACATCACGCTTTCCGGCCAGACGGCGATCGTCGACGGCGTCTCGAAGCTGAAGGGCGCCCCGGTCATGGCGACCGACCTCCGCGCCTCGGTGTCGTTGGTCATCGCCGGCCTGGCGGCCGAAGGCGAGACCACGGTCAACCGGGTCTACCATCTCGACCGCGGCTTCGAGCGGCTGGAAGAAAAGCTGTCCGGCTGCGGCGCGGTGATCGAGCGGATTTCCGGCTAGGTAAATTCACTGGCTTCGTAGTGCGGTTGCGCGGGCCGAAAAGACCGCCTAACAGAAGGTTGAATTGTCAACTTTCAGGTGCGAAATCCGCATGAACCTTCTCAAGCTTGTCGCGCTCGACGATCAGGATCTGAGCATCGTCTCGGCCCATATCCAGGACGCCGTGCTGAAGGTCGGCGACCTCGAATACATGCCGGCGGCCAAGCGCTTCGTGGTGACCATGAACCGCTTCGTCTGGGAGGCGAAATCGGGCCTGTTCCGTCAGCACAATGAGCGGCGGCAAAGTGTGCTGCATTTCGACCGGGTGCTGGGCGCCAAGACCAGCGGCATTGCCCGCGACAAGCCTGATGAGGTGCTGTCGCTGCTGGCGATCAGCTTTCTCGCCCTCGACAAGCCGGCCGGCATTGTCGAGCTGATCTTTTCAGGCGGTGGCGCGATCATGCTCGATGTCGAGTGCATCGAGGCGCGGCTCGCCGACATCGGTGGTGCCTGGGAAGCGACCTCGCGCCCCTTCCACAGAGCCTGAGCAGCGCAAGATGGCCATCACCCTTCGCCTGTCCGATGCCGATTTCGAGCAGCGTTTTGCCGCGTTCCTTTTGACCAAGCGGGAAGTCTCGGCTGATGTCGATGCCGTGGTGCGCGAGATCATCGCACGAGTGCGCGCCGAGGGCGACGCGGCGCTGGTCGACTACACGCAAAAATTCGGCGGCGGCGACCTGATCAAGCTCGGCATTGCCGTCTCCGAGGATGACATTGCCAAGGCGTACGACGCAGCGGATCCGCAGACGATCGAAGCGCTGAAATTCGCGCGCGAGCGCATCCGCGCCCATCACCAGCGGCAACTGCCGCAGGATGACCGCTATACGGACGCCGCCGGCGTCGAGCTCGGCTCGCGCTGGACGGCGGTCGAAGCGGTCGGGCTCTATGTGCCGGGCGGCACGGCGAGCTACCCGAGCTCGGTGCTGATGAACGCCATCCCAGCCAAGGTCGCCGGCGTCGAGCGCATCGCCATGGTTGTGCCTGCCTCCGGCGGCGGGGTGCCGCCGCTGGTGCTGGTGGCCGCCGACCTCGCCGGCGTCTCCGAAATCTACCGCGTCGGCGGCGCGCAGGCGATCGCGGCGCTGGCCTATGGCACCAAGACGATAAAGCCGGTCGCCAAGATCGTCGGCCCCGGCAATGCCTATGTCGCCGCGGCCAAGCGCCAGGTCTTCGGCACGGTCGGCATCGACATGATCGCCGGGCCTTCGGAAGTGCTTGTCGTGGCCGACGGCAGCAACGATCCGGACTGGATCGCCGCCGACCTGCTTGCCCAGGCCGAGCATGACGTGTCGGCGCAGTCGATCCTGATCACCGACGATCCCGCCTTTGGCGCGGCGGTCGAACAGGCGGTCGAGCGCCAGTTGAAAAGCCTGCCGCGCGCCGAGACGGCGGCGGCGAGCTGGCGCGATTTCGGCGCCGTCATCCTCGTTCCCCAAATCGAGGCAGCACTGCCGCTGGTCGACCGCATCGCGGCCGAACATGTCGAGCTTGCGATCGACGAGCCGGAAGCCTTCCTGGCGCGGATGCGCAATGCAGGTGCTGTTTTTCTCGGCCGCCACACGCCGGAAGCGATTGGCGACTATGTCGGCGGCTCCAACCACGTGCTGCCGACGGCGCGCTCGGCGCGCTTCTCATCCGGGCTGTCGGTGCTCGATTTCGTCAAGCGCACCTCGATCCTGAAGCTCGGGCCGGAGCAGTTGCGGGCGCTGGCGCCGGCGGCCATCGCGCTGGCCAAGGCGGAAGGCCTCGACGCGCATGGACGCTCCGTCGCCATACGGCTGAACATGTAGACTGACATGTCCGACTACGATCGAACCCATGGCAGGCTGATCGATGTCGAACTCGACGAATCGATCGGCCGTTCGACGCCCGATGTCGAGCATGAGCGGGCGGTGGCGATCTTCGACCTCATCGAGGAGAACCGCTTCCAGCCGGTCAATGACGACGGCGCCGGGCCTTACCGGCTAAAACTGTCGCTGGCCGAATCCCGCCTGGTCTTCGCGGTGACGCGCGAGGACGGCACGGCGGTCGTCACCCACATCCTGTCGTTGACGCCGCTCAGGCGCATCGTCAAGGACTATTACATGATTTGCGAAAGCTACTACGACGCCATCCGCACCTCGACCCCCAGCCAGATCGAGGCGATCGACATGGGCCGGCGCGGCCTGCACAACGATGGCTCGCAGACCTTGATGGACCGGCTGGCCGGCAAGATCGATATCGATTTCGACACGGCGCGCCGGCTGTTCACGCTGGTCTGCGTGCTGCACTGGCGAGGCTGAACTGCCAGCCCCTCTGCCCCGCTCGATCCTGCCCCGCTCGATCCTGTTTGTCTGCGGCATGAACGCCGTGCGCTCGCCGATGGCCGAGATGCTGGCGCGCCAAATGCTTCCGGCGACCACTTTCGTGGCGTCGGCCGGGGTGCGCGGCGGCGAACGCGACCCATTCGTCGACGCCGTGCTGGCCGAGGATGGGCTTTCGCTGGGTGGACGACACCCGAGGACACTGGACGATCTTGAGGACGACTATTTCGACCTGATCGTCACGCTGTCGCCGGAGGCGCATCACACCGCGCTCGAGCTTACCCGCTCGCTTGCCGTCGACGTCGAATACTGGCCGATGCCGGACCCGACCGGCGTGGGCGGCACGCGTGAGCAGATCATGGCCGCCTATCGTGAAGTGCGCGAACGGCTAAAGGCGCGGATCGGCGGCCGTTTTCTGGCGCCGGAAGCAAAAAAACCGCGCTGATTAAGCATGTTCACAAGCGCACGATTATCATATAGGTTCCGCCCAAATTCCGGCCGGGGCGCTGGGAATCCCCATCCAAGCAAAGGTATCGAATGCCGAAGGAAGAAGTCCTCGAGTTTCCGGGTGTCGTCACGGAATTGTTGCCCAACGCGATGTTCAGGGTGAAGCTCGAAAACGAACACGAGATCATCGCCCACACGGCCGGCCGCATGCGCAAGAACCGCATCCGCGTGCTGACCGGCGACAAGGTCCTGGTCGAGATGACACCATACGACCTGACCAAGGGCCGCATCACCTACCGTTTCAAGTAAGATCGTCAGAGTTCGGCCGGGATCGCGATGAGCATTTTGCAGAAGCTCGTGCTTGCCTCGGGTTCGCCGCGCCGGATCGAGCTGTTGCAGCAGGCCGGCATCGAGCCGGATCGCGTGCTGCCGGCCGGTGTCGACGAGACGCCGCTGCGCGCCGAGCATCCGCGCTCGCTGGCCAAGCGCCTGTCGAAGGAAAAGGCCGAGAAGGCGCTGGGCTCACTGCAGACGGAAGAGGACTATGCGCCCAGCTTCGTGCTGGCCGCCGACACGGTGGTCGCCGTCGGCCGGCGCATCCTGCCCAAGGCCGAAACGTTCGACGACGTCGCCAATTGCCTCGGGCTGCTGTCCGGCCGTTCGCACCGGGTCTATTCCGGCATCTGCCTGATCACGCCGGCCGGCAAGCTGCGCCAGCGGCTGGTCGAGACCAGGGTGCGTTTCAAGCGGTTGCCGCGCGCCGAGATCGACGCCTATGTGGCCTCGGGAGAATGGCGAGGCAAGGCCGGCGGCTATGCCGTCCAGGGGCTGGCCGGCGCCTTCGTCGTCAAGCTTGTCGGCTCCTACACCAACGTCGTCGGCCTGCCGCTCTATGAGACGGTGGCGCTTCTGACTGGCGAGGGGTTCAAGGTGCACGCCAACTGGCAGTCAGTTCGGCCATGAGTTTCGGGGTGGCCATGAGTTTCGGAGCGGCTATAAGTTCGGGGCGGCCATGAGCTCGGACGACAAAGTCACGCCGCTGCGCCCCAAGCGGCCATGCCCCGAATGCGGCAAGCCGTCGGCGCGCGAGACCTATCCATTCTGCTCGACACGCTGCAAGGACATCGACCTCAACCGCTGGCTCAAGGGCGCCTACGTCATTTCGGCCCGCGACGACGAGGACGAAACGGACGGTGACCCTCCCAAATGAGGCCCGTTCAGAGCAGTCCGCTGGTCCCGACCGTGGCCCATGAATCAGCCTGTCGAACAACTGCTGGTCTCCCGCTCGAAATCAACGCTTAAGCGCTGGACAGGCCGGATTCCCGTGCTATAACCCACGCGCTTTCAAGGGGCGCCTGCGGCGCTTTCAAGAAATCCGGTGTGCAACACTGCCCGCGTGCCGGAACAGGCCCAGATAGCTCAGTTGGTAGAGCAGCGGACTGAAAATCCGCGTGTCGGTGGTTCGAATCCGCCTCTGGGCACCAATTTTTCCCAAATAAATTCAGAAACTTATGAAAAAGCTGTGGTTCGGGATGAACTTCGAGCAGCGTGACTTTGATCTCCGGCTTGCACCGGCTGCAATCGAACTCCAGCTTTAGCGGACCGAACCCGCCGCCATACACCATCGTCAGGTCGGCCGAACGGCAATAGCGGACATTGCCGCAACTGCATTCCGCCTTGATGAGCATATCGTGCCGGGCCTTTCCCAGCGTGTCGATCGGATCGTGCGCCATAAGGTGGAGGCCGGCGCTCCCTCCGGCAAACCTTGGGGAACCTGGCCGGTCCGAGCACGTTGTGTCCGGTCAGCCCGGGTTACTCATGCAACAACTCCTCCAAGAATTCGGCCATCCGACATACGTCCCGTTTCCGGTTATTGCGGCCAGGCTTCTACTGGCGTCGATCTTCGGTGCTGCGATCGGTTTCGAACGCGAATGGCGAAATCGGCCTGCTGGCCTTCGCACCCATATCCTGATCTGCGTGGCAGCGGCTACTTTCGGTATTCTGACGATTGAAATCGTTCACGCGCCGATGTTTCTGCAGGAATCGGTGAAGGTGGATCCGATTCGTGTTGTCGAGGCGGTTACCGCTGGCGTCGCGTTCCTTGCCGCCGGATCGATTTTGTTTTCGAGAGGCGAGATCCACGGGCTGACGACCGGTGCAGGCATGTGGCTGTCCGGCGCAATTGGCGTGGCGTGCGGGCTCGGTCTGTGGCAGGTGGCGGCCCTCGGCACGCTTTTGGTGCTTGTCGTGGCAGGCCTTCTTTATAGTTTGGCAGCCAAGTCCGGGATTGGCGAGAGCACCGAACAAGGAAAGCCCATGTCGGAAGAAGATAAGTCCAAGCGGCGCAAAGGCTGAGGACAACGCCCCGCGTGCAAAGGACGAACCGCGGCGTGCGTGACGGATCCCAAGCTGGCCTCTGGCGCGTCATATCCCTCGCCTGCCTGGAGAAATTCGACCCCAGAGGTGGTTCGAATCCACCTCTGGACACCATTTTCCAACACAGCCGGCCTCGCCCGGCGAAACATCTTTGCTCGCATTGGGCAGATGGCGGAATCGATTTGCTTGGTGATCCCCTATCCTTAGGGCAAACTACCTCTGGGCTCTAGGAGGAGAAATGAGAGCACGCGCAGCAACGGTTGGAGATCTGGAAGCTCTTTTCCGTGATCTGTCCAAGCGGATATCGGATGAGTACGCCGCGGCCGGCAAGGACAGCAAGATCGCGTACGACAATCTGATGATGAATTTGAAAGAAGGCCGTGCTCATGCGCTGGTCCAGGGTGAAAAGACCGTGGCGATCATCGCGTGGCACGAGCATAGCGACGCTGCTGATACGCTGTTCGCCGCGCAGGAGGATTTCTTCAGCGCCGCGACCGTTCGCTTCTGCAAGCGGCACATTCGCCATATCCAGGCGCTCGCCGGCAACCTCCCCATTCACTCACGCAGCTGGCTCCAGAGACCGGACGTCGCAAAATGGTTTCGAATAATAGGCTATGTCGAGCGAGGCCAGGAGAATGGCGCCAACCTGTTCGAACTGCCCCCGGCTCGCGCCGAATGACAAACGCTGCCATTGATATCCGGTGGCGCCGCGCTCACAGTGGCGGGCCGATGGTTGAATCCAACTGAAGTGCGATTTTGCAATTCGCAGTTGATGCGCTGGCAAAAAAGGCCCGCCGCTCCATTTGCGAAGCGGCGAGGCCCCATATTCGGGGACGATGCCGGGGTGTTACCCGGCATTGCCTGCGGTGCAATTCAGATGCCAGACATATTGACCCATAATGGGTCACCGCACCGGGAAAGCGCAAACGACCTTCCGCGATCACACCACTGCCATCGCTCGCCACGCCTGCTATATTCCCTTGCGGTGGACCTGATTTCCGCCTGGCCGGCGCCTATCAGGCAAACTTACCCCAACGCCCCCCCAAGTGGCGCCGGCCAATCTTCGCCACCGACATCTCCAGCAAGCCCTGCGAGGGCGAGACTTGCGCGCCACCGTCGCCAGGCCCGATAGTCACCTCAAGCGGACCTCATATCGGGCACACACGGATCTGCGATCGGAAGAGGCGCCCTCGGTGCCGCGTTGGCGCGCCCCGAGCATCTGCGTTTAGGGACGATGCACCGCGAATGCCGCTTGAACGGCACGGTTGACCGTGACCGGCAGGATGGACATGTGGTTTTCGCCGGCATGCAGCTCGAAACCGGCGCTCAGTCCAGGGATCGCGCAGAGGCGTTCCGCCATCTGCCGCGCGAATTCGTCGGTGCGCGTCAGCTTCTTGTGCTCCAGGCGCTTTGCTTCATCCGCAGCACCGATCTGGAACGGCGCCAGCTTTTCCGTCTCGTATTCGCCGGCCGAGAGGATCACCTGCGTCCTCAAGCCACCCGGCACGGCGGCTTCGAACGCCTGGAGAAAGCGGTCGATGAGGCGATCCTCCCAATAGATGGCCGGGCTGGCAGCAATCCAGGTCTGGAAGGCGAGAGGGCGAGTGAACAGGGCATAGAGCGCAAACAGCCCGCCAAAGGAGTGGCCGTAAAGCGCCTGCCGGCCACTGTCGATCCTGGTGCGGTTCGCCACCCACGGCTTCAATTCGTCCTCGATGAAGGCGAGGAACTCTTCCGCCCCGCCGGTCCTGACCTCCGGGCCACCATCATGGAATGGCGGATAGGTCTTGCCGGGCGGCGGTCCGAGATCCCATGACCGCCTGAGCGGGTCGTAGGCGCCCGCCACGGGATAGCCGATGGCGACGACGATCCCCTCCTCGACATTGGTGCCGAGCGGGTAACCCGCCTGGGCGCGCATGGCATCGACGGCGGTGGCGATCACGGCGTTGCCGTCGGTCATGTAGAGAACCGGCCAGCCGGCCTGTGGCTCTGGCTTTGCCGGCACATGCAGGAATATCCGGTAGGGATCGCCGCCATGCATAGGAGCAAGATCGTGGACTGTGGTGTCGGCGATCAATGCGGGTGTCGAAATCAGTCGTTCGAACATGGGCGCCTCTTGCATCGGGATCAGCGGCGGCGCAGCAACCACATCAGCACCGGGCCGCCGATCAGCGTGGCGACGAGCCCGGCCGGAACCTGGCGCGGGAAGATGACGGTGCGGCCGATCCAGTCGGCGGCGACCATGATCAAAGCCCCGACCAGCACCGCGCCGGCGGCTTGCGGCAGCGCACGGGCGATCCCAAGGCGGCGGGTGAGATGCGGCGCCATCAGGCCGATGAAGGTCAGCGGGCCGACGATCAGCGTCGATGCGGCGGTGAGAGCAGCAACCATCAGCAGTACGAGAAGCCGGGTCTTGGGCACATCGACGCCGAGCGACTGGACGGCGGAGGACCCAAGCGGCAGCATATCCAGCCAGCGCAGGAAAAGCGGCGCGAGCAGCAACAGGCAAAAAGCGATGGCGCCGGTCAGAAGCGCGGCACCGGCATCGACGCCATAGGTCGAGCCGGTAAGCCAGTTGAGGAGCTTCACGGCGCGCGGGTCGCCGGTGGCGGTCAGCACCAGGATCAGCGCATCGAACAGCGCCGTCAGGGCCACGCCGGCGAGCAGCAAGCGCTCCGGCGCATAGGCGGCGCGCCGCCCGATCGCCAGCGTCACCAGCAGAGCGGCAAATGCGCCGACGGTCGCCGCCGCGGTCTGGGCCGGGCGGCCCGCATCGGCGAGCGAAAACAGCGCCACCATCATGCCGAGCGCCGCACCGGCGCTGATGCCGAGCACCTCGGGACTGGCCATCGGATTGCCGGTCAGCCGCTGCATCATCAGCCCGGCAAGCGCCAGCATAGCGCCGGCTGCCAGCGCGGCGGACACGCGGGGCCAGCGCCACGACAACAAGGGCTGCAACTGGTCGCCGAAGGCGAACGTCCAACCGTCCGGCCCCGGTCCATAGAGCAAGGCCAGCCCAAGCAACAGAAGCAGGGGCAGGCCAATCGTCGCCAGCACTAGGCCGGGCCGGCCTGTTCTGGGCAGGCGCTCCTCGGTGAGCGCCGGAATCTCCAGGCCAAGCGCCAGGCGTGGCAGCAGCCACAGCAGCAGCGGTGCGCCGAGAAGGGCTGTGATCGCGCCGGTCGGCAGCAGGTCGCCCTGCGCCCCGGTCGCCAATTGCACCGCCTGGTCGGCGGCCCACAGAAGCGCTGCACCTATGAGCGGCGCCATGACCAGCCGCTGGCTCAGCCGGCGCGCACCGCCGATGCGGGCAAGGGACGCCGCCGCCAGGCCGACGAAGCCGACCACGCCGACAGCAGCGACGACGAAAGCGATGAGCGCGACGGAAGCAGCCAGCCCAGCGAAACGATACACGCCAAGCGGAACGCCGAGGCTGCGCGCGCCTTCATCGTCGAGGCCAAGCAGGGTGAGCGGCCGCACCATGAGGCCGATCACCAAAGCCGCAGCGCCGATGCGCGGCAACAGCCAAAGCGTCGTCGTCCAGTCCTGCTGGCCGAGCGACCCGGCGCCCCAGATAAACAGGCTGGTCAGCCATTCGTGCCGGAGCACGATTAGGGCTGCTCCAACCGCGCCGGCATAGAGACTGACGACCAGCCCTGCCAACACGACGGAAAGCGGCGACAGGCCCTTATGCCAGGACAGAGCGAAGACGGCCGATATGGCGACAAAAGCGCCGGCAAGCGCCACCCATTCGCGGCCGTAGGCAAGCAGGGAGGGTGCCAGAAGCGTCGCCAAGGCCAGAGCCAGATAGGCGCCGGCCGAGACGCCGACGGTTTCCGGCGAGGCCAGCGGGTTGCGCAAGACCTGCTGCAGAACGGTTCCGGCTAGCCCAAGGGCGGCACCGCACAAAAGGCTGACCGCAAGCCTGGGCAGGAATGCATAGTGGACGAGAACCTGCCGCATGTCGTCGATATCAGGGGCGGTGAGCGATTGCAGCCAAAGTGCCGAAGGCAGCTGCACGGTGAGATTGGAAACGGTTGCCGCAACCGCTGCCGCCGACAGCATCGCGCAGAGCAGGATCGCGGCCACGGGCTGATTGCCGAAGATGCGGCGCGACCATCTCCGGCCGGCCAGTCTGCTGTCTTCCGCCAAGGCTGCTGGGTCGTCAGCCATGGGCAGCTTCCCCGGTCATCGCCTTGGCCAGGACGCGGGCAAAACGGGTGGCGGACGGCAGCGCGCCGAACATCAGGACGGCGGGAAGACGCATGATCGACCGGTTGCGCACGAAGGGCATGGCGTTCCAGACCGGGCTTTCGGTCAGCGTGCCGCCGGCGCCCTCGGGCAAGGGTTCGAGATAGGCAAGGCGCGCGTCGCTCGCGGTCGCCAGGCCGTCGATGCCGACGGTCGAAAACCCCCAATAGTTGGTCTCGCCCGTCCAGGCGTTGCGCAGCCCGATACGGTCGAACACCTCCTGAAACAGGCTTTTCCTGCCGTAGACGCGTACATTGCGCGGATCCAAGAAGCTGACGACATAGATCGGCCGCCCCGAAAGCGGCGCCAGTTCCCGGCGAACTTCTGAAAAATAGGCGTCCGTCGCCGTGATCAGCGCTTCGCCTTCCCTTTCCTTGCCGACAAGCCCGGCCAGTTGGCGGGTTGCCTCGATGGCGCGCTGATAGGGCTGTCCCGCTTCGGTATAGAGCCCGATCGTCGTCACCGGCGCAACGCGTTCGAGCAGCGGCTTGATGCCGTCGAGATACGGCATGGACAGGATGATGTCCGGGGCAAGCTGCTGCAGCAGTTCGAGATTGGGTTCCAGCAAGGTGCCGACATCGGCGATCTCCGGCGGCAGCGGTGGTTCGACCACCCAGTTCTCCCAGACGTCGCGACCGGCAATGGCCACCGGGTTGACGCCGAGCGTGAGCAAGGTCTCGGCCAGCCCGTCATCCAGGCAGACGATGCGCAGCGGCTTCGCCTCAACCGTCGAGGGGCCAATGCTGCCGGTGAAGGGCAGCGCGAAAATTCCGAGCGCCGCGCGCCGGGTCATTCGGTTGCGAGGGCGGATGGCCGTCTGGATGTGACGCTCAGGCACGGTCCCTGGTCTCTCTTCAATCGAGGTGTGGGCATTTCCGGAATTTGGCTGCCGGCGGTCGATACCGGTTGACTATGAAACATGACTTTAATAGTCAACATTGAAGATGACTAAAATAGTCAACATTTATTGCGCCGGCCGAATCGATGCCGCGCTGCGCAGACAGTGAGGGTGATCGAGATGAGGTTGAGCGCATATCGTGCGGCAGGTCGGCGAAACGGCATTCCAAGCCAAGGCTCCCTGATCGCTGCGACATGCCTCTTGACCCTGCTCTGCACCCAGGCCTTCGCGCAGGAAAATACGGTTGAGCTCAACCCGATCAATATCGAGGGACAGACCGACAGCCCGATCGGCCCGGATGACGGCTATATCGCCAAGAACACCACCACCGGCTCGAAGACCGACACGCCGCTGAGGGAAATTCTGCAGTCGGTGTCGGTGGTGACCCGCAAGCAACTCGACGACCGCCAGCCCGGGCAGCTTGAGGACGCGCTATCCTATCTTGCCGGCGTCACCACCTCGCCTTGGGGCGTCGACAACCGCTTCGACCAGTGCCTGATCCGCGGTTTCGACCTCTGCACCTCGGCGATCTACCGCGACGGGCTGCCGCAGAAGGTGATCGACTTCTCTGGCTTCAAGATCGAGCCCTACGGGCTGGAGCGCGTCGAGGTGCTGAAGGGACCGTCCTCGGTGCTCTATGGCGAGAACGAAGCCGGCGGCATGGTCAACGCCATCAGCAAGCGACCGACGGACACGCCGATCTATGACGGCTTCCTCAGCTATGGCAGCTTCGACACGGTCGAGGCCGGGCTCGACATCGGCGGGCCGGTCGACGACGCCGGCGTGTGGTCCTACCGGCTGACCGGGCTGGTGCGCAACGGCGCGATCGAAACCGACTATTCGCGCAACGACCGCATCTTCGTCGCACCGGCGCTGACATGGCAGCCGGACGCGCAGACCTCGCTCACCATCCTCGCCAACTACCAGTGGGACAGGCTGGCGCCCGGTCAGTTCCTTCCCGTGGGCTATGGCCTGCCGCGGAGCTTCTTCACCGGCTCGCCTGATTTCGACCGCTTCGACGCCAACCATGGCTCGATCGGCTACCAGTTCAGTCACGAGTTCGACGACCATTGGACGGTGCGGCAGAACCTGCGCTACGCCCAGCAGGATACCGACTACCGGCAACTCTATTTTGGAGACTGGCTCGGCGGCCCGGCGATGATCGACGACCACACGATGGCGCGCACCCTGTTCACGGTGGACGAGACGGCACGGCTGTTCAGCGTCGACAACCAGGCCGAGTACAAGGCTGACTTCGGGCTGGTCGAAAACAAGCTGCTGTTCGGTCTCGATTACAACAGGCAGTCCGTCGACGGTATAAACCACTATGGGCAAGGGCCAGACCTCGACATCCTGAACCCGGATTACTCGATCCCGATCACGCCACCCGCCGGCATCCTTGTGGATCGCGTGGAGACGATCGGACAGGTCGGCCTCTATGCGCAGAACCAGTCCAGGATCGCCGACCACTGGGTGCTGACTTTCGGCGGCCGACAGGCCTGGATCGACCACACCAATGAGGACCGCAGCGGCAACGGGGGCAGCTACGACCAGAACGACCATGCCTTCACCGGCAATGCCGGCGTCGGCTATCTTTTCGACAATGGCCTGACGTCCTATGCCAGTTATGCCGAATCCTTCACCACCAATATCGGCCAGTCCCAGTCCGGAGACGCGTTCCAGCCTTCGTTGGGAAAGCAATACGAAGTCGGCGTGAAGTACGAACCGACCTTCTTCCCTGGTTTCATCACTGCTTCGCTGTTCGACCTGCGCAAGACCAATGTCGTGACCTCTGTCGGTCAGTTTCAAGTTCAAACCGGAGAAGTCCGCCATCGCGGCCTCGAGATCGAGGCCAATGCCGACCTCGCGTCCGGCCTGAGCATGACTGCGGCCTACACCTATCTCGACGCCGAGATAACCAGGGATGCCCCCGCCGTCATCGGCAACCGCCCGTCGCTGGTGCCTGAACACCAAGCGTCGCTGTGGGCCAATTACGAGGTCGGCAACGGTATGCTTGAGGGCTTGAGCGTCGGCGCCGGCGTGCGTTACATCGGCGCAAGCTTCGGCGACAACGCGAACGCAACCAACGTGCCCGGCCACACGCTGGTCGATGCGGCACTGCGCTACCAGAAGAACGGCTGGCAGGCCGCGATCAATGTCTCCAACCTGTTCGACAAGACCTACTACTCGACTTGCTATAGGGCCGGCAGCAATGAAGACCTCAGCTGCATCTATGGCGAAGGCCGCGTCATCAAGGGCAGCCTCAGCATGAGGTTCTAGGGGCAGCGGCGGCGGCCTCCAGCATCATTTTTCCTCCATGAACGCATTGCATGCTGAAACGGCTCCGACCTGCGATTCCAGCCGGGCAGATCGCCTGGAACGGCAGGACGACCCGACATAAATCCAAAAAACCGGTAGCAAGCCGCCGCCAGAAAGTGTTGAAGACCGTGCCGATCGTATTCCACGCGGCGCGATCCAGTTGCGCTCGGCAAGGCTTGATGATTTGTTGCCGCTTCAAGGAGAATGAATGATGCGCGAGCCTGTCGGTCAAGACGAATATGGGTCGGCCAACCCCTTCGACCCGGACGACCTGTCGACGTTGAACGCAATGGGTCCGGGTGTGGCCAGCAACGATTTCGAGAAATACGCGGTCGCCGTGATCATCGTGTTCGGCGCCCTTATCATCGGTGGGCTGATGGCCGCATCCCTGGCCTTGGGGCACCGCAACGGCTTCCTGTACGCGCTTGGCGGCGCCACCGCGGCGTGGATATCCGGAAATGCGCTTCTGCTCGATCGGCCGCGTATCTATGCCTTGTTCGTCGGCGTGGCGGCGGTGATGCTGATTGCGTCCACCGTCACCTTGGTCATCTGACGGGTCTGCCGATATTCAGGTGATGCCGGCCTGACCTGAATCTCAACAGACCCCGGGGCGCACGAAACCTAATATCCGATTGCCTCGCCGGATGCGGCGCGGCTATCGATAGCGCCATTGTAGCGGGCGCCGCCGCCCTTTTCGATCTCGGCTAGGCTCTTGCCGCCGACCAGGATGCCGGCCGCTTGACCCCAGGTCGCCTCGGTGACATCGAGGTGGTAGCCCATGCCGGCAAGCATTTTTTCGGTGTCCGGCGACAGGCCAAACGGCTCGATGTAGACCGTGTCGGGCAGCCACTGGTGGTGGATGCGCGGCGCGTCGATCGCCTCCTGGATGTTCATGCCATGATCGACGACATTGACGATCGCTTCTAGCGTGATGGTGATGATGCGCGAGCCGCCGGGGCTGCCGATGACCATGAACGGCTTGCCGTCTTTGGCGACGATGGTCGGGCTCATCGACGACAACGGCGTCTTTCTCGGCTCGATCGCATTCGCCTCACCCTGGACGAGGCCGTAGAGGTTGGGCACGCCCGGTTTCTGGGTAAAGTCGTCCATCTCGTTGTTGAGCAGGATGCCGGTGCCGTCGGCGACAACGGCGGCGCCGAACGAGCCGTTCAGCGTATAGGTTACCGCGACGGCGTTGCCGTCATTGTCGACGATCGAATAATGCGTCGTTTCCTGGCTCTCGCCAAAACCCTCCGGCATCAATTCCTGCGACACGCCAGCCCGGAACGGATCGATCTTTTCGCGGATTTCTTTCGCATAGTTCTTGTCGAGCAGCTTTTCGACCGGATTGTCGACGAAGTCGGGGTCGCCGAGCGCCGAGTTGCGATCGACATAGGCATAGCGCATCGCCTCGACCATGACTTTGACGGTTTCGGCGGAACCGGCGCCGAGATAGGACAGCGGGTAACCTTCCAGCACGTTGAGGATCTCGCAGATGATGACGCCGCCCGAGCTCGGCGGCGGCGAGGAGGTGATCTCGTAGCCACGGTAGTTGCAGGTCACCGGCTCGAGCTCGCGGACCGCGTAGGTTTCGAAATCCGCCTTGGCCAGAATGCCGCCCTTCTCCGCGCTTGCCCTAACGATGCCGTCGGCGATCGGTCCTTTGTAGAAGGCATCGCGACCTTGCTCCGAAATGGCTGAAAGCGACGCGGCGAGATCGGCCTGAACAAGGCGCTCGCCGATGGCATACGGCTTGCCGTCCGGCTTCAGGAAGATGGCAGCGGCCGCTGGGTCCTTGGCCAGCCGCTCGGCGCCGCCTTCGAGCGAGGCGACATCGCCCTGCTCTAGCACGAAGCCGTCCTTGGCATAGCCGATCGCCGGCGCCATCAGGTCCTGCCGCGTCAGCGTGCCGTACTTTTCCCGTGCCATCTCGAAGCCGGCCACCGAGCCCGGCACGCCGACCGCGAGATAGCCGTTAAGGCTGGCGCCTTTCACCGGCTTGCCATCCTTGTCGAGATACATGGTCTTCGTCGAGGCGAGCGGCGCCCGCTCGCGGAAATCGAGAAAGGTCGAGCGGCCGTCCTTGAAGCGGATGGTCATGAAGCCGCCACCGCCGATATTGCCGGCGTTCGGATAGACCACAGCCAGTGCGTAGCCGACGGCAACCGCCGCATCGACGGCGTTGCCGCCTTTCTTCAGCACCTCGACGCCGACTTCCGACGCAAGATGCTGGGCGGTCACCACCATGCCATGCTCGCCCTTCGCCGGCTGTGGCGAGGCGGCGAATGCGGCCACCAGCGGCGCAAAGGTCAAGGTGAGGGAAAGACTGACGGCGATCAACGTTCGGCGGGTGTGGTGCATGGCCGTTCTCCGAGGGGCGTTGGATGTGCCTAGAAGACCCTGTCGGAGGGGTTGAGTCTACTGCCAATGGTAGAAAGATTCCGGAAGCCTTCGCGCGCTTTGCCGGTCCGCTTCGTAAAGCGCCGTTGCGCTCTTCGGCTGATGTTACCGCATGGATCCTAGGGTCTCCGCGACGTCGCTTCGCTCCTGCTCCGCCCTAGGGTCCACGCCGTAACATCTCAGTGTCGCAGCGTTGATGGCAAGCCCCATGCTTCACGCTTCAGCCGTTTTGTTCTTGCTTTGTGCCGACAGTTATGCTACAAATTCAATTACGGTGCTGATTTGCGCCGCGACCCGCCACTGGCGGGTTTTTCGTTTCAGGCCGACATCAAACAATCCCACCGCTGCCGCCGGCAACCGCCGGCCGTTCCGCCGCGACCTTGGCCCGGTAGCCGGCCGCCCGGTAGGCGGCAACCGGATCGATGGCGCCGCCCGTGTTCAGCCGCGCCATGGCGAGGATCGGCTCGACATCGGTGCGATAGGCGGCTTTCAGCGTCTGCGTCGCCATCAGCGCGTCGTTAGCGTCCTGATAGCCTTCCAGTGCCTTGCGATCGACCAGCAGCGCTTGCGCATAGGCGCGCTGCACCTCGACCGCCGACAGCATCAGGCTTTCGATCGGATCGGTGACATTGTGGCTCTGGTCGAGCATGTGGGCCGGATCAAAACCTTCGGCACCGGAAAGCTCGGCATCGACCAGCTCGTTGAAGACGAGGAACAGCCGATAAGGATCGATCGAGCCGGCGTCGAGATCGTCGTCGCCATATTTCGAATCGTTGAAATGGAAGCCGCCGAGTTTCTTGAACTGGATCAGCCGCGACACGATCATCTCGATGTTAACGTTGGGCGCATGGTGGCCGAGGTCGACCAGGCAGAAGGCCTTGTCGCCGAGCTCTTTGGCGATGATGTAGTTGGTGCCCCAATCCTGCACGACGGTGGAATAGAAAGCCGGCTCGTACATCTTGTGCTCGGTGAACAGCTTCCAGTCGTCCGGCAGTCCAGCGTAGATCTCCTTCATCGCGTCGAGATAGCGTTCGAACGCCTTGGCGAAATTGACCTGGCCGGGGAAATTCGAGCCGTCGCCGATCCATACCGTCAGCGCCTTGGAACCCAGCGTCTTGCCGATCTCGATGCATTCGAGATTGTGCTCGACCGCCTGCCGGCGCGTTGCGGCATCGGCATGCGACAGCGAGCCAAATTTGTAGGAAAGCTCCTGGTCTCGGGCGTCGGAAAACGTGTTCGAATTCATCGCGTCGAAGCCGAGGCCGAAGCGGGAGGCCGCCTGTTTCAGCCGGTTCGGATCGGCCTTATCCCACGGAATATGCAGCGAGACGGTCGGCGTTGCCTGCGTCAACTGCCGGATGACGGCGCAATCCTCGATCTTGTCGAAAATGTCGCGCGGCTCACCGGCGCCGGGAAAGCGGGCAAAGCGGGTGCCGCCGGTGCCGACGCCCCAGGACGGGATCGCCACAGCGAATTTTTCGACCTTGCCGCGGATGGCGTCGATGGCGATGCCGCGGCGGTCGAGGCGCGCGCCGAGCGAACCATAATCGCGCTTGAGGTCGGCTTCGCGCGCGGCATTGTCCTTGTCGACGATATCGGCGGAGATGATGGTTTCGGACACTGCGTTTCCTCCCAAAATGCGTTCGGTTGGCGCTGCCCCTCATCCGCCTGCCGGCACCTTCTCCCCGTATGGAGACGGGGAGAAGGTGAAGCTCCGCCGCTGGCGACCCCTCTCCCCGTTCTTCACGGGGAGAGGGTAAGGGTGAGGGGCAGCGCCGCCTTCAAACTATTAGCGCGTAAAGCTCTGCGCGTTGCCCGCGTCGACATTGACGATGTTGCCGGTCGACTTGGCCGACATGTCGGAGGCGAAGAAATAGATCGCCTCGGCGATGTCTTCGGGGAACACCGAACGCTTCAGCATCGAGCGCGAGCGATAATGCTCCTCGAGATCGTCGGTCGACATCTTGTAGGCGGCGGCGCGCTGTTCCTTCCACTCGCCGGTCCAGATCTTCGAGCCGCGCAGCACCGCGTCCGGGTTGACGACATTGACCCTGATCTGCGCTTCCGCGCCCTCCAGCGCCAGGCAACGCGCCAGATGGATCTCGGCGGCCTTGGCCGTGCAATAGGCAGCGGCATTGGGCGAGGCTGCAAGGCCGTTCTTGGAGGCGACGAAGACGACGTTGCCGCCGATCTTCTGCGCGCGGAACAACCGGAATGCTTCCCGCGAAACGAGGAAATAGCCTGTCGACAAGATGTCCATGTTCTTGTTCCACAGCGCCAGCGTCGTCTCCTCGATCGGCGCCGAGGTTGCCAGGCCGGCATTCGACACCAGAATATCGATGCCGCCGAACTCGACCGCGGTCTCGGCGAAGCCGGAGATCACCTGGTCTTCAGCGGTGACATTGATGACCAGCGGCCGCACGAAATCCTTGCCATAAGCTTGGGCCAACTCACCATTGGCGCTGGCAAGGGCGGCTTCGTCGATATCGGCCAGCACGACGCAGGCGCCTTCGCGCAGCAGCCGGTTGGCCGTCGCCCGGCCGATGCCGCCGGCGCCACCGGTGACCAGCGCGATCTGGCCGGCCAAGGCTTTCGGCTTCGGCAGACGCTGCAGCTTTGCCTCTTCGAGCAGCCAGTATTCGATGTCGAAAGCCTCCTGGTCGGGCAGGCCGACATAGGCCGACACCGTCGAGGCGCCGCGCATGACATTGATGGCGTTGACGTAGAACTCGCCCGATATGCGCGCCGTCGCCTTGTCGCCGGCGAAGGTGAACATGCCGACGCCGGGCATCAGATAGACCACCGCATTCGGATCGCGCACGGGTGGCGAATCCGCATGCTTGCACCTGTCATAGTAAGCCTGATAGCCAACCCGATACTCCGCCACGTCGTCGGCGAGACGGGCGATGACGGCATCGACATTGGGATTCTTGGGATCGAACTCGATGACCAGCGGCCGGATCTTGGTGCGCAGGAAATGGTCGGGGCAGGAGGTGCCGAGGGCCGCCAGTGGGCGCAAATCCTTCGAATTGACGAATTCGAGCACGGCGGGCGAATCGTCGAAATGGCCAAGCTTGTGGCTCTTCTCCGAGATCAGGCCGCGGATCCTCGGCATCAGCCTTGCCGCCACGGCGCGACGCGCCGGCGCGTCGAGCGATTTGACCACTTCACCACCGAAAATCGGCTTGCCTTCAGACTTGCGCTCGAACCAGTCGATCGCCTGGTTGATCACCGAGATCGTCGTCTCGTAGCATTCCCGAGGCGTCTCGCCCCAGCTGAACAGGCCATGGCTCGCCAGCACGACACCCTTGGCCTTGGGGTTCTCGATGCAGAATTTTTCCAGCCAGAGGCCAAGCTCGAAGCCCGGACGCTTCCATGGCAGCCAGCCGATCGTGTCGCCGAAGATCTCCTTGGTCAGCGCTTGCGAATCCTTGGCGGCGGCGATGGCGATGATGGCGTCGGGATGCATATGGTCGACATAGGGCTTCGGCACGAAGGCGTGCAGCGGTGTGTCGATCGAGGCCGCGCGTGGGTTAAGATTAAACGTGCAATGGGGCAGATAGCCGACCATCTCGTCCTCATGCTCGACGCCGCGATAGAGGCCCTTCAACGCGCGCAGCTTGTCCATATAGAGAGTGGCGAAGCCGTCGAGCTTGATCGAGGCGCTGTCGCCGCCCGAGCCCTTGACCCACAGCACTTCGACGTCCTCGCCGGTGAGCGGATCCTTTTGCCAGATCTTGGAGGAGGTGTTGCCGCCGCCATAGTTGGTGACGCGCTTGTCGGAGCCGAGAACATTCGAGCGATAGACGAGACGTTCCGGCTCGCTCATTGCTTGGGCTTTCGCGTCATCCCAAAGATTGGCGAGGCGCGTGCCGGAGCGCTTGTCGAGCATAGGTAATCCTCCCGTGACGTGAGACGCGCAAAACGGTGCGGTCAAGCCACCGCATAGCGGGTCAGCTTTGGTCGAATGTCCACGGAAGCAGCGGCATTGTCAATCATAAACGATCAAGATTGATCATATTGCACTGCACAATGGAATAATATGATCGGAAATGATTGACACTGCGCGTTTTGGGTGCCTAGATGCTCAGGCAGGGAGGAACCATGCACGAGAAAGAGCGCCACAGGATCATTTTGTCCGCCGTCCAGGAAAAGCCTGTGGTGACGGTGCAGGAAATGGTCGACCTAACGGACTCGTCCGAAGCGACGATCCGGCGCGACATCGCGGCGCTGCATGTGCAAAAGCGCCTGCGCCGCGTGCGCGGCGGCGCCGAGGCAATCTCGCCACCGCAGTTCATTGGCCTTGCCGGCCGGCCTTTTTCCGTCAACGAGACGATCAACGCTTCGCAGAAGCGGGCAATCGCGCGGGAAGCCGTGGAGTTGTGCAAGGAGGGCGAGCCGATCATCATCAATGGCGGCACCACCACCTTCCAGATGGTGCATTTCCTGACCGGCCGCCGCATGCCGATCTTCACCAATTCCTTCCCAATCGCCGAGCACCTGCTCAAGCACTCCAAGAACACGGTGATGCTGTCGGGCGGCACCATCTACCGCGAGCAGAACATCATCCTGTCGCCCTTCGAAAATGACGTGACGCGCAATTTCTATGCCCGCCGCATGTTCATGGGCGCGCAAGGGCTCGGGCCGTTGGGCCTGATGGAAGGCGATCCGCTGCTGATCCAGGCCGAGCAAAAACTGATCGACCAGGCCGACGAGCTGGTGGTGCTGGTCGATTCGTCGAAGTTCCGCAAACGCTCGAGCCTGATCCTGTGCGGCCTGTCGCGCATCGCCACCGTCATCACCGACGACGGCATCGAGGATCGCGAGGCCAAGATGTTGGAGGCCGCTGGTGTGACGTTGATCGTCGCCCGCACAGCGGCAAGCAATAAGGAAGAATCTTCGCTGCAGGCCTGAGGCCCGCAGCGGCGATGGAATGCAACGCTCAAGGGAGGATATTCGATGAGCTTTCTTAGGAAATTGATGGTTACGGCGGCGTTTTCGGCCGCCATGTTCGTGAATGCCGCCTATGCCGAGAACGTCAAGATCGCGCTGGTGGTCAAGTCGCTCGGCAACGGCTTCTTCGATGCCGCCAACAAGGGCGCCGAAGAGGCGGCCAAGGAACTCGGCGGCGTCGACATCATCTACACCGGCCCGACCAAGGCGACCGCCGAAGCGCAGATCGAAGTGATCAATTCGCTGATCGCCCAGAAGGTCAACGCCATCGCCATTTCGGCCAATGACGCCGACGCGCTGGTTCCGGCGCTGAAGAAGGCGATGGATCGCGGGATCACCGTCATCTCGTGGGATTCCGGCGTCGCTCCGGAAGGCCGCCAGCTCCACCTCAACCCGTCCGACACCAACCTGATCGGCGAGACCATCATCAAGCTTGCCGCCGACTACCTGCCGGAAGGCGGCGATGTCGCCATCCTGTCGGCTTCGTCCACCGCGACCAACCAGAACGCCTGGATCGACGCGGCCAAGAAGGTGCTGCCGGAGAAATTCCCGAAGATCAACCTCGTCGCCACCGTCTATGGCGACGACGACTCGGCCAAGAGCACGGACGAGGCCAAGGGCCTGCTAAAATCCTATCCGAACCTCAAGGCGATCATCGCACCGACCACGGTCGGCGTTGTCGCCGCCGCCCAGGTGGTGACTGACGCGAACCTGATCGGCAAGGTCAACGTCACCGGCCTGGCGTTGCCGTCCGAGTTCAAGAAGTTCATCGACAACGGCGCCAGCCAAGCGGTTGCGCTGTGGAACCCGATCGATCTCGGCTATTCGGCCGTCTACCTCGCCCATGATTTGGCGGTGAAGAAGGAAGAAGCCAAGCCAGGTGCCACGCTGTCGATCGGCCGCGTCGGCAAGGTCACGCTCGACGATACCAACTCGGCCGCGATGGCTCCGCCCTTCAAGTTCGACAAGTCGAACATCGAAGAGTTCTCCAAGATCTATTGATCCTGGAGCCCTTCAAGCCGGTGCGGCGGGACCTGAGGTCCCGCCGCGCCTTCAAACGAACCTTGCTTCAGGGCTTGATACGACTATGGACACGACAGCCCAACTCAACCCGACGACCGAGCAGCCTTTGGCTCCGGCTCCGCGCCTGACCCTGTCCGGCATCTCGAAGAGTTTTCCCGGCGTGCGGGCGCTGCACGATGTCAGCCTGTCGCTCTACCCCGGCCAAGTCACCGCGCTGATCGGCGAGAACGGCGCCGGCAAGTCGACGCTGGTCAAGATCATGACCGGCATCTACCAGCCCGACGCAGGCACCATCAGTATCGACGCCCAGGCCGTCACCCTGCCCAGCGCCCATGCCGCCTTCGGGCACGGCATCACCGCCATCCATCAGGAAACCGTGCTGTTCGACGACCTGACGGTGGCCGAGAACATCTTTCTCGGCCATGCGCCGCGCACCCGCTTCGGCACCATCGACTGGCGCACCATGCGCAAGAACGCTCGCGAGGTGCTGGACACGATGCGTGCCGGGCACATCGACGCCGACGCGCGGCTGAAGGATCTCGGCATCGCCAACAAGCATCTCGTCGCAGTCGCCCGCGCCATGTCGATCGACGCGCAGATCGTCATCATGGACGAGCCGACCGCAGCGCTTTCGCTGAAGGAGATCGAGGAGCTCTTCTTGCTGGTCGAGTTCCTGAAGAGCGAAGGCAAGGCGATCCTGTTCATCAGCCACAAGTTCGACGAGATCTACCGTATTGCCGACCGCTATACGGTGTTCCGCGATGGCGAGATGGTCGGCGAAGGCCTGATCAGGGATGCCGGCCAGAGCCAGATCGTGCGCATGATGGTCGGCCGCGCCGTCGATCATATCTTTCCCCAACGCACGGCCGAGATCGGTGCGCAGGTGCTCACTGTCTCCGGCCTGTCGCATCCGACCGAGTTCGACGACATCGGCTTCGAGCTGCATAGAGGCGAAATCCTCGGCTTCTACGGCCTTGTCGGCGCCGGCCGCAGCGAAGTGATGCAGGCGATATCAGGCATCACCCGCACCAGCGGCGGCACGATCGCGCTGGAAGGCAAGGCGATCGCGCCGAAATCGGCGGCGGATTCGATCGACGCTGGCATCGTCTATGTGCCGGAAGAACGCGGCAAGCAAGGCGTGGTGATCGGCCTGCCGATCTTCCAGAATATCTCGCTGCCCTCGCTCAAGCGCACGTCCAAATCGGGCGTGTTGCGGCTGGCGGAGGAGTTCGCGCTGGCTCGTTCCTATACCGAGCGGCTCGATTTGCGCGCCTCGTCGCTGAGCCAGGACGTCGGCACGCTGTCGGGCGGCAACCAGCAGAAGATCGTCATCGCCAAATGGCTGGCGACCGCACCCAAGGTGATCATCCTCGACGAGCCGACCAAAGGCATCGACATCGGTTCCAAGGCCGCCGTGCACGGCTTCATGGCCGAGCTCGTCGCGCAAGGCCTGTCGGTGATCATGGTCTCGTCCGAACTGCCCGAAATCCTCGGCATGTCCGACCGGGTCGTCGTCATGCGCGAGGGCCGTATCGCCTCGGTCTACGAGAATAAAGGGCTCGACGCGGAAACGCTGGTCAAGACGGCAGCGGGGATCGCGGCATGAAGGCTCTTCTCAAATATCGCGAAGTCTGGCTGCTCGCGGCAATCGTCGTGCTGATCGGGCTGATCTCGATGCGCTTTCCGGGCTTTGCCAACCCGGCCAATCTGCGCCAGGTGTTCAACGACACTTCGATCCTGATGATCCTGGCGCTGGGTCAGATGGTGGTGATCCTGACCCGCTCGATCGACCTGTCTATGGCATCCAATCTCTGCTTCACCGGCATGGTGGTGGCGATGCTGAACGCCGCGCATCCCGCAATCCCGATCCCGCTGCTGATCGTCATCGCACTGCTGGTCGGCCTGGTGCTGGGCGCCATCAATGGCCTGCTGGTATGGCGGCTGAACATTCCCTCGATCGTGGTGACACTCGGGACGCTCACCATCTATCGCGGGGCCACCTTCGTCATTTCAGGCGGCGCCTGGGTCAATGCCGATCAGATGAGCCCTGATTTCATCGGCCTGCAGCGCGCGGCCTTCCTCGGCATTCCCGTCCTGTCGTGGATCGCCATACTGGTCATTGCCCTGTTCTTTCTCTTGATGACGCGCACCGCGCTCGGCCGCTCGATCTACGCCATCGGCGTCAACCCGACGGCATCGGTCTATGCCGGCATCGATGTCGGCCGGACCAAGTTCGTCGTCTTCTGTATCTCGGGGATGGCCGCCGGTCTCTGCGGTTATCTCTGGATCTCGCGCTACGTAATCGCCTCGGTCGAGGTCGCCAACGGCTACGAGCTCAACATCATCGCAGCCTGCGTCATCGGCGGCATCTCGATCGCCGGCGGCATCGGCTCGGTCGGCGGCGCGGTGCTCGGTGCGCTGTTCCTCGGCATCATCTCCAACGCACTGCCGGTTATCAACATCTCGCCGTTCTGGCAGATGGCGATTTCGGGCAGCGCCATCATCCTGGCCGTGGTGCTCAACGCGCGCGGCGAACGCCGGCAAGGCCGCATCATCCTCAAAAAGGCGGAAGCGGCATGACCGACACCCCAGCCCCACGCCACATTCCCGACCGGCTCGACAAGCCATTCACTTCGGCGATCTTCTCATGGGAGGCACTGCTGGTCGCGGTGGCGGTCGCCATCTTCGCCGTTAACAGCTTCGCCTCGCCCTATTTTCTCGACGCGTGGTCGCTGTCGGACCTGACCTTCAACTTCACCGAAAAGGCGCTGATCGCGCTTGCCATGGCGCTGCTGATCATTTCCGGCGAGATCGACCTGTCGGTCGCCGCCATCATTGCGCTGGCTTCGACGATGATGGGCATGGCGGTGCAGGCCGGCGCCGGCACGCCGGTGCTGGTGGCGATCGGCATCCTGGTCGGGCTCGGCTGCGGCGCCTTCAACGGGCTGCTCGTCACAAGGCTGGGTTTGCCGTCGATCGTCGTCACCATCGGCACGATGAGCCTGTTTCGCGGCGTCGCCTTCATCGTCCTCGGCGACCAGGCCTACAAGGGCTATCCCTCGAGCTTCGCCTTTTTCGGCCAGGGCTATGTCTGGTGGGTGGTGTCGTTCGAACTGACGCTCTTCCTCGTCGCGGCCGTCATCTACTGGTTCCTGCTGCACCGGACGAGCTTCGGCCGCCGCGTCTTCGCCATCGGCAACAACCCGGTTGCGGCGCAGTTTTCCGGCGTGCGCGTCGGCCGCATCAAATTCATCCTGTTTTGCCTGACCGGCCTGATGGCGGGCATCGCCTCGGTGCTGATCACCTCGCGCCTCGGCTCGACCCGGCCGTCGATCGCGCAAGGCTACGAACTGGAGGTCATCACCATGGTGGTGCTCGGCGGCGTCAGCATCCTGGGCGGCGCCGGCAGTATAGTGGGCGTGGTGCTGGCCGCCTTCATCATGGGGCTGGTCACCTTCGGCCTCGGCCTGCTCAACGTGCCCGGCATCGTCATGTCGATCTTCATCGGCCTGCTGCTGATCATCGTCATCGCGCTGCCGATCGTCTGGCGGCGCGTGCGGCGGGAGCGCTTCACCTGATGCCCGAGAAATACGCGTTCAAGATGAAGCTCAATCCCGGCATGAAGGCCGAATACAAAAGGCGCCACGACGACATCTGGCCGTCGCTGGTCGCCCTGCTCAAACAGGCCGGCGTTTCCGACTACTCGATCCATCTCGACGAAGAGACCAACACCTTATTCGGCGTGCTGTGGCGGCTCGACGCCCACGGCATGGACGAATTGCCGAAGCACCCGGTGATGCAACGCTGGTGGGCGGAGATGGCCGACATCATGGAGACCAAGCCTGATAACGAGCCGGTGGCGGTGCCGCTGGAAACAATGTTCCATATGGAATGACCCGCCACGTCGCCGTCATCGACATCGGCAAGACCAACGCCAAGGTGGCGCTGGTCGATCTCGCCGACATGCGCGAAGTCGCGCTGCGCCGCATGGCGAACGCGCCCGTCACTGACGGTCCCTACCCGCACCACGATGTCGCGCTGCTGTGGTCGTTCATCCTCGACAGCCTCGCCGGGATTAATCGCGAACAGCGCATCGACGCGATATCGATCACCACCCATGGCGCGACGGGTGTGCTGGTGGACGCTGCCGGTGAGCTGGCGCTGCCGGTGCTCGACTATGAATTCGCCGGACCAGACACCCTCGCCGAGGACTATGACGCGGTCCGTCCCGCCTTCACTGAGACGGGCACGCCGCGCCTGCCGGTCGGCCTCAATCTCGGCGCGCAATTCTTCTGGCAGCAGAAGCGCTTCCCCGCGGAGTTCGCCAAGACCGCCGCGATGCTGATGTATCCGCAATATTGGGCGTTGCGCCTGACCGGTGTCGCTGCCAACGAGGTGACCTCGCTCGGCTGCCACACCGATCTGTGGAGCCCGTGGAAAGCGGATTTTTCATCGCTGGTTGACCGGATGGAATGGCGCCGGCTGATGGCGCCGGTGCGGCCGGCGAAGGATTGGCTCGGCCCGATCCTGCCCGCGCTTGCCAAGCTAGCCGGGCTCGACGCGCAAACGCCGGTGTTTTGCGGCCTGCACGATTCCAACGCATCGCTGCTGCCGCATCTCCTGTCGGATAGACCGCCTTTCTCCGTCGTCTCGACCGGCACTTGGGTGGTGTCGATGGCCGTCGGCGGCAACAAAGTCACGCTCGACCCGGCGCGTGACACATTGGTCAACGTCAACGCGCTCGGCGATCCGGTGCCGTCGGCGCGCTTCATGGGCGGCCGCGAGTTTTCGCTGCTGACCGAAGGCCAACCGGAAGACTGGAGCGAAGAGGATGTTGAGGCGGTGTTCGCCAGGACAGCTCTGCTGCTGCCGGCAACGCAACAGGGTTCGGGGCCGTTTCCGCACCACACTGCCGCATGGCTCAACGCCGACGGCATCAACAGCGGCCAGCGCTTTGCCGCCATCTCTTTCTACCTGGCGCTGATGACCGCGACGTGCCTCGATCTGATCGGCGCCGACGGCCCTGCTATCGTCGAAGGCCCATTCGCCCGCAACCGGCTTTTTGTCAGCATGCTGGCGGCAGCAACGGCGCGTGCCGTCATTGCGTCCGAGGCAGCGACCGGCACCAGCATCGGCGCTGCCTTGCTGGCGTCCGACCAAAGAACGGTCCAAGGCAAAGGCGAAAGGATCGAACCGCCAGCCGGTCCAGCCTGGGCAAACTATGCGCGCTCGTGGCGTGCGGCGGTCGAGGCGCGAGGCTGATCACAAAATCCGCTTGCCGAAAGCCGACATGACGAAGTTGACGGTGTCTGTCGCAATCCGCGATTCCAAATCGGCGGTCAGGCCGGAAACATCCATCGACAACAGCCCGCCGGACAGCGCGATCGCCTCCATCGCCTGATGCGTTTCGCGCACAGTGATGCCGCCGGAGCCAGCCGCCCAACCGGCGAATTCGGTCACCTCAGGCGAATAGCTGACATGGAAGCCCTGCGTGCCGGAGGTGGCGATGCGGATCGCCTCGTGCATCAGGTCGCGCATGCCCATGGCGTCGATATCCGTCATGGTGAAGGCAGAGACGCGCGAATCCTTCAGTACCCGAGCCTCGGCCGGATCGGCATGGCGCAAACCGACTATGACGACATTTTCCGGCGACAGCTGCGGCTGCAGCGCGCCGGGCTTGTGATCGAGGCCGAGCGCCCGCGCCAGCACCGAACCTTCCGGCAGGTCGATGCCGTCCTCGTCCTCGGGCATCAAGGCGGCGATGGAGTCGATCCAGATCAAACCGAAGGAGTGTGTCGCCCGCGCGGTCGTCGTCAGCGCTCTGTGGGCGACGCGCCGATCACTGCCGGCGGTGAGCCGGATCAGGCCGGACGGTGGCCGCTCGATATCGGCCAGTTCGACCACATCGAAATTCATTGCCTCCAGCCGGGCGCCGGTCGCTTCCCGGGCCAGTATGCCGGCGGCAGCCGGTTCGGCTGATATCGACACCATCTTGCGGCCGGAAAAATCCTCGACGTCGTGCATCGGGGCCTTTTCGACATATTCCGAGGTCATCGCCAGAAGCATGGCGCCATAGCTCATACGGAAGGCGACACGGTCGCCGACGGCGGGTGGCGGCTCGGCGTCGGTCACGTCGAGCAGCAGATGGTCACTGGAGGCGCCGAGCACCCGCACACCCTTGGCGATCGGGGTGAGCCCTTCGATCAACACGTCCTCGCGGCCGATATTGGCGATGGCACGCAACCTGTCGCCCTCGTCGGGAAACACTGGCTGGTTGCCGAAAGCGTCGTAGCCGGATTGGCCGATCGGCCGCGACGGCTTTAGCTTGACCTCGATGATGTCGCTGGTCAGGCGGCAGGCATCGGGTTCGAGTTCGGCCCACGGCGTCTCGCGGAAGGTTTCGACGCCGCCTTGCAATATCGCCTCGCCGACGCGCAGATTGTTGATGCCGGCGGGCAGCTTGCCTTCCAGCAGCAGCTTCAGCGACGATGACGCTCCGCCGGAAATCCAGTCGAGCCTTGTACTGGACAGCCGCTCGGTCTTGTAGGCGTGGGCGACGAGTTGCCCGAGATTTTCCTCGGTCGGCATGATGGCGCCGAAGCAGCCAAGATTGGTGCCGATGCCGGCGATACGCACGCCCCTGAGCGCTAGTATCTGCTCGACAGTGGGCACGAGATCGTTCGGCCAGATGCCTTCCCTGAGATCGCCGAGATCGATCATCAGCAAGATGTCGTGAACGCGGCCCATGCGCTCGGCGATGCGCGATAGCTCGCGGATGGTGGCGAGTTCAGACTGCAGGCTGATATCGACGGTGCGCACCACCTCCTCGATGCGCGCCATCGGCGGGCTGCGCAGCAGCATGATCGGCGCATTGATGCCGCTGTCGCGCAGCCGGCGGATGTTTTCGAAGCGCGATTCGGCGATGCCGGCGACGCCGCCGCGCAGCATGGCGCGAGCTACCTGCGGCATACCGCAAGTGCCCTTGGTGACGCCGAAGACCTTGATGCCGGACAGGGCGCAGCGGTCGACGATGGTGCGCGCATTGCGCTCGATGCGGCCAAGGTCGATGGCGACTTGCGGTCCCGACATTTTAGCCCCTGTAGACCAGCCCTTGCGGGTCGATCTCCGGGTTACGGCCGGCGACCAGATCGGCGAGGAATTTTCCGGAGCCGCAGGCCATGGTCCAGCCGACATGGCCGTGGCCGGTATCGAGGTAGAGGTTGCTGTAGCGCGCCCGGCCGATGACCGGCACCGAGTTCGGCATCATCGGTCGCAAGCCGGCCCAGAGCTCGGCCTTTTTCTCATCGAAGGCACCCGGGAAAAGCTCCTTGCCGGTCCTGAACATGGCGGCGAAATCGCTCGGCTTGTGGGTGCGGTCGAAGCCGGTGAATTCGGCGGTCGAAGCAAGCCGCAGCCGATTGCCCAGCCGCGAATAGCCAATGAGCTGATCCTCATCGGCGCCGCCCATGGTCGGCCCCTTGCTCTCGTCCTCCAGCGGCACGGTCGCGGTGTAACCCTTGACCGGATAGACCGGCAGATCGATGCCGTAGCGGCGACCGAGCAGCCCGCTTTCCGGTCCCATCGATATGACCACGGCGTCGCCGGCGACCGGGCCGGCCGAGGTCATCACCGCACGTACCCGATCGCCTTCGATGTCGAGGCCTTCGACTGATGTGCCGTAGAGAAATTGAACGCCGAGTTTCTCGGCGGCATAGGCAGCGAGGTTTTGGGTGAATTGGCTGGAATCGCCGGTCTGGTCGATCGGCGAATAGACGCCGCCGGCGATCTTGTCCTTCACTCCGGCGAGCCCAGGTTCCAACTCGACCAGCCGGTCGCGGCCGACGATCTCGATCGGCAGACCGTGCTCGGCGAGATAGCGGTAATTGTCGGTGCCGGTATCAAAACTCTGCTGCGAGCGGAAGAAATAGAGAATGCCCTTCTTACGCTCGTCATAGTGAATGCCGGTGTCGGCCGAGATGGCGTTGATGCAGCCGCGCGAATAGAGCGCAAGGCGCAGCTTGATGTCGGTGTTGGCGCGCAAACGCGCTTGCGTGCACTGGCGCAGGAAGCGCAGACTCCAGGCGAAGAAATAGGGATCGAAGCGCAGCCGCACCTTGATGCCGAGATCATGGTTGTAAAGCGCGCGCAGGAACGTCTTCAGCGCGGCGGGCGAGGCCCAGGCGGTGGCGTCGCCTGGCGAGACCAGCCCGGCATTCGATTGGCTGGTGCCGCGCGCCGCTGCCGGGTGGCGCTCGATCACGGTCACCTCGTGGCCGTCGCTCGCCAGATAATAGGCGGCCGCCGTGCCGACGACGCCAGCTCCGAGCACCAATATTCTCATGCCGCCCCCCCAAAGGTCACACGCGGCCAAATGCGTTCACGCTTCGCCGCGCAGCTCCTTCAATAGCGCTTCTGCGTAGAGCTTTCGAGCCTAAGAACTTGGTCTCAGCTCCGCGCCGAATTCTTGCCGGTCAGGATGCGCTCCCAGGCGAGCGCGTCGGCGACAATCAGATCGAGGTCGTCACGTTCCGGGGTCCAGCCGAGCTCGCGGCGCGCCAGCTCCGAATTGGCAACCACCGCGGCGGCGTCGCCCGGACGGCGCTCGCCCATCCGCACGTCGAAATCACGACCGAAGACGCGGCGCACGCTGTCGATCACCTCAAGCACCGAATAGCCGTGGCTGTAGCCGCAATTGGCGACGAGGCTCGTCCCGCCGGCGCGCAGCCGCTCCAGCGCCAGCCGATGCGCCGCCGCCAGATCGCTGACATGGATGTAGTCGCGCATGCAGGTGCCGTCGGGTGTCGGATAGTCGGTGCCGAACACCTGCATGAAGGGACGCTTGCCGAGCGCCGTCTCGGCGGCGACCTTGATCAGATGCGTGGCGCCCGGCGTCGACTGGCCGGTGCGGCCCTTCGGATCGGCGCCGGCGACGTTGAAATAGCGCAACGCCGTATAGCGCAAGCCATAGGCGATTGCGGCGTCGCGCAGCATCCATTCGCTCATCAGCTTGGACAGCCCGTAGGGTGATTCCGGTGCAAGGCGGGCATCCTCGCGCACCGGTTCCAGCCCGGCGCCGCCATAGACAGCGGCGGTCGAGGAAAAGATGAAATTGTGCACGCCTTCGCGCACCGCGGTCTCGATCAGCGTGCGCGTCTTGCAGGTGTTGTTCTCGTAATAGCCGAGCGGGTCGGCGACCGATTCGGGAACCACGATGGAGCCGGCGAAATGGATGATCGCGTCGACCTTGTTGTCGCGGATGATCGAACCGACCAGCTCCTTGTCGGCGACATCGCCGACGACGAGCTTTGCCTCTGGCGCCACCGCCCATTCAAAGCCGGTCGAAAGCCGGTCGAGGACGACGACGCTTTCGCCGGCATCCAGCAGCTCCCAGACCATATGGCTGCCGATATAGCCGGCACCACCTGTCACCAAAACCGTCATCCGCGTCCTCGCTGCTCAAGATTTGTCGGAAACTGTCTCAACACCCGCCTTACTGGAAAGGCTGCCACTAGGCCATTAGTACCATTAGTGTCTGTGGTGACCAGCCTCATCGACGCGTGGCATCGTCCTGAAACAAAATTGATGCACATCAAGGGAATAGGCCATGATCCGTGGTCGTTAGGAACAGGCTTGGGGCGTGGCATTTTGACCAAAAAGGCCAAGTGGACGTCGAATAGGGCAATGATTATGATCCCACGCAAAAATTGGGAAGCCGAAATGAACTATCAGCGTTTCTTCGAAGACGCGATCGACCAGCTCCATGCAGAGCGTCGCTACCGCATCTTCGCCGACCTCGAGCGCATCGTGGGGAAATTCCCGCGCGCCATCTGGCGCGCCAACGGCCGCGCCCAGGAAATCACCGTCTGGTGCTCCAACGACTATCTCGGCATGGGCCAGCATCCAGACGTCATCGCGGCGATGCAGAATGCCGCCGGCAAGATGGGATCTGGCGCCGGTGGCACCCGCAACATCTCCGGCACCAGCAACCCGCTGGTCGAGCTTGAACTGGAACTGGCCGACCTGCACGACAAGGAAGCCGCACTCGTCTTCACCTCCGGCTTTGTCTCCAACGAAGCCTCGATCTCGACTATTGCGCGGCTCCTGCCCAACTGCCTGATCGTCTCGGACGAACTCAACCACGCCTCGATGATCGAGGGCGTGCGGCGTTCGGGGGCCGAGAAGAAGATCTTCCGCCACAATGACGTTGCCCATCTCGAAAGCCTGCTGCAGGCGGCGGGCCGCGAGCGCGCCAAGCTGATCGTCTTCGAGAGCGTCTATTCGATGGACGGCGATATCGCGCCGATCAGGCAGATCGTCGATCTTGCCGAGCGCTACAATGCCATGACCTATATCGACGAGGTCCACGCCGTTGGCATGTATGGACCGCGCGGCGGCGGCATCACCGAGCGTGAAGGGCTGGCCGACCGTATCGACATCATCGAAGGCACGCTGGCCAAGGCGTTCGGCACGCTCGGCGGCTATATCACCGGCACAAGTGCCGTGATCGATGCCGTGCGCTCCTATGCGCCGGGCTTCATCTTCACCACGGCGCTGCCGCCGGCCATCGCCGCCGCGGCGACCACGTCGATCCGCCATCTGAAGCGCTCGCAGGCCGAACGCGACGCGCAGCTGCGCCAGGCGACACGGACCAAGCAGGTTCTTACCGCCGCCGGCCTGCCGGTGATGGACTCCGCTACCCACATCGTGCCGCTGCTCGTCGGCGATCCCGAGCTCTGCAAGATGGCCAGCGACCGCCTGCTCGGCGTCCACGGCATCTATATCCAGCCGATCAACTACCCGACCGTGCCGCGCGGCACCGAACGGCTGCGCATCACTCCGACGCCGTTCCATTCGGATCATCTGATCGCGGAACTTCAGGATGCTCTCGTCGAGACCTGGGATGCTTTGGGCATACCCTATGGCTCGGCGGGCCGGCCGGCCGTGAGGGAAAGCGACCGCGTCATTCCGTTGCTGGTGCCGAAGTCCGGCGGCTGAAGCCCGGGTTTCAACTCGGGCTTCGAGGCAGCTCACACACTCGTCATCCACTTCGCCAGCCGGTGCGCCGCTTCCTCGAGCTGGTCGAGGCGGCGGTGGAAGCACAGCCTGAGGAAGGCCTCGCCGCCGGGGCCGAAGGCGGTTCCGGGCGCCAGGCCGACACTGGCGCGGTCGACGATGTCGAAGGCGGCGGCGCGTGAATCGGTGATGCCGTCGATCGCGAAGAACAGATAGAACGCGCCTTGCGGCACGGTGAAGCGTGCCCTGCCGGTCGCAGCCAGGATGCCGCAGACCAGGTCACGCGCCGCCCTCGCCCGCTCCACTTGCTCGACGATGAAGGCGTCGCCTTCGTCGAGGGCGACGACGGCGCCGCGCTGCATGAACTGGGCGACGCCAGAGGTCGAATACTGGACCAGGTTCTCGAATACCTGCTGCAAAGCAGGATGGGTCTTGATCCAGCCGACGCGCCAGCCGGTCATCGCCCAGTTCTTGGAAAAACTGTTGACGAACAGAATGCGATCCTCGTCGGCCATGATGTCGATGAAGGACGGCGCGCGACGGTCGCCATAGTGGAACAGCGAATAGATCTCGTCGGCGATGATCCACAGACCCCTTTCGCGGGCAAGGTCGAGGATCGCCTGCAGCGTCTCCCTGTCGGCGGTCCAGCCGGTCGGGTTGGACGGCGTGTTGACGAACAGCGCCTTTGTCCTTGGCGTGATCGCCGCCTCGATCTTGCCGACGTCGCAGGACCAGCCATTGCCGGACTGGTCGAGCGTGACAGCGACCGGGATGGCGCCCGCCAGGCTGGCGGCAGCGGCGAAGTTCGGCCAGGCCGGCGACAGATAGACGACCTCGTCGCCGTTGCCGGCGACGGCGTCGAGCGCCAGCTGGATGGCATGCATGCCCGAACCGGTGACGATGAATTCTTCCTCGGCGAAACTCTTGCCGAAATGCCTGACGTAATAGCGAGCAAGCGCCTGCCTCAGCTCGGGGATGCCTTTTTGCCAGGTATAGAAGGTCTCGCCGCCGGCAAGCGCCCGGGCAGCGGCATCGGTGATGAAGGTGGGCGTCGGCAGGTCACCCTCGCCGGCCCAGAGCGGGATCATGCCGTCGCGGTCGCGGCCGCGGTTCATGACGGCGACAATGCCGCTTTCCGGCGCTGCCCGGGCCTCGGCGCGCAAATTCTCGATCAGGGTCATGGATAGATCCGTTTTCGTCTTCTGGACTGCTAGCGTGTTTTGCGACAGGCGAAAACAGAAAACCCCGGCCGAAAATGACCGGGGTTTTGGTCCAGAGATCTTGCCCCTGGATTATTTCCTGGCGAGGAGATCGCGAATTTCGGTGAGCAGCGCGACATCGGCCGGCGGAGCGGCAGGGGTGGCGGGCTTTTCCCGTTCCAGCCGCCTGCGCAGATTATTCACCGCCTTGACCATCAGGAAGATGATAAAGGCGAGGATGAGGAAATTCAGCGCCACGGTGATGAAACTGCCATAGGCGAAGACTGCGCCCTGTTTCTTGGCATCCGCCAGCGACGTGGCATTGACGGCAGAGGACAGGGCGAAGAAGTAATTGTTGAAGTCCAGTCCGCCCAAAATCGCGCCCACGATCGGCATGATGATGTCGTTGACCAGGGAATCGACGATTCTGCCGAAGGCGGCGCCGATGATGACGCCGACGGCCAGGTCCATCACATTGCCCCTGGAAATGAACTCCTGGAATTCTTTCAGCATTCGACCCTCCTTGTCATGACGGGGCCGTGCTGCCGCCCTACCCGCGCCTTTCGGAACCGGCCCACAGGCAAGATAGCAAAAACCTGCGGTTGCAGCATGGGCAAAAGACTGGTTTCCACCGGCCAAATTTCCCGAAGCCGCAGCCATCCTGCGCCGAAAGCCGCGATGGACTTGATCGCCAAGCTGTGATTGCGTCTCAGCAGGCCGGATGCAAAACCGGTAAGGGAGGATTATCAAGCCGTGCAGGGCTGGTTTATCGTCATCATCGCGATAGCCTATGTGACGTTGCTGTTCGTCATCGCCAGCCTCGGCGACCGGCGCTCGGCGGCATCCGGGCCTGGCCAGGCCCGCCCCTTCATCTATGCGCTCAGCCTGGCGATCTACTGCACCTCCTGGACCTTCTTCGGTTCGGTCGGCCTTTCCTCCGAGCGCGGCCTCGAATTCCTCGGCATCTATACCGGACCGGTGCTGGTATTCGTGTTCGGCTTTCCGCTGCTTCATCGCATCGTCAGGCTGGCCAAGACCGAGAAGATCACCTCGATCGCCGACTTCCTCGGTGCCCGCTACGGCAAGAGTTTCACTGTTGCGGCGATCGCCACGCTGATCGCGACGATCGGCGCGGTGCCCTATATGGCGCTGCAGTTGAAGGCGATTTCCGGCTCGGTCAGCCTGATGGTCGAGCATTATACCGGCTCGCCACCCTCTTTCGATCCGTTCGTCAGTGACATCTCGCTGGTCGTTGCCATGCTGCTTGCGCTGTTTGCAGTGCTGTTCGGCACGCGCCACGCCGACGCCACCGAGCACCAGGACGGGCTGGTGCTGGCGGTGGCGGTCGAAACCGTGGTCAAGCTGGCCGCTTTCCTGGCGATCGGCCTGCTGGTGATCTTCCTGATCTTTGGCGGCCCAGGCGATATGGTCGACAAGCTCGCGGAGAATTCGCAAGTTCAGCAAGCGATGGGCTACAGGACGTCGCTCGCAACCTGGCTGGTGCTGACATGTTTGAGCGGCTTCGCCATCATCATGCTGCCGCGCCAGTTCTACGTCACCATCGTCGAAAACCGCAGCGAGGCCGAGCTGCGCACCGCGACATGGGTGTTTCCGCTCTATCTGGTGGCGATCAACCTTTTTGTGCTGCCGATCGCGCTCGCCGGCCTGGCGCTGGTCGGCACCAGGACCAGCAGCGACCTCTACGTCTTGTCGCTGCCGCTGCTCAGCGGCCACGATTTGCTGGCGATGGCGGCCTTCATCGGCGGCCTGTCCGCGGCGACCGCAATGGTGATTGTCGAAAGCGTCGCGCTGTCGATCATGATCTCCAACGACCTCATCATTCCGCTGTTCGTGCGCCGCCTGCTCAGGACCACGACTTCCGAGAACGAGGACTGGTCGGCGCTCATTCTCAACGTGCGGCGGGCGGCGATCTTCATCATGCTGTTCATCGCCTTCCTCTACTATCGCGAGAGCACCGACAGCGCGCGGCTCTCCTCGATCGGCCTGATGTCCTTCGCCGCGATCGCGCAGTTCGCGCCGGCATTGATCGGCGGTTTGATCTGGCGCGGCGCCAACGGCAGGGGTGCTGCACTCGGCATGGTCGCCGGCATCGTCGTCTGGGGCTACACGCTGCTGCTTCCGTCGCTCGTCGCCTCCGATACCGGCATCGTCGTCCACGGCCTATTCGGTTTCGAAGCGTTGCGGCCGCAGGCACTGTTCGGCACCGTCGCCGAGCCGCTGAACCATGGTGTCTTGTGGAGCCTGTCGATCAACACCCTGTTCTTCGTGCTCGGCTCGCTGTCGCGCGCGTCGGTGCCGCTGGAACGCATCCAGGCGTCGATCTTCGTGCCGCGCGAGGCGAGCCCGATGCCCAGCCTGCGCCGCTTCCGCACCACCGTCACCGTCAATGGCCTCAAGGACACGATCGCGCGTTATCTTGGCGTCGAACGTACCGAGCGGTCCTTTCAGACGTTCGAAGAGAGCAGTGGCGTTTCGTTGCACGGCAACGAGCAGGCCAGCATGGACGTCATCCGCTTCTCCGAGCAGCTTCTGGCGAGTGCCGTCGGCTCCTCCTCGGCGCGGCTGATCCTGTCGCTGCTGCTGCGCCGCAACGACCGCGAATCCAAGGATGCCTTCCGCCTGCTCGACGACGCCACCGAGGCGCTGCAGCACAATCGTGACCTGTTGCAGATCGCGCTCGACCAGATGGAACAGGGCATTACCGTCTTCGACAGGGATTTCCGGCTGATCTGCTGGAACCGCCAGTATCGGGCGCTGTTCGACCTGCCCGACGAGATGGGCCAGGTCGGCGTCTCGCTCGATCGCATCCTGCGCTACCTTGCCGAGCGCGGCGACATTCCGGCCGACCAGAGGGTGGCGATGCTCAACCGCCTCACCAGTTTCGTCAGCCCCTGGCAGATGGAGCTGAAGACCAGCGGCCGCATCCTGGAGTTGCGTTCCAATCCGATGCCGGACGGCGGCATCGTCGCCACCTATGCCGACATCTCCGGACGCGTCGAGCAGGATCTGGCGCTCAAGCGCGCCAATGAATCGCTGGAACAGCGCGTCAAGGACCGCACCGTCGAACTGACCCGCGTCAACGAGGAGCTGGCACAGGCGCAGATGCTGGCCGAGGAGGCCAATCTCGGCAAGACGCGCTTCCTTGCTGCCGCCGGCCACGACATCCTGCAGCCCCTGAACGCCGCCCGCCTCTATTGCTCGTCGCTGATCGAAAAGGCCGGCAAGGGGCGGGCCGGCAAGGCGGCGATCAACATCGAATCCTCGCTGGAATCGGTCGAGACCATTCTCGGCGCGGTGCTCGATATCTCGCGCCTCGATGCCGGCGCGATGAAACCGGACGACACCGTCTTCAGCTTGGACGAGCTGCTGCGACAGATCGGCAACGACTTCCAGCCGCTTGCCGCCGAGAGGAAGCTCGGCCTGACGATCGTGCCGTCGTCGCTCAGCGTGATGACGGATCGCAATCTCCTACGCCGCCTGATCCAGAACCTCGTATCCAACGCCGTCAAATACACGCGCCGCGGCCACGTCCTGGTCGGGGTGCGGCGGCGCGGCGAACTGGTCGAGATACAGGTGATCGATACCGGCATCGGCATTGCCGGCGACAAGCTGAACACGGTCTTCCGCGAATTCACCCGGCTCGACGAGGGTGCGCGCGAGGCCGAAGGCCTCGGCCTCGGCCTCTCGATCGTCGACCGCATCGCTCGCGTCTTGCGCCTCGAAATCCGGATCTTTTCGAACCCGGGCAAAGGCACGCGCTTTTCCGTCATCCTGCCGGTCGCGGCAGCGCAGGAGCCACGCCGCGAGATCGTGGCGAAAGCGTCGGTCCGCACCGCAGCTTCGCTTGCCGGGCTCCGCGTGCTCTGCATCGACAACGACGCCCGCATCCTCGACGGCATGCGGCTGCTGCTCGAAGGCTGGGGCTGCAGCGTCGACACATTTTCCGGCTCTGAGGATCTCGGGAGATCCGTCATGCATCGCCCCGACATCGTGCTTGCCGACTACCATCTCGACGGCGAGACCGGTCTCGAAATGATCGCTAAACTGCGCGCGATCCACGGCCAGGACATGCCGGCCGTTCTGGTCACTGCCGACCGATCGAGCGAGGTGCGCGCCACCGCCGCCAGGCTCGACGTGCCGGTGATCAACAAGCCGCTCAAACCGGCGGTGCTGCGCTCGATGATGGCCAGGGTAAGGCCACTGGCGTCGGCGGCCGAGTAACGATCACAACATTTTGTTGACCCCGGGTGCCGAGGTCAGATGGCTGCCGGCAGCGGGTCGCTGCCGATCTTGGACAGCAGGATCACCGCCTGGGTGCGGCTGTCGACGCCAAGCTTCTGCAAAATGGCTGAGACATGCGCCTTGATCGTCGCTTCGGAGACACCGAGTTCGTAGGCGATCTGCTTGTTGAGCAGCCCTTCGGCCAGCATGCCGAGCACGCGCGTCTGCTGCGGCGTCAGCGTTTGCAGCCGCTTGATCAGATCGGAGATCTCGGGATCGCGCTCGACGCCGAGATCGATGCCGGTGGGCGCAGCGATGTCGCCGGCAAGCACCGACTGCACAGCGCTGCGGATCTCCTCCATGCTGGCCGATTTGGAGATGAAACCCGAAGCGCCGAGATCGAGCGCGCGCCGGATGGTCACCGGGTCATCATGCGCCGATACCACCACCAGCGGCACCGTCGGATGGATGCCGCGCAGCGAGATCAGACCGGAAAGGCCGCTCGCGCCCGGCATCGACAGGTCGAGCAGCACCAGATCGACTTCCTCATTGGCCACGACCAGCGCCTTGGCGCTTTCGAAATCGCCGGCCTCGTGAATGCCGGCGACGTTGCCGATGCCGGCAAGCGCCTCTCTCAGCGCGCCGCGAAAAAGCGGATGGTCGTCGGCAATGACGAAAGTGTAGCCTGACGGCACATGGCCCTCCCCGAATCCCATTGATGATTGTCTGCTTCTTACGGGATCAGTCGACGATTATGCGGCGATATCAGCCATTTTCAAGCGGCAAGACTATGCGCCGGGTTTCTTCCGGTGACCGGTGCTCAGGTTTTTTGCGAATTGGGTTTGGCGCCATCTTCGCCGCTGTCCTTTTCCATGTCCTTGACGATACCCATGAAGCCGCGCAGGAAGCGCTCCATGTAGCTCATCGTCTTGTTGAAATCCTCTTCGCTGGGCAACGTCGACTCAAACCGGGCGGCAAGCGAGTTCTCGAGCTTGACGACGCGCTCGTCGAGCGCCTTCACCGAATTTTGCAGCCGGTCGACCTCGTCCTGGAAGGCGGCGCGTTCATCGGCCGCCATCTTGCAGACGAGCTGGCCGGCCCGCTCCTCGCAGATCGACATCGCACCGGTCTGCGTGTCCATGCGGACATAGCCGGTGGCCGATTTTTCCAGCCGGTAGCGGTTCGCTTCCTCGGAAAAGGCCGACGCCGCGACGAGCGAGACGAGCGCTGCGGGGATTAAGACGTGCTGCGGACGCATATTGTCCTCCATGGGCCAGTAGCGCAATTTATCGCATGTTTGCGCCGGAAATGGGGAAGAACTCTGGCGCACCCTTCCCCGCATGGTTGGTTCGGACTATAGCGCAATCATGTCTCAGATTATCTACAAGATAGTACCCGAACCGCTGTGGCGCGAGGCCGAAAGAAATGGCCGCTTCACCGGTGCGCCGATCGACGTCGCCGACGGCTTCATCCATTTTTCCACCGCCGGGCAGGCCAGGGAAACGGCTGCAAAACACTTCGTCGGACAGACCGGGCTGTTGCTGGTCGCGATCGATGGAGCCAAACTGGGTGATGCGCTGAAATACGAGGTTTCGCGCGGCGGCGCGCTGTTCCCGCATCTTTACGGCCCGCTCGACCTGAAGGCCGTCGTCTGGGTGCAACCGTTGCCGCTGGGCGCCGATGGCCTCCACCAATTCCCGGCGCTGGAGGCCGAATGAGCGTGCTTGACCGGCTCGGCCAGAGGCTCCTGTTCGCATTCGATCCGGAAGCCGCCCACGGCCTGTCGATCGCCGCACTGAAATGCGGGCTGCCGGTGGCCGGGCGACCGGTGCGCGACGATAGGCTGAAAGTCAGCATCTGCGGTATCGATTTCCCCAATCCGCTCGGCATGGCTGCCGGCTACGACAAGAACGCCGAGGTTCCCGATGCCCTGCTTGGCCTCGGCTTCGGCTTTGCCGAGGTCGGCACGATCACGCCGCTGCCGCAGGCCGGCAACCCGAAGCCGCGCATTTTCCGGCTGACATCGGACGAAGCGGTGATCAATCGGCTGGGCTTCAACAATGAGGGTCACGAAGGCGCCGAGAAACGGCTTGCCGCCCGCAAGGGCCGCGCCGGCATCGTCGGCGTCAATATCGGCGCCAACAAGGACAGCGCCGACCGCGTCGGTGACTATGAACGCGGCGTTATCAGGTTTGCGCCATACGCGACCTATCTGACGGTCAACATCTCCTCGCCGAACACGCCCGGCCTGCGCAACATGCAGGCGCGCCAGCAGCTCGGCGAGCTCTTGTCGCGCGTCATGGCCGCACGGGCGGCAGCGGCCGCGCAGCCGCCGGTCTTCCTCAAGATCGCGCCGGACCTGGTCGAGGCCGAGCTCGAGGATATCGCCGCCGAGGTCACCGACAAGGCAATAGACGGCGTCATCGTTTCCAACACGACGATTGCGCGGACTGGCCTGCGCAGCGCCGGCCTTGCCGGCGAGACCGGAGGGCTTTCGGGAAAACCGCTATTCGAGCGCTCGACCATCGTGCTGGCCAAGATGCGCAAACTGCTTGGCCCGGACCGCGCCATCATCGGCGTCGGCGGTGTCGATTCCAGTGAGACGGCGCTGGAAAAGATCCGCGCCGGCGCCGATCTCGTCCAGCTCTATACCGGCATGATCTATGCCGGGCCCGCACTGCCGGGCCGCATTCTTTCCGGAATGATCCGCTTCGTGGAAAAAGAGCGGCTCAAATCTGTCCGCGATCTGCGTGACCGCCGCCTCGACTTCTGGGCGTCGAAACAACTGTAAACTGCTCTAAAAAGCGTAGTGTCTCAGTTCGAGATGCATCCGCTCACGACCCATTTGCGCTCATTCGTTCAGGGTCAATTGCGACTGACGATCCGCTCGCAGGTGGCGCCGCCGATAGCAGGCAACAACCCAAAAAGAAGCAACTGGGCAGTTCCGCCGACACCAAAAATTGCGGAGAGAATGAACGCAACGAGCAGCCCCAGCGCCGCGCCTAAGACATATGGCAGGTAACTTCGCACAGTTTTCCCCAGAGCAATTGCTGCATCAAGCTGCTGGAAAGCGTAACAAAATCGACTGGACGTGCAAGCGATCTGCTGACGCCAGAGCCTGTGGAAAATAGGATCGCTTTCCACCCTGTGCCGAATGTGACCAGGACACTGCCTAAAACGCCGCCCGGATCCGCAAGCGCAAAATGGCAAGCAGGCTGAAGCCGCGCACCAGCAGGAAGACGTGCAGCGCCGCCCACAGGCCGTGATTGCCGAAGGCCGGCGCCAGGATGAGCAGGGCAGCGCTGAAGACGAGGAACGACAAGAGCATCATGTTGCGCATATCGCGCGACCAGGTCGCACCGATGAAGACCCCATCCATCTGAAACGCCAGCACGCCGCTGAGCGCGGTGAATGCCGCCCAAGGCAAATAGATGTCGGCAACGGCGCGAACATCTTGTGACGTCGTGATCAGGGCGATCAGATCGGTACCGCCCAGCAAAAGGACAAGCGTCGCCGTGGCCGCCAGCCCGAAGCCCCAGAACAGGGTCAGCCGCACCGCCTGCCGGAATTGCATGGCGGCACGCGCGCCGATGGCCCGCCCGGCGAGCTGTTCGGCTACCGTGGCGAAACCGTCGAGGAAATAGCCGGCGATAAGGAAGAAGTTCATCAGCACCGCATTGGCGGCCAGTGTCACCGTCCCGAATTGTGCGCCCTGGCGGGTGAATAGCGCGAAGGCAGCGAGCAGCGAGAACGACCGGATCATGATGTCACGGTTGAGCGACGCCATGCGCAAGAATGCCGGCAGATCGAAGACGCGATGGCGCGGCAGCCGGGGTGCCGCCCAGAAACGCCTGATGACGATTGCCAGGCCGAGCAGCATGGCGACGAATTCACCGGTGACGGTCGCCCAGGCGACGCCGGCGACGCCCCAGCCGAGCTCCAGCCCCAGCAGGATGCAGAGCGCGATGTTGATGCCGTTCAGCACCAATTGCAGCATCAGTCCCAGCCCGCCCTCGCCGCGCCCCAGCACATAGCCGAGGATGGCGTAGTTGATCAGCGAGAACGGAGCCGCGAGCAGCCTGATGCGGATATAGACGGCCATCGCTTCGCTGACGCGCGGCTCGGCATCCATGAACCACTGTCCGGCGGTGGCGAACAGTGGCGCAAGGGCGGCAAGCACGATGCCGGCAACGACCGCGATCAGCACGGCACGCCAGAACACCGCCTGTTCCTCCAGTTCGTCGCCACGTCCAAGCGCCTGGGCGACGAGGCCCGTGGTGCCGGAGCGCAGGAAATTGAACGAGGTGAAGACGACGTCGAAGACCAGGGCACCCGCCGCCAGGCCACCGAGAAGGGCAGCGTCGCCGAACTGGCCGATCACCGCGGTGTCGACGATGCCGAGCAGCGGCGTCGTCAGATAGGCCAGCGTCATCGGCACCGCGATGGCGAGCACCGAGCGGTTGGTGACGACAAAGGACCGTCTGTTGGCCGTTGCTGACACCTGATCCAGGACCCGACCCTCATTGCGGCTTGCTCGAATGGCCGATGTGCCCCAGTTTCCCGACGCCGCGCAATCTTTCATCGCGTCATGGTCAACCGAAACCCGCTTCTGGCGCACCGAGCGCTCATGCCACTGCAGATCGTTCATCATCCCGACTACGACGCCGGTTTTGCCGTCAACCATCGCTTCCCGATGAGCAAATACCCATTGCTGATGGAAGCCCTGAGCGCGCGCGGACTTGCCGGGCCCGAGGCGCTCAGCATGCCCAGGCCGGCGCCGGCATCATGGCTGAAGCTTGCTCATGCCGCCTCGTATGTCGATCAGGTGCTGGCCTGCGAAGTGCCTGAAAAGATCGAGCGCGAGATCGGCTTTCCGGTGGGTCCGCGGGTCTCGCTCAGGGCGCAGCTCGCAACGGGCGGCACGGTGCTGGCGGCGCGGCTGGCGTTGCTGAACGGCATCGCCTGCAACACCGCCGGCGGCAGCCATCATGCGCGGCGCGCGCAAGGCGCCGGCTTCTGCACCTTCAACGATGTTGCCGTGGCTTCGCTGGTGCTGCTTGCCGAAGCTGCCGCCCGCAACATCCTGATCGTCGATCTCGACGTCCATCAGGGCGACGGCACGGCGGACATTCTGGGCGATGAACGGCGCGTGTTCACCTTTTCCATGCATGGCGACCGTAACTATCCGGCGCGCAAGATCGCTTCCGACCTCGACGTCGCCCTGCCCGACGGCACCGGCGATGCGGCCTATCTCGAAAGGTTGGGCGGCATTCTGCCGGAACTCACCGCCAGGGCGCCCTGGGACATCGTTTTCTACAATGCCGGGGTCGACGTCCATGCCGATGACCGGCTTGGCAGGTTATCGCTGTCGAACGAGGGGCTGCGCGCCCGTGACGACATGGTGATCCGTCATTTCCGCGCGCTCCGCATCCCGGTCTGCGGCGTTATCGGCGGCGGCTATTCGACTGACGTGGCGGCGCTTGCCGCGCGCCATGCCATCCTGTTCGAAGTGGCATCAGGCTTCGCGTGAGGCCTGACCGATTGAGCATGATCCTTGCCGAACCGCAGGTTCGGGGCCATACCTATTTCCGGTAGTTGGCGATCCTGAGCAGGAGGAAGGCCGGAATGACGATCGCCGCGCCCAGCAGGATGTAGCCGAGGAAACGGTCAATGGCGCGGAAGCCCAGATTCCAGAGATCGACGAAGAAATTCCGGATGCCGTAGAGCACATCCACCGGCGACCAGCCGAAAGCGTTCATGACAAGGCCGACGAGGAACGATACCACCAGCAGCTTCAGAAGCACCCGGAGCGGCGTATCGCCGAGAAAGCGCGTCAGTGCGGACAAGGCGTGTCTCCAGATTCGGTTAACCCGATTCGGGTACAGGTTCAGAAATACGCACTTGCCGCGCTGGCATCAAGGTGGTCGCTGAATCCAGTTGCTCCGCACGGCGGTTTGCGGATTGTCTGCTCGCCGATCTTGACACCTATGTTGCAGCGCAGCAAAATTGGAGGACAGAGGGTAATCCGTTGATATTGATCTGCCAGACTCATCGCCCGACTATGGACGGACTGCGCCGTCTCGCCGTGACCTGCGAACACAGGGCTTCTTGAATGAAGTACCGGCGCGATATCGATGGCCTTAGGGCTGTTGCGGTGCTGCCGGTTGTACTCTTCCATTTCGGAATCTCGGCAATTCCAGGCGGCTTTACCGGCGTCGATATCTTCTTCGTCATATCCGGCTACCTGATCACCGGAAGTCTTCTGGACGACCTTGAACGCGGCCAATTTTCGATCGTCAGCTTCTACTGGCGCCGTGCCCGGCGCATTCTGCCGGCTCTGATCTTTGTCACGCTTCTCACCTGTATTGCGGCATTGTTCATTCTTCTGCCGTCAGATCTGCATGAATTCAGTCTCAGCGTCATAGCGGCCTCGACTTTCTGGTCGAACATCTATTTTTGGAAAACGTCAAATTACTTCTCCATCGATGCCGAGCTCCGACCGCTGCTGCATACGTGGTCGCTTTCGGTCGAGGAGCAGTACTATATCTTTGCCCCAATCCTGATGTTCCTGATCTATCGCTATTTTGCGAAGCGCTGGCTGACAGCACTCCTGCCGATCATTCTCGGCAGCTTCGTGCTGGCGGTGATGGCGACATGGCTGGCGCCAAGCGCGGGATTCTACCTGCTGCCGACACGGGTCTGGGAACTCATGCTGGGCGCCGTGCTCATGCTGAAACGGCCCCCGCCCTTGAGCAATCGATTCCTTATGGACCTGGTGGGGCTGGCCGGATTTGGCCTTCTCGCCATCGGGTTCTTCGCGATTTCGGAGAGCGACCCGTTCCCGGGCTACAACGCTTTGTATCCGTGCCTCGGAACGGCCCTCCTCATCTATGTTGGACAAAACAGCCCCTCGACGATCGCTAGCCGCATACTCGAAGTCCGGCCGCTGGTCTGGATCGGCCTCATCTCGTATTCGCTGTATCTTGTTCACTGGCCGATCAATGCGTTCGCGCATTATCTTTCGTTACAAAAACTCGACCCGTCGATGACCGTTGCTATGACGGTTGCAAGCTTCGCATTGGCTGCATTCTCCTGGAAGTATATCGAGCAGCCGTTTCGGCAGAAAAGGTCCTTCACCGCCCCGGTGCCCATCTTCGCCTTTTCAGCCGGCGCGATCGCTCTTCTTTGCGTTGGCGGGGCGGCCGGGGCGCTCGGCAACGGTTTTCCGCAACGGTTTCCGGACTATGCCCAACAGCGGATTCCTGTCGGGGACTGGCTCAAGGGCACCTGTTTCAACGAGGGCTCCAGCCAGATCGAAAGCTGGAAAATCGAGGATTGCACGCGCACTCGCGGCTTCCCTACAACCGTTCTGTTGTGGGGCGACTCGTTCGCCGCCCACTATGTTTCAGGCCTGGACGCCAACATAAATCAGCTTCAGGCCAACGTCGTCGAATATACTTACGCAGGCTGTCCACCGATTCTCTCCTACTTCTCCTATGCACGCCCGGATTGCATGCGGTTCAATCAGCAGGCCCTGAAGGTCATCAAGGACGCCGGCATCAAGACGGTTGTACTCAGCGGTCGGTGGACCGACTACGAGGCCAGAAGTTTCGACGGTCTCCAGCAAACGATCGATACGCTTCGTGGCCTGGGTGTGCGCGTGTTCGTCATCGGCCAGTCTCCGCAGTTCATAACCGACGTTCGGAAAATCGCGTTCTTCGCAAAGCGCGGAAATCTCAGTGATACATCCTGGCCAATGGCCATGGATCCCGACATCAACAACCGCGTGCGCTCATTTACCAAAGGCGCCACCTTCATCGATCCGCTCGAATTCCTCTGTAGCGCAGGACGCTGCTCCTACGCCGACGCAGGCCAGTTTCTCTATTTCGATTATGGCCACTTCTCTTCAATCGGGGCCACGCTGGCAATTTCGAAATACTGGCCGGCTTTTTCCGCAGAAGATGCCCTTGCCACGACAGAGTAACAGTCGGACGGTTGGCAAGGCACGAGTCCACGCTTAACGATTGCCCGAACGCGGGCTTGCGTGGTAACGAGGCTGCTGCGCGGGTATGATGTAATGGTAGCTTGTCAGCTTCCCAAGCTGAACGCGCGGGTTCGATTCCCGCTACCCGCTCCAGTTTGTGCCACAAGGGTTTGCGCCTGATTTGGCGAGTGCCGAAAACCAGCGGTTTTACAGGTAGTTTTACACAGAGCGTTCACTTTTTGGCCTGATCGAGTTTTCGGATGCGCTCCTTGATTGCGGCTCCGCGGCTCACATAACGCCTTATGATGCGCGAAACATGGTCTTCTTCCCAGCCCATGATCTCGGCGATCTCGCGCTCGGTCAGGCCGGCGGTGTAGAATTTCGTCGCGGCCGTGCCCCGAAGATCATGGAAGTGCAGGTCATCGCCTTTCGGCCATGCGATCTTCTTGGCGTCGGAGAACGAGCTAGCCAAACCGTTGACAGTCCAGGGGCGCTTCTTGCTGCTGGTCAGGATGACCGGTGAACGCTTCGGTATTCGCCCGAGGGCGTCGCGCAGTTCCTGATAGAGCGGAATGATGGCTTCGCGCTGGTGTCTGCTTTTGCCGGTGGCGATGGTTATGGCATCCTCGTCGACGTGGGACCATGATAGGCGGATGAGATCGCCTACCCGAAGACCAGTGCATGCAGCCAGATCGAGGGCATAAGCAATTTCGGCCGAGCACGTCTTCTTCAGATGCTCGACGTCGTTGTCTGTCCAGATGATCTCCGAGCGAGAGCCGCTGTAGAGCTGCCTGACGCCTTCGCAAGGGTTCGAGCCAATCTTGCCGAGTGGATCTACCGCGTATGAGAGCACGCGAGAGAGAACCTGAATGCCGTAATCGGCAGACCTGGGCGTCTCGGCATATGCCGCGCGCCACCGGCGGATTATTGGTCTGATCTTTTCCGGCCGATCGAACTGGGCGATGCGCAGTTCCCCGAAATGGCCGGCAATCCGGTCGAGCCAGGGACCCCAGTTACGTCGCGTCGACTCGGCGAGCTTCCTGTAGTCGGCGCTCGCCTTGTATTGCGTGATCAACGATCGAAAGCGGTTATTGTCAGGTGTCGTGCGGCTGGCAATCGCCTCATTGTAGGAGGCGAGGAATTCCGGTGTGCTTGGCATCCCAGCAAGGCGCGGACCACCGCGCCAGGCATACCAATAGACCCTGCCCTTGGCCGTGACCCGATGTAGGCCCTTCAATTCAAGCGTGACCATGGTGCTTCGTCTCGAACGCTGCCAGTTCGCGGTCGAGATCATCCTCGTCGCGGACTGGAGAACGTGCCGCAAGCGTCTCGATGCCCGACATGGCGTCGACGGCACGATCGAGTGTCTGAACGTCCCAAACCTTCCGACCGAGGAGTTCGAACGGCCCTGGAAAGGTGCCGTTGCGGACGAGCTTGTCAAAATGGGTCGGACTAACACCTACATAGGATGCAGCTTCCCTTCGGTTACAGCCGCGGCGGGCTTCGAACGGTAAGGCGTGTATAAGCTCGCAGGTGATCATCGTCATGGCAGAATGCTCCTTCTGCCTGACGTTATAGCGCTCTCGCCGCCGAGGAGCCGAAGATTTGAGAAAAAGTCGTCCTGGAGAGGACGGCGCCATGCCAACGCACAGACCTCCGCATGCATACTGATCAACTTGCCGAAGCATGTAATGCGTGCTTCTTAGGTGCTAGCTGTATGCACCAAGGACATCTGACATTGAGTTACATCGTTGCCTTCGTTCGCTTCGCGCCCAAGGAAGACCTTTACCCGGTCAATTGCTGGCGATCGGACGTAAAAGAAGGGGATGTCGTGGTAGTCCGCATGAAGACACGAGGCGACACTCTTAAGCACGCTGAAGTTGCTTACCTTGCTTACCTCAATTGGGATTGCTCCAATGCGATTGAATGCATGGCAAGAGAAGCGGAATTCACGCCGCACGGGATCTTCCCGCCAAATCCCCCTCGGATACACCAAGGCATCAACCGACCCGTTGACGTCTGGAACGCCATCCGGGAGTTTGGCTGGCGCCTTCACCGAACCAGGAGTAGGACGTATGAATTCGCGTGCTCCGCATGCAATGCGTCGTCAGTCTGTTACCTGTTCTTCAGGAAGAACGGGGTGGACATCCAGATCATGGACTTGGCCTCGGTCCCCGGAAAGGGCGATGACGTCCTCAGTTTTTCTCCTACCGTCGGTAACGTCGATCGAGCGGATTGCAGGGGCACGGATGCGAACTTCTATGTCTACATCTGTGAACTGGCGATCGCGTTCTCTGAAAACCGAGACTGCCTGAAAGTGGAGCGTCCTTCGCTTTCCACACGGCGGATACCATGGTCGGGGCCTGCCAAGCCAGAGCAAGACACGAATTGGCGTGACGCTTTCAGGGACACGTGTGGCTATCTACATGACGGTCAATACCTTTGATGCGCATGCCTATTCCGAGTGATGGCTGCTCCGTCACTAAGAATCGCGCAGCTTCCGGCGGGCTCCACTCGCTGACGTCGGGTTCTCCGGGAGGGTGCCAATGCGGGCCATAAGGTCCTTTGCAGTGTTGTGGGTCCAGCGTCCACCTCGAGCGGAGGAGACGTCAGACGCGTTCAGCGCCGTGGCCAGGGCCGATGGAGAGAGCTTCTTGCCAGCCGGCAGCTTGGCCATCTCCTTCAGGACGAAATCCTGAAGGAGATGAGCGCGCTGGTCAGCGTTACGACGATTGGCGCGATTGCCAAGCTTATAGTTGGCGCTCGGAGGTGCAGCTCTCTTTGTTCGGGATAGCCGAATTCCGGCTTTCACCGGTTCCGACCGCGATTTGTTCGTCTGGGCGGCGATTGTGACAAGAGAGCGCCGTTCGTTGTCCGTCATCGATTGCCAGGTGCGGCCCAAGGATGCATCCCAGACGTCGATATCGAGAGCATCTAGGGCATTGGCGCACTCGCTGATCCGGTCCCGTGTCGTGCGGTCCATGAGTTCGCGGACGTCAGCCAAAAGCAGGTCGGCGCCGGCGCTACGCGCAACCGTGACCGCTTGCCGGAATCTCTCACGCGAAACGAATGGAGCCGCGCGGTAAGTGCTCCAGTCTGGGAAATTCTCCAGGATGCGTCTTCCGCTAGCTTTCTCGAACCTCCTCGACGTGCGGCGCAATGAAAGTCCGTGCCTCCTCGCGCGTCATCATCTTGGATCGAAGCAGTTGCCTGAGCCCGCCTCCGGCACACCGCGAGCGACCAAATAAATAGTCCTTTGGCTAGATCTCCATCGGCAGACGCCGGGTGAGGTTCTGGTCATGAGGAGCGACGCGTTCGCAGGCGAGCTCACTGGAGAGCTCGGGCACCGGATTGCATCGATCCGCTACACATCACCATGGCGCTCTCTGACGGTAACCCCTGACGGTGTGGTGAGCGAATTTGGCGCCCTGCGACCTGATTGCCCCTTGCGACACCTCGCGGACCTTCAAGACACCGGTTGGTGGACGGACTTCCGTCGATCCTGAGAGACGGTTCGCGGTGAATAAACGGTCATCGAGGACGCGACCCCGCCGGAGAACCATGGGGCTCATAACCCAGCATTCAGGACATCGAACCAGCGAAACGAATGATGAAAATGGTTGAGCCCAAGTTCCGCACGTCTCCCGAGCACCTGCATTCGGCACATATAAATGCGTCTATTTAGGCGAGGCCCGTCAAAGGTTTAGGGGAACAGCGACCTGGGAACCGGGCAGGACGTGAAATAGATTCCTTGCGGTATCGAAGCTTGTAGCGCCCGTGCATCTTACCTTCGGTCCGCATAGAGCAGCCTGCCCCGGCTCGGCACCGCTTCCTGGATCCAGTCGTGGTTGACAAAGCCCGAAAAACTGGATTTCGGAGGATTCTGTCAACTTGAGGTAAACTTAGTGTAATGCGTTCTCTTACCGGCCTAAGAGAACGCACGTTTCTGGTTGATAGAATTCGTCGCGGGTAGTCGGTGAATGGGCGGCTAAGTTGTCATTTGTCAACCTGGGCTTGATCAAACCCGTCTCCTTCCGACGACCAGGGTGCACCCCACACAAAGCGGTGCATTGGTGGGAATATTGTCTGCCGCAACAAAACGCATCCCCACGCGCTTAGCACGCCGACTCTAAGACTTCGATCCATGGGTTTTCCTAGGAGGTTCATCCAATCTCGTGAACAAAGTCGATCGGTTCCTACCCCCGCTCTGGTTGCACAGGAAGACCCGGGGCACCGGTAATCATTGGCACCGCAGTTCCCGATTGTTCGCATACGATCAATACCGACTTATCTCGGTCCACGGAAGACACGTCATCAACGTGTGGGAGCGGCCGCCAGTGGGCGAGGTTTGGGCGTTACACCGATTGGTAGCTCCCACAGCACGCCGTCATTGACCCGGGTATGGTCCGATCTTCCCAAAAATGGCCCGCAAGATCTTTGCGCGCTTCGCCGTCAAGGGAGGATCGGTATTGTCCGACGCTTTACGAAGCGCCTCAATCCACGAGAGCTCGTTCTGGCTCACGACAGTTCCGAAGATCTGCTTGATCGCCACCAACGCGCTGCTTTCAAAATGCTGCTCGAGCGCCAGGAGGAAAAGGCTCGCAGGGTCGCACTCGAGTGCTTTCGCCAACCCGGGAACGCGGTCGAACGGAATTTTTGTGGCGCCGGATTTCATCATCGAGAGGACATTCACGTTGGTGAACCCAGCTTGGACAGCGACGTCTTTCTGGCTTTTCCTGCCCTTGAGCTGATCGATGCGACCATCTATGAACTTCGCGATTTTCGTATTCGCATTTGGGCGGCCCGATGGTGTATTCATTTCGTTTCTCGCTTCATCTGTATAAGATCATGTATATCTTATCTATAGCGAGAATATAACGGGATACTCATATAATACTCAGCCTACGTGCGCAAATCACACAAGTATAGATCGATCCTTTATTGCCTACTGCAATCGACCATCGATTGGAACGCCTCGCAAGCGGGCCGCGTCCAAATCGGGCTCGGAGGCCTTGCCTGATCGATATTCGATCTGGAGCTGCCCCGGGGCCTGGCTTCACCCAGCGCAGCACGTCTTTCTCGAAAATGACATGTGATACAACCTCTGCTATTACGCCTAGACGTCGAGGATATGTCACACAAGCCTACACAACGGGATCAAGCCCGTGCACTGCTGCAGGATGGCAGTCTGGTCCGTCTGCGCGACCTGACCACAGCGGGAGTGAGTCCAGAGACAATGGCCCGCCTGGTTCGCGAGGGTGAGGTCGTGCGGCCCGCGCGTGGCCTCTACCAACTGGCAGAAGCCATGCCAGATGGGCGCCGTTCAATCGCTGAAGCTTCGGCACTGGTTCCCAAAGGCGTGGTCTGCCTCACCTCAGCGCTGCAATTCCACGATCTGACGCTGCAGATGCCCGCCCGATCTCCAAGACGCCGCCGTCCAAACGGTGCTTCGTCAAGCTGAGGCGCTTTCTGCTACTTGGACAGCTTAATCGAAATTGCTCGGCAGCCATCCCTGAGAGCGCCTTTGCGCTACCTGCTCCCCGGATGAGGAAGTGACTTCATGAAGTTGATGACCTCCAGCCGCTGAATGAAGTAGAGCTCACTCGCCAGCCTGCGGACCGGTTTGGTCGCGAAATACCACTCGCCATTAATCGGCCGCGAAGTTCTTGCGAACCACCCGCGCTTCAATCGACGGAGGGAGATCCAGTCCTTAGTGCTGTAGCTGGTCCACACTACGGTCGGCTTCTCCTTCAAATGAGCTTGGTGCTGGCGGACTTTCTCCCACTCGCCGGCAGCAAGGCGCAGAGCTTTCCGCGCCGCCTCGGCTTCATGGAGTTCGATCTGAAGCTCGCCGTGCAAGTGAAGCCGACGACGCTGCGAAATCTCCAACGCAAACCAGCAATCGACCTCGCGGCCAAGCGCGGCCTGTAGACGTCGGGCTATGCGCTTCGACAGCCAGCCGGCGGCCTGCGCCTCCACGTCTGTAGACAGTCGAAGGGTGAAGGCTCGGATATCCTGAAGTCAAGACCCAAACACTCTAGACGACCGATTCGGGTGCCCTCTCGGACGTCTGACGCACAGCGCTTCCTCCAGTTCCTGGTGCCGCCGCCCAAACTCATTGGTGAACAACCGGAGCTTGGGCAGCCGACGAAAGTTCTACGAGCGGCTATCACGCGAGAGCGGGACCATATCGATTGTGTGGACGCACGTCGCCCAGCCCCGCCCGGACCAATGACCGTGCGGGGAACGAGCATGCGCCTGGAGGCGTATCTTGCGCGGCTGGGGAACGCCGGGGATGACTTCGATATTGTCGGAGAAGGTCACACGACATTCCTTCTCGCTGCCGTTCGCCTCTTTGAGGCCGCCGGTCAGGGTTTCCTTTGCGAGAACGTAACCTTCCGGTGCGGTGAAAAACTGGACCTGACTATCGCAGGCCTTCCGCCTTCCATCGCCTTTGGTCGCGTCGGTCGTGCACTGCGCCGTGATCACCACAGCCTGAGGCGCGGGGTGCTTCTCAGCGGCGGAGGCGAGCGTGGCACCAAGAAGACTCAGAGTCACTGCAGTAGTGTGCGTTTTCATGGTATCAAACCTTCTTCCTTAGGAGACAAATAGGAGCCGCGCATTTTGCAACAGCTCGGCTTCGAAAGATGAGCACCAGAGAAATTGGGGCAATGGAAAAATATCTGGGGAGCTGCCGAAAATAAATCTGCTCAAATGGCCCCCAAAAAAAACGGAGATTGAAACCCTAGCGATGGCCTACTACCTTCCGTAAGGAACAACCTTTCCAGGAGGCCTCGTGTCCCCGCTTCAAGGCCTTAAAATGTTCTCTCATGCTTGGAACCAGATTGCTGCCGAGCTACTCCTCTCTGATCCGTGGAAGTTTGAGCACGGAGCACCGAAAGGTTTTCAGAAGGCGATTACCGATCTCGAGACCGGTGCAGCCTTCGCTGTTATGGCCACCATGGCGGAAGAGAGTGATGGGGTTCTGAGCCGAAGCGTCTTGTGGAAGGAATGGGCCGAGGCCGAGCTTGCCACTCACGCCATTTCGCTGGAGAAACTCAAGACGATCGAGTCGCTTAAGCAGATGGAAGCCTACGAGAAGACGGAGAAGCGCATCAAGGCAGAGATCGATGATTTTGCTAAACTATTTGCGCATTTCGGCCTGTTCACTGGACTCGCCGGGAATAAATATCGGATCGAAGCAGAAGGTCGGAAACGGCTTGCACAGCTAGCGGCTTAGGAGGTGGATATGTTGAAGAAGTGGGTTGTCGCGATTCTGCTCGTTATATCTGCTATGCAGATCGCATCCATTCCATTGAGCCCCCCCGCGCAGGCTATTCCGGCAGGCCTGGTCGACAAGGTTATCAAGTAGGTCGGGCTGATCGCGTGCGATCGGCCGGACGGAAGATCCATAGTGTAAGTGCCGAAAGGCGCTCCGGAGGAGCGCCAGAAACGTCACGTTCTCGCCCTCTGTGCTCGCCCCGGCTCGGCCATCGACGGCAGCCCAACTGATGAGTTTCGCCCCAGCCCATGAGGATGGGCGCTTCCGGATTTTTATGCTCTGTGGCGCCAGAACGCATCCGGATGGAGGGACGGCGGGCACCCTAGGACTTCCAAATTGGGGACGGAATCACCCATCGATCAAAGTCGGTTGGTTTCTGGGGTTTTGGTCCGGCGACGGATGACCGGTGGTGACGCAGCTGGTTTCGAGGCATACCAATCGGCGCAGAGCTTGCAGGTCAACCTGCGTGACACCTTGCTGCGAGAACAGATTGACGATTAGCACCACCTAGCTGGCTGATTGTCCGGACGAGAGTCCTGACGATCGATAGAAGACCCAAGCACCCGCCGGGTGGAGATCGTGTGACTCCATTTATCGGGGCGGGGCGGCAGATGGCTTTTCATCCTCTACGATCGCGAATCGAGTGGGATTAATCGGAGCTTCGATCAGATTTTGGAGTGGCGGCAGCTCTCACTCACGACGATCTGACATGTCGTGGACAGCTTTGAGATCCGGCTGCTCCCCACACATCGTTCCGTCGCCAGGCGCGATGGTCGTCATGGACGTTCGAGTGACCAGCCGTTCGATCTGGAGATCCCGACTCACTATGAATGTGGTGCTCGAATTCACCACTTGATGAGCACGTGGTCTCTCTCGACCGTGGTTGGCAATTCCGATCAGCTTCGATGAGGGACTGCTTCGGCGGGCCTCCGAGCTATCGGCATCTTCTAAGATTCGCCCGAATTGTCGGGAGTGGGGTGCAGGCACGGACTGCCTGCACACCGTTCAAAACCATCTCAATCCAGAAAGTCATTCCTTCACGGACTTCGCCTCGGTGCGCGTCATCATTCCTATCAGGGCGACCCGATCTTCTGCCGTCAGGGTTCCCAGGAGATCGTAGTCGAGCAGGCGCTCCGCCAAGGCGTTTCGGTAGGAAAGCATGCGGTGGAGTCGTTCCGGATAGTGGAATTGTCCGTCCAGGAACTCGCTAGCAAGCGGCATGTCCGAAATAATCGCGGGGTCGGTGCCGTCAGCCGGCAGGAGTTCTGCCGTAACGACCCCGCGCTTTTCATCAAACGAGAAAGACCAGCCGTCGCCGAACAGGGCCTCCAACTCCATGAAGCGTCGTTCATTCGGCTTGCTGGCGTAGTCCAGAGCCATATCGTAACCTTGCATAGAGTCGACGGCGGGATTGAAGGCGCCTCTCGGTAGAGCGGAATCCGGTCGAGGCGAGCGCAACGCGATCATCAGGACGTTCCGGCTCAGATACGGGTTGCGCGTGAGGAGTTGCCTGATTGCGGCGCGGTCGTCCTTCAGGTCGCCTTCCTTTCCATTGCGCACCGTGCCCAGCTTGGCCGCGACAACATCGGCTCCGATGTCTCCGTAGGTCATTGCATAGGAAGCGATTGACGCGTCAAGAACGAGCGAGATCTTGTCCAGCGCGCTACGGCCCTGTCTCTGGAGGTCGACGTTCTCAGAACCCAGCACCTGCTGGGCCTTTACAAAAGAATCATTGGAAAACAGGTCGAAGACGGGAGCAAGCGTCAGCAGCCAGTCGCTGATCAGCATGATGTGGTCCGTCACCATCGGGCTTTCGAGGAGGAGCTGGGCGTTATGTTCGGCGCCCTCTCCCGTGGAACACAGCAGTCGGCGGGTGTCGCTGTCCGTGAGAAAGCCTTTTTCACCGTTGCTGTTGCAGGCGGCAGGCTGCTGGTTTTCCGGAAGATTCTTTCTCAGGGCATTAAGGAGGGCAGCTTCGGCAGCCGTTCTCCGACGAAGCTCGACTGTTGTAGCGCTCGGGGCCACCAGACCCTGATAGACGAGCGGCAATGGTGTCCGCGAATTTGCCGCCTCCTCCTCGACCCAGTTTCTGACTGGGTCATAAACGTCTTTCTGGTAAAGCTCGAGCGACTTCTTTTCGTGATACTTCTCTGCCGCGCTACCTGTAAGGTCGGCATCGACCGTGATGTTGATTGCAGCAGCCAGAGAGAAGAAATTTCCGAACCAGTTCGTGGCGGTGATGCTGGCTGCGGTCGTCTTCGCCACGTTCAGGCAGTTCTTCAGCTCCTGTCCCGATGCCGAGATAAAGCGGTCGATCCCCGTCAGGCTCGTGAACTGCCCGTTGACAAAATCGAACATGGCCGGAGCATCAGTGAGTTCCTGGTAGGCAGAATGGCACTGCAGCCAGGGCCGCCACTCCTCCCGTTTCTGGGACAGAAGCACGGACTTCAACTCGAAGTCCATCCGATCGAGCTTCTCGTCCAAAGCCTGATAATAAGCCTCGAGCTGTTTTGACAGATCGGCAATCATCTGTAAGGTCTGTTTCTGGAGGCCGACAATCTCTTCGAGTTTCTTGTTGATCTTGGCGAACTCCTGCCCAAGATAGGCCATGAGTTGCGCATGTCGCTCGGCGGCCGGATCGGCGGTTCTGCCGCCGAAGACGCCGCTCACCGCCGAGATCGCCCCGAGGTAATCGCCGGAGGCGTAGGCAGCGAAGGCGCTGACGGCAGCATTGCCTATGCTCACCGCCTGGTCCAGGCCATCGATCTTCAGTCCAAGATTGTTCGCGATGGAAGCGACGTTGCTCACCGCAGCCAGTGTCACGCGCATGTCCCCGAGCGCCTCCTGGACTTTTGCCTCCGCCTTGAATTGCTCGATCAGCGCGTCCTTGGTCTTGGCCACTTCGCAGTCGGACCCGCCGTCTCCGCACCGGAACTGGTCTTCCTTGTAGCCGGCTTCGAGCAGGGCGGCCTTTTCGGCCGGGCTGGAATTGTCGAACATGAATTCGGCGATAAAGGCCCCCTGCTGCTCCTGCGCCTTCAGGCGGTCGTCGAGCCCCTTGACCGATTTGCCCAAATCGCCCATCGCGCCCTGCAGGGCACCAATCGCATCCTCGTGCGCCTTGAACGCCGTGGTCGTCTGGTCTTTAAATTTCTCGAGAGACTTGTTGACCGTTTCGATTCTACCCTTCGCCTCGTCGATCGCTTTTGCGTTGAACTCTATCTTGTCCAAGGCGACGAGGGTGGTGTTGCGCACGGCGTCGACGATCAGCGAGTCCGCGAGGGCCTTGCCGTCCTCGTCTACAGGAAACATCGATCTTAAGTCGCTGTAGAGTTCCGGCGACTCCGCCAGCTTCTCCTTAATCTCCTTGACGGGCAGATCTTTGAGCTGATCGTATTTTACGCCCCCCACCGTCTGAAGCTGGTCTCGCTTCGAAGCGAGCACGACGCGCAGGTCCTGCTTGAGCTTCTGCTCGGCATCCTCGAAATAGGCGTCGGTAGCGGCCTGCGCCGCTGCCTTGATGATGATGCCCCCCACTGGGCTGGCGCCAAACGCGACGCCTGCAGATACTGAGGCAACACCAAACTCGGCGGCCGATTTTTTCAAGCCGAGACTGCGCTCCCTGCGAGCGCGCTCCTCCTGATATCCTCCCATGACCTTCTGAAGCGCCGCCCGCTCGGCGGGCAGATTTGGGTCGGCGACAGCAGCATCAGGCGATGACTTGATGACGGTCTTGACCATGGTGAACGTCATTTTCGAGGAGGCTTCAATAAGGCTCTTCGTAAACTCGACCTTGTTCCCGGCGAAACAGGGCACAGCGCCCAAATACAGGGACGTAGTAAGCAAAACCACTCTGTGACCAGGGCGCACGGCCATTCCCCACTCAGACGCGATCTCTTATACTACGTTTTCGAAGTCCAAGCGAATTCCAACTACGCCGCGCGTGACGATCGTGGCCGAATTCCTGCAGGAACCGGAGAATTATGGAGAGGTTGTCGGGGGTTTGATGAAGAACAGGGAGAAGAAATGCGCACATTGGAACGGTTCTCGGAACCTTGTGCCAACAATCTCGAACGAAGGAGGAGAAGATGTCGCAGTGCTTTAGGCTGTTCGCGGGCTTGGTCGCGGCCACTTGCGTTTCAATTTCGACTTCGGCAATTGGTCGCGCTGAAGGCCGATTCATCTCGGAAGGGAAATTCAATGTTATCGGCCGCTTCGCGGGGGACGCTTACCGCGGACCACGCGTAGATCTCGACGCGGGCAAGGTAAGAAACTGTCCAAATCCAAAGTCGCCGTTGAGTTCATGCAGCCCGGCGAAGCCGAAATCACCTTACGATTTCATGTTCACGGTTATTGATACTGGGCAGATGTCGATTATAGCCTTACAGCCCTGGGTGGATGCTCGGATTGATGGAGAACTTACGGCCGTGAGGGCTGAGATAAAAGCTCTTGGAAAGAGGCTCGACGAAGCCGATGCTTCACAACAGAAGGCACTAAAGGATTTCGCCAAACAGGTGCTGGATCGATTCGCGCAAATGCCGTTGGAAACCGTGAAAGACAAGCGAGCCTATCCGCTACTTCGCGACCGCATCGTCGCCGACGTCCTTGCCGAGCTGGAAAAAAAGGGAAAATAGTCCGAGTCCGATTTCATCGGTTTACCCGGACGTGCGGTTGCGGCGTTTCGAGGTGGTGAGGTCCCGCTCAGCTCGCCTCCTGGTCCAGGCATGGGCATGGCTCGTGCGGCAGGCTGGCCACACCGCCGCTTGCGTCGCCGCAGACCTTCCGAAGGGCCTAGCCACGCCAGAACTGGTCGATCCGCAAGCTGCCACTCAATGTTCCAGGCCAGCTATGTCTCGCGGACCGGCGATCTGTTCGAGGCGCGCACGCCATCACCGAATAGCCGACATGAGCGCCGAGCATGCAGAAAGGCGGCGTATCACGGGGGTTAATCGCCCAGCCTCGCACCCTAGCCCTACACTTCTCGAGCGCTAGGTGCCTCCCTTCTCGATGAACCGGATTGTCGGGATTTTGCTTCTCTAAGTCACCTCGAACCGAGCAGGTCTGGTTCGAGCAAGCGGCGGGAGTGTCGGCTATGCGCATCTGTGATCTGGCCGATCGCCAAGTCGATCCGAAGCAGCACCGGAACCGGACATCGGCTCATCGCCATTCATGAGCGTGCTACTTGATTACTCCGTCAGTCCTCGCTCACGCATTCGGCGTCGCTTTTCATTTAGCCGCTTCATTAGCGATTGCTAAGGAAGCCGAAGTGCCCCGACTAGAGTATCATCGGCGGCACCGCGACGGCGCTCAAAGGTTTTACAGGCGCATTGATTTCATTGGGTAACCTCTGGTCGAAAAACGACCTGTTTTACAGCTAAGTCACTGAAATGTCGGCATTAAACCCAGCTTCCCAAGCTGAACGCGCGGGTTCGATTCCCGCTACCCGCTCCAGTCGTCTCTCTCAGCCCACCTCCCTCAAAATAAAGTCGTGCAGCATCTTGGCCGCGGGCGACAGCACGCGGTTTTTCACGGTGATCAGGCTGTAGGGCCTGACCTCGATGTCGAATTCGGTCTGAACGACGTCGATGGCGCCGGCCAGCCCCTCGGGGTTCTGGATGAATTTCGCCACCTGGATCGACACCGGCGCGATGGCGTCCGACTGCGCGACCATGACCAAGGTGAGCAGCAGCGAACTGGTGTTGAGGATGCGGTCCGGCAGCGCGATGTTGCGGTTCAGGAAATTGCTTTCCATCGCCTGGCGCAGCGGCGAGCCGCCCGACTGGAAAACCCAGTCGTAGGCGGCGGTCTCCTCCAGCCGCACCGCCTTGCCCTTGGCGAGCGGGTGGCCGCGGCGCACGATCAGGCAGGCTTTTTCGACACCGATGACGCGGGCCTCGAACAGCCGTGGATTGAGGTCGTCGGGGATGCGCGCGATGATGAAATCGTGACGCGTGGCGATCAGCTCGCGCGCCAGCACATTGGAGGTCTCGACCTGCATGGTGATCTCGATACGCGGATAGATGCGCCGGATTTCGCGGATCGCCGGCACGGCGAGCTCGATCGCAGGGGCCGTCACCGCTCCCAGGAACACCGAGCCGCCTTTGCCCGCCTTGAGCTCGGATATCTCGCGGTCGACTTCACGCATCTCGAGCAGGATCGAGCGCGCGCGCCTCGCCAATGCCTTGCCATAGGGCGTCAGCGTGATGCCGCGCGGCAGCCTTTCGCACAGCTTGACGTCGAGCACTGCCTCCATCTCGGCGATCATCCGTGAGGCGGCGGGCTGCGAAATGTTCATGACCTGGGCTGCCGCGCTGACCCGGCCATGGTCGTCGAGGGCTGCGATCATGCGCATGTGGCGCAGACTGAGGCCGCTGCGCAGCAGGACCTCTCCGTCGCCGGGGGGTTCTTCGTAACTGGCTGAAAGTCCGTCAGGATTCCGCAGCGCCGCCATCGTCTTTTTCCCCGCTCGTGTTCGGCCGGCAATCCGGCCAGCTCTTCGTCGGCTTTCAATATATCAGTTTCGGTATAGCAACCATCAAAGATCGCATTTGACAGTTATGGCAAAGAGCCACACCCTTTGCGCGTCCTGAAGCTTGACCGTCGCCAGCGAGAAAAATCGCATCGACTGGAACCAGAGTCTCAGGGCCGATTGGGAGGATACCGGAGATCGATATGACGGCAGCGGCGCGTTTGGCGCTCCTGCACGATCGCGCGGCCCACGAAACCCAGGGTGCGCGTCCATCAAACAGGGAGAGTTAATGTGAAGATCATCAAGACACTGGCCGCCGTCGCGGCCCTTGGCATCGCGGCCATGACGGTCCCGGCGCAGGCAGGCGAAGGCCTCGTCGGCGTGCTGATGCCCACCAAGACCTCGCAGCGCTGGATCAACGACGGCGACGCCGTCAAGTCCCAGCTCGAGGCTCTGGGCTACACTGTCGACCTGCAATATGCGCAGGACGACATCCCCAATCAGCTCAGCCAGCTGGAAAACGAAATCACCAAAGGCCCGAAGGCGCTGATCATCGCCTCGATCGACGGCACCACGATGTCGGACGCGCTGCAGAAGGCGGCCGATGCCGGCGTCGTCGTCGTCGCCTATGACCGCCTGATCAAGAAGACCGCGAATGTCGACTACTACACCACATTCGACAATTTCGGCGTCGGCGTCATCCAGGCCAAATCGCTGCTCAAGGGCCTCGGCTATCCCGAAAACAAGGGTCCGTTCAACGTCGAGCTGTTCGGCGGTTCGCCGGACGACAACAACGCCTTCTTCTTCTACAACGGCGCCATGTCGGTGCTGCAGCCGCTGATCGACGACAAGACCCTCGTCGTGAAGTCCGGCCAGATGGGCATGGACAAGGTCGGCACGCTGCGCTGGCTGGCAGCGACCGCCCAGGCCCGCATGGACAATCTGCTCTCCGCCAACTACTCGGATGGCAGCCGCGTCGATGGCGTGCTCTCGCCGTATGACGGCCTGTCGCGCGGCATCATCGCCTCGCTGCGCGCCGTTGGTTACGGCACGGCCGACCAGCCCTGGCCAATCGTCACCGGCCAGGACGCCGAGACCGCTTCGGTCAAGGCGATCATCGCCGGCGAGCAGTACTCGACCGTGTTCAAGGATACCCGCGAACTCGCCAAGGCGACGGTCGAGCTCGTCGACAAGGTGCTCTCGGGCGGCAAGCCGGAAGGCCTCGACACCACGACCTACAACAACGACGTCAAGGTCGTCCCCTCGATCCTGCTGACGCCGCATGAGGTCGACAAGTCGAACTACCAGGCCCTCGTGGTCGACTCCGGCTACATCAAGGCCGAAGAGCTGAAGTAACCGCAGTTGCAAAGTCTGGGGTCCTGCGCAACGCAGGGCCCCTTTTCGTTAACCAGCGAGGCCGGTATGTTTGCCGATCTCGGAGGAGCTTAATTCCTGATGACCTCGACGATTTTGGAGATGCGTGACATCACCAAGACGTTTCCCGGCGTCAAGGCGCTGTCGAATGTCAACCTCAGCGTTGAGGAAGGCGAGATCCATGCCGTGGTCGGCGAGAACGGCGCCGGCAAATCGACGCTGATGAAGGTGCTTTCGGGCGTGTACCCATCCGGCACCTATGACGGCGAAATCATCTATCGCGGCGATGAGTGCCATTTCAAAGGCATCCACGACAGCGAGCGCCGCGGCATCGTCATCATCCACCAAGAACTCGCGCTGGTGCCGATGCTGTCGATCGCCGAAAACATCTTTCTCGGCAACGAGCAGGCCAGATTCGGCATCATCGACTGGAACGCCAACGAGACGCGCACCGGCGCTCTGCTCAAGAAGGTAGGCCTCAAGGAAGACCCAAAGACGCTGATTACCAATATCGGCGTCGGCAAGCAGCAGCTGGTCGAGATCGCCAAGGCGCTCAGCAAGGAAGTGAAGCTGCTCATTCTCGACGAGCCGACGGCATCGCTCAGCGAAAAGGACAGCCAGGCGCTGCTCGATCTGCTCCTCGAATTCAAGCGGCAAGGCATCACCTCGATCCTGATCTCGCACAAGCTCAACGAGATCAATCGGGTCGCCGACAAGGTCACGATCATCCGCGACGGGCGCACCATCGAGACGCTGCCCAAGAAAGACATCTCGGAAGACCGCATCATCACCTCGATGGTCGGCCGTTCGCTGGACGACCGGTTCCCGCCGCGAGAGCCAGAGATTGGCGAGACCGTGCTCGAGGTGAAGAACTGGTCGGTCTATCACCCGATCCATGCCGAGCGGCAGGTGATCAAGGGCATCGATATCAACGTCCGCAAGGGCGAGGTGGTGGGTATCGCCGGGCTGATGGGTGCTGGACGCACCGAATTCGCGATGAGCCTGTTCGGCCGCTCCTATGGCCGCCGCATCACGGGCGAAGTGCTGCTCAAGGGCAAGCCCATCGATGTCTCCTCTGTCAGCAAGGCGGTGGAACATGGCATTGCTTACGTCACCGAGGATCGCAAGACCTACGGTCTCAACCTAATCGATCATATCAAGCACAACATCACGCTGGCCAATCTTCCCGGCGTGTCGCGCCATAGCGTGATCGACGATATGCGCGAGCTTGCGGTAGCCAACGACTACAAGGCCAAGACCAACATCCGCTCGTCCAGCGTCTATCAGATGACCGGCAACCTGTCGGGCGGCAATCAACAGAAGGTGGTGCTGTCGAAGTGGCTGTTCGCCAATCCGGAAGTGCTGATCCTCGACGAGCCGACGCGCGGCATCGACGTTGGCGCCAAGTATGAAATCTATACGATCATCGCGCGTCTCGCCTCGGAGGGTAAGGCGATCATCGTCATCTCGTCGGAAATGCCCGAACTGCTCGGCATCACCGACCGCATCTATGTCATGAACGAAGGGCGTATCGTCGGCGAAATGGCGGCGAGCGATGCCAGCCAGGAAAAGATCATGCGCGCCATCGTTCGCGGAGAAGGAAAAGCATCATGAGCACCGAAAGCGCTCCCGTGCCGAAAAGCGGCGTCGCCGAAGATGTGCAGCAGGGGCCGCGCGTTGCCGTCTCGGCGCTGGTCACCAACCTGCGCGAATACGGCCTGATCCTGGCGCTGATCCTCATCATGGTGTTCTTCCAGTTCACGACGTCCGGAACGCTGTTCAAACCGGTGAACCTGAGTAACCTGGTGCAGCAGAACAGCTTCATCATCGTGATGGCGCTGGGCATGCTGCTGGTGATCGTCTCCGGCCATATCGATCTCAGCGTCGGCTCCGTCGCCGGTTTCATCGGCGCGCTGGCAGCGATGATGATGGTCATCTGGCCTCTCGGCCCTTTCAGCAATCCGCTGGTGGTGTCGATCATCTGCCTGATCGTCGGTGGCGCAATCGGCGCGGCACAAGGCTACTGGATTGCCTATCACCGAATACCAAGCTTCATCGTCACCCTGGCGGGGATGCTGATCTTCCGCGGCATCTGCCAGGCGCTGCTGGGTGGCGGGTCTTCCGTGGGGCCGCTTCCGGTCGGCTTCAAGGCGCTAAGTTCCGGCTTCATTCCGGACGTGATCGGCTCGTTGACGCTGATCCCGCCGGTCGTGAACGCCGCTGGCAAGACCATCGTCGGCAGCGGGCTGACGCTGCACATGACGACGATCGTGATCGGCCTCGTCGCTGTGCTCGCCTATGCCTATCTCGGGCTCAGGGCGCGGCGCAGCCGAGAGCGGCATGGCTATGAAGCCGAACCCTTCCCGCTGTTTGTCGTCAAGACACTGGTGATCAGCGCCCTGACGCTGTTCCTGGTCTACCAATTCGCCACCTACAGAGGTCTGCCAATCGTTCTCGTGGTGATGGGCGTGCTGATCGCGCTGTTCGTCTTCGTCACCAAACGCATGACGGTCGGCCGTCGTATCTACGCAATGGGCGGCAATGCCAAGGCGGCGCAGCTATCGGGTATCAAGACCGAGCGGCTGACCCTGATGGTGTTCATCAATATGGGCGTGCTCTCGGCGCTCGGCGGGCTGATCATTGCGGCGCGCCTTGGCCAGGCGGTGCCGGCGGCGGGCCTCGGCAGCGAGCTCGACGTGATCGCCGCCGTGTTCATCGGCGGCGCTTCGGCGATGGGCGGCGTCGGCCAGGTTATTGGCGCGGTGGTCGGCGGCTTCATCATGGGCGTGATGAACAACGGCATGTCGATCATGGGCGTCAATGTCGATTGGCAACAGGTGGTGAAAGGCCTGGTGCTGCTCGGCGCCGTGGTCTTCGACGTCTACAACAAGAACAAGGCTTGAGCCGGGAGAAACCTGGCCGGACGAGGAAACCATACGGGTCACATCGCGGCTGCCGGCAAGAGGCCGGTGCGAAGAAGTCTCCTGAGAGACCAGGCCAGCGAGCGCAATCCGGACGAAGAATTTCACCCGTGGCACGGATTGGTCCCGAGCCGCGCAGGTCAGGGTTTGCCAGATGGGCGGCCGGGCCAAGACAATAGAGAGGGCACATCATGCTGATTTCCCAGATCCTCGACGACGCGGAGACCATCCGCGTTGTTGCCCGCAACGGCGGCAAGACCAGGATCATCAACGGCGCCCGCAGCGTCTATTCGCTGGCGATGGAGGCCGCGCGCACCGGCACCGGGCTCGCCGCCCTCATCGAGCGCAAGGGGTTCGGTGAAGCGGTCGACCTCGATGCCGCCTACAAGAAGGGACGGCTGTTGTCGCCGATCAACCATCCGGATCCGGCGCATCTTCATCTCACCGGCACCGGGCTGACGCATCTCGGCTCCGCCGCGACCCGCGATGCCATGCACAAGAAGCTCAGCACCGGCGGCGAAGAGCAGCTCACCGATTCCATGAAGATGTTCCGCATGGGGTTGGAGGGCGGCAAGCCGACCAACGGCCAGACGGGCGTGCAGCCGGAATGGTTCTACAAGGGCAACGGCACCATGGCGGTGGCGCCCGGTGCGGCACTTCTGTCGCCCGCCTTCGCCCAGGATGCCGGCGAGGAGCCGGAAATCGCCGGCATTTATGTCATCGGCGACGACGGTGCCCCGTTCCGCGTCGGCTTCACGCTGTCAAACGAGTTTTCCGACCACGTCACCGAGCGTGTGAACTATCTTTTCCTCGCGCATTCCAAGCTGCGCAACGCCTCGTTCGGGCCGGAGATCCTGATCGGCGACCTGCCGTCCGACATCAGGGGTTCCTCACGCATTGTCCGCGACGGCAAGCTGCTGTGGGAAAAGCCGTTCCTGTCAGGCGAGGCGAACATGTCGCACACCATCGCCAACCTCGAACATCACCACTTCAAATATTCGGCTTTCCGCCAGCCGGGCGACGTTCATGTGCACATGTTCGGCACCGCGACGCTGTCCTTCGCCGACGGCGTCAGGACCGAGGCCGGCGACGTGTTCGAGATCGAGGCCAAGGATTTTGGCCTGCCGCTGCGCAACCCGCTTGAAATCGAGCAGCCGGTGAAGGTGTCGGTGAAGGCGCTGTAGCGGGATCTCCCCCCTTGAGGGGGAGATGTCGCCGAAGGCGACAGAGGGGGTCGTCTCGCGTAGAGCGCCAGCCCCCTGCGTCTGCGATAAAGAGCCGAGCCCGGCCGGACCGACCCCCTCTGGCCTGCCGGCCATCTCCCCCTCAAGGGGGGAGATTGGCAGTTCCTACCTCAGTAAATATCGAAGTCGAAATATTTGGCCTGGATCTTCTTGTAGGTGCCGTCGGCGACGATTGCATCGATCGCGGCGTTGAGCTTTTCGCGCAACGCATTGTCTTCCTGGCGCACGGCGATGCCCGCTTCCGTCTCAGTGCCCTTGACGTCGCCGACCATCTTGCAGCAGCCGTCGCTCGACTTCTTCATCCAGTCCATCAGCACGAACTTGTCTGAAAGGACGGCATCGAGGCGGCCGTTCATCAGGTCGGTAACCGCCTCCTCCTGGGTCGGATAGAGCTTCGCCTCGGCACCGGCCTTGCCATAGACATCCTGGGCATAGTCGGCCTGGGTGGTCGAAGCCTGGGCGCCGACCGTCTTGCCGGCGAGTGCGGCGGGTTCGGTCGAGGCAATATCGCTGTCTTTCAAGGCCACCAGCGAAAGCGGCGTCGTATAGTATTTGTTGGTGAAGGAGACCTGCTTCTTGCGCTCTTCGGTGATGCTCATGGACGCGACGATGGCGTCGAACTTTCTGGCCTGGAGCGCCGGAATCATGCCGTCCCAGTCCTGCGTGACAAGTTCGCATTCGACCTTCATCTGAGCGCAAAGCGCCTCGGCGATGTCGATATCGAAGCCGACGAGCTTGCCATCCGCGGTGATGGTGTTGAACGGCGGATAGGCGCCTTCGGTGGCGATCTTCAATTTTTCCTGTGCTTGCGCCGAAAAGGACCCGGCTGATATCACCAGCATGGCGGCTGTTGCTGCCGATGCGATCCATCTTGAAATCTGCATTTTTTTGTTCCCTTGGTTCAGAGCCACCCTGACGGCTGGGCACAGCCAAGCACGACGCGCAGGGTTCAGGCAAGCGCGGTCTGATCGTGATAGGCGATCAGCGCGCGGCGCGGAAATGCTTGGACAGTTTCAGGCCCTGTGCCTGATAGTTCGAGCCGAGATCTGTGCCGTAGAGCGACTGCGGCCGCTTCAGCATGTGCTCGTAGACCAGCCGTCCGACGATCTGACCGTGGTCGAGGATGAACGGCACTTCGTGGCTGCGCACTTCGAGCACCGCCCTGCTGCCGGTGCCGCCGGCCGCCGAATGGCCAAAGCCCGGATCGAAGAAACCGGCATAGTGGACACGGAATTCGCCGACCAGCGGATCGAAGGGCGTCATCTCGGCGGCGTAGAGCGGCGGCACATGCACCGCCTCCTGGCTGACGAGGATATAGAATTCGTCCGGATCGAGCACCAATTCGCCGGCACCGCTCTTGTAGAGCGGCTCCCAGAAGTCGACAACATCCTGTGCGGCGCGCTTGTCGACATCGACCAGGCCGGTGTGGTGCTTGCCGCGGTAACCGACCAGGCCATCCTTATCGCCATCGAGATCGATCGACAGCGCGATGCCGCCGCCGGAAATGTTCGGTGGCTCGGTGGCGACGAGCGTCTCGGCGCGGTGCAAGTCGTTGAGCTCGCTTTCAGACAAAAGCGCATTGCCGGTGCGGAACCTGATCTGCGACAGCCGCGAGCCGGTGCGGACGACGATCGGAAAGGTGCGCGGGCTGACTTCCAGATAGAGCGGGCCGTTGTAACCGGCAGCGATCTTGTCGAACTCGTGGCCGCGATCGGTCATCACGCGGGTGAAGATGTCGAGCCGTCCGGTCGAGCTCTTCGGGTTGGCCGAGGCCGAAATGTTTGCCGGAAGCGCCAGGCTCTCCAGCAGCGGCACGATATAGACGCAGCCCGTCTCCAGCACCGCGCCGTCGGCGAGATTGATTTCGTGCAGCTTCAGGCGGTCGAGTTTTTCGTCGACCCTATGGTTCGGGCCGGGCAGGAAGGAGGCGCGCACCCGCCAGGCCTTGTCGCCAAGCCTGAGGTCGAGACTGGCCGGCTGTATCTGGTCGGCATCGAGCGCGCGTAGCGACGTCAGCGCGCCCGACTGGAACAGCGCGGAAATATCCTGATCGGGAAGAATGCCTGTCTGCCGCAAAGTCTGGCTCCGCTCGAAGGCCGGGCAACGTATCGTTTGCCGCAGGTTCTTGCCGCGGAACCTGCTGGTACAAACCTCTTAATCATGCCGGCAATTGACGCAAGCGCGGCGCGGGTCTAAAGGGTCGTTATCCCGTGGTGATTTGGCCGGTCGGCTTGCAGCCACGTTAAACAAGTCGCTAAAGGACCGTCGGGCCGCAAGGCCGTATGGACCGGTTGCGACTTTCGCGACCGGTTTTTTTGTGTCTGGAACAAAAGTGATGACAAGCAAGAAGCGCAACTGGAAACCTCAGACAGCACTCGTGCATAGCGGGACCTTGCGTTCCGGCTTCGGCGAGACCTCCGAGGCGATGTACCTCACCCAGGGCTATGTCTACGACACCGCGCAGGCGGCGGAAGCGCGCTTCAAGGGCGAGGAACCGGGCTTCATCTATTCGCGCTATGCCAACCCGACGGTCGACATGTTCGAGAAGCGCATGTGCGCACTGGAAGGTGCCGAAGATGCACGCGCCACAGCATCCGGCATGGCGGCGGTCACCGCAGCACTTTTGTGCAGCGCCAAGGCCGGCGATCATATCGTGGCGGCGCGCGCGCTGTTTGGCTCCTGCCGCTGGGTGGTCGAGACGCTGGCGCCGAAATACGGCATCGAGGCGACGCTGGTCGACGGCACCGAAATCGCCAATTGGGAAAAGGCGGTCAGGCCGAACACCAAGCTGTTCTTTCTTGAAAGCCCAACCAATCCGACGCTGGAAGTCGTCGACATCGCAGCCGTTGCCTCGCTTGCCAATTCGATCGGCGCGCGGCTGATCGTCGACAATGTCTTTGCCACGCCGTTGCAGCAGAAGCCCTTGCAGCTCGGCGCCCATATCGTCGTCTATTCGGCGACCAAGCACATCGACGGCCAGGGCCGCTGCCTCGGCGGCGTCATCCTGTCGGACAAGAAGTGGATCGATGAGAACCTGCACGACTATTTCCGCCACACCGGTCCGAGCCTGTCGCCCTTCAACGCCTGGACGCTGCTGAAGGGCCTGGAAACGCTGCCGTTGCGCGTGCGCCAGCAGACGGAAAGTGCCGGCCGGATCGCAGATTTCCTTGCCGAGCGATCAGAGATTGCCCGTGTCATCTATCCGGGCCGCACCGACCACCCGCAGGCGGCGATCGTCAAAAAGCAGATGTCGGGCGGCTCGACGCTGATCTGCCTCGACGTCAAGGGCGGCAAGCAGGCGGCCTTCGCCTTCCAGAACGCGCTCGATATCGTGCTGATCTCCAACAATCTCGGCGACGCCAAGAGCCTGATCACTCACCCGGCGACGACGACGCACAAGAATCTGAGCGACGAGGCGCGCGCCGAACTCGGCATCGGGCCAGGCACGCTCAGGCTGTCTGTCGGCCTGGAGGACGCCGACGACCTGCTCGAAGACATCGAGCAGGCATTGAAAGCCGCCAGATAGGGATACGCACTGGAGCGGCTTTGCTCGCATCGTCAAAAGCAGGCGCTGTCAGGCGCCCGACGGGGTCTCTTCCAATTCCGCAGCGGCGCTGGTGTGGATGGTCATCGTGTTGCCGCGCCAGTCGACGGCACCGCTGAGCCAGCCTCGCGCCCAAATGGCGGGAAGCATCACGTCCCGCGCAACCATCGCCGGGATCATGCGCAGCGACAGGTGCCAGTCCTTAGCCGAGGCGAGAGCGCATTCCGGCAAATACGCGACTACCAGCACGGCGATGGCGGTTGCCGACAGGCTGAAGCCGGCGCTGGCCGCCGCAATCAGCGCAAGCGCCAGCGGCATCGCCGCGCCGATCAGTATCTCGGGCGCGAAGAACAGGGGGAAGGTGACGCGGCGCAGGCGTGCCCAGCGGGCCTGGCGCGACCAGATTTCGCCGAGAGTTCGCAAACCGAGCGGCTGCTCAAAGGGCGAGGCGACGAGATTGACGCGCAGTCCGAGCCCGTTGACCAGCTTGGTCGCGGCGGCGTCCTCGGCGATCTCGGCGGCAAGCGCACGGATGCCGCCATTGGCGTCGAGCATGGGCTTGTCCCACAACATGCTCTTGCCCTGGGCAAAACCGAGGCCGATCGCCTCGCCGGCATATTGCCAGCGCGCCTGTAGCGTGTTGAGGAATGCGCATTCGACCTCCGCCCAGAACCCGTCCGGCCGCGAGCCGATCGGCGTCGAGCAGACAAGGCCGGTGTCGGGCCGCCACGTCGCCATCAGATGCTGGACATAGTCCCTTGGCATCAGGACGTTGGAATCGGCAAGGATGACCCAGCGGTGGCGCGCGGCCTCCCAGCCCTTCACACAATTGTTGAGTTTCGGATTGCCGCTGATGCGGTCGTCGCCGACGAGCAGCCGGGCCGGCACGGCCGGAAAGCGGGCGATCGCATCGGTGATCGGCCTGACCACCGGGTCGTCGGCATGGGCGACGCAGAAGATGAGCTCATAGCGCGGCCAGTCGAGCGAGAAGACGCGCTCGAGCGTTTCCTCGGCAAACGGCTCGACGCCGCGCGACGGCACGACGATCGACACCGCAGGCGCCTTGCCGGCTGGCGGCGCGATCCTGCCAGGCCGCTTCAGCTTCAACGAAGCGAGCAGGATGCTGGCGAGATTGACAAGGAGCAGAGCTGTGGAAAGCAAGGCGGCTGTGACTGTCAGTTCCATCGATATCTGGTCACTCCAGAAAAACCGGCCGCATGGAAGCCGTTTTCAACAGTTCGACAGAATGCTGAGTCGCCCGGCCCTGCACACCATCATTGTCATGTGTCACTTAAATGACATTGTTCTTCGGCAGCTGCGCTCAAAGGAGTCGGACAACGCCAGAAAGCACCCGGTTGACCAAACCACGGAGAGCGTCGAAAGTTCCGTCTACATATTGTGGAGTAGTCTATGTACAGCGCCGTTACGCGCAACATCGAAGTACAGGTCAGGCCGTTCTATCTGGAGGATCGCTCCGATCCGTCGGAGAACCGCTATGTCTGGGGCTACCAGGTTACCATCGACAATCAGTCGGATGAATTCGTGCAGCTTCTGTCACGCTACTGGCACATCACCGACGGCACCGGCCGGGTCGAGGAAGTGCGCGGCGCCGGTGTTGTCGGCGACCAGCCCGAACTCAACCCCGGCGACAGTTATCAATATACATCCGGCTGCCCGCTCTCGACGCCGTCCGGCATCATGGTCGGCCACTACACGATGCGCAACAAGCGGGGCGAGACGTTTGATATCGCCATCCCCGCCTTTTCGCTCGACTTGCCGGGCACACGGCGGACGGTGAACTGAGAGAGAAAGCATCGGCCGTTCGCGCCGCCCCTCATCCGCCTGCCGGCACCCTCTCCCCGTAAAGGACGGGGAGAAGGGACAAGCTCCAGCGCCCCCTCTCCCCGTCCTTATGGGGAGAGGGTGAGGGGCAGCGCCAACGCTATCCACTTTACTGTGCCGAGCCGAACTCCGCCGGATCGAAGTCATATTGCTTCGAGCAGAATTCGCAGGCGACGTGAATGCCGCCATCCTCGGTGCTGTCCCTGATCTCGTCGGCGGAGAAGCCTTCGAGGATGCCGCGGATCTTCTCCTTGGAACATGAGCACTGGTCGGCGACCGGCACGCCGCCGAAGACATGGACGCCGTGCTCGTGGAACAGCCGGTAAAGCAAGCGCTCGGCGCCGATCGTCGGATCGATCAACTCCGTCGGCTCGATCGTTCCAAGCAACGCCAGCAGTTCCTGCCAGGAATTGTCGGCCGGATCGTGGATCTCCTCACGCGGATCGCCGTCGCCGCCCGGAAGGTCGGGCACGCGCATGCGTTCGGGCGATTGCGGCAGGAATTGCGCCAGAATGCCACCGGCACGCCATTGCTCGCGGGCACCGCCAACGCCGGGCGTCAACAGCTTGGCCACCGAGAGCCTGAGATCGGTCGGGATCTGCTCCGACTGACGGAAATAGGTGCGCGCGGCCTCCTCCAGCGTCTCGCCGTCGAGCTGGACGATGCCCTGATAGCGTTGCGTGTGGGCGCCCTGGTCGATGGTCAGGGCCAGGACACCGCTGCCGAGCAGCGTCTGCTGCGAGGTCTCGCCGGCAGACGTCAGCGCTTCCAGCCGGTCGGCATCAAAGCGCGCATAGGCGCGCAGAGCCTGCGGCGTGGAAAAATCCGCAACCAGCATGTCGACCGGCCCGTCGGTGCGGGTCTGCAGGATGAACTTGCCCTCGAATTTGAGCGAGGTGCCGAGCAGCACCGTCAGCACGCAGGCTTCCGCCAGCAGGCGGGCGACCGGCTCGGGATAGTCATGACGGCTGAGGATCGCGTCGAGCATCGGCCCGAGCTGGACGGTGCGGCCACGCACGTCGAGCGGGCCGACCTCGAAGGGCACGACATGATCGTCGCCGGCATAGCCGAACTCGCCGAGTTTGGGTTGATGTTCAGCCAATTGATGAGTTTCCAACATAACAAAGCTCCGGGGCGCGGCCATGCCGCCCTCCGGGGCGCATGCGTCGAAACGCGCTCGATTTGCGTGATGCGCCTGAGATAGGCACCACACATTGCCGGATCAAGGTGGGCCGGATCAAGGTGGGCCGGATCAAGGTGGGCCGGATCAAGGTGGGCCGGATCAAGGTGGCCCGGATCAAGGTGGCCCGGATCAAGCGCCGAGGCACCAGGCCAGAACCGCCTTCTGGGCGTGGAGCCGGTTCTCGGCCTCGTCGAACACCACCGAATGCGGCCCGTCGATGACCTCGTCGGTGACCTCCTCGCCGCGATGCGCCGGCAGGCAGTGCATGAACAATGCGTCGGGCTTTGCCTTCGCCATCAGCGCCGCGTTGACCTGATAGGGTGAGAAGACATTGTGGCCGCGGGCACGGTGCTCCTGGCCCATCGACACCCAGCAGTCGGTGACGACGCAGTCGGCCTCGTGGACCGCCTCCTCGGGCGAGCGGGTGAAATTCAACTTGCCGCCATGCGCCGTCGACCAGTCGACATGCTTCTGCGCCGGCTCGCTGCCTTCCGGCACGGCAACGTTGAGGTTGAAGCGGAACCGCGCCGAGGCTTCCAGAAGCGAATGCAGCACGTTGTTGCCGTCTCCGGTCCACGCGATGGTCTTGCCGGCGACCGGACCGCGATGTTCCTCGAAGGTCATGATGTCGGCCATCAGCTGGCAGGGATGGGTATCGTCGGTCAGCCCGTTGATGACGGGAACGGTGGCGTTCTCGGTCAGCTCCAGCAGCCGGTCATGCGATGTGGTGCGGATCATGATCGCATCGACATAGCGCGACAGCACCTTGGCCGTGTCGGCGATGGTTTCGGAGCGGCCGAGCTGCATCTCGGTGCCGGTCAGCATGATGGTCTCGCCGCCGAGCTGGCGCATGCCGACGTCGAAGGAGACGCGCGTGCGCGTCGACGGCTTGTCGAAGATCATCGCCAGCACCTTGCCTTCGAGCGGTTTCGTCCGCTCGCCGGCCTTGAGCCTTGCCTTTCGCACGACGGCATCGTCCAGCATGAAGCGCAGATCGCCCTCAGAAACGGCGGAAAGATCGGTGAAATGGCGAAGGCTCATTTGGGGTCTTTCGACTGTTACTTCGCGGCAGCCGCGGCGATGGCGTCGGCCAGGCCCCGGGCGCCGGCGCGGATGCGGTCGAGCGCCTCGTGGATCTCGGCATCGGTGACGGTGAGCGGCGGCAGCAGGCGAAGGACGTTGTCGCCGGCCGGAACCGCCAGCAGATGCTGGTCGCGCAACGCCATGTTCACCTTGGTGTTGGGTGCGGCGCATTTCAAGCCGAGCATCAGGCCGGTGCCTCTGATGTCTTCGATGATATCAGGAAATTCGTCGGCGACACTCGCCAGCCCCTGCTTCAGCAGCAACGCCTTGCGCTGGACATCCTCCAGGAAGCCGTCTTCCAGCACCACGTCGAGCACGGCGTTGCCGACCGCCATCGCCAGCGGGTTGCCGCCGAAAGTGGTGCCGTGCACGCCGGCCGTCATGCCGACGGCCGCCTCGTCGGTGGCGAGGCAGGCGCCCATCGGGAAGCCGCCGCCGATGCCCTTGGCGACCGCCATGATGTCGGGCGTGACGCCAGCCCATTCATGCGCGAACAGCTTACCGGTGCGGCCGATGCCGCACTGGACCTCGTCGAAGATCAGGAGCAGGCCATGCTGCTCGCAGAGCTGCCTCAGCCGTTTCAGCGACTGCGTCGGCACCGGGCGGATGCCACCCTCGCCCTGCACCGGCTCGATCAGGATCGCGGCGGTCTCTGATGTGATCGCCTTTTCGGCGGCGTCGATGTCGTCGAAGCCGACCTGGTCGAAGCCTTCGACCTTGGGTCCGAAACCTTCCAAGTATTTATACTGGCCGCCGGCGGCGATGGTCGCCAGCGTGCGGCCATGAAAGGCGCCTTCGAAGGTGATGATGCGAAAGCGCTCGGGATGGCCCTTGACGAAGTGGTAGCGCCGAGCCGTCTTGATGGCGCATTCCAGCGCCTCGGCGCCGGAATTGGTGAAGAACACCTTGTCGGCGAAGGTGGCGTCGGCCAACCGCTCGCCCAGACGGCTCTGCCCCGGAATCTCGTAGAGGTTGGAGACATGCCAGACCTTAGCCGCCTGCTCGGTGAGTGCCGAGACCAGATGCGGATGGCTGTGCCCAAGCGAATTCACGGCGACGCCGCCGCCAAAATCGAGATATCGCTCGCCCTTGTCGGTGACCAGCCAAGTGCCTTCCCCATGGTCGAAGGCCAGGGGTGCGCGGGTAAAGGTCTCGAAAAGCGCCGAACCGCTCATTATATGCGTCTCCGGTACCGGAAAATCAAAAAAGCCGCCAAAGCGGCGGCCTTTGCGGCTTATCGTGTTTTTCGGCCATGAAGTCAACGAAAACGTCGCGCAATGACGCGCGGCAAGCCCTCCAGCGAGGCGCCGGCTCATAAGCGACCGGGCAAGTTGGGGAAAACCGAAAAAACCGATTCGTGTTGGCCCTCGGACTCTTGTCACCGAGTCAGCGCATAAGGTAATTGTAGTCGAGAAATAACTAGATTTCGTGCGGCGGACCTAATCACCCGATATATGTGGTGTCTGCCCGGCGAAAGCCGGATCGTGGAAGGATTCCGATCGCCGCACATTTCAGCAGGAGCGCGGTCTCATGAATTGGACTGACGAGCGGGTCGAACTTCTTAGAAAATTGTGGTCGGAGGGACTGAGCGCCAGCCAGATCGCCGCACAGCTCGGGGGTGTCAGCCGCAATGCTGTCATCGGCAAGGTGCATCGGCTGAAACTGTCGGGCCGCGGACGCTCGACCGCCACGCCGGCACGCCAGAAGAAGAGCGTGCAGGGATCAACCGTCCAGAAATCGGTGTCGCGGGCGGCAAGCACAGCGCGGCATATCACCACGTCGATCGGCGCGACCGCGCTGCAGGCGCAATTCGACGCCGTACCGATGACGCGTCATTACGTCCGTCCGGTCGAGAACGTCGTTGTGCCGATCTCGCGGCATCTGCAACTCGTCGAGTTGACCGAGCGGACATGCAAATGGCCGAATGGCGATCCGCTTTCGGAAGAATTCCATTTCTGCGGCAACGACGCGGCCGAAACCGGACCCTATTGCAAGTATCACTCCCGCATAGCGTTCCAGCCGGCCTCGGAGCGGCGCCGCAGTCGCTGAGCGAATAGCGAATAGCGAATAGAAACGGATTGAGCCTCCGCGAGGAAGCAGCTTCATTTTCACCTATTCGCTACTCGCTATTTCCTATTCGCTCTCTTTCACAGCCAGCCGCTCTTGCGGAAGCGCCAGTAGAGAACCGAGCAGACCAAAACAATCGCTCCCAGCACGATCGGATAGCCATATTCCATCCTCAGTTCCGGCATGTCGTTGAAATTCATGCCGTAGATGCCGGCGAGCGCCGTCGGCACCGCCAGGATGGCAGCCCATGAGGCAAGCTTCTTGGTGATCGCCGTTTCCTGGCTCTGACCAACCAGAAGGCTCGCCTCGAAGGCAAAGGCGAGAACCTCCCGCAAGCTGTCGATCTTCTCCTGGACGGTGCGGATGTGGTCCGTGACGTCGCGGAACAGCGGGTGCATGGCCGCATGGATCTGCGGCAGGTCGGCGCTGGTCAGCCGGCGGCAGACTTCCACCAGCGGCAGTGCCGCATTGCGCAGGCGCAACAGGTCGCGGCGCAGCATGTAAAGCCGTTCTATGTCGGAGCCGGCCATAGGTTTCAGCAGAACCTTGTCCTCGATCGCCTCGACCTCATCCTCGATCTGCTCGAGCACCGGCATGTAGTTATCGACGATGAAATCGAGAATGGCATAGAGGACGAAATCCTCGCCCTTGGCCAGCGAATGCGGGCAGCTTTCCCAGTGCTGACGAACGGCGGCATAAGAGGTTGATGGACCGTGCCTGACGCTGACGATGTAGCCGGCACCGACGAACAGATGGGTTTCGCCGAAGGTGACGCGACCGTCGATCAATTGAGCCGTGCGGGCAACGATGAACAAGGCGTCGCCATATTGCTCGATCTTGGGCCGCTGATGCGGATGCTCCGCGTCCTCGATCGCCAGATCATGCAGATGGAATTGCGCCTGGACGCGAAGCAACAGGTTGCGGTCGGGCTCCAGCAGGCCGATCCAGACGACATGGCTTGGCTTCTTTGCCCATTCGCCAGCTTCCTCGATCGGAATGTCGGCGATACGCCGGCCGGCCGTGTAGACGCCGGAAGCGATAATGCTGGACGTCGGCGGCGCAGGCATGAACTCCCGAACATATTCCATTCGCAGCCTCCTGAAAGGATGGCCTTCACTAGGGAACTGAGAAGCTTAACGTCCGGATAGTTTAGCGCAGTTTCATAAAGCGTTCGAGAGGCCGAGCGAGATGAGTTCAGACGGGATCTTCTCGCTTTGGCCGTTCATTTCGCGGGTAGCGCTCCCGGGAGAACAATCTTGTCTGTATTGTCGCCCTTCGGCCGCTCGGCCGGCATCTGATCGCCGGTGACGATGTAGTAGATCGTCTCGGCGATATTGGTGGCGTGGTCGCCGATCCGCTCGATGTTCTTGGCGCAAAACAGCAGGTGCGTGCAAGGCGTGATGTTGCGCGGATCTTCCATCATGTAGGTCAGCAATTCGCGAAACAGCGAGGTGTACACGGCGTCGATCTGATCGTCGCGATCACGCACGAAGACGATCTTTTCCACCGAGCGCGACGCGTAGACGTCGAGCACTTCCTTGAGCTGCGTCAACGCTAGGTCGGCCAAGGCCTCGATGCCGCGGAACAGGCTGGTCGGCTGGCGTCCTTCTGTGACGGCAACCACGCGCTTGGCGACATTCTTGCCGAGGTCGCCTACCCGTTCGAGATCCGCCGAGATGCGGATCGCGCCGACGATCTCGCGCAAATCCGTCGCCATCGGCTGGCGCTTGGCAATGATGACGATCGCCTTGTCGTCGATCTCGCGCTGCCCTTCGTCCAGAACGAGATCATCACGGATGACCTTCTGGGCAAGGCCGGGGTCGGCGTTGACGAGCGCCGCAATCGCCTGTTCGACCATACGTTCGGCATGCCCGCCCATCGCGGCGATGCGCTTTGACAGATATTTCAGCTCCTCGTCATAGGCGCTTACGATGTGCACGGACTGCATGGAAATGCCTTCCAGAGTGAGTCGTTTCCTCGAATCCCCGCTGATACGCTAGCCGGATGACAGAAAAAAGAAAAAGCCCGTTAATACGTAGTGCGGCGCTAATGCGCCGGCAAATGAACCGAGAAGGCTGCGCCCTTGCCGACCTGGGACTTGATCGAGAGCCTGGCGTTGTGGCGCGTCAGGATATGTTTGACGATCGAGAGGCCAAGGCCGGTGCCTTTCTGGGTCCGGCTGTTTTCGACATCGACGCGGTAGAAGCGCTCGGTGATGCGCGGGATGTGTTCCTCGGGAATGCCGGGACCGAAGTCCCGGATGGTGACGTCGATGCCCGGTTCGGGACCGTCATCGCTGTGAGCAATCGTCACCACGACACGTCCACCCGATTGTCCGTATTTGCAGGCGTTTTCCAGCAGATTTTCGAAGACCTGGAAAAGTTCGTCGCGATCCCCAGGCACATCGAGCGGTCCTTTCGCGAAATCCCGCTCAATGGCAACGCCGTTTTCCCTGGCAAGCGGCCCGAGCGAATCGATGACGCTGTCGAGCGTCTGGCGGAGATCGACCTCGGTTCCCGGCTTTAGATAGGGTTTCATCTCCAGCCGCGACAGCGACAACAGGTCATCGATCAGGCGCGCCATGCGGCCGGTCTGGTTCTGCATGATCTGCAGGAACTGCTCGCGCGCCGCCGGGTCGTTGCGGGCCGGGCCACGCAGCGTCTCGATGAAGCCGGAGATCGAGGCGAGCGGGGTGCGCAGTTCGTGGCTGGCATTGGCGATGAAGTCGGCGCGCATCCGGTCGATCCGGCGCGCCTCGCTCTGGTCCTTGAAAACCAGCACATAGAGGTCGGTGCCGTGGCCGACTGAAGACGCACTCACCCGATAAGCCCGTTCGACCGGCAGCTTTTCGGTATAGTCGACGACATCCGAAGCGGCGGCCCCAGACAAAATACTGTCCAGCAAGGCCTGCATCTCGGGCGCACGGAATTTCAGCGACAGCGACATGCCCGGTGCGATGCCGCCGAAGGCGGCGAAGGCGGCGGCGTTGGCATGGACGATCGTGGCGGTGCGATCGAAGATGATCAGCGGATCGGCAACGGCCGCCGCCAGATATTCCCCCGACAGGTGTTGCAGCCCGCTCGCCTCGATCGCCGCGGCATCCCCGGCGGACTGGCGCGCAACGCCGGCCGGCAGCATCGCGGCGGCAAGCAGCAGCACCGCACATGCCAGCAGCACCACATAGCCGGCCGCGAAAACATAGACCGTCAGGACCGCGACGATGCCGGCCGCCAGCAGCCAGCGGCTGTTCCACAACCGACTGGCGACGGCTTGCGCCTTGCTTCGTTGTTCTGTGCCGATGTCAGCCATTGTCAGCCATTCACGCGCGCCGTGCGTCCAATTGGATGCACAAAGGACGCTCTGCCACTTTTAATCTGCTGCCTCGTTCTTTCCGAAAATCGATTCCGATTTTCGGGCCGATGCAGTTAGGCTCCCAATAGCATGAGTCCGGAAGCTGGAAAGGTTCGTCTCGATGAAAAACTCCAAGGAAGATGCCACCGCGCCCGTTGCAGGCCCGCTGAAGATACGGATCGACGGCAAGGAGCTCGAGTTTGACATCGAGGATCCCAAGCTTCCCAATTGGGTCGAGGACAATAAGCTGACCGCCGGCGGCTACCCCTACGACAAGAAAATGAAAAGCGACGAGTACGACGAGACGCTCGAGCGGCTGCAGATCGAGCTGGTCAAGGCGCAGGCATGGCTGCAATCGACCGGCAAGCGGGTGATGTCGCTGTTCGAAGGACGCGATGCCGCCGGCAAGGGCGGCACGATCTTTGCGCTGCGCCAGTACCTGAATCCTCGAACCGCACGCAATGTCGCGCTGACCAAGCCGACCCCGACCGAGCTCGGACAGTGGTATTTCCAGCGCTATGTCGCGCACTTCCCGACGTCCGGCGAGTTCGTCACTTTCGACCGCTCCTGGTACAATCGCGCCGGCGTCGAGCCTGTCATGGGCTTCTGCACGCCGGAGCAGCATGAGAAATTCCTGGACGAGACGCCGTATTTTGAACGGATGATCTGCAACGAGGGCATCCATTTTTTCAAATTCTGGCTGAACATCGGTCGGGAGACACAGCTTGAGCGGTTTCACGATCGCCGCTGGAGTCCTTTGAAGAGCTGGAAATTCTCGCCGATCGACATTGCCGGCATCACCAAATGGGACGACTACACCAAGGCGCGCGATCTCATGTTCGAACGCACGCACGAGGAATTCGCGCCCTGGATCATCGTGCGGGCAAACGACAAGCGGCGCGCGCGACTTGCCGTCATCCGGCGTATCCTGTTGTCGCTTCCCTATGAGGGCCGCGACCTCGACACCATCGGCAAGGAAGACAAGAAAATCATTGGGGAAGGGCCTTCGTTCCTGGGAACACGGGCCTGAAGCACTGCCGCGCGCCAAAGACGCGCGGCACGATTCCGGACATTCTTGTCATTCTCCCGAGTGACTTCTCATGCCGCCAGCCGGGCAATCCGCTGCAGTCGCTTCAGCGTGGCATCGTCCTGCAAAGCCTGCTGAAACAGCGAAATCTCCTGGTCGATGCGATCGCAGAGCGCGCCTGTGTCGCCCTTGAGCAGGTCGCGCGTCTGCAGCAGCGCGGCGACCGGCTTTTTGGCGAGTTGCCTGGCTCTGCCAAGTGCGGCTTCCTCGACATCGCCCGCCACGATCTCCGTGACCAGGCCAAGCATCCTGGCGTCCTCGGCACTGAGCGTGTCGCCCAGGCAGAAGAAGCGGAAAGCGCCGGCATAACCGAGTTTCTGCGGCGCCAGGATGCTGGTCGCCGCGTCCGGCACGAGGCCGAAATCGACGAACGGCACCCGGAACGTGCTTTCATCAGATGCGATCACCATGTCGCAATGGAACAGGATGGTGCAGCCGACGCCGACGGCGCCGCCATCGACACAGGCAAGGACCGGTTTTGGAAACGTCGCCAGCGTGCGGAACATGTCGGTGACGGCGGCGATCAATCGTTGATGCTTGGTGGCGTCGAGGAACTCGGAAAAGTCGCCGCCGAGGCAGAAGCAGCCGGCGAGGCCGCGCAGCACCACGACGCGCACATCATCGTCGACGGCGGCTTCATGGAAGGTCTTGGCCAGGCTTTCATAGGCTCGCCTATCCAGCACCGGCCGGCCGTCATCCGACGACACCGTGACGATCAGCGTATGGTTGCGGAACTCCGTTTGCGTGTGGACGTTCATGGTTGTCTCCAATCTCACGAGGCCTGCCTCATTCCGAGCCTGTCGGGATACCCCCTGGCCAGCACCGGCGCGAAATGGCTACGACGCGAACGCACCACCTCAAGCGTATGCTCGTTGAAGGTGAGCAGCGTGGCGACGACCTGCTGGTTGCCATAGGTGCGCTGGTAGCCAAGCGGCTTCGCCAGGAAGTGCAATTGCAGCGCCCGCAGGACCCACATCGGCTCGAACTCGATGATCACCTGATTGACGTTCCGCTTCAGCCCCCACTCGACGAAGCCGGCAATGAGCTCGGTGCCGACCGTCGATACGCCGCGCTTGCCGTCACGAAAGCCCGGCGCCACCGCATAGCGGGTCAGCTCCCAAACGTTCGGCCCGGACGGTGGCGTCCCTTCATAGAGGTCCGCCAGCACCTCGGTCAGAAGATGCGCCCGCGTTGTCGGCAACATCCGCTGATAACCGGCAAGCTCGCCGTTGCGGATGACGAGCTGATGCACCGCCTCGTCGTGGTCGAACTGATCGATCTCAAGCCCATCGGGGCGCTGCAGATCGGTCCACCCCATTTCCTCGACGAAAATCTTGTAGCGCAAACGATGAACGGCCTCCCATAGGTCGGGACGTTCCATAAGTTCCTGTGTGGTAAGGGAAAAAAGCATCTGCCGTCTCCTAGGTTCAATAGGAAGATACGGCCGGGCTGTCCCGAGAAAATTACGCGATCACGTAGGCAAGAATTTCTAGGCCGGCACGGCCGAGCTAGCTAATATAGCCGCGCCTTATCGCTTCCGCGACCGCCTGCACCCGGTTGACGGCACCGAGTTTGCTTTTGGCGTTAAGAAGGTGTTTCTCTGACGTGTGTTCCGAAATGCCGAGAATCTGTGAAATCTCCCATTCGGACTTGCCGACGGCGGCCCATTGCATGCATTCGCGCTCACGCGGCGTCAGTTCGACGTGGTCGATGGTCTTGGCCGCCATCGTGTGGAGTTGCATGGCGCGGCCGATCGCATAGGTCGCTGCCAGCGATACCTGCCCGAACTCGGCTCCCGACAGTTCCACGGCCTCGCCGCCGAGCGACACCATAACGATCTGACCGTCGAGCGTGACCAGCGGGAAGGCCATGCCGTCGCGCAGTTTGAATTCGCTGGCGTCGCCCATCACCTCGCCACTGCTCTTGTCGATGCGAATGCCCTGAGACGCTTCCCGCCACTGAAACGGCGCCTGCAGTTGCTTCATGTGACTGACGACGGGGTCATGGTCAACATAGTTGCGCGCCACATAGCGCTCCAGCCATTCTCCCGGCCAGTCACAGAGCAGCACATGGTCCTTTTGCTGGCCTCGCGGGGTGCCTGGCTGCGGAACCGTCCCGGCCATAAGTGCCGTCAGGCCGAACTCCGAGGTTATGCCAAGCAGTTTTTGGCAGACCGCCGCCGCTGTGTCGGCGTGCTGCAACTGATCTATGAATTCCAGTGTGCGATCGAAGTGGCCCATCGCAACATCTACCCCATGTTGCCTTCCGCGTTGAGATCAACGGTCCGGTGCCTGATCTGCACTTTGCCATCGACCCCGGATTACAAACCTGCTCTCCTCTGCTTGCAGCGCCTTGCTCCCCTCCAGCCGACGCCGCACACGTTTGCAAACTCGCTAAACCATATCCCTAAATCGGCGTGATGAAATCAAAAACCGTTGTGCCTGCACCATTTTCGTACGAAAAGCCAATCTGGACAGAACAGGGCGGAGTTCCGATCGTGGCAATTCGGTGGATATCCATCGTCCTGATGCTGGTAATGACGGGGGCACAGTTGCTCACGAATGCGCGTGCCGCGGAGCCGCAAGTGCCGGTGCTGTGGGATGCCAAGGAGCGGCTGCCAAAGCCGGACCTTTCCGCACTGCCGCGTCTGAGATTCCTGACCACCACCGATTTCCCGCCCTTCAATTTCCTCGACGGGGCAGGCCGGTTGTCCGGCTTCCACGTCGATCTGGCGCGCGCCATCTGCGCCGAACTCGGCATCGCGGAAAAATGCCAAATCCAGGCGCTGCCCTGGGCCGAGCTCGAAGGGGCGCTGCAGAAGGGCGAAGGCGAAGCGATCATTGCCGGCATCGCCGCCACGCCGGAGTCGCGGTCGAAATATGCCTTCTCACGTTCCTACCTGCAGTTTCCGGCGCGCTTCATCATGCAGAAGACAAAGGCGCTGACGGAACCGATCTTCGACAGACTGCGCGACAAGCGCGTCGGCGTGGTCGCCGGTTCCGCGCATGAGCGGATGTTGCGCGATTATTTCGGCACCGTTCAGGTCGTTCCCTTCGACCGGCCGGAAGAACTCTATGATGGCCTCAAGGCCGGCAAGGTCGACGCCGCCTTCGGCGACGGCATGCGCTTCGCCTTCTGGCTGGGCGGTTCGGATGCAGCAGCCTGCTGCCGCTTTGCCGGCGGCCCCTATCTGGCACCCGAATATCTGGGCTCGGGCATGGCCATCGCCACCAGGGCCAACGATCCGGCGCTCGCCGCAGCGTTCGACTACGCGCTGCAGGAGATTTCGGTGAAGGGCATCTTCGCCGAATTCTATCTGCGCTATTTCCCGGTCAGTTTTTTCTGATCCGGCCCGGTCAGTTTTTTTCTGATCCGGTCCGATCAGCATCTTTTGGCCCTTCAGTGCCTGGATCAGGTCAGCGTGCGAAGGCGGGCCTTGGCGGCACGGGCGATCGCGGCGACGGTCAGCGTATCGAGATCGAGCTGGCGGCGGATGAGCTGCAGCACCCGCACCTCTTCCATCCGCATTTCGAGATCGACGGCCGCGACCTCGAAAGCGGCGGCATAGGCGGTATCGTGGAGCCGCTCAGGCAGCGACTCGGCGACGCGCGCGAGGACGCCTTCCAGCCCGTCCTTTTCATGCAGCATCTTCTGGCAATCCTGGGCGACGCCAACCACTCGGTCGTGGTCGAAATCCTCGAAGACCGGCCACGAGCGGACGACGTCGCCAATCCGCGCCAATTCGACATCGGTCATGTCGCGATCGGACGCGGAGGTGATAACCATCAGATAGATCAGGGCTTCATGCGGCGGCAACGACATTTGAAAACTCCTCGAACGGGCTCCGAAGTTAGGAACGAGGCACCAACGCCGCAAGGAAAAAGAGCCGCGATCGTTGACGCCCACGGCAGGCACGCCTAGAGACCGGTTGAAAAAACCTCTTCCGGCCCCCTTCTGCGGCGATGCCGGCGAATGATTTGGAAAACAGTGACATGGCGGGATCAAACATCATCGATCTCAATCCCGAGGTGCTTGCGGCGGCGGGTGAAAGCAAGGCCTGGCCGTTCGAGGAAGCCAGGAAGATCGTCGAGCGCTACAAAGGCACTGACTTTCCCGACACCGTCCTGTTTGAGACCGGCTACGGTCCGTCGGGGCTGCCCCACATCGGCACTTTCGGCGAGGTCGCACGCACCTCGATGGTGCGCCACGCTTTCCGTGTGCTTACCGGAGACACGGTCAAGACCAAGATCTTGTGCTTTTCCGACGACATGGACGGTATGCGCAAGATTCCGGACAACGTCCCGGATCGCGCCGCACTCGAGCCGCACCTGCACAAGCCGCTGTCGTCCGTCCCCAATCCTTTCGGCGGCGACTATGCGAGCTTCGCAGACCACAACAACGCAATGCTTTGCCGCTTCCTGGACACGTTCGGCTTCGACTACGAGTTCGCCAGCGCGACGGAATACTACAAGGCTGGCCGTTTCGACGAAGTTCTGCTGCGCGCTGCCGAACGTTTTGACAAAATTATGGACGTGATGCTGCCGACGCTCGGCGAAGAGCGCCAGGCGACCTACAGTCCGTTCTTGCCGATTTCCCCCAAGAGCGGCCGCGTGCTTTACGTTCCCATGAAGCATGTCGACGCCAAGGCCGGCACCATCACCTTCGACGATGACGGCACCGAGACAACACTTCCCATAACTGGCGGCAAGGTGAAGCTGCAATGGAAGCCCGATTTCGGCATGCGTTGGGCGGCGCTCGGCGTCGATTTCGAAATGTTCGGCAAGGACCACCAGACGAATGCGGTGATCTACGACCGTATCTGCAACATCCTAGGTGGGCGGGCGCCGGAGCATTTCGTCTATGAACTGTTCCTGGACGAGAACGGCCAGAAGATTTCAAAGTCGAAGGGCAACGGACTGACCATAGACGAATGGCTGACCTATGCACCGACCGAAAGCCTCGGGCTGTACATGTACCAGCGGCCGCGGCAGGCCAAGAAGCTCTATTTCGACGTCATTCCGAAGGCGGTGGACGAATATTACGCCTTTCTGTCCGCCTATCGCCGGCAGGAGTGGAAGGAGCGGCTGGGAAATCCCGTCTGGCATATGCATGACGGTAACCCGCCTGTCGTCGACCTGCCGGTGTCGTTCGCGTTGCTGCTGAATCTGGTCAGCGCCTCGAACGCCCAGAACAGGGACGTGCTGTGGGGGTTCATTTCGCGCCACACATCGGGTGTGACGCCGACGACCCATCCCGAGCTCGACCGGCTGGCTGAATATGCGATCCGCTATTTCGACGATTTCGTGAAGCCGGCCAAGGTGTACCGGGCCGCCGACGGGGTCGAGCGCGAGGCGCTGACGAAACTCTCCGAAGCGCTCGCCGCGTTGCCGCCAGACGCCGATGGTGAAGTGATCCAGAATGCCGCCCTCAACGTCGCGCGCAAGGTCGAGCGCTATCAGGACCATTCGAAGCAGAGTCCGGAAGGCGGGCCGGGCGTCTCCGTCGCCTTCTTCCAGATGATCTACCAGGTGCTGATCGGACAGGAGCGCGGCCCGCGCTTCGGTTCGTTCGCCGCGCTCTATGGCATCGCAGAGACCCGCGCGCTCATTCAGAAGGCGTTGGCTGGTCAGTTGGTGGCGTAGCCGTCGTCTCGGATGGCGGCGTAGCCGTCGCCGACGGATCGAGAATCGGCTGCGTCGGTTGCGATGCGGCAGCGACGGGGGCTGGTGCCGGAGGCAGGCCGGAGAGACTGGGCGCCGGCCCGAAAATGCCCTTCTTCGCCGTACGCGCCTTGTCGCCGGCCTCGACGTAAGGGCCGTTCTTGGTGGCGCGTGCCCAACCGTTTTCGATCAACCACTGGCCGACATCCTGGTTGCCAACGCGGCATTCGGCGGCGACCAGGTCGCGGCCGCCCTCGGGCGGCACCGTGCAGACCACCGCCCGGCCGCGCAGGAAAGCACGGAACGCCGTTCGCGCCCGGACGCCGCACGTCCAGGACTTGGCGCTGTCGGTGCAAGTTTCGTCCTGCCTGACGATGTCGATACCGGAAATCGCGACCGAGTAGCCCTTGGCCTCGATCACTCCTGCGGCCGATGCAACCGGCTGGAACAGCTTTGTCCCGTTCCAGTCGTCGGGCATTTTCGTTTTGGGCGGCTTGGGCGGTCCGGCCAGCGCCAGCTCGCTCAACGGCGCGCGCGGCTCGACCCGTTCAAGCTCTTCGGACTGAAGCTGCGGCGGCGCGATGACCTCGGGATCGATGGCCCTGGAATGGACCTCCGGCCTTACCATCTTGGGTCGGGGAATCGCTGATGTAGCAGGCGCCTCGGATTGCGCCGCCATGCCGGCCTGCGCCCGAGCTGCGACACGGACGCTTTCGTCATGCAGCACGGCGCGGCCGCCGGCGACGATCGCGGCCCCTGTCACCAAAATCGTCAACACCGCAGCGGCTGCATGAAGCGGACGCACCGGCGGCCCCTTACTGGCTTGCCCAGACAATCCGCGCCACCCATTCGACATCGCGCATAGGAATGTCGCGGTCCGGGTGATCGGGATTGAGCGAGACCAGCATGATCGACTTCGCCGTCTGACGGTCCAGCACCTTGGCCATCACCTCGCCGGCATTGGTCTTGACGACAACCCGATCGCCCTTGCGGGTGGCAGCGCCCGGCTCGACGATCAGCACGTCGCCGTTGCGGTAGAGCGGCAGCATGGAATCGCCCTGGACCTGCAGCGCATAGGAGGTTTCGGTCGCCTGTGCCGGAAGCTCGATCAGGTCCCAGCCCTGCCCCGCCGGAAAGCCGGCATCGTCGAAGAAGCCGCCGGCGCCGGCCTGAGCGAAGCCAAGCAGCGGCACGGAAGACCTCTGCGCGGGCAGGGATCCGGGGCCGGGCTTGCCCCGGCCTTCGACCAGTCCCGTAAATTCGTCGAGCGAGGCGCCCGTCGCCTCGATGATCTTGGCCAGCGATTCGGTCGACGGCCAGCGCGGCCGCCCGTCCGAGGACAGCCGCTTCGACTTGTTGAAGGCGGTCGAATCGAGGCCCGCACGCTTCGCCAGCCCCGAGGCCGAAAGCGAATAGCGCTCGGCGAGAGCGTCGATGGCGGCCCATACGCGATCATGCGAGAGCACTTTTGCTCTCCTTCAGAACAGGAAAAAATACCTTCCTCGTTCTAACCGGTGGCCGTGATTTTGTCCACCACCGAAGGCGGCATCAGGCTGCCTTCTTCACCTCGCCTTTCGCGTAGGGATCGAAGCGCTGGTAGAAGGTCTCGCCCTTCTCCGCCATGTCGAGCAGGAGCTTGGGCGCCTTGAACTCGGCGCCGTACTTCTTCTGCAGGCCCTTGGCGATCTTGACGAACTTCTTGGCGCCGACGCCGTCGATGTAGGACAGCACGCCGCCGGTAAAGGGCGCGAAGCCGAAGGCGAGGATCGAGCCGACATCGGCTTCGCGCGGATCGGTGACGATGCCCTCCTCCATCACTCGCGCCGCCTCCAGCGCGATGGTGACCAGGAGCCGTTGCTTCAGTTCCTCATAGTCGACCTTTTCGGGCGCCAGCTGCGGATAGAGATCCTTCAGGCCCGGCCACAGCTTTTTCTTGGCAGGCTTTTGCGGATAGTCGTAAAAACCCTTGCCGTTCTTGCGGCCGAAGCGGCCATGCGTATCGACCAGCGTGTTGATCAGCGCCATCTGCTTCGGATCGACCGCCTTTTCGCCGAGATCGCGCATGGTCTGCTTCATGATCTTCTGCGCGAGGTCGATCGCCGTTTCGTCCGTGAGCGCCAAGGGGCCGACCGGCATGCCGGCGGCCTTCGCCGCATTCTCGATCATCGGCGCCGGGACGCCTTCGATCAGCATCTTGTAGGCTTCCGACATGTAGCGCAGCACGCAGCGGTTGACGTAGAAGCCGCGCGTGTCGTTGACGACGATCGGCGTCTTCTTGATAGCGCGGACGAAGTCGATCGCGGTAGCCAGCGCCTTGTCGCCCGTCTTCTTGCCCAAAATGATCTCGACCAGCATCATCTTGTCGACCGGCGAGAAGAAATGGATGCCGATGAAATTCTTCGGTCGCGCCGAATTCTTCGCCAGCGAAGAGATCGGGAGGGTGGATGTGTTCGACGCGAAGACTGCCGCCGGCTTCAGCACGGCCTCTGCCCTTTCAGTGGCGTCCTTCTTGACGCCCGAATCCTCGAACACCGCTTCCACGATCAGATCGCAGCCGGCGAGGTCGGCATAATCCGCCGTCGGCGTGATCAGCGACAGCAGTCTGTCCTTGTCCTCTGGCTTGGCGCGGCCCTTCCTGACCTGATCCGAGATCAGGCTGTCTGAATGCGCCTTGCCCTTGGCGGCCGCTTCCATGTCGCGGTCGAGCAGCACCACCGGAATGCCGGCCTTGGCGGTGACATAGGCGATGCCGGCGCCCATGAAACCAGCGCCGAGCACGCCGATCTTCTTGAATTTGGTTTCCGTCACACCGGCCGGGCGGCGGGCACCCTTGTTCAGCTCCTGCAGCGAGACGAACAGCGAGCGGATCATCGCCGCAGCTTCCTTAGTCTGCATGATCTCGGTGAAATAGCGCTGCTCGATGCGCAAGGCGGTGTCGAACGGCACCAGCAGGCCTTCATAGACACATTTCAGAATGGCCGCGGCGGCAGGATAATTGCCATAGGTCTCGCGACGCAGGATGGCGATTGCCGGCGGCCACAGATTGGCTCCAGCCACCGAATAGATCGGGCCGCCAGGCAGCTTGAAGCCCTTCTCGTCCCACGGCGCCACCGGCTTCAAGCCATTTTTGATCATGGCCTTGGCGGTCTCAACCAGCTTTTGCGGCTCGGCGATCTCGTGGATCAGGCCCATCGACTTGGCCTTCTGCGGCGACAGCGTCTGGCCGGAAGTGAGCATCTGCAGCGCCTGCTGCTGGTCGGTCAGCCGCGGCACGCGCTGGGTGCCGCCGGCACCCGGGAAGATGCCGATCTTCACTTCGGGGAGCGCCATCCTCACCTTGTCGGAATCGGCCGCGACACGGCCATGGCAAGCGAGAGACAATTCGAATGCGCCGCCCATGCAGGTGCCGTTGATCGCCGAAACCCACGGCTTGCCCGAAGTCTCCAGCTTGCGGAACAGGCCGGTCATGTAGCCGGCATTGTCGAACAGCGCCTTGGTCGCCTTTTCGACGTCCTTGCCCTTTTCGGCGGCGAAGGTCGTCAGCATCTTCTGCAGCATGGTGATATCGGCGCCGCCGGAAAACGTGTCTTTGCCGGAGGTGATGACCGCCCCCTTTATCGCCGCATCGCTCGCCACCTTGTCGACGATGGCGTTCAGTTCCAGCATCGCCTCTTCGGTGAAGACGTTCATTGAGCGGTCGGGCATATCCCAGGTGATCAGCACGATGCCGTCTGCGTCGATGTCGAGGGTGAAATTGGTGTAGCTCATCGGTCTCTCCCGTCAGACGCGTTCGATGATCGTCGCGGTGCCCATGCCTGCGCCGATGCAAAGCGTCACCAGCGCGGTGTTCAGGTTCCGGCGCTCCAGTTCGTCCAGTACGGTGCCGAAGATCATCGCGCCTGTGGCGCCGAGCGGATGGCCCATGGCGATGGCGCCGCCATTGACGTTGATCCTGTCGTGCGAAATGTCGAATGCCTGCATGTAGCGCAGCACCACCGAGGCGAAAGCCTCGTTAAGCTCGAACAGATCGATGTCCGACAGCTTCATTTTGGCGCGCTTCAGCAGCTTTTCGGTCACGTCGACCGGACCGGTCAGCATCAGCACCGGTTCCGAGCCGATATTGGCGAATGCACGGATGCGTGCGCGCGGCTTCAGGCCGAGCGTCTTTCCGGCCTTCTTCGAGCCGAGCAGAACGGCCGCCGCGCCGTCGACGATGCCGGACGAATTGCCGGCGTGGTGGACGTGGTTGACCTCTTCCACCTCGGGATGCTTCTGCACCGCGACGGCATCGAAGCCGCCCATTTCGCCGGGCATGACGAAGGACGGATTGAGTGCCGCCAGCGACTGCATGTCGGTCGAAGGCCGCATATGCTCGTCATGGTCGAGGATGGTCAGCCCGTTCTGGTCTTTGATCGAGATCACCGAATTCTTGAAGCGGCCTTCGCCCCAGGCTTTGGCGGCACGCTTCTGGCTCTCGACCGCATAGGCGTCGACGTCATCACGCGAAAAGCCGTATTTGGTGGCGATCAGATCGGCCGAGATGCCTTGCGGAACGAACCAGCCCGGCAGGCCAACCGAAGGGTCCATGAACCAGGCGCCGCCGGATGCGCCCATGCCGACGCGCGACATCGATTCGACGCCGCCGGCGATGACGATCTCATCGGCGCCTTGTGCGATCTTGGCGGCGCCGAAGTTGATGGCGTCCAGGCCCGAGGCGCAGAAGCGCGAGATCTGCATGCCGGGCGCCGTGGTCGCATAGCCGGCTTCGAAGGCTGCGGCACGCGGAATGACAGAACCCGCCTCGCCGACCGGATCGACGCAGCCGAAGATGATGTCGTCGACGGTGCCGGTGTCCAGCCCATTGCGGTCACGGATCGCCTCGAGCACCTTGGCGCCGAGCCGCACCGCCGGCACTTCGTGCAGCGAGCCATCCTTCTTGCCCCTGCCGCGCGGCGTGCGCACGGCGTCATAGACATAAGCTTCGGCCATTTTCCTGCTCCTTGGGTTTGCTGAAAAGTCGCTCAGAGAGAGCGCCCGATCAACAATTTCATGATCTCGTTGGTGCCGCCGTAGATGCGCTGAACGCGGGCGTCGCGGAACATGCGGGCGATCGGGTATTCGTTCATGTAGCCATAGCCGCCATGCAATTGAAGGCATTCGTCGACGACTTTTCCTTGCAAGTCGGACAGCCAGTATTTGGCCATTGAGGCCGTCACCGGGTCGAGGCCGCCATTGATGTGGCGAGCGACGCAGTCATTGTAGAAGACGCGGCCGATGGTCGCCTCGGTCTTCAGTTCGGCCAGCTTGAACTGGGTGTTCTGGAAATCGATGATCGCCTTGCCGAAGGCCTTGCGCTCCTTGACGTAGTCGATTGTCAGCGCCAGCGCCCGCTCGACCATGGCGATGGCGCCGGTGCCGATCTGCAGCCGCTCCTGCGGCAATTGCTGCATCAGTTGGACGAAGCCTTGGCCTTCCTCGTGGCCGAGCAGATTTGAGGTCGGCACGCGCATATCGTTGAAGAACAGTTCCGACGTGTCGTTGGCCTTCAAACCGATCTTGTCGAGGTTGCGGCCGCGCTCGAACCCTTCCACCTCGTCGGTCTCGACAACGATCAGCGAAGTGCCCTTAGCGCCCTTCTCCGGATCGGTCTTGGTGACGACGATGATGAAGTTGGCGAGCTGGCCATTGGTGATGAAGGTCTTCGAGCCGTTGACCTTGTAATGGTTGCCATCCTTCTCGGCACGCGTCTTGACGCCTTGCAGGTCGGAGCCAGCGCCGGGCTCGGTCATGGCGATGGCGCCGATCAACTCGCCGGTCGCCAGTTTCGGCAGCCACTTCTTCTTCTGCTCCTCCGAGCCGTAGTGGAGGATGTAAGGGGCGACGATCGAATTGTGCAGGCCGATGCCGAAACCGTCGACGCCGACATGGCCGATCGCCTCGATGATGGCGCTCTCATGCGCGAATGTCCCGCCCGAACCGCTATATTCCTCCGGTATCGAGGCACAGAGCAGACCGGCCGCGCCTGCCTTCAGCCAGCACTCGCGGTCGACCATCTCGTTCTTCTCGAACTCGTCATAGCGCGGCGCGATCTCTTCCGACATGAAACGGTGCGCCATGTCGTAGAGCATGCCGACCTCATCCGCCGCCCAGGCGGGTTTAGGGAGGCCGAGGATTTCGGCAGGATTTGTCGCCACGATTTCCTCCGCGTATCGACAGGTCAAAGGTCGGCTGTGCCGACGCTGTCGAGCTTAGAACGCTTCCGCCGGCAGTGCCATCAATGTCTCGGCGCCGCTGGAGATGCGAGCGAGGTGCGCCGACGTCTCCGGCATGATCCGCTCCATGAAGAAGCGCGCCGTCACCAGCTTGCTGTCGTAGAAAGACGAAGCACCGTTGGCGCCGTTCGCCAGCTTCGCGCCGGCGGCCTTCGCCATCTGCGCCCACATGTAGCCCAGCGCCACGAGGCCGAAGAGATGCATGTAGTCGGTCGAGGCGGCACCGGCGTTGTCGGGCCTGGCCATGCCGTTCTGCATCAGCCACATCGTCGCCGCCTGCAGATCGTTGTGGCCCTTCTTCAGCGCCTTGGTGAAAGGCGCCATCTTCTCATCTGTGCGATTCTCCTCGCAGAACTCGTCGACCTCCTTGAAGAAGGCCTGTACCGCGCGGCCGCCATTCAAGGCCAGCTTGCGGCCGACGAGGTCGAGCGCCTGGATGCCGTTGGCGCCCTCGTAAATCATGGCGATGCGGGCATCGCGCACGAACTGGCTCATGCCGTGCTCTTCGATATAGCCATGGCCGCCGAACACTTGCTGCGCCATCACCGCGTGGTCGAAGCCCTTGTCGGTGAGCACGCCCTTGACCACCGGCGTCATCAGGCCGGTGTAGTCGTCGGCAGCCTGGCGGTCCTTGTCGTCGTCGGAGCGGTGGGCGATGTCCGACTTGATCGCCGTCCACAGCGCCAGCGCGCGACCGGCTTCATTGAAGGCTTTCATGGTCATCAGGCTGCGGCGGATGTCAGGATGGACGATGATCGGGTCGGCCTTCTTGTCCGGCGCCTTCGGCCCGGACAGCGAGCGGCCCTGCAAGCGATCCTTGGCATAGGACACAGCGTTCTGGTAGGCGACCTCCGACAGAGAAAGCCCTTGCAGGCCGACGCCGAGCCGGGCCTCGTTCATCATCGTGAACATAGCCTTCAGCCCGCCATTGGCCTCGCCGAGCAGCATGCCTTGCGCCTCGTCATAGTTCATGACGCAGGTCGAATTGCCATGAATGCCCATCTTCTCCTCGATTGAGCCGCAGGAGACGGTGTTCTTCTCACCCGGATTGCCTGATGCATCGAGCTTGAGCTTCGGCACGATGAACAGCGAAATGCCTTTCACGCCTTCCGGCGCACCCTCGATGCGGGCCAGCACGAGGTGGACGATGTTGTCCGACATGTCGTGCTCGCCGGCCGAGATGAATATCTTCTGGCCTGAAATCCTGTAGGTGCCGTCGCTGTTGGGAACCGCCTTGGTGCGCAGCAGGCCGAGATCGGTGCCGCAATGCGGCTCGGTCAGGTTCATGGTGCCGGTCCAGGTGCCCTCGACCAGCTTCGGCAGCCATGTCGCCTTCTGCTCGTCGGTGCCATGGGTGATGATGGCCGCGATCGCGCCCTGCGTCAGGCCGGGATACATCATCAGCGACATGTTGGCCGAAACCATGTATTCGGAAACAGCGGTATGCACCGCGTAAGGCAGGCCCTGGCCGCCAAATTCGACGGGTGCCGCCAACCCCATCCAGCCGCCTTCGCGATACTGGTCGAAGGCCTCCTTGAAGCCTTTCGGCGTCGTCACCGAGCCATCGTCATGGCGCACGCAACCTTCCACGTCGCCGACGCGGTTCAGCGGCTGCATGACGTTTTCGGCGAGCTTGGCGCCTTCGGCGAGGATGGCCTCGATCACGTCCGGCGTCGCGTCGGAAAATCCGGGAAGATTGGAATAGCGTTGGTAGCCCAGTACCTCGTTCAGCACAAACAGCGTGTCCTGGACGGGAGCCCTGTAGATCGGCATGCTCTTCCTCCACCATGCGGGCTTGGTCCCGAAATCAAGCCCCAAAATGAAGTCAGGGACAGATGCGGACCAATGTTCAGATCGAGATAGCAAAAGTTGACGTTTGCGTAAACGTCAATTTTTTGATACGACAAATTTTCCCTCCCGTGAGGTTAGGGGCGCTATGCCGTTGAAGCCAGTGCGGAACAGATTGAAATGTCTTCTTCCCGCCGCAGCCACAAGACAACGGAAAGAGCCGCGCGGCCAAGGCCACGCGGCTTTCATTCTCAGAAGGGCGGCTCACCGGAAGCCGGTGAGGCCGAATTACCCGGCGACGCTGGCCTGCGGCGCCGAACGTTCGCTCAGCATCTGGCGCACCGCCGCCATCGAGTTGCTCAACTCGTTGATGGCATCATCGATCAGCGCCCGCTGCTTCTGCAGACGGGCAAGCTGCTTCTCCGACTTGTCGAGCGCCAGCCGCAACTGCTTGGTGTTGGAGCCGGTCGGGTCGTAGAGGTCCATCATCTGCTTGACGTCGCGCAGTGAGAACCCGACCTTGCGGCCGAGCAGGATCAGCTTCAGCCGCGCCTTGTCGCGGCGCGTGTAGAGACGGGTCGAGCCGTCGCGCTGCGGATTGAGAAGGCCCTTGTCCTCGTAGAAACGTAACGTGCGCAACGTTACTCCGTATTTCTTGGCCATCTCGCCGATGCGGACAAGATCCTCACCGGCTTTGTCAGACATGTCATTGGTATTGGCCGCGGCTTCGCCGGGCGAAACAAGTTTCATGGTCACTGGCTTTCCCCATCTGGCGGCGCCGCGGTCCCGGACCAAGCGTCGCCTGAGTGGAAGCGGGGGCGTGCTTCCAGTCGTGGTTTCAACAAACAAATCGCAAACGGCACGGTCTGTGCACCTTTACGTTTACGTCAATTCTATACCGATAGCCGCCTCACGAAGCAAGGGCGTTGTGCGGGAGGAACTTTTTGCCGCATCCGCCAGAGCATCACTCCGGCTTTAGGCGGCCCGCCAACACAACGTTGCAACTTCTTAAGCTTGGTTAACGCGTTGTTTACCACGTTGGGCGAAATGTGCGCATGTCGGTTACCCGTGTTTATCCTGTAGCGAATTTTTCACGGTTTTTCGGAGCGCGGGTGAAACCCGGGAAGCTCGTCTTCCACCGCAGCAGAGCCGCGCGGCCGCCTTCGTTTCCGGCAGACTTGGGAAACTGGTCATAGGCCAGCATTTAGACGGACCAGTAATTCTGAACGGGCGCATCGATGAACAGCAAGCGGTCCTATCTCGATACACTCAACGCCGGCAGGCAGCGCAGGCCGCACACCACGCTTGAACAGCTCAACCGTTCCTTGGAAACGCTGGAGCAGCGGCTGGAGCGGACGCGCGAGGACATGAGCGAGCGTCCCGATCCTCGCCGGCCGAGCGCGGAGCCGCGCTATGCCAGCGCCCGGCCTTATGATGATCCGCGCCCCGCGCAGCCGCCGAGAAGCCAAGCACCGGCTGCCTTCGACCAGAATTACCACGCGATCGCCCGCGACATCGACCGCGTGCGCGGCCAAGAAGACGGCGTCGCCGTGGTCGGCAAGATCGCCGGCGAATTGCGCGGCCTGCGCGAGGAACTGCGCCACCAGATGACCGCCGGCCTGCAGCGCGAATTCGAAGCGCTGCGCAAGGACATCGAGCGGGCTTTCCAAGCAAGCGCTCAGCCGGGGGGCTCCGGCAAAGGCAGCGCCGAACTCGGCGTCGAGTTCGAACGGCTTTCCGGCGCCATTCAGACCTTGGCCGAAAAGAGCGACGACAGAAGCGTCAACATGCTCCGGCTCGAGCTGGAGCAGGTCAAGGCCGCGCTCGACACGCTGGCGCGCGAGGAGAGCGTGCAGGCGGTCGGCCGCCGCTGGGACGATTTCGACCGCCGCTGGACCGCGTTCGAGGATCGTGTCGATGCCGATCAGCGCAAGCGATCGGACGCACCCGGTCTTTCAATGCTGACCGACCGGCTCGAACAGATCAGCAATGCCGTCAACAATTTGCCGGAATCGCTGTCGCTGCGGTCGCTTGAAGAGAAGGTCCGCACGCTTGCCGGCGCCGTCGATCATTTCGCCAGGCAGCAGGACAATCGCGGCAGCGGCACATTCGGTATGATCGACGAGCGGCTGGATGAGATTTCCCGCGCTATCGTTGCCTCAACCGTCGCCGCGCAGGCCAATTCATTCGACCCCGAGCCCTTCGAGCGCATCGAGAAGCGGATCGCCTCGCTTGCCCAGCAGATCGAGGAAGTCACGCAGGTGCACCCCAGTGGCGAGGTCATCGACCGCCTCAACATGCTGTCGAGCCGGGTCGACGATCTTGCCGGCCGGGCCAATCTGCCGGAGCAGGCGATGGAGCGCCTCGACAAGCAGATCGCGCTCGTTGCCGAGAAGATCGACAGGGCGCCTGCCATGCCGGACGCCGATTACATCTTCCAGGGGCTGGAACAGCGTTTCGACGTGCTGTCCGGCATGATGGAGCGCCGCCAGGGAGACGCGATCGAACAAGGCAACATGCTGTTTCGCGATCTCGAGCGCCGGCTGGACGAAGTCGCCGACAGGCTGGACCAGCGCATGCCGCAGATCGATGGGGCCGGCATCATGGACGCCATCGACGCCCGCTTCAGCGCGCTGGCCAAGCGCATGGAGACGCGTGTTCCCGATTCCGCAGGCGAAGCGGCGATCCGTGGCCTGGAAAGCCGCCTCGAAGACATTTCAAGCCGGCTGGATTCATCCGCGGCACAAGTCGCTGGCATCGACCCGGCCCTGATCCGCAGCCTGGAAGCGCAGGTCGCGGGCCTGTCGGCGCATCTTTCGAAGCCCGGCACGCCATTGCCGGAATTCGAAGACATCAGCCCGCGTCTCAACGAAATCGAGAAGTCGCTGGCTGGAACCCGCGATTCCATCCTTAGCGCGGCGCGCGAGGCAGCCGAGAGCGCTGTCCGTTCGCTTGCCGACTCCAGTGCCAATACGGCGGCCGTTTCTGGCCTCGCCCAGGATCTGAAGACGCTCGAAGCACTGACGCGCCGTTCCGACGAGCGCAATTCGAGGACCTTCGAGGCCATCCACGACACGCTGCTCAAGATCGTCGACCGACTGGGCTCACTGGAGACCGGCGAGCCGACCGACGCGGTGAGCGAACTTCTCAGCACGAAACCGGTCGAACCGGACAGCTGGCGCGGCGCGCGATCGTCAAAGATGGCCGTTCGGGACGCGCCGTCCATGGACATCGACCAGCCATTGCCGCTGACCGGGGACATGGCCGACCTCGACAGCCGTGCACCTGCCGTCATGCGCAATGAGCCAGGTTCGCGTAGCGAACCAGGCACCCGCACGCCAGCCGAAGCCGCTGCGGCCGCGGCCATGGCGGCGCTTGGTTCGGACACGACGACGGAGAAAAGCGAGCAGACCGGCGGCCGGAGGTCGATGCTCGGCGGACTGGCGCGCGCCTTCAAGGGCAAGAAGGAGGCGGATGTTCCACCGCTTGCCGGCTCGGCGCCTGATGTCGAGATACCGAGCGCCGATCTCGACGAGCCACTGGATCCGAAGGTTGCCAACCGGCCGCTGGAGCCCGGCTCCGGGCCACCCGACCTCAACGCCATCATGAAACGCGTGCGCGACGAACGCGGACCGCCGGTCAGGGCCGGCAATGCCGATGCATCGAAATCCGACTTCATCGCAGCAGCCAGACGCGCGGCGCAAGCCGCCGCTGCCGAGGCCGAGGCTCTCAAGCGGCAGTCGACGACGCGTGGCCCGGTGAAGGCGCTCAGGATCGGCGACCTGCTCAAGGCGCGGCGCAAGCCGATCCTGATGGCGGCCGCTGCAATCATGCTGGCGCTCGCCGGCCTGCAACTGGGCAAGGCCTTTTTCTCCGACCCCGTCGAAATAGCCAGCAACGATGCGGCGTCGACCGTGGCCGCGCAGCCAGCGGAAGCCGCGTCGGTCGGTGCCGCCAGGGAGCCAACGACGGACGCGCAAACTGCAGCGCCGGACAGCGCGCCGGCCCGCGCCGTCCGGCAGGCAGAGCCGTCCGAATCGGTAACCGAGAACGACATGCCGGCACAGACCACCCTCGCCGCGCCGTCGGACGCCGGAACGCCGATGGACACCGCACCCGAGGCCGAACCCGTTCCTGCCATGGCTTCAACGGCGTCGCCCGATCCGGGGGCGGACGCGACAGCGTCGGCACCTGAGGGCCCGGCAGCTGCGGACACCGAGCCAAAGGCCACAGAGCTGGCCGCCACGCCGGCGACCCAGGACATGACCGGCACGGTTATGCCCGCAGATGCTTCGATTGCGGCAGCCACTGCCAAGATCGACATCCCGGCCGATGCCGGTCCGGCTGCATTGCGTGACGCAGCGGCCGGCGGCGATGCCAAGGCGTTGTTCGAGATCGGCTCGCGCTACGCCGAATCGAGCGGCGTCAAGCAAGACATGGCAGCGGCCGCCAAATGGTATGAGAAGGCCGCCGAGCTCGGCTTCGCACCGGCGGAATACCGCATTGGCAACTTCTATGAGAAGGGCACCGGCGTCGCGCGCGACGTCAAGAAGGCGAAGACCTGGTACCAGCTCGCGGCGGAGCAGGGCAACGCCAGCGCCATGCACAATCTCGCCGTGCTCTTTGCCATGGCGGCCGACGGCGTGACCGACAATGAATCGGCCGCGCACTGGTTCCAGGCCGCCGCCGATCTCGGCGTCAAGGACAGCCAGTTCAATCTCGGCATCCTGGCGGCGAAGGGCGTCGGCATGAAACAGAATCTCGAGGAATCCTACAAATGGTTCGCGCTCGTCGCCAAGACCGGCGACAAGGATGCGGCGGCAAAGCGCGATGAGATCGCCAAGGCGCTCAGGCCCGAGCAGCTCGAACGCGCACGCGCCGCCACCGAAATGTGGAAGGCGAAACCGCTCGATCCGGCGGCCAATTCGGCCGACATTCCTGAATCGTGGCAGGACGGCACGCCGCAGACGACCGCCAGCGTCGACATGAAGAAGGCCGTTCAGAACATCCAGCGCATTCTCAACAAGAATGGCTATGAAGCCGGCAACCCCGATGGCTTGATGGGCCTGAAGACCAAGAATGCCATCATGGCTTTCCAGACCGACAACGACATGACGGCGACCGGCACGGTCGACGAAAAGCTGGTCAAGGCGCTGCTTGCGCGCAAATAACGGCAGATGCGTCGTTTACACGATGCCTTTGCCACACATTTGCCTGTTAACTGATTGAGTTGTTTTTTGTTTCGGCTGTACGGCGGGGTTTGACTTCGCCGTCCTGCCGGCGCAATAACAATTTAGCTTTTTGGCGCAAAAATGCCCGCAACGGTTGCATTCACCGAGAGGCAAACTGATCGAGACTGACGGGTGGGCATCTATCTCCCGATCGCGGAAATTTCCGTCAACGTCTTCGTGCTGCTGGCCATGGGCGCGGCGGTGGGCTTTCTATCGGGCATGTTCGGAGTGGGCGGCGGCTTCCTCATCACGCCGCTTCTGATCTTCTACAACATACCACCGGCGATCGCGGTCGCCACCGGCGCCAACCAGGTCATCGCCTCCTCCTTCTCCGGCGCATTGTCGCACGTGAAGCGCGGCACGCTCGACTTCAAGCTTGGCGGAGTGCTTTTGGCAGGCGGTATCGTCGGCTCAACCGGCGGCATCTTTGTCTTTGGCTTCTTGCGCCGGCTCGGCCAGCTCGACCTGTTCATCTCGCTACTCTACGTCGTGCTGCTTGGCACCGTCGGCGGGCTGATGCTGGTCGAGAGCGTCAATGCGCTGCGCGCCACCCGCAGTGGTGCCGCGCCGGTGCTGAAGAAATCCGGCCAGCACAACTGGATCCACCGCTTGCCGCTGAAGATGCGGTTCAGGGCCTCGAAGCTTTTCGTCAGCGTTATCCCAGTGCTCGGCCTCGGCGCCGGCATCGGCTTCCTGTCGTCGATCATGGGCGTCGGCGGCGGCTTCATCATGGTTCCGGCGCTGATCTATCTCTTGAAAGTGCCGACCAACGTCGTCATCGGCACCTCGCTGTTCCAGATCATCTTCACCTCGGCCTACACCACGCTGGTGCATGCCACCACCAACCAGACGGTCGACGTCATGCTCGCCTTCCTGTTGATGGCGGGCGGCGTCGCCGGCGCGCAATATGGCGCCAAGGCTGGTCAAAGGCTGCGTGGCGAGCAGCTCAGGGCGCTGCTGGCACTGCTGGTGCTGGCGGTCGCCATCCGGCTCGCCATCGATCTGTTCGTGACACCGCCCAACCTCTATTCCCTGTCTGGCGTGGGTCTGACCTGATGGCCGGCTTGAGGGCGTTCTTGGCCGTTGCCTCGCTGTCGCTGTTCGCTGCCGTGTCACCGGGAGAAGCGCAGACGCCGGCTGCCGAAAACATCCAGATCGGCCTGTCCACCGACCATGTCTCGATCACCGCCGGCTTTTCCGGTGCCGACCTCACCATCTTCGGCTCATTGGAAAATGCCGACCCGCTTGTCGCGCGCCAAGGTCGCTACGACATCATCGTCGTGCTGGAAGGGCCGGCCCGGCCGGTCGTCGTGCGCCGCAAGGACCGGGTGCTCGGCATCTGGATCAATCTGGAGTCCGAGACCTTCGAGAATGTGCCGGTGTCCTATTCGGTGGCGACGACGCGACCGCTGCAGGACGTCACCGACCCCAACAGCTACAAGCAACTGTCGCTCGGCGCCGCCAACCTCTATATGCAACCGGCCGATGACGACGACAGCCCGGCGACGATCGAGGAATTCACCGCGGCGCTGCGCGAGCGCAAAACGGCAACCGGCCTCTACAGCGAGAATGTCGGCGGCGTGCAGTTCCTGTCGCAGAACCTGTTCCGGGCCACCGTCAGGCTCGCCCCCAATGTTCCGGTCGGCACCCACAAGGCCCGTGCGTTCCTGTTCAAGAGCGGCTTGTTCATCAAGGAAAGCTCCGCCCAACTCGAAATCCGCAAGTCCGGTTTCGAACAGTCGATCTTCCGCGTGGCCCACGACTATTCCTTCCTCTACGGCATCTTCGCCGTGTCGCTGGCCATGCTGACCGGCTGGCTCGGAAGGCTCGTCTTCCGGAAGGACTGATCTTTTCCGAAAGACGGTTCCCCTTTCGAGCTTCATGGGTTAGACCGCGTTCCCCGGCTCGGCCGAAGCGCGAGCTGTCGCTCCCCAAATCAAGAATACAGGATCTTGCGATGCGACCAGCATTCGGCGGTATCGATTTCGGCACGTCAAATTCCACCGTGGGCGTGGTCAGAAACGGGCAGCCGCGGCTTGTGGCCCTGGAAGACGGCCAGGTCACGCTGCCCAGCGCCGTGTTCTTCAACTTCGAGGACAACCGCACCTATTTCGGGCGCAGCGCCATCGCCAACTATACCGACAGCATCGAAGGTCGCCTGATGCGCTCGCTGAAGAGCGTGCTCGGCAGTTCGCTTGTCCATGAAAAGACGCGGATCAAGGCACGGTCGATCGCCTTTACCGAGATCATCGGTCTGTTCGTCGGCCATCTCAGGAAAAGGCTGGAAGAGGATGCCGGCGACGTGGTCGAGAGCGTGGTGCTCGGCCGGCCGGTGCAATTCGTCGACGACGATGCCGAGGCCGATGCCAAGGCCGAAGGCGAACTCGAAAACGCGGCGCGCGCCCAGGGCTTCAAGCATATTGCATTTCAGTTCGAGCCGATCGCGGCGGCGCTCGACTACGAGCAGAAGGTCACGCGGGAAGAACTGGCGCTGATCGTCGACATGGGCGGCGGCACTTCCGACTTCTCGATCGTGCGGGTCTCGCCGCAGCGCGCCCGCTCCCTCGATCGCAAGGACGACATTCTGGCGAGCCGAGGCATCCACATCGGCGGCACCGACTTCGACCGGCTGCTGAGCATCGTCCATGTGATGCCGCAGCTCGGCTATCTCTCGCCGACCAAGGACGGCAAGCGCAACTTGCCGGCCAGCTACTTCATCGATCTGGCGACATGGCAGCGCATCAATCTGGTCTACACCGCCCGGGCGATGACGCATCTGCGCCAGATCCGCTACGAGGCTGAACGCGCCGACCTAGTCGACCGTTTCATCCATATCGTCGAGCATCGTTACGGGCATGCGCTGGCCGCTTTGGTCGAAAAGGCCAAGATCGAGCTGACGGAGCAATTGTCCGCCGATGTCGTGGTCGCGCTGACGGGGGTAGAATTCACGGCAGAAATTTCGCGCGACGGTCTTGAGGCCACGATCGCCAGGGACATCGAACGGGTTGCCGCGACGGTCGGTGAGACCATCCGCGACGCGCAGGTGAAACCGTCCGACATCACCGCGGTGTTCCTGACCGGCGGATCGACCGCCATCCCGCTGGCAAAGCAACAGATATTAGCCTTGGTGCCGCAGGCGTCCGTCATCGAAGGCGACATGTTCGGCTCGGTCGGGCTTGGGCTGGCGCTCGACGCGCAGCGGAAATTCGGCTGATCCAGCTTACCCCCGGACGGTCTCGCCGGCCTTCTCGCCCAGATGCGCCTTGAGCGCCATTTGGGCCAGACTTGCCTGCCGGTCACGATGCGTGATCATCGCGAAATCGCGCTTCGGCAGATCGATCGGCACGGACCGCAGGCTACCTTCGGCGACCGCGCGGGCCACGACGAGCTCCGAAATGATGGTGGCGCCGGCGCCGGCCTCGACCGCTTGGCGGACCGCCTCGTTGCTCGGCAGCACCAGGAATATCCTGAGGTCCGCGAACGAAATCCCCTCGCGGCGGGCAAGATCTTCCAGCACCTCGCGGGTGCCCGACCCGCCTTCCCTGATGATCCAGCGGAGCTCCCTGATATCGGGATGCCCGCGCGAGACTTCAGCGATCTCAGGATGAGAATGCGCCACGACCAGCATCAGGCGATCCACATCGACCTTGGCGCGCCGCAATATGTCTGACTCGGTTCGCCCCTCGACCAGGCCAAAATCCGCCGTGCCGTCCAAGACATTGGTCTCGACCTGTCTGGTGTTGCCGATGGTCACGCTCAGCCTAACGGCGGGATAGGCCTCGTGGAAAGAGGCCAGCCGGCGCGGCAGCCAGTAGCTGGCGATAGTTTGGCTGGCGGCGATCGAAAGGCTGCCGGTAATCGTCTGCGAGACGTGCTCCAGCACGTTGTGGGCGGCAGCCGCCCGTTCGAGCACGGCCTTGGCTTCGGGCAGGAACCGGCGCCCGGTCTGCGCCAGCTCGATGTTGCGGCCGACCCGGTTGAACAGCTGGACGCCGTGCTGCTGTTCGAGCGAACGGATGGCGGCCGATGCCGCCGACTGGGAAATGCCCAGCAACTCGGCGGCCTTTGTCATGTGCCCCCGTTCGGCGACAGCAACGAAGATCCGCAATTGGTCCAGGGTCATGAGTGAATTAAGAAACAAATTCGATTGGAATTACAAGAGCAACTTGTTAGACGGATCGATCATTTTGTTCTAAGTTTTTGGGCGAAGCTGGAAAAATATCGCGGCCAACCCGCAAAGGGCAGAAAGTGATCGGGCGATTCAAATCCCTGTTTGCCCATTGGACGCGCGGCCTCCGGCGGCGGCTCACCGGCGACAGCTATCATCCGGAAGAGCATTACATGCGCGGCCCCGGGCCAAAAACGCGAGCCAAACACTCGGACCGCAAAAGTAGATCATGACGAACGGACCGCCGCGCGGCGCCAATTCCGCACCGTCGCAACGGCCGCTTGCCGACACGCGCGCGCCCGACGAAGGCGATGGCGTCGACACTTCGCCTGATGTCTCCGACAGCATCGCCAAGACCACTTGCTATATGTGCGCCTGCCGCTGCGGCATCGACGTCCACATCAAGGACGGCAAGGTCCGCTACATCAATGGTAACAAGGACCATCCGGTCAATCGCGGCGTGCTGTGCGGCAAGGGCAGCGCCGGCATCATGCAGCACTACAGTCCGGCCCGGTTGAAGAAACCATTGCTGCGTACAGGTCCGCGCGGCTCGGGAGAATTCCGTGAAATCGAGTGGGAGGAAGCGTTCTCGATCGCGACGGAACGGCTTTCGAAAATCCGCCGGACCGATCCGAAGAAACTCGCCTTCTTCACCGGGCGCGACCAGTCGCAATCCTTGACCGGCTGGTGGGCGAGCCATTTCGGCACGCCGAATTTCGCCGCCCATGGCGGGTTCTGCTCGGTCAATATGGCGGCCGGCGGGCTCTATACGATCGGCGGCTCGTTCTGGGAGTTCGGCGAACCCGACTGGGACAACACCAGATACTTCATGCTGTTCGGCGTTGCCGAAGACCATGATTCCAATCCGATCAAGATCGGCCTCGGCAAGCTCAAAGCGCGCGGTGCCAAGGTGGTCTCGATCAATCCGTGCCGCACCGGCTACAACGCCATCGCCGATGACTGGATCGGCATCCGGCCCGGCACCGATGGCCTGTTCGTGTTTGCCCTCATCCACGAGCTGCTGCGGGCCGGCCGCGTCGATCTCGATTATTTGCTGCGTTACACCAACGCCCATGTCCTCGTCATCCAGGATCCAGGCGCGCCCGATGACGGGCTGTTCGCGCGCGACAGCGACGGCGATCCGCTGGCTTGGGACAGGGTAGCGAAGACGCCCGTCAACGCCACAGATGCCGATGCAAAGCCGGCGCTGACCGGCAACTTCACGATCGACGGCCGCCGCTGCGTGCCGGTCTTCCAGCTCATCGCCGACCGCTATCTGCACGAGAGCTATTCTCCCGATGCGGTTGCCGAACGCTGCGGCGTTTCAGGCGACACCATTCGTCGGATCGCCGCCGAACTGGCGCATGTCGCCTTCGAGCAAGCAATCGAACTGCCGGTGGCGTGGACCGACTGGGCCGGCCGCCGGCACGAGACGATCAAGGGCCGGCCGGTGTCGATGCATGCGATGCGCGGCATCTCGGCCCATTCGAACGGGTTTCATACCTGCCGCGCCATCCACCTGCTCCAAGTGCTTCTCGGCACGGTGGACGTTCCGGGCGGGTTTCGCTTCAAGCCGCCCTATCCCCGGTCGGCGCCGCCGGGGCCGAAGCCGGCGGGCAAGGACGTCAGGCCGATGACGCCGCTTGAAGGCATGCCGCTCGGCTTCGTCTGCGGACCGGACGATCTGCTGGTCGACGACGCAGGCACGCCTGTTCGTATCGACAAGGCCTATTCTTGGGATGCACCGCTTGCCGCGCACGGCCTTATGCACACGGTCATCCGCAACGCCTGGGCCGGCGACCCCTACAAGATCGACACGCTGATGATGTACATGTCCAACATGGCCTGGAACTCGTCGATGAACACCGTCGAGACGATGGCGATGCTGACCGACAGCGACGAGGCCGGAAACTACAAGATCCCCTTCATCATCTATTCCGACGCCTATTATTCCGAGACCGTGCCGTTCGCCGATCTCGTGCTTCCCGACACCACGTATCTCGAAAGGCATGACTGCATCAGCCTGCTCGACCGGCCAATCAGCCATGCCGACGGGCCGGGTGACGCCATCCGCCATCCCGTCGTCGAGCCAGACCGCGACGTCCGCCCGTTCCAGACGGTGCTGATCGAGCTCGGCGCGCGGCTTGGCCTGCCCGGCTTCGTCGATGACGACGGCTCGGCCAAATACCGCGATTACGCCGATTACATCGTCAATCACCAGCGCACGCCGGGCATCGGCCCGCTCGCCGGCTGGCGCGGCAAGGACGGAACCTTGACCGGCAAGGGCGAGGCCAATCCCGACCAGCTGCAGCGCTACATCGACAATGGCGGCTTCTGGCACCATGATTTTGCGGACGACCAGCGCTACTACAAGATGGCCAACCGCTCCTATCTCGACTTCGCCGAGAACATGGGCTTCATCCCGAAAGCCGAGCCGATCGTCTTCCAGCTCTATTCGGAGCCGATCCAGCGGTTTCGCCTCGCCGCGCGCGGCCATGGGCGGGTGCTGCCGCCGGAGACGGAGCGCAGCCGCATCGAGACCTATATGGACCCGCTGCCGTTCTGGTACGCGCCCTTCGAGGAAGCGGCTGTCGACACGCAGATCTATCCGCTGCATGCGCTGACGCAGCGGCCAATGCACATGTATCATTCCTGGGGCTCGCAGAACGCCTGGCTCAGGCAGATCACCAGCCAGAACCGGCTGTTCGTGCACAACCGGACCGCCGCCGGCCTCGGCCTTGTCGACGACGACTGGGTTTGGATCGAGAGCATCAACGGCAAGGTCAAGGGACAGATCAAGCTGGTCGACGGCGTCAACGCGGATACGGTCTGGACCTGGAACGCGATCGGCAAGCGGCGCGGCAGCTGGGGGCTGAAGGACGACGCCGCTGAATCCAATCGTGGCTTCCTGCTCAACCATATCATCGGCGACCAGACTTCTGCCGATGCCAATGGCAGGCGCTATTCGAATTCCGATCCAGTGACCGGCCAGGCGGCCTGGTTCGACCTGCGCGTCCGCATCGTCAAATGCGCGGCCGAGGAAGCCGGCTTCACCGAGCCGCAGTTCGAGCGGTTCCGGCAACCGCCGCATTTCGAACCCTCGCCCGACAAGCTAAGTTTCGGCGCCGAGTTTCGCCGGGAAAGAGAAGCTTCCAGATCATGACCTGCCTTCCCGCCCAAACCGACAAGAAGCTCGGCCTCGTCATCGATCTCGACACCTGTGTCGGCTGTCAGGCCTGCGTCACCGCCTGCAAGGAATGGAACACCGGCGGCCACATGGCGCCGCTGACCGACATCGATCCTTATGGCGGCGACGCCGACGGGGTCTGGTTCAACCGCGTGCACAGCTACGAGCACATGACCGAGATGGGTGGGCGAACGGTCAATTTCCCACGCTCCTGCCTGCATTGCGAGACACCGGCCTGCGTCACCGTCTGCCCGACCGGAGCCTCCTACAAGCGGGCCTCGGACGGCATCGTGCTGGTCGACGAGGACAAGTGCATCGGCTGCAAATTATGCAGCTGGGCCTGCCCTTATGGCGCGCGCGAATTCGACACCGATGTCGGCGTCATGAAGAAATGCACGCTGTGTGTCGACCGCATCTACAACGACAATCTGGCTGAAGAAGACCGAGTGCCGGCCTGCGTAGCCGCCTGCCCAACCAGCGCGCGGCATTTCGGCGATCTCGGCGACCCGGCGTCGGCGATCTCGCTATTGGTGGCCGAACGTGGCGGCGTCGATCTGATGCCCGAACTCGGCTATCACCCGACCAACAAATATTTGCCGCCGCGCGCCCATACCACACGCGCCGCATCGGTGCCGGCACGGGCGCTCGAACCGGTGCGGGCCGAAGGCGGTTTCCTTGGCTGGGTCGACCGCATGCTTTCGCACTGACCAGCAACCGACCTCATGCATCCAGCTTTCTCCGTCGTCTTTTTCACCACCGCCACGGGCGCCGGCTACGGCCTGCTCGCGCTGCTTGGCGCGCTGGCCGGACTGGGGTTCGTCCCGCCCAATTTCTGGCTCGGTTTGGTCAGTATGGGGCTGGCGCTCGGCCTGATCTCGGCCGGCCTGCTGTCATCGGCCGGCCATCTCGGCCGGCCCGAACGCGCCTGGCGCGCCTTCTCGCAATGGCGCAGCTCATGGCTGTCGCGCGAAGGCGTCGCGTCGGTTGCGACCTTCGTACCGGCGGGGTTTTTCGCCATCGGGTGGGTGTTCCTCGGCCGTACGAACGGCTGGGTGGCTGTCGCTGGGCTGCTGGCTGCCATCGGCGCGGTCGTCACCGTCTGCACCACGGGCATGATCTATGCGTCGCTCAAGCCGATCGCTCAATGGCACAGCCGCTTCACCCTGCCTGGTTATTTGATCTTTTCGGCGATGAGCGGCAGCGTGCTGCTCAACGCGCTGCTGCAGGGTTTCGCCATCGGCTCGATCATCGTGCTGGCAGGTTGCGTGCTGCTGACCGTGCTCGGCTGGGGCTGGAAGCTGGCAACCTGGCGATACAATGACAGGCTGGAAATCCCGACCAATGCCAACACCGCGACCGGCCTTGTCGGCGGCACGGTGCGGTCGCTGGAATGGCCGCACACCGAGGAGAATTACCTGCTCAAGGAGATGGGCTTTCGCATCGCACGCAAGCACAAGGCGCGGCTGCGTCAGATCACACAAGTGCTGGCCTTCGCGCTGCCCGCCTTACTGCTGATTGCCGCGTTCGCCTTGCCATGGCCCTATGCGGCGGTGCTGTCGGCGCTCGCCGCAATCGCTCAATTCGCCGGCATGCTGGTCGAACGCTGGCTGTTTTTCGCCGAGGCGAAGCACACCGTCACCTTGTACTACGGCCGGTAGCGGTCTCAGCCGGGCCTCAGCATTGAGCGGGAAATCGCGAAGATGCGCTCCGTGCCGAGCATATAGGCCATCAGCGTTTCGCGGCGGAACAGCCCGGCATAGGCGCGGTCGAGCACATTGAGCGAGCCGGTATAGGCGCCGAAGGCCGGCATGATCATGCGGCCGCCATCGCCGGCAAAGCAGCGCCGCCGCACCGAGCGGCCGCGCTGCACGATGCGGGCGCACGGATGCAGATGGCCGGCGATCTCGCCTTCCACTCTCACTGCCGAAGGTTCATGCCGGAACAGCAGAGAGCCTATGGCCAGCTCGCGCACCGTCTCGCCGGGCAAGTCGGCCGGCGCGTCCGGGTCATGGTTGCCGGCAACCCAGAACCAGTCGCGGCCGGCCATCAGTCCTTCCAGCCGCTCGCGAAAGCTTGAGTGCATGCGCGACGCGCCGCCGCCATCATGAAAGCTGTCGCCGAGGCTGATGACGATCGCCGGCTGGTAGTCTGATATCACCGCCTGCAGCCGCAACAACGTCGCACCGGTATCATAAGGCGGGATCAACGTACCGCGCCGTGCTAGCGACGATCCCTTTTCCAGATGCAGATCCGACACCGCCAGCAATTTCAGCTCGGGAAAGTAGAGCACGCCGCGCCGATCGCAGATCGCGCGCTCGCCGGCGATGCCGATAAAATCGGCATCCGCCAGGGGTGCAGGCATGGCCAGCGCGCGCGTCATTTCGTCCCCATGGCTTCCTCGACCAGCGTTGCCGCATCCATCAGCAGTGTATCATCGGCCTCGCCATGCACCGGCATCTTGCCGATCTCGAGCATGATCGGCACGGCGAGCGGCGAGATCTGTTCGAGGTTCTTATGCACGATTCGTCCCTGGATGCGCGAGAGCATCTCGGCAAGTCTGCTGACATCCAGCAGACCGGTGGCCGCATCGGCACGCGTCGCCTGCAGCAGGATGTGGTCCGGCTCATGGCTGCGCAGAACGTCGTAAATGAGGTCGGTCGACACAGTGACCTGGCGGCCGCTTTTCTCCTGGCCCGGATGGCGTTTTTCGATCAGCCCCGAGATCAGCGCGCAGTTGCGGAAGGTGCGTTTCAAGAGCCAGCTGCCGGCCAGCCAGGCTTCGAGATCGTCGCCCAGCATGTCTTGGTCGAAAAGTTCACTGAGCGAAGGCTTCTTCGCCCGGAACATCCTGCCCATATCGGCCAGCGACCATATGGCAAGTGCATAGTCGGTGGCGACGAAGCCGAGCGGCCTGGCGCCCGCCCTGTCGAGACGGCGGGTGAGCAGCATGCCGAGCGTCTGGTGCGCCAGCCTGCCCTCGAACGGATAGGCCACCAGGTAGTGCCGGTTGCCGCGCGGAAAGGTCTCGATCAGCAGGTCATCGCGTTTCGGCAGTACCGATTTGTCGGCCTGGAAACGTAGCCAGTCGGCCACCTGTTCCGGCAGCTTCTTCCAGCGCTGCGGGTCATCCAGCATGATGCGGACCTGCTCAGCGAGGTAGGTCGAAAGCGGGAATTTGCCGCCGCCATAATATGGCACCTTGGCGTCGCTGCCGGGTGCATTCGATACGAAGCACTCATTCTCGCGGATGCCCTCGAAGCGCAGTACTTTGCCGGCAAACATGAACGTGTCGCCATGCGTCAGCGTTTCAAGGAACGCCTCCTCGATCTTGCCGAGGACGCGACCGCCGCGCGAGGCAGAGCCCTTGCTGCCGGCCTTGATATAACGCACGTTGAGCGCCGGCACCTCGATGATGGTGCCGACATTCAACCGATACTGCTGAGCAACCCGAGGATTGGACACGCGCCACAGCCCGTCCTTGTTCAGGCGGATACGGGCGTAGCGCTCATAGTTCTTCAGCGCATAGCCGCCGGTGGCGACGAAATCGATGACGCGGTCGAATGTCGGCCGATCGAGTTCGGCATAGGGCGCGGCTGCTCTTACCTCCTCAAAAAGCGCATTGGCATGGAATGGCGCACCGCAGGCGCAACCAAGCACATGCTGCGCCAGCACGTCGAGCCCGCCGTTGACCAGCGGCGGCGTGTCCTGGGCGCCGAGATAATTGGCGTCGAGCGCCGCCCGGCATTCCAGCACCTCAAAGCGGTTGGCCGGAATCAGGATCGCCTTGGACGGCTCATCCATGCGGTGATTGGCGCGGCCGATGCGCTGCGCCAGCCGGCTCGCACCCTTCGGTGCGCCGACATGGACGACCAGGTCGACATCGCCCCAGTCGATGCCGAGGTCGAGCGTCGAAGTGGCGACGATGGCGCGCAAGGCATTCTCGCCCATGGCTTTTTCGACGCGCCGGCGCTGGGCGACATCGAGCGAGCCGTGATGCAGGGCGATCGGTAATGTGTCTTCATTGACCCGCCACAACTCCTGGAACAGCAGCTCGGCCTGGCTGCGTGTGTTGACAAACAGCAGGGTCGTCTTGTGTCGCTTGATCTCGCTATAGATCTCCGGCGTTGCGTAGCGGGCCGAATGTCCGGCCCACGGCACACGCTCCTCCGAGTCGAGAATGGAGATCTCGGGCTTGGCGCCGCCCGTCACGACGATCAACTCAGCCATGCCGCCGGGTGGGTTCTGGCTGACCAGCCAGCGCCGCAATTCATCGGGCTCGGCCACCGTCGCGGACAGGCCGATCGTCTGCAAGCCCGGAACAAAGGATCGCAGCCGGGCCAGACCGAGCGACAGGAGATGCCCGCGTTTTGACGTCACCAGCGAATGCAGTTCGTCGAGCACGACATAATGCAGGTCCTCGAAGAAGCGCCTGGCGTCGGGCGCCGCGATCAGCAACGCCAGTTGCTCGGGCGTGGTCAGGAGAATGTCGGGTGGCGCCAGCTTCTGCCGCTGGCGCTTGTGGGCGGGCGTGTCGCCGGTGCGTGTCTCGATCGTGATAGGCAGACCGATTTCTTCGACCGGCTTGCCGAGATTGCGCTCGATGTCGACGGCCAGCGCCTTCAGCGGCGAGATGTAGAGCGTGTGGATGCCGCGACGCGCCTGCCCCGGTTTCTTCCTTGGCCGACCTGCCAACTCGGTCAGCGACGGCAGGAACCCTGCCAGCGTCTTGCCGGCGCCGGTCGGTGCGATCAGCAGCACCGACTGCCCGGCTTGGGCAGTCGCCAGCAATTCGATCTGATGGGCACGCGGCGACCAGCCCTTTTGCGAAAACCATCTGAGGAATGGCTCGGGCAAGTGCACGGCGGCATTCTGTTCGGCAAGGCGCGGCTGCTCTGTCACGCGCCAGAGGTAGCGCGGCGGCGCGCAATCGCCAAGGAGAATCGGAACAAAAGGTGATCGAGCGCCTCTCCACCTTCTCCCCGTGTGGGAGAAGGTGGATTGCCGCGAAGCGGCAAGACGGATGAGGGGTGTTCCAGCTTGGCGCCAACTTACCCCTCACCCGGATTGCCAACCGATTTGTGAAGGACAAATCGGGGCAATCCGACCTCTCCCACAGGGGGAGAGGTAAGGGATGCCCCTAAGGCCGCCGAAACCCCGTCGGGCCGCCATAGAGATAGCCGATGCGGGCGACGGCTTCTCTGAACCCTTCACGCGAGACCAGCATGGTGTGGCCGTTGGCATGGATCATCGTTTCTGGGTCGGTCATAACAGCGACATGGCCTTTCCAAAACACCAGGTCGCCGCGCCGCAACCCGGCAGAATCCCAGGCCGGGTCGAGCGGCTCACCGATGGTCGCCGCCTGCATGTCGGTGTCGCGCAGCACTTGCCTGCCGGCCATGTGCATCGCCAGTTGCACGAGGCCGGAACAATCGATGCCGAAGCCGGAGGCGCCGCCCCACAGATAGGGTGTGCCGAGAAAGGTTTCCGCGACCGCGACATAGTCGGCAGCTGGTTTGTTCAAGGGCCGCAAATGGCCCGATATGACCGCCTCGCCGGATGGCAGCAGCGCATAGTGCGTACCGCGTGTTTCAGCCGCGCCCGTCACCGTTACCGCCGATCCCATCGAGAGCTGTCCGTTCGACGGAAACCGCAAATCCGGTCCGGGATAAAGGAAGGTGCGCGGCACCGAGACGACATGGGTGGGCGTATGGCCTCGCGCCCCCAGCACGGTGTCGGCGACATAGCCGACATAGCCATCGCGCTCGGCCTGGATCCAGGCCCAGCCCTCAACGTCCTCGAAGACGAGGACGTCGTCGCCGAACAGAAGCTGCGTGTCGACTCCGGCATCCGGGCGCGGCGCCTTGCGGATATCGGCCACTGAAGCTGATATACGCGCTGGCCGTCCGGCGACGAAGCGATCGGCGGCGACCTCGCCTTTCAGCCTGACATCAGCGAGATCGGAACGGAAGACGTGGAGGCGGGCATCCCTGGCGGTCAAATCGGCAACTCGTTCAAATCGGCAACTCGGTCAGATGGGCAATTCCTGGGCTCTGGCGATGATAACATCGCCGAAGCGCTCGACAAAGAGAGCACCTTCGACAGTGCGCTTGACCAGCACGTTGCGCTTGTCGAGCTCGTCGCGATGGCGCGAAACCAGCTTCAGCGCGCCCATTGTGTCGAGCGCGCGGGTAATCACCGGCTTAGTGACATTGAGCCGGGCAGCGAGCCCGCGCACCGTGTGCGGCGGCGGGTCGAGATAGATGGTGAACAGGATCGCCGTCTGGCGCATGGTAAGGTCCGGCGTATCGTCGCGCACCTGGGACAGCATCACCTGCTGCCACAGTCGCAAGGCCTGGCTCGGGCGCATGGAAATCGACATCTAGCCAGCATGCCGGCAAATTGTTTCGGTTCCGTTTCAGTTTCGAAAATTTCCGGTTGGACAGCAACCCTCAGGCGTAGCGTTTCGAGATGACCCTTTCCAGCGCGCGGATGCCTTGCGCCTCGCCGCCAGCGAGCCCGTACGGCCGATTGGACGGGTTCCAGGCGAAGATGTCGAAATGCGCCCAGCCGGCGCTCTTCTCGACGAAGCGCTTCAGGAACAGCGCCGCCGTGATCGAGCCGGCGAACCCGTCAGACGTGACGTTGTTGATGTCGGCGATCTTCGAGGACAGCTTTGCGTCATAAGGCCGCCACAGCGGCATGCGCCATAGCGGATCCTCGACCGCGGCGGAAGCCGCCGCCAGTTCGGACGCCAGCGCTTCATCGCCAGTGTAGAAGGGCGGAAGGTCGGGACCGAGCGCGACGCGAGCAGCCCCCGTCAGGGTCGCCATGTCGATCAGCAGTTGCGGCTCGTCGTCGTCGGCCAGCGCCAAGGCATCCGCCAGCACCAGCCGTCCCTCGGCATCGGTGTTGCCGACCTCGACGGTGATGCCCTTGCGGCTCGCCAGCACGTCGCCGGGCCGGAAGGCGTTGCCGGCGATCGAATTCTCGACCGCCGGGATCAGCACACGCAGCCGGATCTTCAGGCCAGCGGCCATGATCATGGAGGCAAGGCCCAATACGTTGGCGGCGCCACCCATGTCCTTCTTCATCAAGAGCATGCCCGAGGAGGGCTTGATGTCGAGACCGCCCGTGTCGAAGCAGACGCCCTTGCCGACCAGCGTCACCTTCGGGGCGTTCTTCGGCCCCCAAATCATGTCGATCAGGCGCGGCGCGCCGACCGATGCGCGGCCGACCGCATGGATCATCGGGAAATTCTTCTTGAGCAGATCGTCGCCCTTGGTCACCGACACTTCGGCCTTGTGCTTTTTGGCCAAGGTCCGGACAGCCGCCTCCAAATCGTCCGGCCCCATATCGCTGGTCGGCGTATTGACCAGATCGCGCGTCAGGAAAACGCCATCGGCGATACGACGAACATAAGCCGCTTCAGCGCCGGACGGCAGCGAAAAACGCAGCGCCTTGCCGGGCTTCTTGCCGTAGCGGGTGAAGACATAACCACTGAGAACCAGCGCTATTGCCGCAAGGTCCGGCTCGGCCAATGTGGAGACGAAATGCCAGTCGCCCTCCGGCAAGGCTCGCGCCAACGCGCCGAGGGCAAGCGCGCTTTCACCATCGCCGAGGCCGAACAGGGCTCCGGCCAGCGCGCCGTTTTCGCTGGGCACGGCCAGTGTCCTGCCTGCCTCACCGGAAAAGCCGTTGGCCCTGGCCCAGGCGATCGTGGATGGCGGAAGACCTGCCGCATCCAGCCTATCCTTCTCCACCAGATGGACCGGCAGCGCGGTCTTCAGTTTTCTCTCGACGAGTTCGACAGGCATTCGATGGTCTCCGGCGTTCGAGTCGGCGCTTCTTAACTGTCCGTTAGGGTTAACAGAATATTTCTGCGGGAGGGAAGATGGCCACGTAATGGCCACGTCTATGAATGGAGGCCTGGTGCAGATGCCGACCAACCGCAAGATGAACGCCACGGGAAAGCGGCTGATCACCACGGCGTTTATGATGGCGCTTGCGGCCAGCGTCGCCGGCTGCGGAACCAGCAAGTTGACGACCGGTTCCATCTCGCGCTCCAGCGGCAAACCACTGGAAACCATGTCGGCCAGCGAGTTGCACAATGCGACAGCAGCGCTCGGTCAGTCCTACGCCAAAAACCCCAACGACAAGCGGATCGCGACGAATTACGCGGCGGCGCTGCAAATGGATGGCGACGCCGACCAGTCGCTCGCCGTGATGCGCAAGCTGGCGATCGCCTTGCCGAAAGACCGCGACGTGCTTGCCGCCTATGGCAAGGCGCTCGCCGCCAACGGCCAGTTCGAGCCGGCGCTCGACGCCGTGCGCCGCGCGCAGACGCCGGAATATCCGGACTGGAAACTGGTGTCGGCGGAAGCCGCGATTCTCGACCAGCTTGGCCAGAGAGACGAGGCGCGCCAGGATTATCGCAAGGCGCTGGACCTCAAGCCGAACGAACCTTCGATCCTTTCAAATCTCGGCATGTCCTATGTGCTGGAAGGTGACCTGCGCACGGCCGAAACCTATATGCGCTCGGCCGCCCAGCAGCCGAACGCCGACAGCCGCGTCCGCCAGAACCTGGCGTTGGTCGTCGGCCTGCAGGGTCGTTTCGACGAAGCCGAGAAAATCGCTTCGCAGGAGCTCTCGGCCGAACAGGCGCAAGCGAACGTGGCTTACCTTCGCCAGATGCTCGCCCAGCAGAACGCCTGGAGCCAGCTCAAGGACCAGGACAAGGCGAAGCCTGCCACCAACTGACCGCGCCGGCTTTGCCGGCCAGTCCCTCAACTCGTCGACATGCCGGAAATTCCAAAGCCGCGGTGCATCAGCACCGCGGATTTTGCGTGTATTGTCGCCTTGGCGAGGCTATTGGCCGCTGGATGTCGACGGGGCGCCGAAGATGCCGCGCTGGCTCACCTGGATGCCTGCAGGACCCAGAATGATGGCGAACAGCACCGGCAGGAAGAACAGGATCATCGGCACGGTGAGCTTCGGTGGCAAGGCCGCGGCCTTCTTCTCGGCGGCGTTCATGCGCATGTCGCGGCTTTCACTGGCAAGCACGCGCAGCGCATGCGCCACCGGCGTGCCGTAGCGCTCAGCCTGGACCAGCGCCTGCGACACCGACTTGACCGATTCCAGGCCGGTGCGACTTGCAAGGTTCTCGTAAGCCTGCTTGCGTTCCTGCAAGTAGGAAAGTTCGGCATTGGTCAGGATGAACTCTTCGGCAAGCGCCACCGATTGCGCGCCGATCTCGTCCGCGACCTTGCGAAACGCCGCCTCAACCGACATGCCTGATTCGACGCAGATCAGCATCAGATCGAGCGCGTCCGGCCACGCCATTTGGATCGACTGCTTGCGCTTAGTGGCGCGGTTGTTGACGTAAAGCACCGGCGCGTAAAAACCCGCATAGGCGACGACGACGCAGACAAACAGTTTGATGAGAGGCGGCTGCTCCGGCAATCCTCCGAGCACGAACAGATACATCGCGGCCAGCGCAAAGCCGATAAAGGGCAGGACCAGACGGAAGAAAAGGAAACGCGTCAGCGGATTCTGCCCGCGAAAGCCAGCCACCTTGAGTTTCTGCAACGTGCCTTCATCGGCAAGGGCGCGTCTCAGGTCCAGCCGGTCGACAATATTTCGCATGCCGATCGACTGTTGCTCGCGCAGGCCCTTACGGCGGCGATCGGCCTCGACGGCAAGCCGCGCACGCTGCTTGGCGCGCAATTCGTCGCGCTCCAGCGCTACGGATTTCATGCGCGCCTTGAGCTGGTTTCCACCAAAAGCAGGCAGCAGCGTGAAGACGGTCGCAAACACCGCGATGCCGACCAGCAAGGCAATCAGGAATGCCGGGTCGGTAAGGGTCTTGACGACAGTTTCGGTCATGCGCTCGAAATCCTAAACTTCGAAGTTCATCATCTTGCGCATCACCAGGATGCCGATAGACATCCAGACCGCCGAGCAACCGAGGATCAGATTGCCGGCGCTGGTGGTAAACAGAGGCATGATATAGTTCGGGCTTGTCAGGTAGACGAGAAAGGCGACGACGAAAGGCAACGCGCCGATGATCACGGCGGACGCCTTCGCTTCCATGGACAGCGCCTGGACCTTGGCCTTCATTTTCTTGCGGTCGCGAAGCACGCGCGAAAGATTGCCAAGCGCCTCCGAAAGATTGCCGCCGGCCTGGGACTGGATCTGGATGACGATGCCGAAGAAGCTCGCTTCCGTGCACGGCATTGTTTCGGCCATACGCAGGCTGGCGTCGGGGATCGACAGGCCCATCTGCTGCGAATCGACGATGCGGCGGAACTCGGTCTTGACCGGTTCGGGAGATTCGTTGGCGATCAGGCGGACGGCGTCGTTCAGCGGCAGGCCGGATTTGACCGCACGCACGATGATGTCGAGCGCATTCGGAAATTCGTTGAGGAACGCCTTGACCCGGCGCGCGCGGCAAAACGAGACGAACCAGCGTGGCAGTCCGAGAGTGCCGACCAGCAGCGCACCCGGCAAGACAAGCAGTGGCGCGCCGATGAAATACGCAAGAAACGTCAGGACGGCGCCGCAAACGGCCGAGTAGAGATAGAAGCGCTCGAGCGAGACCTTCATGCCCGCCTGACGGATCTGGGCCTTCAGTGGCGGCTTCTTGACGATGCTCTGGTTGGTTTTCTGCTTCTGCTCAAGATCCTTCAGCGAATCCTGGACCGATTTGCGACGCTTGGCCGCTTCCGCCACGCGATCGCGCGAGGCCTTGACGACGTCACGATCCGTCTCGGCAGTCTTGATCGTTTCAAGCCGCCTGCCGACTTGCTTCTCGGTGCTAATCCGATTGAACAGAAAAGCATAGGCGACCGCGCCGGCGCTGAAGCCGGCGAGCACGATGAATGCCAATACGGTGCCGTCAATTCCGAACATCGATCCTGGCCCCTACGCCTCCGAATGCTTCAGTCAGCGCGTTTCTCCATCGCCTCGAGCGCATTGGCGAGGCGCTGTTCCTCGCCATAGTAGCGGGCGCGCTCCCAGAAATGCGGACGACCGATGCCTGTCGACACGTGCTCGCCCAGCAGCCTGCCGTTCGCATCCTCGCCTTTGATGTTGTAGAGGACGATGTCCTGCGTGATGATGACATCGCCCTCCATTCCGATCACCTCGGTGATGTGGGTGATACGCCGCGATCCGTCGCGCAGGCGAGCGGCCTGGATGATCACGTCCACGGAACCGACCACGATTTCACGCACGGTCTTCTGCGGCAGCGTGTAGCCGCCCATCGCGATCATCGATTCGATACGGTTCAGGCATTCGCGCGGGCTGTTCGAGTGGATCGTGCCCATCGAGCCGTCATGACCGGTGTTCATCGCCTGCAGAAGATCGAACACTTCGGGTCCGCGCACTTCGCCAACGATGATACGCTCGGGACGCATGCGCAGGCAGTTCTTGACCAGGTCGCGCATGGTCACCTCGCCCTCGCCCTCGAGGTTGGGCGGGCGGGTTTCCAGACGCACGACATGCGGCTGCTGCAATTGCAGCTCGGCCGAGTCCTCGCAGGTGATGACGCGTTCCTCGCGGTCGATATAGTTGGTCAGGCAGTTGAGCAGCGTCGTCTTGCCCGAGCCGGTGCCGCCCGAAATGACGATGTTGCAGCGGACGCGGCCGATGATCTTGAGAATCTCGGCGCCATGCGGCGAAATGGCACCGAACTTGACCAGCTGATCGAGCGTCAGCTTGTCCTTCTTGAACTTGCGGATGGTGAGAGCGGTGCCGTCGATGGCGAGCGGCGGCGCGATGACGTTGACGCGGGAACCATCGGGAAGGCGTGCGTCGCAGATCGGGCTCGATTCATCGACGCGGCGGCCAACCTGGCTGACGATGCGCTGACAGATGTTGAGAAGCTGCTGGTTGTCGCGGAAACGAATTCCGGTCTGCTCGACCTTCCCGTTGACCTCGATGTAGACGTCCTTGGAACCATTGACCATGATATCGGCGATGTCGTCGCGGGCGAGCAATGGCTCCAGCGGCCCGTAACCCAGGACGTCATTGCAGATGTCGTCGAGCAGTTCTTCCTGTTCGGCGATCGACATCGCAAAATTCTTGATCGCGATGATGTCGTTGACGATGTCGCGGATTTCTTCGCGCGCGCTTTCGGGATCGAGCTTGGCGAGCTGCGACAGGTCGATCGTGTCGATGAGCGCGGAGAAGACCTGGCTCTTGGTGTCGTAGTAGGCTTCGCTCTTCTCGCGCTGGATCCTTTTTGGCTCCGGTGCCAGTGGCGGCGCCTCGACAGCGCGGCGCGCGAGCGGGGCCGCGGACGTGCCAAGCAACGGCGGCGCGGGTTTGGCAAGAACCGACGTTTCCGCAGGGTTTGCCGCCGCCGGCGCGGCGGGCGCAGGTGCCGGCTGACGGAATTCCGGGGTGAACCGGCTGCCGTCGTCGCTACCTCTTTTACCAAACATGATCGACTACCAATTCCGCTGCGAAAGCATCACTTCTTGCTGCGCGAGAGCTTGCCAAGGAGATTGCCCAGGCCCGCTTTCTTTCTTGCCTTGATTTCGCTGCGCCCGGTCAGCACATGCGCAATCTCGTTGACCATGCCGACGACCTGGTTCTTGGCATCCATTTCACCGAGCATGCGCCCATTATTGGCGGCATTTCCGAACAGCTGCGGCTCGAAAGGAATCACCGACATCGGCGACAGGCCGAGCGAGTCGGCGAAGTCGGATGACGCAATCTCCGGGCGCTTCGGCACGCCTGCCTGATTGATGATCAGCTTGGGCGGCGGATCGTTCGGGCGAAGCCGCTTTAACATGTCGACGAGATTCTTGGTGTTGCGCAGATTGGCCAGCTCCGGCGTCGCTGTGATCACGATCTCGTCGGCCTTGACCAGCGTGTTCTTGGTCCAGCCTGTCCAGATGTGCGGGATATCGAGCACCAGAAGCGGCACACTGCGCTGGGCCGTGTCGATAAGCTGCATGAAGGCGTCGGGATCGAAATCGTAGACCCGGTCGAGCGTTGAAGGTGCTGCAAGCAGCGACAGGTGCTCGGCGCACTGGGCAAGCAGCCGGTCGAGATAGACCTCGTCGACGCGCTCCGGTGAGAAGACCGCCTCGGCAATGCCTTGCGCCGGATCCTGATCGAAATTGATGTTGGCCGTTCCGAAAGCAAGATCGAGGTCGGCGACGACCACTTCAGATTTGAACAGGGACGACATCGCCCAGGCCACATTGTGGGCAATGGTCGAGGAGCCGACGCCGCCCTTGGCGCCGATGAAGGCGATCGAGCGGCCGATCGGCTCGGCCTCCGGATCAACGAAAATCGACGATATCACGCTGACGATGTCGGCCATCGACACCGGCGCGATGACATATTCGGAAATGCCGGAGCGGATGAGCTCGCGGTAAAGGCCAACATCATTGTAGTGGCCGATGACCACGACCTTGGAGGTCGGATCGCAATATTCGGAGAGCTGCGTGAGCTGCTCGAGCAATTGCGTCGGCTCGCTGCGCGATTCCAGCAGGATCAAGTTCGGTGTCGGCGCCGATTGGTAGAATTCGATGGCGGTGGCGATGCCGCCCATATGGGCCTTCAGATGGGCCTTCGCCATGCGGCGATCCTCGCCGGCGCGCTCGACCGGATTGGCAACGCCTTCGGTCTCGCAAAATGCCTGGATCGAAATGCGCGGAATCGGCCGCAACGCCTGCATGGCGGCGATATCCTGCTGCGAGGTTTCGCCGCCGTCTAGCCCTGCGTCGTAGGCAAGATTGCTCATTGTCATTTCTTTCCGTGACCTGCGCGGCTCAAGCTCAATATTCCACTTCGGAATTGCCGAGGAACTCGTCCGAAATGCCTCTCTGGCGGTAGACGTCGATCACCTCGCCGCGATTTTCCGCGTCGATATCGGATTGCTTGCGCGGCCCGATTAGATCGGCTGGGTTGGCCATCTGGGCGGCAAGATTGTTTTGATAAGAGCAGCCGAAATCGGCGTAGTGCTTGTTTTCCGACGTCTCCAGCAGATCTTCGGGCCAGCGCCCACATTTATCGGTCTGGGCCTTCACCGAGACAAAGGCGACGCGGATCGGCGCGGACGCTTCGGCCGAAACCGACTGGTAGGTAGTCACGGCGATCCGGTTGCGGCTGATGCCGCTGGCAATCGCAAGCCTGGCGAAATCGCGACCGGCTGCGGTCGCGGCGATCTCGTTGGCCGAACCGCTCGGGATCGAGATCGTCAGAGCCGGAGCGGCACTCTTGTCGTAGCCGTCCAGGAAACCCAGAAGCGTGGCGCGTTGAGACCCGGTCATGCCGCGGTCGCCGGCGCCGACCGGAAGGTCGATCTTCTGGACCTTCTCAGCGATCACGATCGGATGCGTGGTGCGATAGTCGTCCGGAACGGCACCAACCGTGATGCTGTCCCGCTTGGCGCAGCCCGCCAGCAATGCCGCGACCGCAATCGCCAGGACCGGAATGGCCGGCCGGTAGGTCCGCGAACGGCCGGGCCGCATCGCTGCGATGATCTTCCTTGGCTTCGACGCTGACTGAGACATGTCCGCTTCCCCGATCACTTGTAGATGAAGCCGACAACGCCGTGGTAACGGCCGTTGGGCTTGTCGGTCTGCATGGTGCCGTAGACGCGATTGACACGGCCAAGGAACATGCCGGCGCCATCGCTGGCCGCGTTGAAATTGTCATCCGGCTTGGCAAGCTCGTTGCGCGCCACCGGCTTCACCAGGTAGGGCGTGATGATGATGACGAGCTCGGTTTCGTTGCGGACGAAGTCCCTGCTGCGGAACAGCGTGCCGAGCACCGGTATCTTGGTCAGCCCGGGCAGCCCCGCGACCGCCTGCCGGATATCGTCTCGAACGAGGCCGGCGATCATCATCGAACCGCCGGAAGGCAATTCGACGGTGGTGTCGGCCAGGCGTTTGCGGATCGACAGCAAAGTGGTGCCGGGCAAGTCACCACCCCCTTCGAGCACTGTGGCGCCTTCCGTCGTAGGCTCCGAAACCGACGTCCTCACTTTAAGGCTGATGCGGCCCGCCGAGAGCACGACAGGCTGGAATTCGAGGCCAATTCCATATTCGAGCTTTTCGTTGGTGTAAGTAACCTGGCCCGTTTGATTGTCGCCTGAAACGTTGTTCGTTCGGCTTGTGATGAGATTGAATTCACCGCCGACTTTGAAAGTCGCTTTCTCACCCGAGACTGCGGTCAATGTCGGCTCGGCCAGCGTCTTCATGACACCGCTTTGCTCCATGGCGTTGATGTACGCTTGAAGCGCCGAGGTGCCGATTGAAAGTCCCGAGTTTTGCGACAGTGGCTTTCCCAATCCGTATGCGGGGCTGGTCAGTGCGCTCCAACTGATGCCGTTGCTGCCGCCGTCGCCAATAAGGTTGACGCCGAGCTGCTTCATCACCGAGCGGCTGACTTCGGCCACCGTCACTTTCAGCGTCACCTGGTCGTCGCCGATGATCTGCAGCAGGTTGACGATCTGGCTGACGCGGCGCTCGGAATCCGGATTGTCGATGTCGACACCGGCTTCGGCCGAGCCGCCGGAGGCGGTCTGCGAATATTGTCCCGTGGTCGCTTCACCGCCGGACACGAAGATGGTTGCCAGATCGACCGCGCGCTTGGCATCCAGGGGAGTGTCCACGGTTCCGGTCAGGACGACGTTGTCGTTCAGCAATTCGACCGCAATGGTCGATGACGGGATGAAGCGCCTGATATAGTCTTCCAGCCCGGCGACGTCGCGTTCGACTGCCAGATCCAGGCTGACGATCTGTTCGCCATTGGGGCCGAAGACGAAGATGTTGGTGTCGCCCACCGCCTTTCCGAACAAATAGATGCGCCTGGCGGTGCGGGTCACCGCATCGGCGACCGCCGGATTGGCGACGAGAATATCATAGGCATCGCTCGGCAGGTCGATGACCACCGATTTGTTGAGACCGAGCTTGACGCGCTGGGTGGCGGTCGAAGCCGACACCTCGGCATTCTTGCCTGCCGCATTCGCCTCGACGACACCATGCGCATTCGTTCCGAGGAGAAACAGGCCGATTGCCGCAGCCAGTGTGACCGGCAGTCCAGCGTGTAGCCTCATTGCCTTGCCCCCACTTCGGAAACTTCGCCCGACTTTATCAATCGCACCGTTCCGCGCCGCCCATTGCCGGAAACGAGATAGTCGGCCTCGCCCAGATTCTTCTCCTGGGTATCGCTGATCGACCGCAGCGCCAATGTCAGGCGATCCGCCATCTGCTGGGCGACGGTGATGATTTCCGCCTGCTGGGGTGTCAGCTCCAGCGTGGCGGTCTGGCCGACTCTGGTCCTCTTGCCTTCCTCGTCCTCCTGGATTGTCTGGTCGATTGCCAGGACGCGAATGTTCTTGAGGATGGTTTCGGTCGTAAAGCCGCTGCCGCCATTCGCGGCATCGGCTCTGCGGGTCATGATGACGTCGACGAAATCGTTGGGAAGAATGAAGCCGCCGGCCGAGGTGTCGGCCGATACGGCCGTGGCGACGGCCCGCATGCCGGAGGGCAGGATGGACGACATGAAGCTCTGTCCCTCGCCGATCAGCTTGGAGCGCCGCAAAGGCTCGCCGGCATACATCGCCACACGGGCGACACCGCCTTTCAGCTTCTCAAGCGCTTCGGGCTCCGCGGCACGGGTTATGAAATTCGCGTTGATGCCGTCGGCCGGCCAGGACTGCCAGCTGATATTGTTCTCGAGCGGGCTGCCCATCGGAACGTCGCCGGACAGGACAAGCACGTCCTGAAGCGCGATTGCCGGCGCCGAGGGGCCGGAATCGACGATTTGAGGCGGCGGAGCCGCCACCATGTTTTTTGCAACATAGCCTGCGCCACCCGCCGCGGCCACCGCCACGCCTAGAATGATCAGTCGGGATGCTGGCATTTGTCCGAACCTCTTGGCAAACCACGTAGCCAAGCCGGACCTTGCAGCGGCAATCGTCAAAACAAGGTTAATATAATGCTTACGATCGTGATTAATTTAAGGTTTACATAAATTTGAGGCATCCGGTTCGGCCCGTAAAAAAGGCGGCCAAGCCGCCTGCTCCAACGCCAAAATCGAAATAGTGGAAGCCTAGTCTCACGAGGGAAAGTTGGCGGCGAGAATTAGGCCGCCAGCCTTACGAGTGCCCACGCCATCAACGGCGAATTCGGAAAGGTGAGCAGCCCGCCAATGCCGAGCGCTATGCCATAGGGTACGCCGGTCGTCTCGTCGGCGAAGTGGCGTAAAAACGGATTGTGACTTGTAACGGCTGCAAGCGGCGATTTGCGATAAGCGAGGATGGCGAGCGTCAGGAGGCCCCCGATGAATGCCGAGGCCACGAGATATTCGACGAGATGAATGTTCAGCCCCATCCAGAGGGCCGTGGCGGCCAGCAGCTTGGCGTCTCCGCCTCCCATGCCGCCGAGCGCGAACAGACCGAACGTCACGGCGAGGACAAGGCCGCCGGAGGCGAAATGCAAGCCATAGGTTGCCCAGTCCATGCCCGTCAGCGGTGCGACCAGAGCGAAAACAGCCACGAGCAGCACCGGCACGCGATTGGCGATCGTCATCGACAGCATGTCGGAGATCGCGGCGAAAAGCATGCAGAACGGAAAGACAACGAAGATCAAGGCTTCAATCATCAGCGCAGCGCCCATGGTACCTGGCCCAGCCTAGACGTGTTCGATTAACGATTGATGAGGCCGGGAATTCAAAATCGCCTGACACAACGAATAAGGGCCGCCAAACGAGGCGGCCCTTGATCCGAAAAAGCGACTAACGTCGCTATTATCAGGCGCCGTTCAGCGTCGAGGAGATATCCTTGAACTTCTGGTTGATGCTATTGCCCAGTTGACCGGCGCCGACCATGATAGCGAGTGCGATGAGGGCGGCGATCAGACCATATTCGATGGCGGTCGCGCCGGATTCGTCCTTCACAAAACGTGCAATGAGATTAGACATTCGAGAGCTCCTACTCCAGATGTTACAGCAATTCCGTCAACTTCTCTTGGTGGCTGATCGGATGCTGCCAATCTATGGAGAAGCTCTTTCGATCGGCTTAATAAACAGCCTTACCGATTCCTTTCCCGCTTCGAAGGCATTGCGTGGTTAACCGTAAACTAAGTGACGCTCGCGAACCCGACAAACACCCCAAAGGCCGAGAAAGCCGCAATTTGGCGATTTGAGAAAGGGGCGGCGCGCTCCAGGCGATCATGATTCCGATCCCGACATCACCACGGCTTCCATCCGCTTAACCGTTGGTTCACCAATCTCGTTCATGTTCCGTTGAGCAGTTCGCCGCCGTGGAGCGCTTCAATGACCGGGCCGAGATCGTCCTTTCCGATTGCCGCGCTTCTTGCCACCACGGCCTTCGTCGTGCCGGCCAATGCGGGCGGCGGCATCGAGGTTACGATGAACCAGGCGAAGATCGTCAAATTGTCGCGCGCCGCCGATACGATCGTCGTCGGCAATCCGGCGATCGCCGATGCCTCCGTGCAGGATGCTTCGACGATCGTGCTGACGGGCAAGGGCTTTGGCGTCACCAACCTCGTCGTCCTCGATCAAGAGGGCAGTCCGATCGTCGACGAGCAGATCACTGTCGTGCGACAGGACGCGTCGTCGGTGCGCATCTATCGACGTGCCGAAATACAGACCATGTCCTGCACGCCGTATTGCGAAAGCTCGTACAAGAGCGATGCGGAGAAAGCCTCGGAAGCCGAGATGAGCGCCGGCCAATAAGCAACTGGGCTATTCTCGTCTCACTGAAATGCCGCTTTGGTTATCGGCCGCTTAAAACCTTTCCGTCGAATTTAACGATCATCCAAACCGCGCCTCAATGGGTTTCCGCTAATGTTTCCTCCGACACCCCCATCAGGATCGGCGAAGACGGGACATGAGCAAAGCAGGACGAGCGAGCTTTTCCGCGCGATTCCTTGGTGACCGGCGCGGCAGCACGGCCATCGAATTCGCGATGCTTGCGGTGCCGTTTGCGCTCCTCGTCTTTGCCATCCTGGAGAGTTGCATTTCATTTGCCGGGCAGGAGGTGATGGCCAACATCACCGACGACGTCGCGCGCCAGTTACGGACAGGGCAGCTAAAGAGGGCCGACGTGACCGAGGCCACGCTGAAGGCCATGATCTGCAGCCGGCTGGAGATCATGGTCGCCAAGGACTGCCCCGGATTGCTGGTGGACCTGCGCGAATTCCCAACCTTCGCCGACGCGGCAACCGCGGGCTTCAAGATCACAACAGCTGGCGACATCGAGCTGACCGGCACGAAAATAACGACCTTTACGGTAGACCCGGGCCTAGCTGCATCGAAGAACATGCTGCGGGTTTTTTACAAATGGCCGGTCATGACCGATTTCATGGCTAAATCGATGGCCAATCTGGACGGCGGCAAGACGCTGCATTTCACATCGGTGACCTGGCAGAACGAGCCGTTCGACGACTGAACCGAGCCATTGCGTGAGTGGGGAAAAGGACGAGGGCATGGGGCGTGCGGGGGCACATATGGGAATCACTGGGATCTGCACGAAAGCCATCCGGTTCTGCTGCGATCGCCGCGGTGTCGCGGCCGTTGAGTTTGCCTTCATCGTGCCTGTCCTGCTGATCATGTACTTCATGACCATGGAAGCCTCGCAAGCCATCGAGACCAGCAAGAAGGTCAGCCGCATAGGCAGCATGGTGGCGGATCTGGTCACCCAGCAGGAGATAATCTCCGCCGCCGATCTCGATGCGATCATGAAGATCGGCAACTCCACCCTTCAGCCCTACAACCGCTCGACCCCGAAGATCGTCATCACCGCGATAAAGGTCACCAACGAAACGCCGCCGAAGGTGCAGGTCGTGTGGTCACGCAAGATGGTTGGCGATGCCTTCAGCGCCGACGCCGCCAAGGACTCCGTCACCACGATTCCAAAAGCGCTTGAGATCAAGGACACCTTCCTCATTCGCGTCGAAAGCGATCTTGCATACGAGCCGATCATCACCTGGTCGGCGGACAGCGAAAAGCGACTTGGATTGAGCTCGGCCTTCAACAAGATATCGATGGGGGAAACATATTATCTCAGGCCCCGCAGGAGCCTGACGATTCCTTGCGCCACCTGCTGAAACAACCGCGGGCAGAGCGGCGGACTCTCAAATCGAGCCGCACCGCCGCTCCATTTTTTGAACTCGGATTGACACAGAACCGGTCTTCTTTTTTTGCTCCGATGCTCCGACGCCGGTTGCTATTGCTGTCGATGGTTGCCTGACACCAGGCGCACGATCGCCGCGGCCATCGCGTAGTCATCCGGACTGGCGACGGCGAAGCCGCCGGAATGTTTCCATTCCAGAAGATCGTAGACATCCGGCGACATCGATCTGAGATTGATGAGGAACACGGTGAGCCGCCGTTTGGCTTCGGGGTCGAGATCGCTGCGGACGGCATGGGGACCATATCGCAGCACGCCGGACGTCCACACGACCCGAAGTGCTGCTTTCGAAATCCCTGCCATTTCCAGCCTAGCCACCGTGCCGCCCGGAAGATCCGGCTGACCATCGGCCATCGCCGGCATCCAGCCGAACAGGGCATCGGCCTCACCATCGACCAGCATCGTTTCAGCCGCCGCAGCCGAACTGGCGTGCGTCAGAAATGGTGCGTCCTCGGCAACCTTGACGCCTTCGGCGGCCAGCCCGGCAAGTGGCAAGAGAGAACCGCCGACGCTGTCCGGGGGCGCCATGGCGACCCGATGTGCTTCCATCGCGGCCAGATCCGGGACCTTGCCGTCCCGCGTCAGCAAGACGGAGCGGATGCCGACCGCGCCGTCGGAATCGACAGGCGCCACAAGAGGCTCGACGCATTCGCAACGTTCGGATGCGGTGGCGTAGGCGGTCGCCGAATAGACCGCATATTCGATCTGGGCATTGGCCTGCGCCTCGATCAGCGCCGCGTAGTCGCGGGCAACGACAAACTCCACCCTCATGCCGAGCGCCTTGGTGTAGGCATCCGTCAACAGCTCAAGACCCGGAACGGTGTTGCCGGCGCCGGGCTCGGCAACGATGCCGACACGAAACGTGCCGATGTCGTCCCGCCAATCGGCGCGCGCCGGGTTTGACCAGGATGCGCCCAGCATCGTCATAATGGCTACGGAGGCCTTCAAGGCATGCCTCATGTGAGTCCCCGCTCGCCTTTCATCGATCCATGCCTATGCCGGCATTTCGCGGCATCTCAACTATCGCGCCAAGCCGTCTGGTTCCGAATTGCCAATGGCGCCGCGGAACCCTATGTCTGGGCGGACGGACAGACAATAATAATGAACCCTGCAATGGCGCGCGCCTTCCTTTTCGTTCTCGATTCCTTCGGCATCGGCGGCGCGGCCGACGCCGAGCGCTATGGCGACGCCGGTTCCAACACGTTCGGACACATCGCCAGAGCCTGCGCAGAAGGCCGGGCGGATCGCGAGGGGCTGCGCAAAGGACCGCTTTTCATACCCAATATGCTCTCGCTCGGTCTGGGCCACGCGGCGAAAACCGCGACAGGATTCAGCATCGACATCGGCGGCAAGGCCCAGCTCGCCTCCGCCTTCCATGGCGCGGCGCAGGAGATTTCAAGCGGCAAGGACACGCCGTCGGGCCATTGGGAAATCGCCGCCTTGCCAGTCCGGTTCGACTGGGGCTATTTCCCGAACACGGTTCCCGCCTTTCCAGCCGAGCTGACCGAAGCAATCATCCGCGAAGGAGAGGTGCCGGGCGTTCTCGGAAATTGCCATGCCCCGGGCACGGAGATCATCGAACGGCTCGGTGAGGAGCATATACGCACCGGCAAGCCGATCTGCTACACTTCGGTCGACTCCGTTCTGCAGATCGCCGCGCATGAAGTTCACTTCGGCCTGGAACGGCTCTACGAATTCTGCAAGGTGGTGCGCAGGCTGGTCGATCCGCTGAACATCGGACGGGTGATCGCGCGACCTTTCATTGGGGAAACCGCCGCGAGCTTCGAACGGACGCACAACCGCCGGGACTATTCGGTGCCGCCACCCGAACCAACCCTGCTCGACCGGCTGACGGCGCGGGGCAGCCGGGTCATCGCGGTCGGCAAGATCGGCGATATCTTCGCCCATCGCGGCATTTCGGAAGTGCGCAAGGCCGCCGGCAACATGGCGATGTTCGACAAGGCGCTCGGCGCGATGGATGACGCGGGCGACGGCGATCTCGTCTTCGCCAATTTCGTCGACTTCGACACCGAGTTCGGCCATCGGCGCGACGTTGCCGGCTATGCCGCCGCGCTCGAGGCCTTCGACCGGCGGCTGCCGGAGGCGCTTGCGCGGCTGAGGCACGGCGATCTTCTCATCCTCACGGCCGACCATGGCAACGATCCGACCTGGCACGGCACCGATCATACGCGCGAACGCATTCCGGTGATCGGCACGGGATCAGGTTTTGGCGGTGACATTGGGCTCAGAACGACGTTCGCCGACATCGGTGAAACGGTCGCCGAGCATCTTGGGCTGGCACGCGGCCGCCACGGCACCTCCTTTTATGCAACGATAGGCGGCCATGCCTGAATTGCCTGAGGTCGAAACGGTCCGGCGTGGCCTGCAGGCGGTCCTGGAAGGCGCCCGCATCGCACGCGTCGAGGCACGCCGGCCCGACCTGCGCTTTCCGTTTCCTGAAAAATTCTCGGAGAGGCTGACCGGCAAGACGATTACGGCACTCGGTCGCCGGGCCAAATACCTGACGATGTATCTGGCAGGCGGCCCGGTGCTGATCTGCCATCTCGGCATGTCTGGTTCGTTCCGCATCGAAATGTCCGATGACAGCGAAATGCCCGATAACAGCGAAATGTTGGGCGCGTTTTATCACGAGCGCTCGAAAAACGCGGTGCACGACCATGTCGTCTTCCATGTCGTCTCGCCCAAAGGCGTCCGGTCGCGCGTGACCTTCAACGACCCGCGTCGTTTCGGCTTCATGCTGTTTTCGGAAGGGGCGCCCGACACGCATCCGATGCTGGCGGGGCTGGGCGTCGAGCCGACAGGCAATGCGTTGGACGGCGGGCTTCTCGCCTCGCTGCTGAAAGGCCGGAAGTCGCCGCTGAAGGCGGCACTTCTCGATCAGCGGCTGATCGCCGGGCTCGGCAATATCTATGTGTCGGAAGCCCTGTGGCGCGCCAGCCTGTCGCCGTTGCGCGAGTCGGGCACCATCGCAAAGCCTGGAAAGAAGGCCAGACAGCAGAGCGACGCCTTGGCCGAAGCAATCCGCGCGGTGATCGCCGATGCAATCGCCGCCGGCGGATCGTCGCTGCGCGACTATGTGCAGACCGACGGGTCCCTGGGCTATTTCCAGCATTCCTTCGCGGTCTACGATCGCGAGGGCGAACCCTGCTCAAAGCACGGCTGCGGCGGCCACATAGAGCGCGTCGTGCAAAGCGGGCGTTCCACCTTCTATTGCCGGACCTGTCAGATGTGAGCCAGCCTGGACGCCATGTGTGAGTTGGACGCCAGATGTAGATAGATGACCGAGCGAGGAGATACAGTCATGACCTATGAAACGATTATCGTGGAAACCCGCGGCAAGGTCGGGCTGATCACGCTGAACCGGCCGAAGGCGCTCAATGCGCTGAACTCCCAAATCCTGGCGGAAGTGGTCGCGGCCGTGAACGGCTTCTGCGCGAATGCCGACATCGGCGCGATGGTCATCACCGGTTCCGAAAAGGCCTTCGCGGCAGGTGCGGACATCAAGGAAATGCAGGCGATCTCCTTTGCCGACGCCTATGTGCAGGATTTCTTTGTCGGCTGGGAAGAGTTCACCCGGGCGCGCAAGCCTGTTATCGCGGCAGTGGCCGGCTATGCGCTCGGGGGCGGCTGCGAACTGGCGATGATGTGCGACTTCATCATCGCCGCCGACAACGCCAAGTTCGGCCAGCCCGAGATCACGCTCGGCGTCATGCCGGGAATGGGCGGATCACAGCGCCTAACCCGCTTCGTCGGCAAGTCGAAGGCGATGGACATGTGCCTGACCGGACGGATGATGGATGCCGCGGAGGCCGAGCGTTGCGGCCTGGTGTCGCGCGTCGTGCCTGCCGACGAGCTGATCGAGGAGGCGTTGAAGGCGGCGGCCAAGATAGCCGATTTTTCGCTGCCCTCGGTGATGATGGCGAAAGAGGCCGTCAACCGCGCCTATGAAACGACACTGGCCGAAGGGCTGCGGTTCGAGCGCCGGCTTTTTCACTCCCTGTTTGCGCTCGACGACCAGAAGGAAGGCATGGCCGCCTTTACCGAGAAGCGGAAGCCGAATTTCACGAACCGGTAGATCGTGACGACGGCGGCGGGATGCGAGCGACAACAGTGGCCAAAAAGAAGGCGAAGCAGCGTTGACGCGCCGGAAAAGCTGAACTATAAGCCGCACCAACCGAGGCGGCCCTGTGGCTGCCCGTTTGTTTTTTGCGCCCTGCGGCATCCCGCATGCGCCCACCAGATCAGAAGAGAGGCATCATGGCCAATACCTCCTCGGCCAAAAAGGCAACGCGCAAGATCGCCCGTCGCACGGCGATGAACAAGAACCGCCGCTCGCGCGTGCGGACCTATATCCGCCAGGTCGAGGAGGCGCTCGCCTCGGGCGACAAGGCCGCCGCGCAGGCTGCTTTCAAAGTGGCGGAGCCGGAATTGATGCGCGCCGCGACCAAGGGCGTGGTGCACAAGAACACGGCATCCCGTAAGGTGTCGCGCCTGGCCCAGCGGCTCAAGGTGCTGTCGGCCTGATATACCTTTCCAGAACTGATCTTCTTTAAACCCGGCCGCTCGCGCCGGGTTTTTTCGTTTGCCGGCAAGTACTTAAAAAGAATGCTCGCAAACCACACCTCCGCGCGAACTTCAATGTTCGAAATGCTTTGCCGGCATATACATGCCTGCTGATATTCAAGGCCGCTGAAAGCGTCCGCGACGAAAATATCGGCTGTCAAAAACTACCCTTACTTTTCAATAACTTACGGACGGTCCATCCACAGCTTGTTCACATCGCGTGCGGGGGATGGGGGACAATTGCCTGTCAAGAAAATTATTTCAGAAAATTTCGCGCGGCGTGGCCTTTTTCATATTCGCCGGAAAAGGGTTTGAATCACAATGGCTTTGTCAAAATACGCCCGTGCAACACAGGGTTCGAACCCGTCTGCGGTAACCACATTCCTTAAAAATCCGTTAGTCGTGGCCTTGCCCTATCCACAACGATTTCGTTAATGTCGGTCTATCGAGAGGGACGGGCCTGTTGGCCCTTAACCCAGCCTGAATCGGCCAGCAAAAAAATGGCGGAATTCATGACGTGGATCATTTCCGCGTCGGGTTTGGTTTGTCTTTTCGATACGGTAGGGGATTGGCGTAACTGTATATGGCAGGTCAATGCGCGCCGGCGTTTTCGCCGGACGGCATTGTATTGCCCTGACATGACCAAACGGGCTGGCTCTGAGGAGCCGGCGCCGGTCCCCTGACAACGAGGCGACATCATCTGCCGGCGGCGGCGGTAGTGTCGCAGCGAAGACACGGTCGCCGGAAACATGGATGCAGGAGGCGTATCCCCGGCGAAAAAAGGTACAAAAGGACAAGGAACTCGATCATGCAGAGCGGCATCGAAAGGGAGCTTACGGGCGACCTCCCATTCCCTGGAACCTTAACCGGAGGGGACACTATGTCGGCTTCCAACGACGCGGAACAGAAGTTCGACCGGGTCAAGGCCCAGTTGAAGGCGCGTCTGGGAACCGAAGTCTATTCGAGCTGGTTCGGGCGCATGAAGGTCGCCGAAGCATCCCGGGGCATTGTCCGCATCTCCGTGCCGACTGCCTTCCTGCGCTCATGGATCAACGGCCACTACCTCGACCTCATCGCCGAGCTGTGGAAACACGAGGATCCCGAAATCCTCAAGATCGAGATCGTCGTGCGCACCGCTACCCGCCCGGGGCGCAATGGCGTCGAGCCCGAACTGGCCCCAGCGCGCAAGATGACAAGGCAAGCGCAAACGGCGCTGGCCGCTGGAACAGCGGGCCCCGGCAGGGTGGAGCGGGTGCCGGCACCTCGCTCGGGAATGCCTGCAGAGACCGAGTTCAGGCACAATGTGCTCGGTTCGCCGCTTGACCCGCGCTATACGTTCGGCTCCTTCATCGAGGGACCGTCGAACCGGGTGGCCTTCGCCGCCGCCAAGGCGGTGGCGGAATCGCAGTCGAGCGCGGTGCGCTTCAATCCGCTCTTTCTTCACGCGACGGTGGGGCTGGGCAAGACGCACCTGTTGCAGGCGATCGCAGCGGAATCGCTGAAGCAGAATCCAAAGTCGCGCGTCGTCTATCTCACGGCCGAATATTTCATGTGGCGGTTCGCCACCGCGATCCGCGACAACAATGCGCTGACGCTGAAGGAGCAGCTCCGCGACATCGACCTCCTCATCATCGACGACATGCAGTTCCTGCAAGGCAAGTCGATCCAGCATGAATTCTGCCATCTGATCAACATGCTGCTCGACAGCGCCAAGCAGGTGGTGGTTGCCGCCGACCGGCCGCCGTCGGAACTGGAATCGCTGGAGCCCCGCGTCCGCTCGCGCCTCAACGGCGGCGTCGCGCTCGAAATGTCGGCGCCGGATTTCGCCATGCGCATCGGCATGCTCAAGCTGCGCCTTGCCACCGCAAAGGCTGACGATGCATCGCTCGACATCTCGGAGGAGATCCTCAACCATGTCGCCCGCACGGTGACCGGCAGCGGACGCGAACTCGAAGGCGCGTTCAACCAGCTTCTGTTCCGCCAGTCGTTCGAACCGCAGATCACCATCGACCGCATCGACGAGATCCTCGGCCACATCTATCGTTCGGGCGAGCCGAAGCGGGTGCGCATCGAGGACATCCAGCGCATCGTCGCGCGCCATTACAATGTTTCGAAGACAGAACTTCTGTCCAACCGGCGCACGCGTACGATCGTCAAGCCGCGGCAGGTCGCCATGTACCTGTCGAAGGTGATGACACCGCGCTCCTTGCCGGAGATCGGACGGCGTTTCGGTGGCCGCGACCACACGACGGTGCTGCATGCCGTGCGCAAGATCGAGGATCTTTCAGGCGTCGACAACACGCTGGCGCAGGAACTCGAACTGCTGAGAAGACTGATCAACGATCAAGCCTGACCGGCCCGAAAAACAAAGCGTGTCGCGTGGCTGCGACGCGCTTGAAATCTACGTTTTTATGCATGTCGTTGCCTCAAAACCGCTGCGCACTTTTGGGCGACAAGCATTGGCTTGCGGGCTTCGCCAGCTTTATCCCCAGAAAGCCTGCGTAACCGGCTCGAACCGGTGGCGTGGGCTTGCGCTTGCGGGGTTTTTCCTATCAGTTTATGCAGATTCTGAGCCTGTTCAGACCTTTCGCGGGGCACCGCTTGCCGGAGACCCGCTCATTCATTCAAGCGAGCCTGTTTCGTCATGCGTGTTATCTTGGAACGGTCAAATCTCCTGAAGTCGCTCAATCACGTTCATCGCGTGGTCGAGCGGCGCAACACCATACCGATTCTGTCGAATGTGCTGCTGAGCGCCGAAGGCGCCACCCTCGAGATGAAGGCGACCGACCTCGATCTGGAGGTGACCGAAGCCACGCCTGCCAAGGTCGAGCGCGGCGGGGCGACGACGGTTCCGGCGCATCTGCTCTACGACATCGTGCGCAAGCTCGCCGACGGCGCTGAGGTCATGCTGAAGACCGACGAGGACGGCAACGCCATGACGGTGACCTCGGGCCGCTCGAGCTTCCGTCTCCAATGCCTGCCGCAATCCGATTTCCCGGAGCTTTCGGCCGGATCGTTCTCGCATATCTTCCGGCTCGATTCGGTTGCGCTCAGGGGCCTGATCGAGAAGACCCAATTCGCCATCTCCACCGAAGAGACGCGTTACTACCTGAACGGCATCTATCTGCACACGCATGATGCCGACGGCAAGCTGAAGCTGCGCTCGGTAGCGACCGACGGACATCGACTGGCGCGCGCCGAGATCGACGCGCCGGCAGGGTCCGAGGGCATGCCGGGCATCATCATTCCGCGCAAGACGGTCAGCGAGTTGCAAAAGCTTGTCGATGACCCTGATATCGCCGTGACCACCGAATTGTCCGACACCAAGATCCGCTTCACCATCGGCAGTGTGGTTTTGACATCGAAGCTGATCGACGGCACCTTCCCGGACTATCAGCGGGTCATCCCCACCGGCAACGACAAGAAGCTGATCATCGACCGTCAGAGTTTCGCCGCCGCCGTCGACCGCGTCTCGACCATCTCCTCCGAGCGCGGCCGCGCGGTGAAGCTTTCGATTGGAGAAGGCCAGGTCACGCTTGCGGTCAACAATCCGGATTCAGGCAGCGCCACCGAAGAACTGGCTGCGGATTATTCGTCCGACGCGATCGAAATCGGCTTCAATGCCAAATATCTGCTCGACGTCGCAGCCCAGTTGACCGGCACTGAGGCAAAATTCATGCTGGCGGACGCCGGTTCGCCAACGCTGATCCACGACATGGCCGACGAAACCACGCTCTACGTGCTGATGCCGATGCGGGTGTAGGCCTGAACGAGGCCATCTTGCTGTCATGACCGGAGTTGCGAAGCAGTCTGCGCACGACCAGCAGACTCATATAAGTAAGCTATCGCTTACGAATTTCCGCAACTACGCAACGCTGTCGATCGACATCGACCCCGGCGCCGTGATTTTTTCCGGTGACAATGGCGCCGGCAAAACCAATCTGCTGGAAGCGATTTCCCTGCTGACGCCGGGTCGCGGCCTGCGCCGCGCACCTTATGCCGACGTGGCGCGCGAAGGCGGCGACGGCGGCTTTGCCATCCATGCCCGGCTCGATGGGCCGGACGGCCCGGTCGAGATCGGCACCGGCATTGCAGGGGGCGGCGCCGCCGGCGAGGGCGGCCGGCGGGTGCGGATCAATGGCGCGGCAGCGCGCTCGGCGGAGGACATGCTGGAATGGCTGCGCGTCGTCTGGCTGACACCGGCGATGGATGCGTTGTTCACCGGGCCGGCCGCAGACCGCCGGCGCTTTCTCGACCGTCAGGTGCTGGCGATCGATCCCGGCCACGGCCAGCGCGCGCTCGACTACGAAAAAGCGATGCGCGGCCGCAATCGGCTGCTCGCCGAAGGCTCGCGTGACGGCGCCTGGTTCGACGCGATCGAGACGCAAATGGCCGAAACCGGTGTGGCGATTGCCGCCGCGCGTGCCGAACTGATGCGCCTGCTTGCCGCGATGATCGACAGGCTGCCAAGCGCGGGTCCGTTTCCGCAAGCCGATATCGGCCTGTCGGGCGCGTTGGAAAGCGAAGTCGGAACCACCGCGGCTGTCGATGTCGAGGAGCGGTTCCGCCGCGCCCTTGCCGAAGGCCGCGATCGCGACCGCGCCGCCGGGCGCACGCTAGACGGCCCGCACCGTTCGGATCTCGTGGTGAGGCACCGGCCCAAGGCGATGCCGGCCGAACTCTGTTCGACCGGCGAGCAGAAGGCGCTGCTGGTCGGCATGGTCCTGTCGCATGCCCGGCTGACCGGCGAGATGTCGGGCATGACGCCGATCCTGCTGCTCGATGAGATCGCCGCCCATCTCGACGCAGGCCGGCGCGCCGCGCTGTTCTCGATCCTCGAAGAGCTGAACTGCCAGGCCTTCATGACCGGGACCGATGCGGCGCTGTTTTCCAGTCTCAAGGGACGCGCGCAGTTCCTGACCGTCGATCACGGCACGGTTGGGCCAACCAAAGACGCCTGACAAGATTTCTCGGCAGCTATATTGTCTTGCAATGAACATCACCGCGCTCACCGACGAAGAGCTTGAACGCTACGCCCGCCACATCGTGCTGCCCGAGATCGGTGGCGCCGGCCAGCAGCGTCTGAAGCGTGCGCGGGTCCTGGTCATCGGCGCCGGCGGGTTGGGGGCGCCGGTGCTCGAATATCTTGCCGCCGCCGGCGTCGGCACGCTCGGGATCGTCGACGACGACAGCGTCTCGCTGTCAAACCTGCAAAGACAGGTGATTCACGGCACCGAGACTGTCGGCATGGCGAAAACCGACAGTGCCAAAGCGGCGATCGCCCGCATCAATCCCAACGTCGCCGTGGAACTGCACAATCTCAGGCTGACGGCGGACAACGCCCCTGCTCTCGTCGCCCGCTATGACATCGTCGTCGACGGCTCCGACAATTTCGAAACACGCTATGCGATGGCCGACGCCTGCGCCGCGGAAAAGCGGCCGCTGGTACATGCCGCCGTCGGCCGCTTCGACGGCTCGGTGACCGTGCTGAAACCGTTCGAGACCGGCGCGGACGGCAAGCCATATCCAAGCTATCGCGATCTTTTTCCGGAACCGCCGCCGCCCGGCCTGGTGCCGTCCTGCGCTGTGGCCGGCGTGCTCGGCGTGCTGACCGGCGTCGTCGGCACGCTGCAGGCCATGGAGGCGATCAAGCTGATCGCCGGCATAGGCGAGCCGCTGGTCGGTCGGCTGCTGCTTTACGATGCGTTGACCGCGCGCTTCGATACGATCCGCTACAAGAGAAACTAGATCTTGGGCAGCCTGGTTTCCATCGCGCAGCTTCCCGCCGATTTCGACCGATGGGACGAGGTGCTGGCGCTGATCATGCGCGCCTTCGCCTCGATGGACGGCGTCATCGATCCGCCATCCTCAGCACATCGGCTCACGGTCGAAAATCTCCGGGACAAGGCTCGGCGGGAGATGGGCTTTTCGGCGCTGAAGGACGGCAGGATCGTCGGCTGTATTTTTGTTCTGGAGCGGGCCAACGATTTCTACGTCGGAAAGCTCGCCGTCGAACCGGGCTTTCAAGGACAGGGGATTGGCAGCCAACTGATGCAAGCTGTCGAGGATCTTGCCCGCAACCGCGGCAAGCCGGCGATCGAGCTTCAGACGCGGGTCGAGCTGACCGGAAATCATGCAGCCTTTGCCCGCCTCGGCTTTCGCGAAACCGAACGGACGGCGCACAACGGCTACGACCGTCCGACCTCGATCACGATGCGCAAATGTCTTTCGTGATACCCCACCCGGGGTCAGATGGCGTTGATGGCGACAACGAAGCCTGCCTCGGCAGCCCCTCTTGGCAAGCGCCCTGCCGATGCCGCGGCTGACGCCCGTGACAAGAGCCGCTCTGCGCGGCCCACAGGCATCAATGATGCCCGCAGCGCAGATGCCCGGCCAGATGGTGGATGTGGTCGGCGCCAATCCCGCAGCAGCCGCCGATGATGGAGGCACCCTTCGCGACCCAGCCGTCGGCCCAGCGGCAATAGGATTTCGGATCGAGATCGGCCCGGATATCCGAGATCACCTCGTTGGCCGCGCCGTCCTCGTCCTGGGAGCCGAAGGCGTTGGCATAGACCCCGAGCGGCAGACCGGGGGCGGCAATGCGCGCAGCTTGGAGCGCTGCTCCCATGACCTCGGGCATAGAGCAATTGAAGAGCAGCGCCTCCGCCCCCGTGCGCTGTGCGAGACGGGCAGCGTCGGCTACGCTCTGCCCGGACCGCAGCTGCGGCTCGGGCACGTCCTGCGGCGCGACATCGTCCCGCAGGGTGAAGGACAGCCAGAGCGGCTTGCCGCTGCCGCGCACCGCCGCGGCGGCGGTGTGGGCCTCCTCGAGGCTGCTCTGGGTCTCGGCGAGCCAGCAATCGACGTGGGGCGCGAGGCCCTCAACCAGAACCGAGAGATAGTCCTGCGCCAGGTCGGCCTTGAAAAGTTCCGGCTGATAGGAGCCGAAGACTGGCGGCAACGATCCAGCTACCTTCACGCCGGGCGTGCCGTCGGCCGCCTCGCGCGCCAGCCTTCCGGCCAGCGACGCCAGCTCGGCGCCGCGCGCACGGAACCGCCCCTCGCCGATGTGGAAGGGCACCAGCGCATAGGAATTGGTGGTGATGACCTTCGCGCCCGCGCGAATATAATCCTCGTGCACCCGGCGGACCATCTCGGGCGCTTCCATCAGCGCCAGCGCGGACCATTCCGGCTGGCGGAAGGGCGCGCCGATGCGCTCGAGTTCGCGGCCCATGCCGCCGTCGAGAATGGTGATGTCGTTCATGCCTGCTCCTGTTGCGGCGTCGTCGCGCCGCGTCCTTGAAGTTCGTAGAAGCCTGCGACGTCCAGCTCGATCGACTCGGCGATATGGTCGCGGACGGCCTGTTCGGCCGCTTCGGGGCTTCCCCTCATCAGCGCGTCGAACAGGCGCTGGTGATCGCTGACCAGCGGCTGGCGGCAGGGCCAGTGTGCTTCGGACCAGCGATAGAGCCACTCCATCTTGTCGGCCAGAAGCCCGTGGCGACGGATCAGATGCTGGTGCCCGGTCTGCTCGACGAAACTGGCATGGAAGCCGAGATCGGCTGCCACCCGCACATCCGTGCCGCCGTCATTCGCCGCCGGTAGGGCGGCAAAAGCCGCCTCGACCAGATCGGTACCGAGAGCGGCGCGGCGTTGGGCGAGAATGCGGGCGGCCAAGCCTTCGAACGCCGCCCGCAATGTGTAGATCTCCCAGATCGCCTGGGCATCGAGCACGGCCACGCGCCAGCTCGAATAGGGCGTGCGCGTCACCAGTTCCTGCGCTTCCATCGCGAAGAGCGCGGAACGCACCGTGCCACGGCCGAGACCGATGCGTTCGGTCAAGGTCAGCTCGGTCAGCACCGCGCCCGGCGCAAAATCGCCACGCACGATCGCCTCGCGCAGCCACTCGGTGGCCTGGTCCTGAAGGCTCTTGCGCTGGATTGGCTGACGCATGTCCGGGGTCCTTAGCGATTGCGGTCGAAATGGCCGCTGAGAAAGGCGCGGCAGCGCTCCGATGCAGGATTGCCAAAGACCTGCCCCGGTGTGCCGGCCTCTTCTATCAGGCCCTGATGCAGGAAGACTACCTGCGAGGAGACCTCGCGCGCAAAGCCCATCTCGTGGGTAACGATCAGCATGGTGCGCCCTTCCGCGGCAAGGGCGCGGATCACCTTCAGGACCTCGCCCACCAGTTCCGGGTCGAGCGCCGAGGTGGGCTCGTCGAACAGGATGGCGCGAGGCCGCTGGGCAAGAGCGCGCGCGATCGCGACCCGTTGCTGCTGCCCGCCCGAAAGATGCGCGGGCCACGCATCGCGCTTTTCGGCGAGACCTACCTTTTCCAGGAGCGCCGTGGCCTCCTCCACTGCCTCGGCGCGGGGACGGCTCTGGACGAACAGTGGCGCCTCGATGACGTTCTGCAGCACGGTGCGGTGCGGCCACAGATTGAAGTTCTGGAAGACGAAGCCGAGATGTCCGCGCATCTGCCGCGCCACGGCCAGTTGGGCGCGCGACAGACGTCCGCCCGTCGGGGAGAGGCTGTCCTCGCCCACCGACACCGTTCCGACGTCGGGGATCTCCAGCATGGGGATGCAGCGCAGCAGCGTGCTCTTGCCAGAGCCGCTCGCGCCTATCAACGAGATCACGTCGCCGTCCTTGGCGACAAGGTCGATGCCGCGCAGCACCTCGTTGCTGCCGAAGCTCTTGCGCAGGCCGGCGATGGAAAGCGCGGTCGATGGGAGGCTCATGGCGTCTCTCCGAATTGCCAGGGCGAAAGGCGCCGCTCGGCCCAGGCCGAGAGCCGCGTAACCAGAAGCGACAGGGCGAGATAGATCGCCGCCGCGCAGAGGAATATCTCGACCGCCCGCCAGGTTTCCGAGGCGGCGGCGCGGGCTATGCCGGTGACTTCCATCAGCGTGATGGTCGAGACCAGCGCCGTGGATTTGAGGATCGAGATCACCTCGTTGGAATAGGCGGGCAGCGCCTGACGGACGGCTATGGGCAGCGTGATGCGGCGCATGACCGTCAGCCGCGTCATGCCCGAGACGCGCGCTGCTTCGACCGCGCCCCTTGGCACGGCGCGCAACCCCCCGCGCAGAATCTCGGACGTATAGGCGGCATCGTTCAGGATCAGCGCCAGCAGCCCGCACCAATAGGGCTCGCGCAGGAAGGGCCAGAGGAAGCCGTGGCGGATGAAGCCGAAGCCCGCCAGCCCGTAATAGATCATGAATATCTGGATGAGCAGCGGCGTGCCGCGGAAGGCGAAGACATAGGCCGAGGCCAGTGCGTTGCCGACCCTCGTCGTGCGCATGAGGTTGAGGATCAGCGAAAGGCAGAACCCGCCCGCAAGCGCCAGGATGCCGAGGTTGAGCGTCAGCGGCAATCCCTTGAGGAGCTGCGTGAGCATGCCCGAGAGAAAGGCGAAATCCATCTCAGAGCCCGCCTTGCTCGTGGCCGCGCAGGCTGCGTCTTTCGGCGAGGCGGAAGACATGATCCGACAGCGTGGTGATGATGAGATAGACGATCGCACCAGCGGCGTAGAACAGGAAATGCTCCTGGGTGGTGCCCGCTGCGACCGCGACCTGGCGCATGGTCTCGACCAAGCCCGTCACCGAGACGAGGGCGGATTCCTTGATGACCGACTGCCACTGGTTGCCCATGCCGGGAATTGCGGTGACCAGCGCCTGCGGCGCGATGACCCGCCGAAACAGGATCAGCCGCGTCATGCCGACCACGCGCCCCGCCTCGATCGTGCCCCGGGGCACGGCCTGATAGGCGCCGCGCAGCACCTCGGACTGGTTGGCGGCCGAGATCAGCCCGATCGCCAGCACTCCGGCCAGAAAGCCGCTGATGTCGAACGGCCCCGACAGTCCGAGCGCCGTGCCAATGGCCGTGACGACCTGCCGGCCGCCGAAATAGAACAGGTAGATCACCAGGATATCGGGCACGCCCCGGAAGACCGTGGCGTAGGCCTCGGCCAGCTTGCGCAGCGGCCAGTTGCCCGCCACCCGGGCCCAGGCGATGAGCGTGCCGAAGGCCAACCCGCTCAGGAATGCCGCGACGGAGACATAGAGCGTCATGAGGCCGGCGCGCGCGAGCGCCAGCCCCCATCCGTCGGGCCCGAAGCCGAGAAGTGTCAGATCGGCCTGCACGCTGGCCTCAGAGCGTGGGCGTCACGACCATGCCGAACCATTTCTTCGACAGCTCGACGAGCGTGCCGTCGTCCGACATCGACTTCAACGCTTTGCTGAGAAGCCCGGCCAACTCAGCGTCGCCCTTCTGGACGACGAAGGCAGAGCCGCGACCCATGACGCCGCCCGTGAAGGACGGGCCGGTGGCCTTGGCGGTTTCTGTGTTCTTCTCGAGGAAAGCCGAGATGTTGGTGACCGAGGCGATCCCGGCGTCGAGCCGCCCGTTCAGCAGATCCTGATAGACTTCCGGGCCGGTCTGATAGGTGCGGATCGTCACGCCCTTGTCGGCCAGATACTTGTTCAGGAAGTCTGCCTGGATGGTCGAGACATGGACGCCCACGGTCTTGCCGTCCAGCACCCCGGCGATCGCCGCGATGGCGGCATCGGTGGCCTTCGTATCGTCGAGGTCGACGAAAGCGCCCGTGCCCGACAGTTCGACGCCGCTTTCCTTCAGCACGACGAAGGTCGAGCCGCCGGTGGTGTAGGGGAGCGAGAAATCGACCACTTCGAGGCGTTTTTCGGTGACGGAGACCGAGTCGACCACCGCATTGTACTTGCCGTCGATGAGGCCTTGGATCATGCCGTCCCAGGCCTGCGAGATCACCTCATAGTCGAAGTCGGCGCGCTTGGCGATCTCGGCCAGCATGTCCAGCTCGAAGCCGTAGAGCTCGCCATTCGGTCGGGTCATATTGAAGGGCGGGAAGGCTCCTTCGGTGGCGAAAACATATTTTTTACGTCCCTGGGCAAGAGCTGTGGCGGGGGCAACGGCGAGCCCGGCAATGGCGGCAAGGCCCATGCGCAGGAAGGTGCTGCGGGTGATTTTCATGCTTGGATCATCCTTGGGAGGAGGGTTGAGGGGTCAGGAAAGAAGATCGACCGCCATGCGCGTGAGCGCGATGGCGCTTTGCCCGATGCAGGCTTCATCGGGCTGATAGTCGGAGTTGTGGACGCGGTCGTCACGGCCGGGCTGGCCCGAACCGATGAATATCTGGACCGAAGGCATGAGTTCGGAGAAATAGGAAAAGTCCTCGGCTCCGAAGCTCGTTCCCGGCTCGACCTGGGGCGTCGCGCCGAACTGATGGCCGAGCACGGAAACCGCACGATCAACCAGCGCATCGTCGTTCATCAGGGGCGGCGCGCCGCGCGCATAGTCGATCTCGACGGCGGCATTGAGCGCCTGCGCGGTGCCTTCGCAGATGCGCCGGAACGCGGCCTCGGCGAGATCGCGCGACCGAGGCGAGCGGCAACGCACCGTGCCCTCGAACATGCAGCTGTCGGGAATGATGTTTTGGGTCGCGCCGCCCTCGATATGGCCGATGGTCAGGACGGCGGACTGCGCGGGGTCCATCTCGCGCGATATCACGGTCTGGAGTTGGGTGATGATATGGGCGCTGGCGACGATCGGGTCGATGGCGGCATGGGGTCGCGCGGCATGGCCCGACTTGCCGCGCACCACCACCTTGAACTCGTCGCTCGATGCGGTGCTTGCGCCGCGGTTCAACAGACCCTGCCCCGCCGGCAGTTCCGGACGGTTGTGGAAGGCGATGGCCATGTCAGCACCTTTGGCGGCACCGTCCGCCACCATGGCCGCCGCGCCGCTCTCCTGCGTCTCCTCGGCGGGCTGAAAAATCAGCCGGACCGAGCCGCGCAGACGCGGCGCCAGCGAGACCAGCGCATGCGCGGCGCCGAGAAGCGAGGCGGTGTGAAGATCGTGCCCGCAGGCATGCATCCTGCCTGGAATGGTCGAAGCATAAGGCAGACCGATCTGCTCCCCGATCGGCAAGGCATCCATATCGGCCCGCAGGATCAGGCAGGGACCGGGAAAGGCTCCGGATATCTCGGCCACGACGCCGGTGCGGCCGACGCCGGTGCGCGCCTCGATCCCGAGCGCGCCAAGCTCGGCGGCGACCAGGCCGGCCGTGCGGACCGTGTCGAAGCCGGTTTCTGGATGGGCATGGATGTCGCGACGCAGTTCAATGAGGCGAGCCTCGATGGTGCGGATAAGTCCCTCGATCTCGGGGCCGGGGTCGTTGCGGCGGTCAGGCATCAGCTTTTTACACTCTTGCGATGGAAGCCCTTTGCTTGATGCTACTGTCAACTATTGTCAAGGATCGACAATCGACGAGACCGATCGGGAGTAGAATGATTTTCTAAAGCCACATGGGAGCTGCTCCGGGGCAGCATCCGGGAACCTTGCTTCCCGCGCGACTGCACCGCGTGCAACCGGTGCCGCAAACTTTTGCGTGAGATGGTTGCTCATGCCGAGCCATCCCAGCCGCCTCAAGGCGGGGTCCCTGATCCCCTATCGGGGACCCTAAAGTCTTTGCTGAAGAATTGGACGGCGCCCGGTCACGTCCGCAGCGGCAGTACGCGGTCAGGCGGGCGATGGCCATCGAAGAAGGCGCGGATGTTGATGATCACCTTCTCGCCCATATCGATGCGGCCTTCGAGCGTCGCCGATCCCATATGCGGCAACAGCACGACCTTGCCCTTGGCGGCGAGCTTCAGCAATTTGCTGTTCAGCGCCGGCTCATGCTCGTAGACGTCGAGGCCGGCGCCGGCGATCTTGCCGTCCTGGATCAGCTTGACCAGAGAGTCCTCGTCGATGATATCGCCGCGCGCCGTGTTGACGATGTAAGCGGACGGTTGCAGAAGCGCCAGCCGCCGCGCCGAGAGCAGATGGAAGGTTGCCGGCGTCGACGGACAGTTGACCGAGATGATGTCCATGCGGGCAAGCATCTGGTCGAGGCTTTCCCAGTAGGTTGCCTCCAGCTCATCCTCGACCGCCGGCAGCACGCGATGGCGGTTGTGGTAGTGGATCGACAGCCCAAAAGCCTTGGCCCGCCGGGCGACAGCGGTGCCGATGCGGCCCATGCCGACAATGCCGAGGCGTTTGCCCCAGATCCGCCGGCCGAGCATCCAGGTTGGCGACCAGCCCGCCCACTTCTTGTCGCCGGTCAGCACATTGGCGCCTTCCGTCAGCCGCCGAGGCACCGCCAGCATTAGCGCCATGGTCATGTCGGCCGTATCTTCGGTCAGCACGTTCGGCGTGTTGGTGACGGTAATGCCCTTCTTCGCTGCTGCCGCCACGTCGATCTTGTCGACGCCGTTGCCGAAATTGGCGATCAGCTTGAGGTTGTCGCCAGCCTGAGCGATTAGCGCTGCGTCGATATGATCGGTTATGGTCGGCACCAGCACGTCGGCTTCCTTGACCGCCGCGACCAATTCCGGCTGCGTCATCGGCCTGTCTTCGACATTCAGCCGGGCGTCGAACAGCTCACGCATGCGGGTCTCGACCGGATCGGGCAGCTTGCGCGTGATGACGACGAGGGGCCTTTTTCTGCCTGCCATTGTTTCCTCAAACCCACCCCTCGTTGAGACCTCTTTAACCAAGACAGGCGAAACTGGAGGCCGGTCGCGGTGCCAGTTCTCCATGTAACAAGAGGTTCCGCCGAAGACAAAGAAAAAGGGGCGCCAAGGCCGATGAGCCGGCGCTGAAAGGAACGAAAGTGTCTGGTTTTGCGTCGCTCCGCCTGACCCTCAGCGCAGCATTTATCGGCGCTCTCCTTTATTCCCCGCTTGTGGCGGCACAGAGTGCGGCAGCACCGGCCCAGAGCGCAACGCTTGGGCCGAGCGGCCTGCCGCTGCCGCGTTTCGTCAGCCTGAAAGCGGGCCGCGTCAACTCCCGCGTCGGACCAGGCGTCAACTATTCCGTCGACTGGATGTACATGAAGCCTGGCCTGCCGATGGAAATCATCCAGGAATTCGACACCTGGCGTCGGGTGCGCGATGCCGACGGCTCGGAAGGCTGGATCAACCAGTCGCTGCTTTCAGGCCGCCGCACGGCGATCGTGGCACCCTGGCAGCGCGGCAAGGATGCCCGAATCAACCTTCTCAACGACCCGGAAAAGGATGCCAGCATCATCGCGATCATCGAGCCGGGCGCCATGGGCACGATCAGGTCCTGTGACGGCCAGTGGTGCGAAATGACCTTCGACGGCCACACCGGCTGGCTCGCCCAGTCGCTTGTCTGGGGCGCCTATCCGGGCGAACGGGTCAAAAACTGACCTCTCCTTGTCGGTTCGGGATCATGGACTAGCGGGCGAGACGGTATCTCGCGGACCCAATGACGCGCCGATCAATCGCAGCGTTTGGGACGCAGCCTTACCACGATGTCGACATTGGCGATCTCCATGCCTTCCGGCGGCTCCGGCAGGTTGGAAACCGTGACAGGACCGCTGGCGATATCGAAGATCCTGTTTTCGCCTTCAATGTAGAAATGATGGTGATCGGAGGTGTTGGTGTCGAAGTAGGTCTTTGACCCCTCGACGGCCAGGATGCGCAGAAGGCCCGCCTGGGTGAATTGATGAAGGGCGTTGTAGACGGTGGCGAGCGACACCGGCACGCCGGCGGCGATCGCCTCCTCGTGCAGTTCCTCGGCCGACAGATGGCGGTCGCCCTTGGCGAAAAGCAGATCGGCCAGCGCAATGCGCTGACGCGTCGGCCTCAGCCCAGCTTCGCGAACCCGCTTGTCCACAGCGACATTTTCCTTCCGGCAGCCCAGATCCATCTATCCGTCCAAGCTCATAGTTTCGCCCCAAGATATGCCCAGAATGGCAAAAAACGAACATCGCCCGAAACTGAACACCTCCCGACATATATTCTGTCGGCCGAATACGATCAATAGCGCGCATTGACCCAGGCAGACGGGCAGGTTAAGCGCAAACGCCGGTTTCCGGCCTGAAATAGATTGTGTTAGGAAACCAACGACAAGGGCGCTCTACCGCCCGGGACGATTACGGGGAAGAGATTGATGGCGGTTTCGAAATCCAGCTACGATTACGAAGAACTGCTTGCCTGCGCCCGCGGCGAGCTGTTCGGACCTGGAAACGCCCAACTCCCCTATCCGCCGATGCTGATGTTCGACCGCATCACCGAAATCAGCGAGACGGGCGGTGCCTTCGACAAGGGCTTCATCCGCGCAGAGTTCGACATTAAGCCGGACCTGTGGTTTTTCGCCTGCCACTTCATCGGCAATCCAATCATGCCGGGGTGCCTGGGCCTCGACGCCATGTGGCAATTGACGGGATTCTACCTTGGCTGGCTCGGCGAGCCGGGCAAAGGAATGGCGCTCTCGACCGGCGAGGTGAAGTTCAAGGGCATGGTGACACCGTCGGTCAAGAAGGTGGAGTATGGCGTGGACTTCAAGCGCGTGATGCGCGGCCGGCTGGTGCTTGGTATCGCCGATGGCTGGCTGAAGGCGGATGGCGAACCCATATACGCAGCAACGGACCTCAAGGTGGGTCTGTCCAAGCAATCGGCCGCCGCCTGACCGGCGCCCCCACAGCGCCGCGCGTCCCTGGGACGCGCAAACGAAGCTGTAGAACTTTAATTTGCGCATGATCCGTGTCCAACAGGTTTCGGGTTCAAGCGCTGGAAGGAGTTGCGAATGAGACGGGTCGTAGTGACAGGCCTCGGCATCGTGTCGTCGATCGGCAACAATGCCAACGAGGTGCAGGCCTCGCTCCACGATGCCAAGTCCGGCATCAGCTTCTCTGATTCCTTCGCCGAACACGGCTTCCGCTGTCAGGTCTGGGGAGCGCCGACGCTCGACCCCTCCGCCCTGATCGATCGTCGCGCTATGCGCTTCCTGTCGCAAGGTGCGGCCTGGAACCATGTCGCCATGGACCAGGCTATTGTGGACGCTGGACTTGGTGAGAACGACATCACCAATGAGCGCACCGGCATCGTCATGGGATCGGGCGGACCGTCGACCCGAGCCATCGTCGAAGCGGCCGAAACCACGCTCAAGAATGGCAGCCCCAAGCGCATCGGCCCGTTCGCCGTGCCGAAGGCGATGTCGTCGACCGCTTCAGCGACGCTCGCCACCTGGTTCAAGATCCATGGCGTCAACTATTCGATCTCGTCGGCCTGCTCGACCTCGGCGCATTGCATCGGCAATGGCTACGAACTGATCCAGTGGGGCAAGCAGGACATGGTCTTCGCCGGCGGCCATGAGGATCTCGACTGGACGATGTCGGACCTGTTCGACGCGATGGGCGCCATGTCGTCCAAGTTCAACGACAGGGCGTCGGCCGCCTCGCGCGCCTATGACGTCGATCGCGACGGCTTCGTCATTGCCGGCGGTGCCGGCGTGCTGGTCCTGGAAGAGCTCGAGCACGCCAAGGCACGCGGCGCCAAGATCTACGCCGAGATCGTCGGCTATGGCGCGACCTCAGACGGCTACGACATGGTGGCGCCATCGGGCGAAGGTGCGGTGCGCTGCATGCGGCAGGCGCTGGCGACCACCTCTTCGCCAGTCGACTACATCAACACGCACGGCACCTCGACACCGGTCGGCGACTCCAGGGAAATGGGCGCGATCCGCGAGGTGTTCGGCGATAAGATGCCTTTCATCACCTCGACCAAATCGCTGACTGGCCATTCGCTGGGTGCGGCCGGCGTGCAGGAATCGATCTACTCTATCCTGATGATGCAAGGCGGCTTCATCGGCGAGAGCGCTCATATCGAGCAACTCGATCCGGAATTCGAAGGCATGCCGATCGTGCGCACACGCATCGACGACGCCAGGATCGACACTGTTTTGTCCAATTCGTTTGGTTTCGGCGGCACCAACGCAACGCTGATTTTCCAGCGCTATTCCGCATAAGGATTTGCCGACCATGGACGGATTGATGAAGGGCAAGCGCGGGCTTGTCATGGGTGTCGCCAACGATCACTCGATCGCCTGGGGCATCGCCCGGAAACTCTCCGAACATGGGGCGGAACTCGCCTTCACCTATCAAGGCGAGGCCTTCGGGCGCCGGGTCAAGCCGCTCGCCGACAAGCTCGGCGCCTCGCTGGTCGTGCCTTGCGATGTCGAGGACAGCGCATCGGTTGCCGCCACCTTCGAGACCTTGGGCAAGGCCTGGGGCGGGCTGGACTTCGTCGTCCATGCCATTGGCTTTTCCGACAAGAACGAGCTGAAGGGCCTTTACGCCGACACCAGCCGCGACAATTTCGTCCGCACCATGGTCATCTCCTGCTACTCCTTCACAGAGGTCGCCCGTCACGCCGCCGCGCTGATGAAGGACAGTGGCTCGATGATCACGCTGACCTATGCGGGTTCTGTTCGTGTCATGCCGAACTATAACGTCATGGGCGTGGCCAAGGCCGGGCTGGAAGCCAGCGTCCGCTATCTCGCCAACGACTACGGACCGCGCGGCATCAGGGTGAACGGCATATCGGCGGGACCGGTGCGGACACTGGCCGGCGCCGGGATTTCCGACGCACGCCATATGTTTTCCTACCAGCAGCGCAACTCGCCGCTGCGCCGTACAGTGACCATCGACGAGGTCGGTGGCTCCGCGCTCTACCTCCTGTCCGACCTGTCGTCCGGCGTCACCGGCGAAATCCACTATGTCGATTCCGGCTACCACATCGTCTCGATGCCGGCGCTCGACGAGTTGAAGCAGGCCGACACCGGCCGGGAATAATTCGGCCCATAGAAAATGCCTTGGTCCGGTGAACTCCGCTCAGCGGCGCGCCGCCAAAACCTTGAACATCCCGTCGCGGGCGATCTCGGCGTGGCTGGAGAAGGCGGCCGCCAGCACCGGCTCGTAGGGAAGCTGACGGTTCGCCACCATGAACAGCCGCCCACCTGGCTTCAGCGCCTTCGCCGCGGCGCGGATCATGCCGGCACCGATCTCCGGCTCGGTCGCGCGGCTGCGATGGAAGGGCGGGTTCATGACGATGGCGTCATAACGGCGCTCGACCGGCTCGCTCAAAAGATCGATCCAGAAGAAATTGGGTTCCGCCGCTGTATTGCCGATATTGCGTTTCGCCGCCTCCAGCGCCTCGAACTCGGCCTCGTAGAGATCGAGCGCCGAGATGCCGGGTGAGCGGGCGGCGACCTCGGCCGCCACATAGCCCCAGCCGGCGCAGAAATCGGCAATGTTGCCACGCAGGTCGCCGGGCAAATTGTCCACCAGCAATCTCGAACCTGCATCGATCTTATCAAAAGAGAACATGCCTGGCGCGGTGCGGAACCGGGCCTCGAGCAGAAGGGTTGGATTGGCGGCGCGAAGCGTTGCCGCGACCGCAGCGTCGGCCGGTCGACGGAACCAGAAGGCGATGCCGTGATGTTTCGGCATATGGCCGTCGAGCGTCACAAGCTCGCCGATGCGCTTGCGCAGGCTCGCAATGCCATCGTCCTTGCCACCGGCGACGGCGATCAGTCCGCCCGGCCTCACACGCTCAATCGCCTCAGCGATGCGCAATTCGTTTTGCCCGCGATGACGGCCGGCAAGCACCAGTGCCGCATCGAAACCTTCGCCCTCCAGATGCGGCGTGACCGTGAAGCCGGCGCCCTGCAGCGCGCGAAAATGCGGGCGGAAGCCTTGCACCAGATGCAGTGTTGCATCGAAGCCTTCGGGCAGGCGGAAACCCGGCTCGGCGCCCAGAAAGAGGACGCGCTCGCCTTTACGCGGCATGGCGACAGCCTCGGCCTCGAACGGGTGGAACAGTGTCTTCAGCGGCTCGGCGGACATTCTTCGATCTCTTGAAAATGAAAACGGGCGCGACCTGTCGGCGCGCCCGCTTCGATTATACCGTCAGATCGCTCAGGCGGCGTCTTCTTCGCCTTCGGCCTTCTTGTCGCGGGCGATTTCCTTGCCCGTGGCCTGGTCGACGACCTTCATCGACAGGCGGACCTTGCCGCGCTCGTCGAAGCCCATCAGCTTGACCCAGACCTTGTCGCCTTCCTTGACGACGTCGGAGGTCTTGGCGACGCGATCGTTAGCGAGCTGCGAGATATGGACGAGGCCGTCACGCGGACCGAAGAAGTTGACGAAAGCGCCGAAGTCGGCGGTCTTGACGACCGTGCCCTCGTAGATTTCGCCGACTTCCGGCTCGGCGACGATGGTGTGGATCCACTTCTTCGCCGCCTCGATCTCCTTGGCGTTGGACGAAGCGATCTTGACCGTGCCGTCGTCCTCGATGTTGATCTTGGCGCCGGTCTTTTCGACGATCTCGCGGATGACCTTGCCGCCCGAGCCGATCACGTCGCGGATCTTGTCGGTCGGGATATGCATGACCTCGATGCGCGGCGCGAACTCACCGAGTTCTGAACGCGCGCCGGACAGCGCATTGCCCATTTCGCCGAGAATGTGCTGGCGGCCGTCCTTGGCCTGGCCGAGCGCGATCTTCATGATCTCCTCGGTGATGCCTTCGATCTTGATGTCCATCTGCAGCGAGGTGATGCCGTTGGCGGTGCCGGCAACCTTGAAGTCCATATCGCCGAGGTGATCCTCGTCGCCGAGGATGTCGGAGAGCACCGCGAAGCGCTCGCCTTCCTTGATGAGACCCATGGCAATGCCGGCAACCGGCTTGGCCAGCGGCACGCCGGCATCCATCAGCGCCAGCGAGGTGCCACAGACGGTGGCCATCGACGACGAGCCGTTGGACTCGGTGATCTCCGAGACGACGCGCAGCGTGTAGGGGAACTGGTCGGCGGTCGGCAGCATCGGGCGGATCGCACGCCAGGCGAGCTTGCCGTGGCCGATTTCGCGGCGGCCCGGCGAACCCATGCGGCCGGTTTCACCGACCGAATAGGGAGGGAAGTTGTAATGAAGGAGGAATTTCTCCTTGTACATGCCGGTCAGCGAATCGACATACTGCTCGTCCTCGCCGGTGCCGAGCGTGGCGACGACCAGCGCCTGGGTCTCACCGCGGGTGAACAGCGCCGAGCCGTGGGTGCGCGGCAGGACGCCGACTTCGGAGACGATCTTGCGGACCGTCTTCAGGTCGCGGCCGTCGATGCGCGAGCCGGTGTCGAGGATGTTCCAGCGCACGACCTTGGCCTGGAGCTCCTTGAACACGGTGCCGATCTGCTCGGACGTGTATTTTGCTTCCTCGCCTTCGGCGGGGGCGAACGCAGCCTTGACCTTCGCCTTGACGGCGTCGACGGCGGCATAGCGCTTCTGCTTGTCGGTGATCTTGTAGGCATCGCGAAGCTCGCCTTCGACGATCTTCAGCATCTCTGCTTCAAGCGCCGAATAGTCCGGCGCGGTGAAATCGCGCGGGTCCTTGGCGGCAACCTCGGCCAACTTGATGATCGCATCGATCACCGGCTGGAAGCCGCGATGGCCGAACATGACAGCGCCGAGCATCAGGTCCTCGCCGAGCTCCTTGGCTTCGGACTCAACCATAAGCACGGCGTCGGAGGTGCCGGCGACAATCAGGTCAAGCTTGGATTCCTGCATCTCGTCGACATGCGGATTGAGCACATATTCGCCGTTGATGTAGCCGACGCGAGCGCCGCCGATCGGGCCCATGAAAGGGACGCCGGACAGCGTCAAGGCCGCCGAGGTCGCGACGATCGACAGGATATCCGGATCGTTTTCGAGATCGTGCTGGACGACGGTGACGACGATCTGCGTGTCGTTCTTGTAGCCGTCAGCGAAGAGTGGGCGGATCGGACGGTCGATGAGGCGGGAAACCAGCGTTTCCTTCTCGCTCGGACGTCCCTCGCGCTTGAAATAGCCGCCCGGGATCTTGCCGGCGGCATAGGTCTTTTCCTGATAGTTGACGGTCAGCGGGAAGAAATCGAGGCCGGGCTTCGGCTCCTTCATCGAAACGACGGTGGCGAGAACTTTGGTTTCGCCGTAGGTGGCGAGCACCGCGCCGTCAGCCTGGCGCGCGATCTTGCCGGTTTCGAGGATGAGCGGGCGGCCGCCCCATTCGATTTCCACTTTATGGTGATTGAACATATCTTGTCCTTCATATGCGGAAAGGGCCGCGCCGTTTCACCGTGCGCGAATGCCCCTTCCCCTTGGCTTCGTTTCTCGGGCAGCCACGGGCAAGACAACGGGAAGCTCGGGTAAATCCGGCGCGATTGCCGCGCGAGCGTCCTGCAATCCTGCCCCATGACCGTCCATGGGCGGTTTCGAAAGGCCCTGTGCTATTTCGAAACCGGGTCTGGCCAATCGATCCGACTGGCCTTGCGCATGATCCCGAAAACCGCGGCCTTCGGAAGGCACCATGCGCAAATTCAAACTTTCAGAGCGTCCCTTTGTGCGTCCAGGTGACACACGGCGCCCTACTTTCTGATTGGAGTACCGGATAAATCCGATGCTCCAATGCGCGACCGGCGGGCTCTCGAAAGAACCCGCCGGTCAATTCGTCAACGGCGCAGACCGAGCTTCTCGATCAGCGTCTGATAACGCGCGTCATCCTTGCGCTTGAGATAATCAAGCAGGCTGCGGCGCTGGGAGACGAGAGCAAGCAGACCACGGCGGGAATGGTTATCCTTCTTGTGGTCCTTGAAATGGTCGGTCAGGTTCTTGATGCGCTCGGAAAGGATGGCCACCTGGACTTCCGGAGACCCGGTATCGCCCTTGGCGGTTGCGAATTCACCCATCAATTCTTTTTTGCGCTCGGCAGTAATCGACATCGTGTTTTTCCTTATCTGTTTGAGGAAACGGGACGCCCTCGGCCGGGATGTCGTCCAGCAGGGGCCGGTACAAGCAACATGTCATTGCACGATGCTGCGGCGCATATAGTGCAATTCCCTAGAAAACACCAGCCCAATTCACAAGCCGGCTTTTTGCTGCACAAACGAAGATTTCCCCTTCCGCTAAAGCCATTTCTTCCATCTGAAGAAGGCGACAAGCCCAATCGCGACAACGGCCATGAACACGAGCGCCGCCGGATAACCGTATTGGGCCTTTAGCTCCGGCATGTTCCATGGCGAGGTTTCGGGGTCGAAGTTCATGCCCCACACGCCAGCGAGAAAGGTTAGCGGGATGAAGATCACCGAGACGATCGTCAGATAGCTGATGACGTCGCTGGTGCGCGCCTGGCTCAGCGACAGATGCATCTCGATCAGGCCGGTCAGCATGTCGCGCTGGGTTTCGACCAGTTCGATGAGCCGAAGCGAGTGATCGAGCGTGTCGTTCAGGAAAACCTTGGTCTCGGCCTTCACATAGGGCACGTCGTTGCGGATCAACGTGGCCAGCGCATCGCGCATCGGCCAAAGCACCCCCTTCAGCACGTTGGCGTCGCGCCGCAACTCGTGAAGCTGCCGCATCTGGTGCTTGTCCGGCGCGCGCAGCATCTGGTCCTCGATGCTGTCGACCAATTCGCCGGCAGCCTCGATCGGTGGGAAATAGCTGTCGACGATGGCGTCGATCAGCGCATAGGCGAGATAGTCTGCGCCGCGTGCGCGCAACCGGTTGGGCATCGAGCTTTCGATGCGCTTGCGCACGGGATCGAACGGATCGCCTTCCCGCTCCTGGAAGGTGACGACGAAGTTCTTGCCGAAGAAGACGGCGATCTGCTCGTAACGATGTGCGGTGACGTCGTCGATCATCCTGACGACGACGAAGGCATGGTCCTCGAAGAAGTCCACCTTCGGCCGCTGGCCGGTGTTGACGACATCTTCCAGCGCCAGCGGATGCAGGCTGAAAATCCGGCCGATCTCCTCGATCAGCGGGATGTTGGCGAGACCGGTACAGTCGAGCCAGATGACCGGCCATGTGTCGCAATTGGCTTTGACGTCGTCGATGCTGGCATCTTCGATCGTCTCAAATTTGTCGGGCGACATCAGTGTCAGTCGCAGTTCGCTGCGCCGCGCCGCCGGGTCGGCGATCAGCGTGCCCGGCGATGCGCCAACCGGCGGTCGCCGTGCGGTCGCCGGCGCCCGCTTCTTGATCGTCTCGGCCTTTGCCATGTGCCCCTCGGATGTTTAAGTCTCATCGAGATTAGACGACGGGACTCACCCGGCAAAGACCCGCTTCGGCTTGAACATGCCTTGTTCGATTGCGCCAATGGCGACCAGCTTGCCGCGCGCCGTAGCGCAGGCTTCCTCGGCTTCCACCGGCGCGTCGCGGCCACGGATGATGACCGGATTGCCGAGGCGGATTTTTGTTGCCGCGTCGTCGCTGATCGCGACCTGCGGCAGGCAGTCGAGCGCGGCTGATGTGTCGACCAGAAGCGCATCGACGGCATCGAAATCGACCGGCACATCGGGAGCGCCGGATGCATCATCGGCCGTATCCAGATCCTTATTACCGCGTTCGCCGAAACGTGCTGCTTCCAGCTCGGCGATGGTGACGAAGTCTTCCTGCGTGAACGGCTCGACCTCGATCCGGCGCAGTTCGGCGATGTGACCGAAACAGCCGAGGTCGCGGCCCATGTCGCGGGCCAGCGAGCGCACATAAGTGCCCTTGCCGCATTCGACCTCGAAAATGGTGCGATCAGCATTGTGCTCAACCAGGTCGAGACGGCCGATCTCGACTTCCCGCGCCGGGATGTCGACCGTCGCGCCGTCGCGGGCAAGGTCATAGGCGCGCTCGCCTGCGATCTTGATGGCTGAAAATTGCGGCGGCGTCTGCATGATGACGCCAGTGTATTTCGGCATCAGCAAAAGCACATCGGCTTCAGCCGGACGCTGGTCGGAGCTTTTCGTCACCGGCCCTTCGAGGTCATCGGTCGAACGCTCCTCACCCCAGGCAACAGTGAAGCGGTAGACCTTGGCGCCATCCTGGACATAAGGCACGGTCTTGGTCGCTTCGCCGAGCGCAATCGGCAGCATGCCGGAAGCGAGCGGGTCAAGCGTGCCGGCATGGCCGGCCTTTTCCGCCTGGAACAACCATTTGATCTTGGAGACGGCTTCGGTCGAACCCATGCCGACGGGCTTGTCCAGCACCAGCCAGCCGGAGATCGGCCGGCCCTTCTTCTTGCCGCGACGCGCCACTATTTTTCGTCCTTGTCATTGTCTTTACTCTGGGCATCTGTGCCGAGATCGCGCGCCACTTCGGGCGAGTGCAGCAATTCGTTGATCTTCTGGAAATTGTCGTAGCTGGTGTCGAGCCGGAAGCGGAATTCCGGCATATACTTCATCTGCCGGAGCGCGCCGGAAACGCGGCCGCGCACAAATTTCGCATGCTTGTTGAGCGCCTCGACCACCGCATCGGTATCACTTGCGCCGAGCGGCGAGACGAAGGCGGTGGCGATCTTCAGATCGGGCGACATGCGCACTTCCGAGACCGACACCACGGCATTCTCGATCAACGGATCGAGGATCTCGCCACGCTGCAAGGTTTCCGACAGCGCATGGCGCACCTGCTCGCCGACGCGAAGCATGCGCTGGGATGGGCCTGATGTGGTTGAACGGGGCATTTTTCTCTATCCTGAAATCGTGAAGCGCGGGATGGGACCGCGCCGCATGTCTCATATGCTTTGGGCGGCGGTCTTTCGACCACCGCCCGGTCTCAGTAGATGCTCGAACTCAAGCTGTTCGAACTCAGAGCGTCCTGGTCACCATCTCGACGCGGAAGCACTCGATGACGTCGCCGACGCGCATGTCTTCGTAGTTCTGGAAGGCCATGCCGCATTCCTGGCCACCCGGGACTTCCGCCACTTCGTCCTTGAAGCGCTTCAGGGTCTTCAGCGTGCCTTCGTGGATGACGACGTTGTCGCGGATCAGGCGAACGCCCGCACCGCGCTCGACCTTGCCTTCGGTGACACGGCAGCCGGCGATCTTGCCGACCTTGGTGATGTCGAAGATCTCGAGGATCTCCGCATTGCCGATGAAGGTCTCGCGACGCTCCGGCGAAAGCAGGCCGGAGAGCGCCGCCTTCACGTCATCCACGAGATTGTAGATGATCGAGTAGTAGCGGATCTCGATGCCTGCCGCCGCGGCAGCCGCGCGCGCCTGCACATTGGCGCGGACGTTGAAGCCGATGATTGCGGCGCCCGACGTTTCCGCCAGCGACACATCGCTTTCGGTAATGCCGCCAGCACCTGCATGGACGATGCGCGCACGCACCTCGTCGGTGCCGAGCTTGTCCAGCGCCGCGTTGATCGCCTCGATCGAGCCCTGCACGTCACCTTTGATGACCAGCGGGAATTCCTTCAGCCCGCTCGTCTGCAGCTGCGACATCATCTGTTCGAGCGAGCCACGCTGGCCGGCATGCTTGGCCACTGCTTTCTCGCGCGCCAGACGCTGGCGATATTCGGTGATCTCGCGGGCGCGGGCCTCATTGTTGACCACGGCGAAACGGTCGCCGGCCTGCGGGGTTCCCTGCAGACCGAGCACCTCCACCGGCATCGCCGGCGGCGCTTCCTTGATCTGCCCGCCGCGGTCATTGACCAGCGCGCGCACCCGGCCCCACTCGTTGCCGGCAACGAGGATGTCGCCGGGCATCAGTGTGCCGGTCTGCACCAGCACCGTGGCGACGGGACCACGGCCCTTGTCGAGTTGGGCTTCGATGACGACGCCCTCGGCGGTGCGGTCCGGATTGGCCTTCAGGTCGAGGATTTCGGCCTGCAGCAGGATCGCTTCGAGCAGCTTGTCGAGATTGGTGCCCTTGGTCGCCGACACTTCGACATCCAGCACCTCGCCGCCCATCGACTCCACGAAGACTTCGTGGCGCAGCAGCTCGGAGCGCACCTTCTGCGGGTCGGCGTCATGCTTGTCGATCTTGTTGATCGCCACGATGATCGGGACGCCGGCCGCCTTGGCATGGCTGATCGATTCGATCGTCTGCGGCATCACGCTGTCATCGGCCGCCACCACGAGGATGGCGATGTCAGTCGCCTGGGCGCCGCGGGCGCGCATCGCCGTGAAGGCGGCGTGGCCGGGCGTGTCGATGAAGGTGATCTTGTGACCGTTCTTCTCGACCTGATAGGCGCCAATATGCTGGGTGATGCCGCCAGCCTCGCCGGACACGACATTTGCGTTGCGGATAGCATCGAGCAGCGACGTCTTGCCGTGATCGACATGGCCCATGATCGTTACCACCGGCGGCCGCGATTCCAGATCTTCTGGGCGATCGGCGATGTTGAACAGGCCTTCTTCGATGTCGGACTCGGCGACGCGGCGAACCGTGTGGCCAAATTCGGTGGCGACCAGCTCGGCCGTATCGGCGTCGATGACGTCGCCAGGCTTCAGGATCTGGCCCTGTTTCATGAAGAACTTGACCACGTCGACGGCGCGCTCGGACATGCGCTGCGCCAGTTCTTGGATGGTGATGGTTTCGGGCAGTATCACTTCGCGCATGACTTTCTCGCGCGGTTCGTTATGCAGCGCGCGCTTGAATTTCTCCTGGCGCCGACGCATCGACGACAGCGAACGCGCACGCGCATCCTCATCGGAAAGTGCGGCGTTCAGCGTCAGCTTGCCGCGGCGGCGATCTTCCTCGCCCTTGGTCGGCTTGGCCGGACGCGCCACTTCGGGCGTGACCGGACGGCGCACCGGGGCACCGGCGCCGGTCCGCTTCGGCTTGACGTCCTCGTCGTCGACTGTCGCCAGTTCGGCGGCCAGCGGCGCGCGGCGACGCGCCTCTTCCTCGGCACGCCGGCGGGACTCGGCCTCAGCCTGCAGCCGAGCCTCTTCCTCGGCCTGGCGGCGCGCGGATTCCTCGCGCTCGCGACGGCGGCGCTCTTCATCCTCGGCGCGGCGCTTGGCCTCGTCGATGGCGCGCTGGCGATCCTCGACGTCGCGCACCTTCGAGCCCTCAAGGGCCCGGCGGCGCGCCTCCATCTCATTGCGCGACAATTCGTTCAGCACCATGCCGCCGCGTTCGACAGGCGGCGGAGGCGGCGGCGCCTTGGGCGCTTCCTGCACAACGGGCGCTGCCGCGACCGGCGGCTTCGGCGTGAAGACTGACACAGGGGCAGCAGCCGGCTCCGGCTTGTCGCCGGGCAGCGAGAACTTGCGCTTCTTGGTCTCGACCACGACCGCCTTGGTGCGGCCATGCGAGAAGCTTTGGCGCACGGTGCCCTGTTCAGTACCGGGGCGCTTCAGCGTCAAGGTCTTCTTCGGCGTCACACTCAACGTCTTGTCGTCGCCCGATTTCGTATCGCTCATTCCATATCCTCTGCGGCATCATCTTCGTCAGCAACGGCCGCAAGCATTGCCAGATCGTCCGGGGAACCGCCCCGATACCGGTCGAGCGCAACCATGCGCTTCTGCACCGCCCTGCCCGCGTCTCCCGCGAGAACGGCAGCATGTATCACATTTGTACCCCCCAATGCCAAGCTCAACTCGGCCTCGGAGAAAAGTTTGTAGGCAAGGATGGCGGGGCCACCAAGATGGACGGTTGCCCGTCGCGCCTGGCTAATCTTGCGGACGCCATCATCTGACGCCTCGGTCGCATGCAACACGAAAAGCGCCAGCCCACCACGCACCGCGCTCTCAACCTTGGTGGCGCCGAGCGCGATCGCGCCTGCCTTGCGGGCAAGACCGAGCATGCCCAGAGCGTATCTGGAAAGCAGCCCGTCGACCATGCCGCCGAGATCGGTCGGCACGATCACCTGCGCCTTAAAGGCGCGAGCGAACAGGTTTTTCGCTGCCGCCTTGTCGATATGTAGGCGGTCGGCCGTCACCCAGCAACCGCGGCCGGGCAGGTTTTTCTTGATATCCGGAACGACGGCCGAATCCGGGCCGACGACGAAACGGATCAGTTCATCCGGTTCGGCCTGTCTGCGCGTGACGATGCAAGTGCGATCGTTCATCTCGTCCAAGGGCGGGTTGTGTGCGATGCGGTTTCACCTCACGCACCAACGGCTTCGTCAGCCGGCACGTCTTCGGCTGCAAGCTCGTCTTCGGTGATCCAGCCGGCCTTGAGGCGGGCAGCCAGAACCATCTGCTCGGCATCGGCGCGCGACACGCCGTGACTGGCGAGCACACCGGGGAACACCTTCGTCTCGCCGTCCTTGCGTTCCTTCCAGCCGGTCAGGTCGTCGGCCGCATAGCCGGCGAAATCCTCGATCGTCTTCACGCCGTCCTCGCCGAGCGTCACCATCATGGCGGTGGTCACGCCGGGAATCTCGCGCAGCTCGTCCTTGACGCCCAGCGCCTTGCGCTTCTCGTCATGCTCGGCTTCGATCTTCTCCAGATACTCGCGGGCGCGGGCTTGGATTTCGGAGGCGGTGTCCTCGTCGAAGCCGTCGATCGATGCGATCTCGTCGGCGTCGACATAGGCGACTTCCTCGACGCTGGTGAAGCCCTCGGAGGCAAGCACCTGGCCGACCATCTCGTCGACGTTGAGCGCATCCATGAATAGCGCCGAGCGTTCGACGAACTCCTTCTGGCGGCGCTCGCTCTCTTCCTGCTCGGTCAGGATGTCGATATCCCAGCCGGTGAGCTGCGAGGCAAGCCGGACGTTCTGGCCGCGGCGGCCGATAGCCAGCGACAGCTGGTCGTCCGGCACCACGACCTCGATGCGTTCGGCGTCCTCGTCGAGCACGACCTTGGCGACTTCCGCCGGCTGCAGCGCATTGACGATGAAGGAAGCGGCCGAAGGCGACCACGGAATGATGTCGATCTTCTCGCCCTGCAATTCGCCGACCACCGCCTGAACGCGGCTGCCGCGCATGCCGACGCAGGCGCCGACCGGATCGATGGAACTGTCACGCGAGATGACGGCGATCTTGGCGCGCGAGCCCGGATCGCGGGCGACCGACTTGATCTCGATGATGCCGTCGTAGATTTCCGGCACTTCCATGGTGAACAGCTTCGCCATGAACTGCGGATGGGTGCGCGACAGGAATATCTGCGGACCGCGCTGCTCGCGGCGCACATCGTAGACATAGGCGCGGACGCGATCGCCATATTTGTAGTTTTCGCGCGGGATCAGCTCGTCGCGGCGGATGATCGCCTCGCCACGGCCGAGATCGACGATGACATTGCCGTATTCGACGCGCTTGACGGTGCCGTTGACGATCTCGCCGATGCGGTCCTTGTACTCGTCATATTGGCGGTCACGCTCGGCCTCGCGCACCTTCTGGACGATGACCTGTTTGGCCGACTGGGCGGCGATGCGGCCGAAATCCATCGGCGGCAGCTGCTCGGCAATAAAGTCGCCGAGCTGGGCGTCGGGATTGCGCTCGCGCGCCGAGGAAATGGCGATCTGCGTCGCATAGTCGTCGACCTTCTCGACCACTTCCATCAGCCGCTGCAGCTTCATCTCGCCGGTGTTCGGATTGATGTCGGCACGGATGTTGGTTTCCTGGCCATAGCGCGAGCGCGCCGCCTTCTGGATCGCATCGGCCATGGCGGCGATGACGATCGACTTGTCGATCGACTTTTCACGCGCGACCGCGTCGGCGATCTGCAGCAGTTCAAGCCTGTTGGCGCTTACAACCATCTTTTTTCTCCCGAGCTTGTTGCCGAGCCTTTGCGCCCGGCAGCCCAATCACATTTCCTGTTCGGTTTCGTCTTCCGCGCCCGCTTCTACGCCCTCTGGCGCGTCTTCGGGTTCGCCGCGGCGCTTCTTGGCTTCCTTGCGCGCCCTGTTGTCCTTCGACAGCGCATCGCGGATAAGGTCATCGGTCAGGATCAGCCGCGCTTCTGCAATCGCATCGTAGGGCACGCGCACCGTCGGCTCCTCGCCATAGGCCGCCTTGTCGCGCTCGATCAGCACGCCGTCCGCATCGCTCTCGGCGATCTTGCCCTTGAAGCGCTTGCGGTCGGCGACAAGGACCGACGTTTCCATCTTCACCAGATGGCCCGTCCAGGTCGCGAAATCCGACTTGCGGACCAGCGGCCGGTCGATACCCGGCGACGACACTTCGAGATGATACGCCTTTTCGATCGGATCATCGACATCGAGGGCCGGCGACACTGCCCGGCTGACCTCTTCGCAATCCTCGACGGTCATGGTGCCGTCCTCGCGCTCGGCCATGATCTGCAGCGTCAGCCCGTTCTGGCCCGTCAGATGCACCCTGACAAGGCGAAAGCCGATGGCACGCAGCACCGGCTGCACGATCAGCGCGACGCGCGCATCGATGCCGCTTTCGCGGATGATGCGGTCGTCGCTGTCGGTCGCCGTTGCGGTCATTCTATTCCTGTCGCTTCATTGGCGGTCGGAAGGTAACAAAAAAGAGCGGGACCGGGTGGACCCACTCTTCGCCATACCGACCAAGAATTTGAGCTTGATATAGACGATCGCGGCCGTCGTTTCAAGTCCGCATGCGGGGTCTGTCGTAAGCAGACGAGTTGCCCGGATTAGGTAGCACACCAGTTGTCCGGTTTTCTGTCTCCGTGAGGAGGCAGCAGCGTTGCACAGGACGCATGGCGGCCATGCGGCAACGTCCCTGTGATATCAGGCAATACGCGCCTATCTATGTTGCGCTGCACAAATTCAGTCACATTGCAGCAGGCGAAAGGGCATAATCATGACCAACCGCAAGGTTTTCTCGGCCATCGGCGATTTCTTCACTGTGTTCGGCAGCGCCGTCGCCGCTTCGCACGCCGTCGAAGCCGGCCGCAAGCCGCGCGCGCACGATCTGCGCAATCTCGGCGTGGATCCGGCCGCCTTCGACAAGATCGGCCGCTTCTAAGACCTGCGAAGCAGGACGAGGACGTCCTTGGTCCTCGTCGACGGCAAAGCGCGCGATGGGGCGCTGCTTAACTTGGTCGCCTATCTTCGGACGAAGGTGAGATAGGCAGGCCGACGGCCTTCGCGAATGGCCTTCGCCTCGTAGCGCGTACCCGGCCAACCCTCATAGGGCCGATGCCAATCGGCTGCCTCTTCAGCCTGCCATTCAAACGCATCATGCGCCCGGCAGTGCAGCAGCGTCCAGTTCACATAGCTATCGATATCGGACGCAAAGCGGAATTTTCCGCCTGACTTCAGGACGCGCGCGAAACGGTCGAGATTGACCGGACTGACGAAGCGGCGCTTCCAGTGTTTCTTTTTCGGCCAGGGATCGGGATAGAGAAGGTCGATGCCGTCGAGCGAGGCTTGCGGGAGCCAGTCGAGCAGGCGCGTGGCATCGTCGTCATAGACCCGAAGATTGGCCAGCGGCCGTTCCCTGACCGCCATCATCATCTTGGCCATGCCGTTGACGAAAGGCTCGACGCCGATAAAGCCGGTCTCAGGAGCTGCCGTCGCCCGATGCAGCAGGTGCTCGCCGCCGCCGAAACCAATCTCGAGATGAATGGCGCAGACATCCGCTTCGAACAGGCTGCGCAGTTCGGCTGGCGGTCCGGCCATCAGATCGAGCCGGTAGGTGCGGAAGCCGCTTTCCAGTGCCGCCGCCTGCTGCGGACGGATGGTCTTGCCGCGCCGGCGACCGAAAAATGCTTCGGTCGCACGGCTTGGCCGGTCTTTCGGATCCACGTCTTTCGGATCTATGGACGCCGCGGCTAGGCCGCGACTGCTTCGGCTGGCGCTTCGGCGAGTGCATCCTTGAGCGCCTTGGCGAGGTCGGTCCTTTCCCAGGAGAAGGACCCGTCGCGGCCGGCCTTGCGGCCGAAATGGCCATAAGACGACGTCTTGGCATAAATCGGCTTGTTGAGATCGAGGTGACGGCGAATGCCGGACGGCGACAGGTCCATCACGGTGCGCAGCGCCTGCTCGAGCTTCGCCTCATCGACCTTGCCGGTGCCGTGCAGGTCGACATAGACCGACAGCGGCTGGGCGACGCCAATGGCATAGGAAAGCTGGATGGTGCAGCGATCGGCGAGCTTCGCCGCCACCACGTTCTTGGCCAGGTAGCGTGCCGCATAGGCCGCGGAACGATCGACCTTGGTGGTGTCCTTGCCGGAAAAAGCACCGCCGCCATGGGGCGCAGCACCGCCGTAAGTATCGACGATGATCTTGCGTCCGGTCAGGCCGGCGTCGCCGTCGGGGCCGCCGATGACGAACTTGCCCGTCGGGTTGATGTACCAGTTGCAGCTGTCGGCGATCTTCAGCTCGCCCAGCGCCTCGCGGATATAGGGCTCGACGACGTTGCGGACCTTCTTCGAATCCCAGCTGGCGTCGAGATGCTGGGTGGACAGCACGATTTGCGTCACTTCCGCCGCCTTGCCGTCGACATAGCGGACGGTGACCTGGCTCTTGGCGTCCGGCCCGAGCCGGCCGGCATCGCCGTTGCCCTCATGGCGCGCGGCGGCCAGCAATTCGAGGATCTTATGGCTGTAGTAGATCGGCGCCGGCATCAGATCCGGTGTCTCGCGGCAGGCATAGCCGAACATGATGCCCTGGTCGCCGGCCCCTTCCTCGCCTTGCCGGTCGGAGGCATTGTCGACGCCCTGGCCGATATCCGGCGACTGGCCGTGCAGCAGAACCTCGATCTTTGCCGTCTTCCAGTGGAAACCGGCCTGTTCATAGCCGATTTCGCGGATCGCCTTGCGGGCGGCCGACTTGAACTTCGCCGGATTGACGAGCGGATGACCGGCGGCATCCATCAGGATATTGCCGGCCTTGTCCTTCTTGAGCAGGGTCTCGGGGACGCGCACCTCGCCGGCGATGACGACGCGATTCGTGGTCGCCAGCGTTTCGCAGGCGACGCGGACCTTCCAGGGGTCCATGCCGGTTTTTCTGGCCTCGCGATAGACCAGATCGACGATCTCGTCGGAGATACGATCGCAAACCTTGTCGGGATGACCCTCGGCAACGGATTCCGAGGTGAATAAATAGTTTTGCCGCGTCACGGGTGTCCCCTCTTGAAAAAATATCGGCACGCTGCCGATTGGCGCGCCACGTGTTAGCTGTGCCGGGCGGCGCTCGTCAAGCGGCGCGGCCATTCTGGCATGAAAATCGCGCTATTATCTTGCACCACTGCGACCAGCGGCAGGATGCCGCCGGCGAGCTTAGTTCCAACACGTTGGGCGTCGAGCAAAATCGATTTCCTCTCCGGCCTGCCTACAGGATGTAAATTCCGCGATCAGCGAGGTCGTGCCCGGCTACGACATCCTCGCCATTTCCGGCTTTAAACTGCCTGCCAACTCAATCGGCCCAATCAATCGACCTCGTCGGTTGAAAGGGCCTTCACGAGCTCGATGATCTTGCGGCGTATCTTGACGTCGCCAATCTTGACGAAGGCCCGGTTGAGTTGAAGCCCTTCAGGACTGCCGCAGAATTCGACCGCAAAAGTCATTGATGCATCCTCGGCAAATCCGCGGTTGCCCACGGCCTCCTGGCCCGGCGCGTCCTCGAAAAAGAAAGCGACAGGAACACCGAGTATCGAGGCTATTGCCTGCAAACGGCTGGCGCCGACGCGATTGGTTCCCTTCTCGTATTTCTGTATCTGCTGAAACGTTATGCCGAGGTTCTCGCCCAGCTTCTCCTGACTCATTCCCAACATATTGCGGCGAAGCCTGATGCGACTTCCGACATGGATGTCGATAGGATTCGGCTTCTTCTTGTTTTCTTCTGCCATTTTTTCCTCGCCGAATTTTTCCGGCTTTTTGTGTTTTTCTGCCCAAACGAAGCCGGCGGCCAGTGCCCCAACAGAACGACGTACCGACTTCGAGAAATTTCAGGCGGTTACAGTATGAGTTTCTAATGTGTCGACTGTCAATTCACCCGTAGCCTTTGCCTTACATTCAATGCGAAAGCGGCCAGGCCAAGCAGCAACATGATCAGCAGTCCGTTAATGCGCCTTTGGCTGGAAGAAACGACGGACTGATTGGAAATCGGCACATGGACATCGATGGCTCCGCGTGCGTCGATCGCCAGTGCGTCAAGGATGCGTCCGCGCGGATCGACTACAGCGGAGATGCCGTTATTGGCTGCGCGCAACAAGGGCACCCCGTTCTCCACGGCGCGAATCTGCGCCTGCCTGAAATGCTGGTATGGACCCGGCGTGTCACCGAACCACGCGTCGTTCGTGACGTTCACAATAAGCTCGGCTGACGTAGCGTCAACCGCCACCAGATCGGGAAAGATGACTTCATAGCAAATGAACGGAAGCGCGCGGATACCGCCGGGCAGCGCGATCGGATGTCGCTCATTGCCCGCCGCATAGGTCATCGGCCCGGCGACAAGCTGTTTGAGCCCGAAGCGGCCTAGCAGGTCGGCAAAAGGCAGATATTCGCCAAAGGGCACCAGATGAACCTTGTCGACGGCATCTGCGATTTCACCCTTGTCGTCGATCGCCACCACCGAATTGTAATACCGCCTGTCGGCATTTGCCGCCGAGCCACCCTCCTCCCGGACAACACCGGCGATCAGCATCTGGCCGTCGCCAAGCATCTCGCCCAGCGCGGTCAGCGCATCGGGACGCTGGGCGAAAAAGAACGGCACGGAGGTCTCCGGCCATAGGATCAACAGCGGCTTGTCATGGCCAGACTCCGGCGCTTTGGCCGAAAGTCCCATCAGCGTGGCGAAGATCCGGTCGGGCACCGAAGCGTCCCACTTCTCGCTGAGGTCAACGGCCGGCTGCACAATGCGGACATCGAGGCTGCGTTCCGCAGGCTTCTCCGGAGCAGCAAGCCTGATATAGCCGAAGCCGACATGGGCCGAGACGAGAACGACAAGCAGTGCAGCCCCCAGGCGGACATGCCGGCGCGCCGCAAGCAGGGCCGGCAATGAAAAGACGAAGACCGTTAGCGCGTTCATGCCAACCATGCCGGTCACCGACACGCTCTGCATAAGCAAGGGCGCCGGCATCGCCGCGTAGCCGACGGCATTCCAGGGAAAGCCGGTGAATAGAAAGTCGCGCAGCCATTCCGCCAGGGCAAAGCCGAAGCCAAGGGCAGCGATGCGGCCGATGTCGTTGCTCCACAGCAACCGGGCAACCGCTGTCGCGAAGCCGTAGAAAAAGGCGAGCGCCAGCGGAATTCCGACCACTGCGAGGGGAAGCGCCCAGGCGAAGCTGTCGGCCTCGACCAGAAGTGCCGAGCCGATCCACCACAGGCCAGCGAGAAAATAGCCGAAGCCAAACCACCAGCCGATGGCGAAAGCAGGCCGCAAACGCCGGAACCAGCCATCGGAGGCTTCGCCGGTCGCGCCGTCGAGAAGCCAGACCAGCAGCGGGAACGAAACGAAACAGACGGCGAAGAAATCGTAAGGCGCCTGGGCAAGAACCGCCAGCGCCCCGGCAAGAAACGCCACAAGCGCGCGGCGCCAGCCCCACAGCAGAATTATCCGGCCGGCCAGGCGCTTCATCGATGCTTCCGAGTCGTGCGAATCACGGAGCAAGATTTATCAGGCCGCGGTCCGCGCTCCAAACGGCCACCGCTTCAGCCAACGTGCCGGATTGAATTCGGCTCGCGACTCCTTGCGGACGCCTGATGCTACGAGCCCGATGACGCGGGCCAACCTTCGCCGAGAACGGAATGAAGAACCGCCGCGTTGCCGCAGCAAGGGTTTGCGATATCGACCGCCTCCCCAAACCACAACCGCGCCTATCGGCGGAGTACCGAATTGGCCGGCTGAGCCGTCGCTATCGGATCGGCATGACGATGCACAATCTTCCAGAGACCATCTTCTGGACGAAAGACTCGTCACGCGTAACGCAAGAGGCGTGACATCGCTGCGACCGCCAACCTTGGACCTGAGCCGCTCTACTTCGACGAGGTATGCCAGCTCAGACGTCACACATGTCGCTATGTTCTCGAAACCGGTAGCGTCGCCGTCCCTATAATTCGATGCCGCTTGCTCCATCGTCTCAACGACCTGCTTCCATCCATGCGCGAAAGGGCCAAAGGGATTGCCCAGTGTTACATCGTCTCGTTGAGAAAAGAGCTTCTTCGCAGGCGCGGGGTTTCCTTTCATGAACTCATCCAAAGCGAGGTGGTATTTTTCAACTGCTTGAGCGAAATCAGTGGCGTCGAGGGACATGTCATCCACCATGTCATTTTATTTTCTGATCTGGACTGGCGACTCCCGCAGGTTCCGCGCCGTGAGGCATTTCCCTAACTGCGGTGCAGTGCAGGTCGGCTTGGTCAGTATAGCACGGCGCGGGACAAGTTTCCGCTACAGCGTGTTGTGACGGCTGGCAAATGGCCGCTTACCACCCGTGCAGAAGTTCGCGGGATCAGCGCGCAGGGTTGCGTGCTTGAAACGGATCGTCGACCGTCATCGGTCGAGCGGCGTCTTCAAGCCTGCTCGGCGCGCACCGCGCGCCGGCGGCGCTCGCCCTTTTGGGTCTCCACGATGCGCACGCGCTTGACGCGGCGCGGATCGGCGTCGAGCACAAGGAATTCGAAACCAGGTATGGCCTGCACCACTTCGCCGCGGGCCGGAACACGGCCAAGCGTGTTGAAGATCATGCCGCCGATCGTGTCGACATATTCGCCATGCTCGCCGGCGGCGAAATCCTCGCCGATCATCTTGGTGACTTCGTCGATCTCGGCCTTGCCGTCGACGACGAACACGCCCTCGCCGGTCTGGGTGATCATCGGCTCGTCCTCGTCATGCTCATCCTCGATGTCGCCAACCACCATCTCGACGATATCCTCGAGCGAGGCCAGGCCATCGGTGCCGCCATACTCATCGATGACCAGCGCCATCTGGGTGCGCATCGCCTGCATCCGCCCCATGAGATCGGAGGCGAGCATCGACGGCGGCACGAAAAGCACCGGGCGGATCAGGTTCAGGTCGCCGATGGTGCGCGCGAGATCGACCTTGGCAAGATCGAGAAGCGTGGTGGCGGCGGCTTTCCTGGTCGTCCTGCCCTTTCTGACGCGGGCGATCTTGGTGATGTGAGCGAGCACGTCGCGGATGTGGACCATGCCGCGCGGATCGTCGAGCGTCTCCGAATAGACCGGCATGCGGGAATGGCCGGATTGCTCGAACAGTCCCAGAAGATCGCCGAGGTTCGTCGTGATCTCGACCGCCTCTATGTCGGCGCGCGGCACCATGACGTCCTCGACGCGCACCTCGCGCAAGCGCAGGATGTTGTTGAGCATGGCCCGTTCGCCGGGCGAAAAGGCGCCGGCATCGCTCGCGGTTTCGGCAAGCGCGTCGGCGATCTCCTCACGCAGGCTGGTGCCGTTGCGCTGCCTGAACAGGCCGAGCACGCGATCGAACAGGGAAGGACCGGCAGGCGATGGCTCGCTGGCGAAGCTGCCGGTCGTGGTACTCGGACTAGAGCCCTCTTCCGTCTGTTCGGATGGCTTGGTCGCACTGCCGGCGTCTGGGCGGGCGGCAGTCTCTGGTTTGTCGTTCATCGTCGTCCGGTCATTTGATCTTTTTAGTTACGCGTAGGGATCGGGAATGGCAAGCCTCGCAAGCGCTGCGCGTTCTTTGGCTTCCATTTCCTCGGCCTCGGCGTCGGTCTCGTGATCGTAGCCCAGCAAATGCAGCAGGCCGTGGATGACGAGATGGGTGATATGGTTGTCGACAGGCTTGTCTTCCAGTGCGGCTTCCCGCGCGACCGTCTCGGCGGCCAGGACGATGTCGCCCAGCATGTGCGGCAGCGGACCGCCCTTGGCGAGCGGAAACGCCGGGAAAGACAAGACGTTGGTCGGTTTGTCCTTGCCGCGCCAGCCGGCATTGAGGCTGCGGATATGGGCATCGTCAGAAAAGACGATGCTGAGCTCGGAGCGGCCGGCGGCGCCGGTTTCGGCAAAAGCGGCGGCAACGGCGCGATCGACCAGCCGCGTCAGCGCGGCCTCATCCGGCCAGTCGCCCGCTTCAACCGCTATATCGATGTCGACGGGAACCGAAAGATCCCCGCCTACAGACTTTTTGTCCTCAGCCATAAGGCCGCATCTTCACATCAGCCTTCGGTGCCCAGGCCCCGGGCCAGCTTGCCGTCGCGGTCGTAGGCCTTGACGATCTCGGCGACCAGCGGATGCCTGACGACGTCGCCTTCGTTGAAGCGCACTGTCACCATGCCGGTGACGCCGTCGAGGATCCGGAGCGCCTCGACCAGACCCGATTTGGTGTTTTGCGGCAGGTCGATCTGGGTCGGATCGCCGGTGACGATCATGCGCGAATTCTCGCCGAGGCGGGTCAGGAACATCTTCATCTGCATCGGTGTGGTGTTCTGCGCCTCGTCGAGGATGACGGCGGCGTGCGCCAGCGTGCGGCCGCGCATGAAGGCTAGCGGCGCGATCTCGATCACCTCGGCGGCAATCGCCCGTTCGACCTTGTCGGCCGGCATCATGTCGTAAAGCGCGTCGTAGAGCGGCCGCAGGTACGGATCGACCTTCTCCTTCATGTCACCGGGCAGGAAGCCAAGCCGCTCGCCGGCCTCGACGGCCGGCCGCGACAGCACGATGCGCTCGACCATGCCGCGCTCGAGCAGCATCGCCGCATGCGCTACCGCCAGATAAGTCTTGCCGGTGCCGGCCGGGCCGATGCCGAAGACGAGTTCGGACCGCTCCAGCGCGCGCATATAGGCGTCCTGGTTGAGCGAACGGGCATAGATCGTCTTCTTGCGCGTCGATATCTGGGCGGCGGACACCTTGCCCTTGCGCTCCAGCGTCGGCAGCGTCAGCTGGTCGTCGGCGGCGATCGCCATGCGCACGGCGCCGTCGACGTCCGACTGGCCGATGTCAGCGCCTTTCTGGAGAATGCCGTAGAGATTATCCAGGGCGCGGCGCGCCTGCTCGGCGGCCGAGGCGGAGCCCTTGATGGTCAGCTGGTTGCCTCGGGATCGGATATCGACGCCAAGCTTCTGCTCGAGCCTGGCCAGATTCTCGTCGAACTGGCCATAAAGGGCGCTGGCAAGCTTGTTGTTGTCGAAAGTCAGAACGATGTGCGCCATATCCGAAGCCCCCGATGGTAGGTTCTGGGGCAGGTTCTTCACTTCCGCAGCGCTCAACCGTCTCTCCTCATCTGCCGAGACCTTCAGGCCAATTCGGCGAACAGGCTGTTGTAACCCGTCTTCGTGATTCGTACCTGGATAATCTCACCGATTTCGCCGGACTTTTCATCAACAATAACCGGCTGCAGCCACGGCGAGCGGCCGACCTTCTGGCCGGCTTGACGACCGGGCTTCTCGATCAGCGTGTCGATGGTGCTGCCGACCAGGCTCGCACCGAAATCCTGCTGCTGCTTCAGCAGCAGCGCCTGCAGCCGCTGCAGACGTTCGTCCTTGACTGCTTCCGGCACATGATCGGCCATCTCGGCGCCCGGCGTGCCGGGGCGTGGCGAATATTTGAACGAGAAAGCCGAGGCATAGTTCACCTGGCGTACAAGGTCCATCGTTGCCTCGAAATCCGCTTCCGTCTCGCCGGGAAAGCCGACGATGAAGTCGCCCGAAAGCGCTATATCGCTCCGCGCGGCGCGGATCCGGTCGAGCAGCGTCAGATAGTCCTTTGCCGTATGCCTGCGGTTCATCGCCTTGAGGATGCGGTCGGAGCCGGATTGCACAGGTAAGTGCAGATAGGGCATCAGTGTCGGCAAGTCACGGTGGGCGGCGATCAATTCGTCGTCCATGTCGCGCGGGTGGCTGGTGGTGTAGCGCAACCGCGCCAGCCCGGGAATCTCGGCCAGCCGGAACAGCAGGCGGCCAAGACCCCATTCGTCGGCGTTTTCGCCCTCGCCATGCCAGGCATTGACGTTCTGGCCAAGCAGCGTCACCTCGCGCACGCCGGCTTGCGCCAGCCGCTCGGCCTCGGCGACGATCTGCGCCACCGGCCGCGACACTTCCGAGCCTCTGGTGTACGGCACGACGCAGAAGGTGCAGAACTTGTCGCAGCCTTCCTGCACGGTCAGGAACGCGGTGACGCCGCGCCTGATGATCTCGGCGCGCTTCGGCTGCGGCAGGTGCTCGAACTTGTCCTCGATGGCGTAGTCGGTCTCGACGATCTTTTCGCCGCCGCGCACCCGTGCCAGCACATGCGGAAGCCGGTGATAGGTCTGCGGGCCGATGACCAGATCGACGGCCGGCGAGCGACGGATGATCTCGGCTCCTTCCGCCTGCGCCACGCAGCCGGCGACTCCGACCAGCATCTCGCGGCCGGCCAGAGCCCGTTCGGCCTTCATCTCACGAATGCGGCCGAGTTCGGAATAGACCTTTTCGGCGGCTTTCTCGCGGATATGGCAGGTGTTGAGCAGCACCAGATCGGCCTCGCCGATAGCATCCGTCGCCGCATAGCCATCAGCGGCCAGTGCGTCGGTCATACGCTGCGAATCATAGACATTCATCTGGCAGCCATAGGTCTTGACGAAGACCTTCCTGGTCGCGGCAGATGGTACGACCGCACTTTCGGCCGCACTTTCGATGTCGTCCCGTTCTATCGTATTCAGTTCCATCCGGCGGCTTCTAACGCCTTTCCCAGACAAAAAACAGACGATTCTGCTCCATAGAGCGGGATGCATTTGGATTGGACGGGGCATCCGGCTCTATTTGTTTGTTTTAGCCGCATTTGTGCGACGCCAAATGATTCCACTTGGCAGCAAAATGCTCTAGCGCCGCGTGTCCTCTTGGATGCGCAAAGAACTATGGAGCACGTGAGCCTTTCCGACCTATCGGCTCGGGCGCGGATCGGCGAGCGCCATGTGCACCATATCACGCACCCGACTTTCCATCAGCCGTGCCGTTTCCTTGCGGTTGGAGCCCTTGGAAAAGGCGACCGGCTCGCCGAAATGCACTTCGACGTCGAGCCCGCCCTCTGCCATCAGAACCTTGAGATGCGGCATCAAATCCTCGTCACCGATCCAGGCGGCAATCGGTCGGTGCCTGCGGCCGAGCGGCACGCCATGCAGGCGCGTGTAGACGATCGCCACCGGCTGGATGAAGACCTTTTCGGCCGCCCCTTCCGAAATCGCCATCGAGGCGGCGCCGAACAGCGTGCTCTTGAACGGCAAGATCATGTTGCCGTCACCGGTCGAGCCTTCGGCAAACAGCACCATGGCGTCGCCCTTGGCCATGCGGCTGGCGATCTCGCTCGCCTGGTCGCCCGACGAACGCTTGCGCTCGCGCTCGATGAAGACGGTGCGCTGCAGCTTCGACAGCATGCCGATCAATGGCCAGCCGGCCATGTCGGCCCTGGCGATGAATGTCACGTCGACCATGGACCCCAGCACCATGATGTCGGTCCAGGAGACGTGGTTCGAAGCAACCAATAGCGGGCGCTGGCTGGACAGGGTTCCCTTGACATGGATGCGCATGCCCAGCGCCCGGATGATGAGCCGGTGCCAGATCTTCAGGATGAACGTCTCGCGCCAGAGCCCGGTCTTCATCGATAGGATCTGCAACGGCACGAGGATCAACGAGCCGGCGACAACGAGGCCCAGCGCCAAGAAAATCCTGATTTTTCCGATCATCCGCTCTTGGCCCTGCCCCGAGTTCTGGCTAGAGCGCACAAGCACGCTCTAGCAATTTTGAATCTGCGCTAGCGAAGATCGCGACGCATGACAAGCGCGCCGGTCGGGCCGTGCTCTGGCGATCTGTAATAGTTGGCACGTTTGCCGACCTCGCGGAATCCGAGCCGCCGGTAGAGCGCGATCGCAGCTATGTTGGTCTCGTCGACCTCGAGGAAAAGCGCCTCGGCGCGTTGCGCGTGCAGTTCGCGCAGCACCGCATCCATCAATTGCCAGCCGAGCCCCTGGCGTCGATGGGAGCGCGCCACCGCGACAGTCAGGATCTCGCCTTCACCGGCAGCCAGGCGCGCCAGCACGAAGCCGACCGGCGGCTTGGCACCCTGTCCGGTCTGTCGCGCAGCATAACCGAACACCGTGTCCTGCTCGAGCAGCATGGCGAACTCGTCGTCGGTCCACGGCCGCACGAAATCCTCGCGATGCAGCACCGACATGGCCGCGCTGTCGGCAATCGTCAGTGGTTCGAGCGCAAAGTCCCTGCGGCGCGGCTGGAGGAAAGGAATGCGCATCAGTTTTTTTGCCTTGATAGAATAAACCCTGCCTGAGGCTTGGCGTCCGCCCCGCGCAGATAGAGCGGTTTCGGCTTTTCGCCCTCGCCGTTGGCAGCGGCCAGACGGGCATAGACGACAATGTCGGCCGTGGCACTTGTCGGGCCAATGTCGAAGGCGCGCCCGGCCGACGCGGCGATTTGCGTGGCCGCTGTGCCGGCCAGAACCGGAGAACTGTCCGCCGCGATAGTCGCGGCTTGCGAAAGCGTGCTCACGGCCGGACCATAGCGCAGAACCGACACTTCGTCGTAAAGTGCTGCATGGATCTCCTCGCGGCCGGCGTCGAGCGCGGCCAGCACGGCGCGGCCGGGAAATGTCGCTCTCGCTTGCGCCGCCAGCGCTTCCAGCGTCGTCACCCCGATTGCCGGGATTTTCAGCGCCAGCGCTAGGCCCCGCGCCGCCGAGACGCCGACGCGCAGGCCGGTGAAGGAGCCCGGACCGGTGGAGACGGCGATAGCGCCGAGGCCGGCATAGTCGGTTCCGGCCGCCTTCAACGCCTCTTCGATCACGGCCATCAAATGCTCGGCATGGCCTTTGCCAAGATCGAGCACCGAGCGGCCGAGCTCCTTCCCGGCCGCTGCGTCGTAGACGCAGGCGGCGCAGAGATTGGCGGCACAGTCGATGGCAAGCAACTTCATGAGACGGCCGGTTGGAGCACCCGCTTGGGCACAGGGTTCGAAAAACAATTTCCCTGTGCCTGCCATGGCTCATCCCCGCAAGGGGATAATGCATAAATCGTTTGACGGCTTCGCTTCGGCCTCGCCTGAAGACGGTAACTTCCAGCGAGCGCAACCGTTAGGGAACCGGTGCCGGAAGCGCTTATCCGGCCTGCTCGATGCGCAGCATGTGATTGTCCCAGACATAGTCCGGCTCAGACCGTGTCGCGCCGCCCACTTCGACGATTTCGCCGGTGCCCGTCGTCGCCATGAAGTTCGCCCCATCGGGCGCCAAACCGCAGACCTCGGCCAATGCGTTGGTGGTGACGATCCGGCCGCTGGCCGCATCGATCACCGCAAGCGAGTTGCCTTCCGGCGAGGACACCGCGACGGTGCCGGCGGCGGGGTTGGCGGCGACCGAGCCGATGTAGTTCCGGAAGCCGGAGAGGACGTCCTGCGGCATGTCGAGCAGTTGCAGATCCTTGCCACGCGCGGCGCGGCCGACCAGCAGCGGACGATCGGTGCCCGGCCCCCTGTACTGGCAGCCGAACCAGACCATGCCGGATCGGTCGAGATCCATGTGACGGATCGACAGCTGGTGCAGCTCCGGCGGCAGTTCGTGCTTTTCGATGAGGTCGCCGGTGAGGCGGTCGACCAGCACATAGGAAGGCTTCATCGTTGCGATGTTGAGTTCGGCGCGGCCGTAATCCGGATGCGTTTCGATGCCGCCATTGGCGACGGCGATCGTCCTGCCGTCACCCAGCAGCAGAAGCTCGTGCGAGCCCATGCCGTAGGTCGGGAACTCACCGATGCGCTTGAATTTCACGCGCGCGTCATAGACGCCGACCACGCCGACGGCATTGTCGAAATCGTTCTCGGTGGCGTAGAGCAGCGCACCGTCGGTCGAAAACACGCCGTGGCCGAAGAAATGCCGTCCACTGACGCTGGCAATGGTCAGTGGCTCGTCGCGGCCAGTGTGGTCGAAGACCACCGCGAAGGTGCCGGGTTGCCTGGCAAAGACCACGGAGCGCTTCGAGACCGGATCGAAGGTGACGTCGTGACCGCGGGCGGGCAGGTCGATGACGTGCAGGACCTTGCCGGCTTCGGACAGGATGGCCCCGCCATAGCTGCCGTCGCGCTTGACGAAGGCGGTGGCGAAGACGGCGTGCGTGCTAAGCGTCTTCGCCCATGCGGAAGGCGCCATCGCGGCAACAAAGCCGATGCCTGCGGCCCTGAGGAAATCACGACGATCAATCAGCGGCGTCTTCAGAGTCAGTCTCCGTCCAACGACGAGAAGCCAGCGGTCAGGCCGAATTCGGCGGTCAGCTTTGTGCCGATCAGGGTCGTCAGGCTGGACGTCACCAGCGAGAAATGATCGAGCTTCTGGCGCAGCGCCGGGTCGGTGAGCGCCTTGTCGATTGGACCTCTGATGGCCGTGGCGTCGGCGGCCCCGTTGACGAGCTGGATGTGGATCGATTGCGCCATCCAGCGCGCGTCAGGCGACAGCGCGTCGCCAAGCTGCGAGGCCTGGAACAGCGCGTCCATGCCCGAAAGATTGCCGGTCAACGAACGCGCGGTGTTTTGCGACCGCCAGTAGATCGCCTGTTTCGGCTTGTCGGCTTGCGGATTGCTGCCCAGAAAGCCTTTCAGGCGCACGTCGCGGACCATTTCCAGCTCGTTGATGAAGACGCCGACCAGTTCGGTCACCGCTTCGGTGCCGTCGCGGTAGAGCGCGTTTTGCGGGCCCGGATTGGCCCAAAGCGCTGCAAAACCGTTTGGCTTGTTCCAGGCGTCGCTGACGTCGGCGGCAATCGTCTCGATGTTGCCGGCGACGGCGGCGCCGTAAGCGCAGCGATAGGGATCGTCCTTGTCGGCGAGCCGCTCGGCGCCATCGCCGTAAAGCACGAATTCCAACGCGCCGAGCCCTTGCATGGCGACGCTCTTTGTCGCCAGTTGGGCCGGATCGGCGGCGGTCTGATCTTTATTGGCCAGCGCCGCCTGCACCTGCCTCAGGCCGATGCTCTTGCGGTCCGGCCAGAACAGCATGCGCTCCAGCCGGTTGTCCTGCGCGATCGGTCCGATGCGGATGATCTCCACGACCGACCAGGCATCCACGGTGCCGGAGAATTCGGCACGCGCCGCATCGAGATGGTCCTGCGAGGGCGCGTCGCAAAGCGTGCGCATTGCCTTTGTCAGGCTGTCCGCATGGTCATGCAGGCGTGCATAGGCCGGGCGGACAAAGCCATCGATCGCCCGCTGGATCACGTCGGAGGCCTTGACCGCGGCGGACGCCGGCAATGCGCCGGCGAGGACTAGCGGGAGAATCACAGCAAGCGCTAAGCAGGCATTCGTGGGCTGGCCCACGAATGCCTGCTTAGATTCTTTTGTTTGTCGCAGGTTCTTGCCGCAACACCGTGGGACACTTTTGCGGAACCTGCTTAGACGCTTCGACATCACAACGACTCCAGGAATTTGACCAGTGCGTCGCGATCGGCCGCATCGGCGGCGGCAAAGCGGTCGCGCGCCTTCTGCCCCTCGCCGCCATGCCACAGGATCGCCTCGGCCAACGTGCGCGCGCGCCCGTCATGCAGGAAGAAGCTGTTGCCGTTGACGGTCTCGGTAAGACCGATGCCCCACAGCGGCGGCGTGCGCCATTCGCTGCCGGTAGCCTCGCCCACCGCCTGCCCGTCGGCGAGCCCCGGCCCCATGTCGTGCAGCAGAAAGTCGGAATAGGGCCAGATCAACTGGAAGGCCTGCGCCTTATTGGGGGTGCCGCGACGGGTGACGAATTTCGGCGTATGGCAGGAAATGCAGCCCATGTCGTAGAACAGCTTCTTGCCGGCCAGCACTTCGGGCTTGTCGAGATCGCGCCGCGCCGGCACGGCGAGGTTTTGCGAATAGAAGGTGACGAGGTCCATGACCGGCGGCGGCGCCTCAACCGGGCCAAGGCGCTCCTGCACGCCGTTGGGCATGGCAAGACATGGCTTTTCGGCCGCGCTGCAATCGCCCCAGTGATTCGGCACTTCCGGCGTCGAAATGCCGATGTCGCCGGCGAATGCGTCCGCCGCTTGCTGGCGGATCGACGGCGTCTGCCCCTTCCAGCCGAAGCGGCCGAGCGTCGGCTCGCCGCTCTGGCCGTCGCGCACGATGTTGGGCTTGCCGGAAATGCCATCACTATTCCGATCGTCCGGATCGGCATTGGCGAGAATGTCCGCCGGGGCGATCTGCTCGACCAGGCCAAGGCCGATCATCGGCGGCGTCAGGCGCGGCGAAAGCGTGGTGCGCGGATCGAGCGGCCCGTTGGCAAGATCATCGACCGAATAGCTCGGCTTGCGCAGCGAAACCACGGTGCCGTCCGGCAGCGTGACTTTCTGCTCCTGATAGTCGACACGCATCCTGCCTTCGCCCCGTAGCCCCGGAACGGCCAGGTCCTGCAATTGCGAGCCGTAGACCGGATCGGGGAAGTTGAGCACCTTGCGGGCGGCCAGCACTGCCTTCTCCTCCTCGGTGCTCGCCTGCCGCGCCAGCCGCAGGAACATGGAGGTGGTCCCGCTGTCGCCTTCCGGCGGATGACCGCGGCCGTCCTTCAGATGGCAATTCTGGCACGCCCGCTCGTTGAACAGCGGCCCAAGCCCGTCCGATGCCTGCGTCGAAGAGGGCGACGACACCCAGTTCTTGCGGAAAAGGGCATTGCCGAGCTTGAAGGTGCCCTCTTCCTCGAAGGTGATATTGGCGGAGGACTGCGAGAAGGCGTCCTTGTTGACGTCCTTCCGCGATGTGCCGGCGCCGCCCTGCATCGGCTCGAACTGCTCGGGCTTGGAAAAATCTGATGTCGGCTTGGTGATGGCGATGACGCGCGCCAGATCCTTCGGCGTCAGATCGGTACGGCTGGTGGCAAGGCCCGCCGGTTCGGGCGCGCCGGCCAACGCCGAGGCCGTAAGCGCGACCACCACGGCAAGCGAAAGCCCGCGAAGCCATCCGTATCGCGGATTTTGCTGGGAAGGCAGGCCGTAATCCTCGGCCCGCCGCAAGCGGCGCAAGAAATCTAAGCGGCGCCGCATTCCCGCATGTCCCTAATCCGCCTCGTCGGCCGATGCGGCGTTGAGCTGGCCATATTTTTCCTCGCCGATCGAGGCGAGCAGGTCGAGTTGCGTCTCGAGGAAGTCTATGTGACCTTCCTCGTCGGACAGCAGATCTTCGAACAGCTTCATCGTCACGTAGTCGCCTGCTTCTTCGCAAATCTCGCGCGAACGCTTGTAGGCGGTGCGCGCGTCGTACTCGCCGGCAAGATCGGATTCGAGCACTTCCTTGACATTCTGTCCGATGCGCAGCGGCGCTACCGACTGCAGGTTCGGATGACCTTCAAGGAAGATGATGCGGGCCACGAGCCGGTCGGCATGGTGCATCTCCTCGATCGATTCCGCGCGTTCCTTCTTCGCCAGCTTGGCGTAGCCCCAGTCTTCCAGCAGCCGGAAATGCACCCAGTACTGATTCACTGCTCCAAGTTCCAGAAATAGAGCCTCGTTAAGCCGCTCTATGATCTGCTGTTCGCCTTTCATGGGTTCTGCTCCCGTATTGGACGCGCAGGCCTCTGACGCGATCCAGGTGTGAAACGATGTCCACGCCGCTCGCCTCCGAGCGGGTGTGGTAATTTTCGGTTACCCGAATGATCGTTTCGACCACATTTGGGAAGCAGCCGCAACAGCGACCACGCTTCTGCATGGCATGATAGATCTTCGCCGGCACGATAAGCTGCCAGGGATCCTGGTCCAGCAGCCCGACGATCGTCTGCTCAATCTCCTTCTCGGTGATGATGTTGCAATGGCAGATCAGCATTATTTGCTCTGTATGGCTGACGGCGCGTGCTCGGCGCCGTGTGGCTTATTTTCTTGGTCGAGCCTGATTCCGAAAACCGTTTTTCATTTGCTATGCGGACCCTCGGTTCGGGCTCGGGGCATCGATGACCTACTGGAACACCTTGTCTGGCGCATCGAGGCTGTCCGAACCCTCGAAGGCGATGGCATTGAGTTTCAGAGTGCCGACGGCGCGTTCGATCGACTTGGTCTGGTCGACCAGCGCATCGATCGCCGCCTGCACGGTGGCGTTGCCTTCGGTGTTGCCTTCGCCGATCTGCTGGTCATAGGCCTCGCCGCCAAGCGCCCGCGCCTTGATGGCTTCCATCTTGGCGACGGTGACATCCAGCTTGTCCGACAGCTCCTTGTCGATCGCCGGATCGGCCTCCTTGACCATGTCGGATACCGAGGGGCCTTCGACGACGGTGCCGTCGAGACGCGTGTAGCTGCCACGATAGGCGGCGCGAATGCCGACGGCATCGTAGAGATGAGAATCATAGGTGTTGTCGGAGAAGCAGTCATGCTCCTCTTCCGGATCGTGCAGCAGCAGGCCGAGCTTCATGCGCTCGCCGGCGAGTTCGCCATAGGACAGCGAGCCCATGCCGGTGAGGATGGTCGAGATGCCGGTCTTCGGCTCGCCATCGGCAAGGTTCTTGCGGGCGGCGCCGCCTTCCTTCCAGTCGTTGACCATGTCCTGCAGATCGGAAACCAGAAGGTCGCTGGCCGACTTCAGGTACTGCGCGCGACGATCGCAATTGCCGCCGGTGCAGTTGGTGAGATCATAGTTCGTGTAGGGCCGTTCGCCGGCGCCCGGGCCGGTGCCGTGCAGGTCCTGGCCCCACAGCAGGAATTCGATGGCGTGATAGCCGGTCGCCACATTGGCCTCGATGCCGCCGGCCTCCTGCAGCGTGCCGGAGAGGAATTCCGGAGTAAGATTGGTGGCGTCGATCTTCTTGCCGTCGATCTCGATCGACTTGTTGGCGATCACATTGGCGGTGTAGAGCGCATTGGCGTCCGACTCGGTGCCGTAGCCGGCGGCGACATAGTCGATCAGGCCTTCGTCCAGCGGCCAGGCATTCACCTTGCCTTCCCAGTCGTCGACGATGGCGTTGCCGAAGCGGTAGACTTCGGTCTGCTGATAAGGAACGCGCGACGCCTTCCAGGCCTCTCGGGCGGCAGTCAGCGTTTCCACCGAAGGCTTGGCGATCAGCGCGTCGACGGCCTTGTCGAGCGCCTGTGCCGTGGTCAGCGAATCCTCATATTTGGCGAGCGCAATATCGGAATAGGTCTTGATGACCGCCTTGGCATCGGTCTCGGCTTTGGCCGGCAACACGAATATCGCCGCCGTCAATGCCGCCGTGGCGCCGATCGCTGCAAGCCTGCTGCCATATCGCGCCGTGATCATCGCTCTCATGATTGTCATCTCCCTCGGGAATTCAGTGAAATGCCGGCGCCAAAGGCGCGTCGGCAGGCAATCGGCGCCATGGCAAGCCCATGCCATTGGGCGAAAAACAGGCCGCGACATAGCGCGGTTCGCGGAAGAAAGACATCGAAATGCCTCCAATCGAAAGGGTTCAAGGCCCAGACATCAAAGGGATGCGCTTGACACGCAAGCTTCCATAAAGCGATGAAGGCGCCGGAAGTCAATCAATTTCAGAAAGAAAAGCCAATCGAAACAACAGTTTAGAATAATTCTAAACTGCAAGTGTCAACTTTAGCCGCATATATAGTGCCGCCATTGAACAGCACTATTCACGGACCGCCGTTCCGGGTGCGACCCGCAAAGGCGGTCTTGCGGCGGCGTCAGACAATTGCCACTTGGCGAGACGTCCTAGACTTGGATTAAGGAATTGGGGCTGCGATGAAAAACGGTGTGGTCATTGTCGGTGCGGGTCATGCGGGCGTGCAAGCGGCCGCCAGCCTGCGCGAGGACGGTTACGACGGACCGGTGATCCTCGTCAGCGACGAGAACGAACTGCCCTACCACAAGCCGCCGCTGTCGAAGACCTTCATCAAGGATCAAGAGGCCAAACCACAGCCGCTGCGCGGCGAGGCCTTTTATACCGGCAGCGCGATCGACTACCGGCCGGGTGTCCGCATCGATCGCATCGATGCCGGCGGACGCAGGCTGGAAATATCAGGTGGTGGCGTGCTGCCTTTCGACCGGCTCATCCTGGCGAACGGTTCGCGACCGCGTATCCTGCCGCTGCCGGGTTCGGATTTTTCAGGCGTTGTGTCGCTGCGCTCGCTCGCCGACGCGCGCCTGATCCGCGAATTGAGCGCGCAGAGCGAGGATGTCGTCATCTTAGGCGGCGGCTTCATCGGGCTGGAGATCGCCGCGACGCTCAAAGCGGCCGGCCGCAAGGTCCCCGTGGTCGAGGCGGTCGACCGGCTGCTTGGCCGGGCGGTGGCGCCGATCATCGCGAGCCATGTGCGGCAGCGGCTGGAAGCGACTGGTGTGCGCATCCTCACCGGAACCACCATTGCGCGGCTCGAAGGTGAGAGCGGCCATGTCTCGGCCGCTGTCAGCTCGAACGGCGAGCGCCTGCCGGCGCAGATGGTCGTAATCGGCATCGGCGTCGTGCCCAACGTCGAGCTGGCGCAAGCTGCAGGCATCACCATCGCCAACGGCATCCGCGTCGACCAGCAAATGCGCACCTCGGTGCCCGAAATCCTCGCCATCGGCGATGCCGCCTCCTACCGGCACTGGCTGACCGGCGGCGATGTGCGGCTGGAATCGGTGCAGAATGCGACCGATCAGGCGCGGCTTGCCGCGCGCACCATGCTGGGCCATGCAGACGCGTTTGCGGCGGTGCCATGGTTCTGGTCCGACATCGGCGACATGAAGCTGCAGATGGTCGGCCTGATTTCGGGCGGCGACAGCCATGTCGTGCTGGGTGACGTCAACGAGAACAAATTCTCGATCTACCACTATGCTGGAAATCGTCTGCTCGGCATCGAATCGGTCAACCGGCCGGGCGACCATATGCTTGGCCGCAAGATGCTCGGCGCCGGCTTCTCGCCGACGCCGCAGACGGTTGCGACAGGACCGGACGGATTGAAGGCGGCGCTCGCCGTCTTCCAGCAGGAAGAGACTGTCCGCGCCGCTGAATAGTCGTATCGCTCAGGCGGCGCGAACTTCGCGGATCGAGCTTTCCAGGATGTCGAGCGCTTCGTTCATGACGCCGTCCTGGATGGTGATCGGCGCGAGGAAGCGGATGACATTGCCATAGACGCCGCAGGTGAGCAGGATCAGGCCCTTGTCGAGCGCCTTGAGCCTGACCGCATTGGCGATCTCGGCCGACGGCAAGCCCTTCTTCACATCGTTGAACTCGACGGCGTTCATGAAGCCGGGGCCTCTGATATCGACGATCTCCGGCGTGTCGTCGCGGATCGATTGCAGCCGCTGCTTCAGCCGGTTGCCCAGCGTGTTGGCGCGGTCGCAGAGCTTTTCCTCTTCGATCACGTCGAGCACGGCATGCGCCGCGGCGACGCCGATCGGGTTGCCGCCATAGGTGCCGCCGAGCCCGCCGGGGTTCGGCGCATCCATGATCTCGGCGCGGCCGGTGACCGCCGACAGCGGGAAGCCTCCGGCCAGGCTCTTGGCCATTGTGGTGATGTCGGGCGCCACTTCGTGGTGATCCATGGCGAACATTTTTCCGGTGCGGGCGAAGCCGGTCTGCACCTCGTCGGCGATCAACAGCATGCCGTGCTGGTCGCAGATCTTGCGCAGTGCCGTCATGAAGTCGCGCGGTGCCTCGTAGAAGCCGCCCTCGCCCTGCACCGGCTCGACGATGATGGCGGCGACACGGGCCGGATCGATATCGGCCTTGAACAGCCGGTCGAGCGCGGCCAGCGAATCGGCGACCGAGACCCCGTGCAGCGCCACCGGGAACGGCGCGTGGAAGACATCGGCCGGCATGGCGCCGAAGCCGACCTTGTAGGGCACGACCTTGCCGGTCAGCGCCATGCCCATGAAGGTGCGGCCATGGAAGCCGCCGGCAAAGGCGATGACCGCCGAGCGGCCGGTGGCGTTGCGGGCGATCTTGATGGCGTTCTCCACCGCCTCGGCGCCGGTGGTGACGAAGATCGTCTTCTTGTCGAACTTGCCCGGCAGCATTCCGTTCAGCCGTTCGGCCAGTCTGACATAGCTCTCATAGGGCACCACCTGGTGGCAGGTATGGGTGAAACGGTCGAGCTGCGCCTTGACCGCCTCGATCACCTTTGGGTGACGATGGCCGGTGTTGACGACGGCGATACCGGACGAGAAGTCGATATAGCGACGGCCCTCGACATCCCAGATTTCCGAGTTTTCGGCGCGGTCGGCATAGATCTGCGTGGTCATGCCGACGCCGCGAGAGATGGACTGGTTCTTACGTTCGGAAATGGCTGAATTCTTCATGATGTCCCTCGCCGGGCCGGCGCCCGTTCTTGTTTGGATGACTGCCGGGAATTGTTCTGGCCTTATTTCACGTTTTCCTCAAGTTGGCACTGGCGGCGGGCCATTGGGCCTGCTGCCGTTGCGTTCACTGGCGGCTTAAACAAACCGCCTATACGCGTACGAGGAGAGGTTTCCTTTTCGCGGGGATCAATTATCCTCGCCATTGTCCGCGCCGTCTTGCCATAGGGAGCGGCCCGCGCGGTTGAGGGAGCCATGAGCAGGAACGCGACATCGTCCGCCTCGCCGCCATCGGTCAAAACCCCCAGCCATTTGTCTTTTCCTGCATCCACAATTCTTGCCTGCGCGATGGCAACGCTGCCTTTGCTTCTGGCCGGCTGCCAGAAGCAGGAGGCGGCGGCGAAGAAATTGCCGGTCATGGTGCGCACGGAGACGGTGGCGATCGCCAACTATGCGCCAAGGACTTCGCTCACCGGCGCGATCGCGGCGCGCACGCTGAACAATCTGTCGTTCCGGGTCGGCGGCCGCGTCGCCGAACGGCTTGTCGATGTCGGCCAGCATGTCGATCAAGGCGCCGTGCTTGCCCGCATCGATCCGCAGGAACAGGAATTTGACCTGCGCTCGGCGCAAGCCGATCTCGACGCCGCGCAGGCGCAATTGACCCAGGCCGCCGCCGCCTTCGAACGGCAAAAGACACTGCTTGCCCGGGGCTACACCACCAGGCGCGACTATGATGCGGCCGAGCAGGCGTCGAAGGTGGCGCGAGGCAGCGTCGATGCCGCTCAAAGCGCGCTCGCCAATGCAAAAGAGAACCTTTCCTTCACCGAACTCAAGGCGGGTGCGGCAGGCGTGATCACAGTGCGCCAGGTCGAAGCAGGGCAGGTGGTGCAGGCGGCGCAGACCGTCTTCACCCTTGCCGAGGACGGCGACCGCGATGCGGTCTTCAACGTAGAGGAAACGCTGGTCGCCAAGACGCCGGCAGCACCGGCGGTGACAATCACACTGTTGTCGGATCCGCAGATCAAGGCGATGGGCAAGGTGCGCGAAATCTCGCCAGCGGTCGATCCGGCTTCAGGCTCGATCCGGGTCAAGGTCGCCATTCCCGACACGCCCGCAGGCATGCCGCTGGGCGCGGCCGTCATCGGCTCGGTCAGCGCCCAGCCGTTGAAAGCAGTGATCCTGCCGTGGCAGGCATTGACCTTGAGCGACGGCAAGCCGGCCGTCTGGGTCGTAGATCAATCGACCAAGGCGGTGACAACGGCACAGGTGGAGGTGCTTGCCTTTGGATCCGGCTCGGTCGTCATCGACAAGGGACTGGAGGCAGGTCAAACCGTCGTCACCGCCGGCGGCCAGTTGCTCAGCCCCGGCCAGACCGTCGAGATAGCGGGAGCGGGGCAATGAACCGGTTCCTGCGCAGCGCTACCGCGCTTGTCCCTGCCCTGTTTGGGCTGGTGCTCGGCGCCTGCTCGCAATCGGAAGAGAAGCCGCCCGAGATCATCCGACCGGTGCTGTCGGTGGTGGTCGAGCCACGCACCATAGAGACCTTCGGCTTCGCCGGATCCGTCGAACCGCAATTCAGCGCCGATCTTGCCTTCCGCCTGCTTGGCCGGGTCGTCGCCCGCGATGTCAAGGTCGGCGATATCGTCACCAAGGGCACGACGATCGCGGCGCTCGATCCGACGGCGCTGGAGCTTGCCGAGCAGGCGGCGAAGGCGGAACTCTCCAACGCGCAGGCGCAATTTGCCAATGCCGCCGCCAGCGAGGAGCGCCAGCGCCAGTTGCTTGCCGCCGCCAACACCTCGCAAGCCGTCTTCGACGCCGCGCAGCAAGCCAGGCAGGCCGCCGCGGCCGGCATCGAGCGGGCCAATGCGGCCCTTGCCAAATCGCAGGAGCAGCTTGGCTATACCAGGTTGTTCTCGGACTTCGATGGCGTGGTCACCGCCGTCGGCGCCGAGGTCGGCCAGACGGTCTCGCCCGGCCAGACCGTCGTCACGGTGGCGCGCTCCGACCCGCGTGAAGCAGTCGTCGACATTCCCGACCAGTTGACCGGCGATCTCGCCGTCGGCACGCCCTTCCAGATCATCCTGCAATCGCTGCCGACGATACGCAGCGAAGCCAGGCTGCGCGAGATCGCCCCGCAAGCCGAAGGTTCGACCCGAACGCGCCGCATCCGGCTGACGCTCATCGATCCGCCGCCGGCATTCAGGCTTGGCTCGACGGTGACGGCGACCCGCATGGCCAAGATCGCGCCGACGATCGAGTTGCCGCTTTCGGCGCTGCTGGAGAAGAACGGCAGACAAAAAGTCTGGATCGTCGACCAGCAGACATCGAGCGTGAGTGCCCGCGACATCAAAATTGCAGCCAAGGGCGCCGCCACCTTCACCGTCGCCGAGGGCCTCGATGCCGGCATGCGCGTCGTCACCGCCGGCGTCCACAGCCTGACCGAGGGACAGAAGGTCAAGATCCCTGAGGGAGGGGCTACGTGAAGGGCTTCAACCTCTCCGATTGGGCGCTGAGCCATCGTTCGCTGGTGTGGTATTTCATGCTGGTCTTCGTCGTGGCCGGCGTCTTTGCCTATCTCAATCTCGGCCGAGAGGAAGACCCCGCCTTCACCATCAAGACCATGGTCATCCAGGCCAACTGGCCCGGCGCATCGGTCAACGAGACGGTGCGGCAAGTAACCGACCGCATCGAGAAGAAGCTCGAAGAGCTCGACAGCCTCGACTATACCAAATCCGTCACCTCAGCCGGCAAGACCGTCATCTTCGTCAACCTGAAGCCGACGACCAGGGCGCGCGATGTCGTGCCGACCTGGCTGCAGGTGCGCAACATGGTCAACGACATCTGGGCGCAGTTTCCGCAAGGCGTGCAGGGACCGTTCTTCAACGACCGCTTCGGCGACGTCTACGGCAACATCTATGCCTTCACCGCCGACGGGCTGACGCCGCGCCAGTTGCGCGACTATGTCGAGGATGTCAGGACAAAGATCCTGGCCGTGCCGAATGCCGGCAAGGTCGATCTGGTCGGTGCCCGGGACGAAGCGATCTACCTCGAATTCTCGACCCGCCAGATCGCGGCTCTCGGCCTCAACCAGCAGGCGATCGTGGCCAGCCTGCAGGCGCAGAACGCGATCACGCCGTCCGGCGTCATCCAGTCCGGGCCGGAGCGCATCAGCGTGCGTGTGAGCGGCCAGTTCACCTCGGAAGAGAGCCTTCGCGCCATCAATTTGCGCGTCAACGATCGCTTCTTCCGGCTGAGCGACGTGGCGACGATTTCGCGCGGCTATGTCGACCCGCCGACGGCCTTGTTCCGCTTCAACGGGCAGGACGCGATCGGCCTCGCCATCGGCATGAAGCCCAACGCCAATCTGCTGGAGTTCGGCGAGGCCCTGCACGAGGAGATGAATAAGGTGCTGGCCGACCTGCCAATCGGCGTCGGCGTGCATCTGGTCGCCGACCAGCCTGTCATCGTCGAGGAGGCGGTTTCAGGCTTCACCCGCGCCCTGTTCGAGGCGGTCGCCATCGTGCTTGCCGTGTCCTTCATCAGCCTCGGCATGCGCGCCGGATTTGTGGTGGCGCTGTCGATCCCGCTGGTGCTGGCCATCACCTTCACGGTCATGGCCTATCTCGGCATATCGCTGCAGCGCATTTCGCTCGGCGCGCTGATTATCTCGCTCGGCCTGCTGGTCGACGACGCCATGATCGCGGTGGAGATGATGGTGGCGCGGCTGGAAGTCGGCGACAATCTGCGCAAGGCGGCGACCTATGTCTACACCTCGACCGCTTTCCCGATGCTGACCGGCACGCTGGTGACGGTCGCCGGCTTCATCCCGATCGGCCTCAACAACAGCGCCGCCGGCGAATACACATTCACGCTGTTCGTCGTCATCGCCGTGTCGCTGCTGGTGTCATGGATCGTCGCGGTGCTGTTTGCACCGCTGCTCGGCGTCACCATCCTGCCGGCGACGATGAAGCAGCATCATGAAAAGCCCGGCCGCTTCACCGCGCTGTTCCGACGCATCCTCGTCGGCTCGGTGCGTCATCACTGGCTGACCATCATCGCAACCGTGCTGTTGTTCGGGGCTTCGCTGGCCGGCTTCGGCCTCGTCCAGCAGCAGTTCTTTCCACCATCCGACCGGCCGGAACTGATCGTCGACTGGAACCTGCCGCAGAACTCCTCGATCGCCGAGACCCGGGACCAGATGGAGCGCTTCGAGCAGCGGGCTCTGGTCGGCAATTCCGATGTCGACCGCTTCAGCTCCTATATCGGCCAGGGCGCGGTTCGCTTCGTGCTGACCTATGATGTGCAGCCGGGCAATCCCTATTTCGGCCAGACCGTCATCGTCACCAAGAGCATCGAGGCGCGCAACCGGGTCAAGCCGGCCCTGGAAAAGCTGCTGCGCGACGAGTTCGTCGGCACCGACGCCTTCGTCAAGCCGCTCGAGCTCGGGCCGCCGGTCGGGCGGCCGGTGCAGTACCGCGTCGGCGGTCCTGACGTCCAGACGGTACGGACGCTGGCGCAGGAATTCGCCGGCATCATTTCCGCCAATCCGAAGCTGGCCGCACCCACTTTCGACTGGAACGAGCCCGAGCGCGTGCTGAGGGTCGACGTGCTGCAGGATAAGGCACGGCAACTCGGCATCACCTCTTCGGACATTGCCAGCGCGCTGAACAGCACGGTGGGTGGCTCCACCATCACCCAGGTGCGCGACGCGACCTATCTGATCAACGTGGTGGCCCGCTCGCGCGAGGCCGAACGGGGTTCGATCGGCACGCTGCAGAACATGCAGTTGCCGACCGGGACAGGCGAGGCGATCCCGCTCGCTGCGGTGGCGAACTTCCGCTACGAGCTCGAACAGCCGACGGTGTGGCGCCGCGACCGGATCCCGACCATCACCGTGCGCGCCGGTCTGGTCGGCGACGTGCTGCCCGCCACCGTGGTCAACGAGTTGAAGCCGTCTGTCGACGCCTTCATCACCAAATTGCCGCCGGGCTATTCGATCGCCACCGCCGGCTCGGTCGAAGAAAGCGCCAACAGCCAGGGGCCGATCGCTGCCGTGGTGCCGCTGATGCTGTTTGTCATGGCGACCATCCTGATGGTGCAGTTGCAGAGCTTCCAGCGTCTGTTCCTAGTCGTGGCGGTGGCGCCGCTCGGCCTGATCGGCGTGGTGGCGGCACTGGTACCGAGCGGGGCGCCGCTCGGCTTCGTCGCCATCCTTGGCGTGCTGGCGCTGATCGGCATCCTGATCCGCAACTCGGTCATCCTGATCGTGCAGATCGAGCAACTTGTCGCCGAGGGCAAGGACCGCTGGGCAGCCGTCATCGAGGCGACCGAGCATCGCATGCGGCCGATCGCGCTAACGGCGGCGGCCGCCAGCCTGGCGCTGATCCCGATCGCGCGCGAAGTGTTCTGGGGGCCGATGGCCTATGCCATGATGGGCGGCATCATCGCCGGCACGGCGATCACGCTGCTGTTCTTGCCGGCGCTTTATGTGACGTGGTTCAGGATCAAGGAGCCTAAGACGACGCCGGAAGACGACACGAGCCCAAACGGTGGCGACGAGGTTCCTACAGGCAGCGTGGCCTGACAGGGCGCTTGCGAATTGCGTCGCGTTCCTTCGCGCCCCCCTCTGTCCTGCCGGACATCTCCCCCACAAGGAGGGAGATCTGCGGTTTCGGCGCCGCGCTCACTCCTGTGACGATAGGCGAAGCCATCGATGACGGCCAATCTCCCCACCTGTGGGGGAGATGTCCGGCAGGACAGAGGGGGGCGCGACGGAGCTCGACGCAGAAAACTACACCCTCACAAACCCTTCGCTCGCCCTGAGCAGGTTGCGCGTGTAGTCCTTCGTCACGTGACGCCGGACGAGATCGTCCGCGGTGAGGTGTTCGACCGCCTCGCCATTCTGCATCACCATCAGCCGCTCGCACATATGGGTGATGATGGCGAGGTCGTGGCTGACCATCAGGAAGGTCAGCTTGCGCCGACGCCGGATCTCTTCCAGCAGGTTGAGCACTTCGGCCTGCACCGAAGCGTCGAGTGCAGAGGTCGGCTCGTCGAGCAGCAGGATCGACGGCTCGAGGATCAGCGCCCGCGCGATGGCGACGCGCTGGCGCTGGCCGCCCGACAATTGATGCGAATAGCGGAAGCGGAAGCCGGTCCCTAGGCCGACTTCGTCCAGCGCCCGCTGGATGCGTTTCTCACCATCCGCAAAGCCGTGGATGGCGAGCGGCTCCTGCAGCAGGCGGTCGACGGTCTGGCGCGGATGCAACGAGCCGTAAGGGTCCTGGAAGACCATCTGCACCTCACGATAGAAAGCCTTGTCACGGCGCGCGCCGAGTCTTTTTCCGTTGACGGTGATGCTGCCCGAAGCGGCCGGTGCGAGGCCGGCGATTGCCCTGAGAAGCGTCGATTTGCCGGAGCCGGATTCGCCGACCAGGCCGAAGGATTCGCCTGACAGCACGTCGAGGCTGACGCCCTTCAGCGCGCGAAAACGGTCGAAGATCACCTCCAGCCTGTCGACGGAAAGGGCCGAAGTCATGCCGCCCACTCCGGCTTGCGGTCGAGCACGGGCAGCGGGTGGCGGTCGGCACCGATCTTGGGCATGCAGTTGAGCAGCCCGCGCGTATAGGGATGCTGGGCGCGGCCGAGCTCCGACGCCGCCAGCTGCTCGACCACCTTGCCGGCATACATGACGATCACCCGGTCGCAGAAGGACGAGACCAGGCGCAGATCGTGCGAGATGAAGATCAGCCCCATGCCGCGCTCGCTGACCAGCTTGTCGAGGATGCCGAGCACGTCGAGCTGCACGGTGACGTCCAGCGCCGAGGTCGGCTCGTCGGCGATCATCATTTCCGGCCCGGCAATCAGCATCATGGCGATCATGGCGCGCTGGCCCATGCCGCCCGAGACCTCGTGCGGATGCAGGTCGAAGACACGGGCCGGATCACGGATCTGCACGGCCTCCAGCATGGCGAGCGCGCGGTCGCGGGCTTCGGCCTTGCCGGCCTTCTCATGCGTGCGCAGCGTCTCGACGATCTGGCGGCCGATGCTCATCACCGGGTCGAGCGAGTATTTCGGATCCTGCAGGATCATGGCGATGCGTTTTCCGCGCAGCGCCCGGCGGTCGCGGGGCGGCGCTGCAAGCAGGTCGATGCCGTCGAAGGCAAGTTTGTTGGCAGTGACCTCGGCCTGCGGCGGGGTCAGGCCCATGATGGCGCGGCCGGTCTGCGACTTGCCGGAACCGCTCTCGCCGACGATGCCGAGCCGCTCGCGACCAAGCGAGAAGGAGACGCCGCGCACTGCCTCGATCAGGCCGGTGCGCGTCGGAAAGGTGACGCGCAGATCGTCGACCTCCAGCAGCGTGCTCATTGGTCGCTACTCATTGATCACCACTCCGGGGGTCGAGCGCATCGCGCAGGCCGTCGCCGAGCAGGTTGAAGCCGAGGCTGACGATGAGGATGGCAAAGCCCGGCGCACCGGCCACCCACCACTGGTCGAGCACGAAGCGGCGGCCCGACGCGATCATCGCGCCCCATTCCGGCAGCGGCGGTTGCGCGCCGAGGCCGAGGAAGCCGAGACCGGCGGCGGTCAGGATGATGCCGGCCATGTCGAGCGTCACCCTGATGATCAGCGACGAGATGCAGAGCGGCATGATGTGGCGAAGCACGATGCGGAACGGCGAGGCACCCATCAATTGCACCGCCTTGATGTAATCCGAATTGCGCACGGTGAGCGTTTCGGCGCGGGCAATGCGCGCGTAAGGCGGCCACGAGGTGATGGCGATGGCGAGCACTGCGTTCTCGATGCCGGGGCCAAGTGCGGCGACAAAGGCCAGCGCCAGGATCAGCTTCGGAAAGGCCAGAAAGATGTCGGTGATGCGCATCAGGATCGCATCGATCCAGCCGCCGGCATAGCCGGCGACCGTGCCGACCAGCAGGCCGATAGGGGCGGCAATGACGGCGACGAGAATGACGACGTAGAGCGTCCATCGCGAGCCGAAGATGACGCGCGAAAGGATGTCTCGGCCGAGGTCGTCGGTGCCGAACCAATGCTCGGCACTCGGCGCCAGGAGGCGCGAGCCCTTGAGGTCGCCGATTGTCGGCGAATAGGGCGCCAGCACATCGGCAAAGGCCGCGACCACCAGCAAAGCGATGATGATGAGCAGGCCGAGAAACGCCAGCCGGTTGGCGGAAAAGCGCCGCCACGCCACATAGGCGCGGCCGAGCCTTGCCTGCATGCGCGATGCCGGCCGCTCGCTGAGCAGCCAGTCGCGACGGCTTTGTATCGCCTCTGCGCTCATCTCACTTTGGTCCTCGGATCGAGCACTCGGTAGAGCAGGTCGGACAGGAGATTGATGCCGATGAAGACCGAGCCGATGACGATGGTGCCGCCGAGCACCGCGTTCATGTCGGCGTTCTGCAGGGAATTGGTGATGTAGAGGCCGATACCCGGCCATGAAAACACGGTCTCGGTCAGCACCGAGCCTTCGAGCAGGCCGGCATAGGAAAGCGCAATCACGGTGACCATCGGCACCGCCGCGTTGCGCAGCGCGTGCCCCCAGATGATGCGTGTCTCCGACAGGCCTTTGGCGCGCGCTGCGACGATGTATTCCTGGGCAAGCTCGTTCAGCATGAACGAGCGAGTCATCCGGCTGACATAGGCAAGCGAGAAATAGCCGAGCAACGAGGCCGGCAGGATGATGTGGCGAAAGGCATCGAAAAACACATCCCACTGCCGCTGCCACAGAGCATCCAGAAGATAGAAGCCGGTGATCGGCGTGAAGGTGTATTCGTAGACGATGTCGAGGCGGCCGGGAAAAGCCACCCATTGCAGCTTGGCATAGAACAGCACAAGCGCCAGCAATCCCAGCCAGAAGATCGGCACGGAGTAGCCGACCAGGCCGATGATGCGCACGATCTGGTCGATGATGCTGCCGCGCTTGACGGCGGCCAGCACGCCGAGCGGCACGCCGATCACCGAACCGATCAGCGTCCCCAGCGTCGCCAGCTCGATCGTCGCCGGAAAGGCGCGGCGGATGTCGGTCATCACCGGATTGGTGGTCAGCACCGATGTGCCGAAATTGCCGTTCAGGGCATTCTTCACATAGATGTAGAACTGCTCGATCAGCGGCAGGTCGAGCCCCATCTCGCGGCGTGTGCGCTCGACGACATTGGCCGGCGCCCGGTCGCCGAGCACCGCCAGCACCGGGTCGATCGGGATCACCCGGCCGATGAAGAAGGTCACCGCGAGAAGACCGAGATAGGTGGTTACCGCGATGACCAGGAAGCGGGCGATCGACGACGCGACAGCGACAGCACGGGCGCTGCCGCGCCCTGCCGTCGCTTCGCTTTCAACAGTGCTCATGCGGCGCGTCCGCCGGCGTCATTCCTTGGAGATCTGGCCGACGAAGTTGGTGTCGAAGCTCGGGCCGAGCGCGAAGCCCTTGAGGTTCTTGCGCAGGCCGGCCACTTCCAGCTGCTGGTGAACGATGATGAAAGGACTGGTTTCGAGGATCTTCTTCTGCAGATCCTGGTACATTGCGGCGCGCTTGGCCGGATCCTTCTCGAGCAAGGCTGCTTCGGTTTCCTTGCTCAAGTCCGGAATGTCCCAGGCGTTGCGCCAGGCCAGCGTCTTGGTCTTGCCTTCATCCGAATTGTCGGGGTTGCTGGCGAAAGTCTGGGCGTTGGAGTTTGGATCGAAATAATCCTGGCCCCACTGGCCGATATAGATGTCATGGTTGCGGGCGCGGTATTTGGTCAGCGTCTGCTTGCCGTCGCCGGGAATGATCTCCAGCTTGACGCCGGCCTGTCCCAGCGTCTGCTGGAACGATTCCGCCATGCCGGTCACCGGCTGGGTGTTGCGCACGTCCATGGTGACGCTGAAACCGTCGGCGAGACCGGCCTTGGCGAGCAGTTCCTTGGCCTTGGCGAGATCGAATTTGAACGGGTTCTCGTCCAGTTCGCCGAGCACGCCTTTGGGCAGGAAGGTCTGGTGGATCTCACCGATGCCCTTGAGGATGGTCGAGCTCAAGGCATCATAGTCGACGAGATATTTGAAGGCCTGGCGAACCTCGGGCTTGGCGAGATTCGGGTTCTTCTGATTGAGGCTGATGTAATAGACCGTGCCCTTCGGCGCGCTGGTGGTGGTGAGATCGGCATTCTTGGCGATGGCGTCGAGGTCGTTCGGCTCCAGATTGCGGGCAACGTCGATGTCGCCGGCCTCGAGCGCCAGGCGCTGGCCCGAGCTTTCCTTCATGTTGCGGTAGATGACGCGGGCAAGCTTGGCCTTTTCGCCGTGATAATTGTCGTTGCGCTCCATGACGACGACCTCATTGGCCCGCCATTCGCGCAGCTTGAAGGCGCCCGAGCCGGCATAGCCGGTCTTCAGCCACGCGTTGCCGAAGTCATTGTCGTATTTGTAGTCGGCGCTCGGCGTGACCGCGGCGACATGCTCCTTGACGAGCTTGGCATCGACGACCGAGGCGACGGTCGCCGACAGGCAGTTCAAGACGAAGCTCGGCGCATAGGCTTTGTCGACAGTGAACTGGAACGTCGTGTCATCGACAGCCTTGGCTTTATCGGCAACGTTGTCGCCATTGATGCCGAACTGTCCGATGATGAAGGCCGGGCTCTTGTCGAGCTTGATGGCGCGCTCGAACGAATAGGCGACGTCCGCCGCCGTGATCGGATTGCCCGAGGCAAATTTCAGGCCGGGCTTGAGCTTGAAAGTATAGACCAGGCCGTCGTCGGAGACCGTCCAGCTTTCGGCGAGATCGCCCTTGACCTTGGACGTATCGCTCAAGTCGAGGCGGACGAGCAGGTCATAGGTGTTGCCGGTGACCTCGGCGGTCGACAGCTCAAACGCTTCGCCCGGATCCATGGAGATGATGTCGTCGATCGCGAAACCCTCGACCAGCGTGTCGGCGGGCGTCACGGCAAAGGCAGGCGCGCCGGCCAGAAGCAGCGCGGACATGGCTGCGCCCGCGAGCAAGAAGCGGGAGCGTAGAGCAAACTTTTCCATCATCATTTTTAACTGTTCCCTGTTTTGTTGACCTGAGTTCCCGGCTCAGGGTTGCAGCGTTCTTTGCCACATCGGCCCGAAAATCGGAATCGATTTTCGGAAAGCACGATGTGTAGTCCAAAGTCTTAGAGCGTCCTTTGCGCGTCCAACGGACGCGGCGCTCTAACCGAACGATGGCCCCTGGACCGGTTGTCGCGGCAATTTTTGCCCAGTTCCGCCTCACCATATCCGGCGCTTTCAAGCACGGCAACGAGCATTTGCAAAGCTGTTGGTTGGACCAGATCGGGCAGCCACCACGGCCGTGGCGCGACACCCGGAGTGCAGCTATTTCAACGCGGTGACCAAGTCGGCGTCGGGAAAACAGGTGGCGGCGCGACCGTTCCCGGCCTGCCACTTGCCGATCGAGCGGCGCGTCTTGAAACCGGGCAGGCCGTCGGCGCTGCCGACATCGTAGCCCTCGGCCTCCAGCGCGCGCTGCAAGGTGGCGATGTCCGACCTGTGGAGCCCGCCGACCGCGCCCCAGCTGCCGGAAAAATTGCTGTCGCCATGGGCGATGCGATCAGCGCCGTGGCCGATGAACAGGGCGTAGAGATCGCTGGTGTTGTATTGCTTCAGCACGTAGAAATTGGGCGTGACGATGAAGGCCGGGCCGCTACGGCCGGCCGGCATCAAAAGAAAGCCTTCGGCCTTCAACTCGCGCGCCGGAAACGGCTTTGCCGCGACCCGCTTGATGCCCATATCAGCCCATTCGGAAATCCTCTTGCCCTGGTCCGGACCTTCGAGCGAGCAGGAAACCGTTTCAGGCACAGTCACCTCGAAACCCCAGCCGCGGCCCTTCACCCAACCATAGTGGACGAGATAGTTGGCGATCGAGGCCAGCGTGTCCGGCACCGAGTTCCAGATGTCGGCCCGACCATCGCCATCGAAATCGACGGCATGGTTCAGGAACGAACTCGGCATGAACTGCGGCTGGCCGAGCGCGCCTGCCCAGGACGACTTCATCGCGCTGACAGGGGCCAGCCCACGCTCGACGATCTCGAGCGCTGCGAGCAACTCGGTGCGAAAGAAGTCCTTCCTGGTCGCCATGAACGCCTTGGTGCCCAGCACTTCGAAAGCATCGTAAGGCATTTTCGCCGCGCCGAAGCCGGTCTCGCGGCCCCAGATCGCCAGCAGCACCTCGCCCGGCACGCCGTAGCGTTTCTCGATCGCGGCGATCGTCCTGGCATTGGCCGCCGCGCGCGACCGACCGCCTGATGTGACGGCGCGAACCGTCTTTTCGGCGAAATAGGCGCCGGGCGAACCGAACTCCGCCTGATGCTGCTTCTGCGGTGTCGTCGCTTTTTTGCCCGGCATCACCAGGTCGGGCAGTTTGAGGTTCGGCTTGACGCCGTCGAAGGCGGCGTCGAAGGTTTTTCTGGAGATGCCTTTGGCGTTGGCTTCGGGCCAGAGGTCGCCTTGCAGCCAGGCGTGAAACTGGTCGTCGATTTTTGCTGCGGAGGCGGGGGTGGCGAGGAGGAGGACAACGAGCGTAGCAAGAAAGAACGCCAATCCGCAAAGTCGACGTTCTGTCGCGCCCCCCTCTGTCCTGCCGGACATCTCCCCCACTTGGGGGGAGATTGGCAGCTTTGGCGATGGCAGCTTTTCTCCAGCGTTGAAGGTTAGCGAAAGCCGGCGTGACGTCCGATCTCCCCCCGTGTGGGGGAGATGTCCGGCAGGACAGAGAGGGGCGCGAAAGAATGCAATCATCTCAAGAATACCCCTCCCCCAATCGCCTCAAAACGCCGTACGCGAGCGCAGCGCCGCGGCCAGCGTGCCTTCGTCGAGATAGTCGAGCTCGCCGCCGACCGGCACGCCATGCGCCAGCCGCGTTACCTTGATGTCGAAGCCGGACAATTGGTCGGTGAGATAGTGCGCGGTGGTCTGGCCCTCGACCGTGGCGTTGACGGCGAGGATCACCTCCTTGACCTCGCCGCCGGCGACGCGGTCGACCAGCGAGCGAATGTTGAGCTGCTCGGGGCCGATGCCGTCGAGCGGCGACAACGAGCCGCCGAGCACGTGGTAGCGGACATTCATGGCGGCCGCCCGCTCCAGCGCCCACAGGTCGGCCACGTCCTCGACGACGATGAGCGTGCCGGGGTCACGGCGCGGATCGGTGCAGATCATGCAGGGGTCGGACGTGTCGACATTGCCGCAGGTCGAGCAGATGCGCACCTTGTCGACCGCCTCGCTCATGGCGGCGGCGAGCGGCGCCAGCAGCTGCTCCTTCTTCTTGATGAGGTGGAGTGCGGCTCGCCTGGCCGAACGGGGACCGAGCCCCGGCACCTTGGCCAGGAGCTGGATCAGGCGTTCGATCTCGGGACCGGCGATTCGCTTCGACATCGCATCGGTTTAGGATTTTTCAATGGGTTTTGAAACACCGCAGCGGCGGGTGATGTTCAACGCAACGACGCTGCTGCGGGACAATCGCGTCGGCTTGCGCCGCCCCTCATTGCCCTGCCGGGCATTTCTCCCCGTATAGTGACGGGGAGAAAGGGCAGACCGCGACCTCGGCACCCTTCCTGCAAGGCTGACGATTGGCGAAATCATCGACGAGAGCGTCCTTCTCCCCGTCACTAATACGGGGAGAAGATGGCAGCCAGATGAGGGGCGGCGCCGACGTCGACCGCCTCAGTTTTCTTCCAGCGGCCGGGTCTGGCCGGCGATCATCGCACCGATGGCGTCGGTGTTCTCGGGGGTCGATTCAAACGCCATTGTCGGCTCGGCCGACGCGGCCGGGAACGAGGTGACAGGCCGGGTGTCGGCCGTGCCGCCGAAACGGGCCGCGTCCGGCTCCTGCATCGGTTCTTGCATCGCAACAAGGGTCGCCTTCTGTGGCGTCACCTTCTCCAGAGTCGGCTTTACCGGCTGCGATGCGATCGCGGTCACATAGGTTGCCTTGGCGGGTGTTGCTTTGGGAACCGGCGCCGCGGAGGCGACGAGCGTCACCGGAGCGGTGGCCGCCGGCGCCCGCGGCGTGGCTTGTGCCACCGCGACCGTGGGCTCGTCCGGCAGCGGCTTCCAGTTCCGGCCGCGCTTTTCATAGAAGGCGTTGCCGCCGGCAACCATCGTGTAGTGCATGTTCTTGTAGGGGAAGCGCAGGCCGGCGGTGTGAAAGAACATCGTGTTCTTCAGCTTGGCCTTGCGCTCGCCCTTGAGCACCGCCTCGGCGGCCTCCTCGACATCGGGCATCGCCTTCGAATTCATCCGCCGTGTCATCACGCCCGGCGCAAACTGCCCGCGCTCGCCGACCACCTGACAGATGGTGTTGCCGTGCTTGCCGGAGCGCAGCCGGTTCATGACCACGGTGCCAACGGCAATCATGCCGTCACGGCTCGACCGGTTGGATTCGAAGAACATCGCGCGCTGGAGGCACTCCTTGTCCTTCGCTGTGTGACTGGAGGGCCGGGACCTGACGGCATCGGTCAGACTGGCCACGGACAGGCCATGCGAGGTGGTCTGACTGCAGGCGGCCAAAAACAGCGGAGACGTGACGACGCCGAGCAACAACGGCATCTTCCATCGGGTAGAGATCAACAGGTATCCCCTCGTTTCTGCTGCCAGCCCGCCCAGGCTGCGGCAAGAATGAGACACTTTCAGGCAAAAAGATGGCTAAAGCGTTATTAAGCGGAAAGTGGCAGAACAGACACACCCGATAGAGGGCAGATTTAACTGGCTGACGGCACGAACCGTTGCCCGGGTTCGGCCTCATCGAACTCCTCCGAAAACAGCCCGCGTTGCAGGAACAGCATCCGTGCGACCGTCGCTTTCGGCGCAATCTGCCGCGGCCAGCCGCTTTCGACGAACTCAGCCTTGGTGAAATCGGGCATAGCCACGCAGGCTTCTTCTAGAAGATGGGCGATTTCCAGCACGATGGCACGTTCATCCTTCGACAGGACGGACATGCCGGATTCGATGGACGGACGATGGAGGAAATCGTCGAAGAGATTGAAATAGCCATTGATTCCAACGAGATTCACGCCCGCATCGCAGTCGGCCAGGATTTCCAGGATCTCATAGATCCTGTTTCGGAGGCGCTGCTCTATCAACCTGGCTGATGGCTCTTTGGTCATGGCGCCGCTGAACGCTAAAGCTCAGATCTAGAACGGCAGCTTCATTCCCGGGGGTATCGGCAGTCCCGCGGTCAGTGCCTGGGTCTTTTCCTGCATCATCTGCTCGACCTTGGCCCTGGCGTCATTGTGGGCGGCGAGAAGCAGATCCTCCAGAATCTCGACCTCGTCCTCCTTGAACAGAGACGGGTCGATTTTCAGCGACTTCATCTCGAATTTGCCGGTCAGCGTCACGCTGACCAAGCCGCCGCCGGCCTGCCCGGTGGCTTCCAGCGTGGCGATCTCGTCCTGCATGGCCTGGAACTTGGCCTGCATTTCCTTCGCTTTGCCCATCAGGCCGAGAAGATCTTTCATCGCGTGGTCCTCTAGATTGATCTGTATCAGGTTTCGTCGTCGTCCGCCGCCGGCTCGACCGGAACTTCGGCCTCGACCGCATCGGCTTCCGGTGCGTCGGGAATGCGCACGTCGATGATCTTGGCGCCGGGAAACCGCGCCAGGATGGCGGCGACGGTCGGGTCGCTCTTGGCATCGAGGAGGGCGTTTTCGCGTTTGGTCGATTCCATTTCGGCCAGCGTCTGACCGCCCTCTTCCTTCGACAGCGACACCAGCCAGCTGCGGCCTGTCCAGGCGCGCAATTTGGCGGTCAGATCGTTGAGCAGCATTTTCGGCGCGTCATCGGTCAAGCTGACGTCGATGCGGCCCGGCTCGATGCGCACCAAGCGCACGCAGCGCTTCACCAGCACCTTGAAGGCCATGTCGCGCTGGGCGTCGGCAAGCGCGACGATATCGGCCAGCGATTTCACCGGCACTGGCGGCGCATCCGCAATCGGCTCCGGCGCGGGAACGAAGGCTGCAGGCATCGGCTCGGGCTCGACCAGCCGCATGGTCTGCGCGCCGCCATTGGCCGTCGGCATCCGCGTCTGGGCCACGGCGCTGGCGCCGCCGCCATTACCGGCACTTGCTGGGCCGGGACTTGCCGGGCCAGTATTTGCGGGCGCACCATTCGAGCGTGGCGCGCCGTTCGGCACCAATGCTGTGCCCTCCAGCGATTTCAATGCCTCGTCCAATGTCGGCAAGTCGGCGGCATGGGCCAGCCGGATCAGCACCATTTCGGCGGCGCTGACCGGCCGATTGGAAGACTGCACCTCGGGAATGCCTTTCAACAGCATCTGCCAGGTCCGCGACATTACCCTGACCGACAGCGCCTTGGCGAAGTCGGCGCCGCGCCGGCGCTCGTCCTCGGACAGCGAGGCGTCATCGAGGGCAGTCGGCACGAAGCGCAGTCGCGTGACGAGGTGGTTGAACTCGGCAAGGTCGGTCAGCACCGCGGCCGGATCGGCGCCGGTATCGTATTGGTTGCGGAACTCGGCCAAGGCGGCCGCCACGTCGCCCTTCATCACATATTCGAACAGGTCGACGATGCGGGCGCGGTCGGCCAGCCCGAGCATGGCGCGCACCGCCTCTGCACTGACAGTACCGCTGCCATGGGCGATCGCCTGGTCGAGGATGGACAGCGAATCGCGCGCCGAGCCTTCGGCCGCACGGGCGATCATCGCCAGCGCGTCGTCGTCGACCGCAATGCCTTCCCTAGCGGCGATCGAGGAGAGATGCGCGACCAGCGCGCCGGCATCGATACGCCTGAGATCGAAGCGCTGGCAGCGCGACAAAACGGTGATCGGAACTTTTCTGATTTCGGTGGTGGCGAAGATGAATTTGACGTGCGGCGGCGGCTCTTCCAGCGTCTTCAGCAGGCCGTTGAAGGCCTGGGTCGAGAGCATGTGCACTTCGTCGATGATGTAGACCTTGTAGCGCGCCGACACCGGCGCGTAGCGCACGCGCTCGATGATGTCTCTGATATCGTCGATGCCGGTGTGCGAGGCAGCGTCCATCTCGATGACGTCGACATGGCGGCCTTCCATGATCGCCTGGCAGTGCTCACCCGGAACGGCAAGATCGACCGAAGGCTGGTCGACAGTGGTGGTCTTGTAATTGAGCGCCCGCGCCAGAATGCGTGCCGTCGTCGTCTTGCCGACACCGCGCACGCCGGTCAGCATCCAGGCCTGGGCGATGCGGCCGGTGGCGAAGGCGTTGGTGAGGGTGCGGACCATCGGCTCCTGGCCGATCAGCTCGGAGAAGTTCGCAGGACGGTATTTGCGCGCCAGAACGCGATAGGCGGCGGCCTTTTCCGTTCCCGAATTTCCGGCTTCGCTCATTCGCCCGTAAAGCTCCAAGGGCCGCCGCTGCAGGCGGCCGATTCCTGCGCATAGTTTCGCCCGCAGGGCTTGGCGCCGTCAATGTCGCCGAAGAAAGGCGGGTGGCGGGAGAAAGGCGAAGGCGGGAGGCTGGAACAATGACCCGTTCCGGGCTCGTTAGGGCTGCTTCCTTCCGGACCTGACCCGGTTGGCGAGTGGACCGTCCACCACCAACCTCCCGTTCTCCATATCGGCAATTCGGCGATGAAATGCAAGTGCGCAGGATCAATCAGCAGGGGTGACGCCGAAAGCTGAAACAAAAAACCCGCCTCGGAAGGCGGGTCATCGGCGCAAATCAGCACCATGCCCAAATCAATAGCATAACTGCCGTCACGGAGCAATGATTCGCTTGCCGCCCTCTTGCGGCCCCCCGGCAGCCGCTTTAGCGTTCATGAAGTTTAAAAAACACTACAAAAGCGAAGGAAACGCCGATGTTGCCGGGCCTCAAGGCCGGATTCACGCTGGATGCTCGTCTGGAGACGGACAGCGAACAGTTGATGTGGCTCGGGCTGTGCGAGTTGCGGGTGATGAACGATCGCCGCTGGCCGTGGCTGCTTCTGGTGCCGCAGCGACCGGGTGTGGAGGAAATCCACGATTTGACGCCGCTCGACCAGGCGATGCTGACCTTCGAGACCAATATGGTGGCGCAGGCTCTGAAGAGGGTGACTGGCTGCACCAAGATCAACACCGGCGCACTCGGCAACATCGTGCGCCAGTTGCATGTCCATGTCATCGCGCGCTCGGAAGGTGATCCCGGCTGGCCGGGCCCGGTGTGGGGCCACGGCCTGCGCGAGCCTTATCAGCGCCCGGACCTGCGCCGGTTTGCGCAACAGATAAAGGCGGCGCTATAAGCCTGTCCCGTGTCCATCCTGGAATCCAGAGTCTCCCATGAGCTTCCGCCTGTTTGACGCGCCCTTGCGCGAGCCGAGCCAGTTCGTCGGCTTCGCCGGCAATATGATCGACCGGCAATCCGAAAACCGCGCCGACGATTCCGTCGAAAAGGCACTCGCCGATCCCTCAGCCAGGCTTTTGCTGATGCATGGCGGGCGCCTTTATCTGAAGCTCGTTGGCGACGGCTTCGACCCCTGGTTCGGCGCCGAGGAGAGCCAGCCGCTCCAGGCGTCGCTCGACCATGGCGTGCTGCTCGGTTTTTCCGACAGCGGCCCGGTGCTCGCCGTGCCGGCTGGAATCGATCCCGAACAATTGCCGGAGACGATCAAGGCCATCGACTATCGTTCGGTCTACATGCAGGGGCTGATCGACGAAGCGGCGGCCGGCGCCATGGCGCAAGGGGCAGCGCTGCTCGCCTGGCATGCGAGCCACCGCTTCTGCAGCAAATGCGGCACCGAAGCCGAAATGCGGGCCGGCGGCTACAAGCGGCTTTGCCCGGCCTGCGCCACCGAGCATTTTCCGCGCACCGATCCGGTGGCGATCATGCTGACGGCGACGCGCGAAAAATGCCTGCTTGGCCGCGGCCGGCATTTCGCGCCGAGGATGTATTCGGCACTTGCCGGCTTCATCGAACCCGGCGAGACGATCGAGGCGGCTGTGCGCCGTGAAACGCTGGAGGAGGCCGGCATCAGGCTTGGCCGTGTCGTCTACCACGCCAGCCAGCCCTGGCCGTTTCCCTATTCGCTGATGATCGGCTGCTTCGGCGAGCCGCTCAACGACGACATCCAGGCCGACCTCAACGAGCTGGAAGACTGCCGCTGGTTCTTTCGCGACGAGGTGCTCTCGATGCTCGCCCGCGAGCATCCGGGCGGCCTGGTCACGCCGCCGAAGGGGGCGATCGCCTATAACCTCATCCGCGCCTGGGCCGACAGCGCGTAAAAGGTTTGTGGGACCAAAATGACTGGGCCATTTGGGTCAGAGCCTTCGGGCTTCGGCGCGGTTGCAGCGATATTGCAACTGCACCGAACCCTCGACCCTGACCCAAATCCGCCCCACCACAACACTTCAATCCGAGCAAGAATGCTGCAGGTCGGCCATAGCGATCGCCCGTCTGCCGCTATTGGAACTTCGATAGCCCGGTCTGAATAAGTTTGACGCCGGCCTGACGGAATGCGCCTCCGAGCGCCTCGTTGACAACCTGCGCTGCCGCGCTCTCGAACCGGACGCCCATTACCGCCAGGTCGGCGCCACTCAACTGCTCCTGCCACCACGGCGGCGGTGGAACGGGCTTAGGGAATTTGAGCCTGAGGCCGTTGCCGCAAAGCTCGTCGACATACTGCAGAAGACGGCCGCTGACGATGATGATGCCGCGCTGTTCCCCCTGCTGCGGCAGCCAGTCCGCGATTTCCTGAGCAGACGCTGCGCGCTCTATCAACCCGTCGGCCAGAGCGGCGGCGAAGGCGATGCGGGGCGGTAGCGGCTGCGGATTGAGCGCCACCCGAAACAGAGGGCCGCCAAGGATATCCCACAGTTCAGGATGCCGCTGGGCGATGACGTGAAACAGCGCCGTGGACCACCGAGCCGATGGCCCCGACCCGAACAGCGAGTGCCAGGGCTCCGGATGTGGACCGAACCATGCCATTCGCTGCAAGGCGGCAAAGATGATTGGATCCCAGGGACCTGGCGGCTGCGGTTCGTCTGGATTCGGATAGCTGCCCAGCAGGTCGCGGACGAAAGAAACAAACATGTCTCGCGAAATGCTGCCTGAGAGATGAGAAGATGAAACGTCATGCATGGTGAACCTCCGAGCAGTGAATTGTGCCCGTACGACCATGCGAGAAGCGCACTTACGGATGGCATACGGATGGGTGAATTCCGTTGCTTGCGTCTGCATCCATGGCTTTGGAACGAAGGCTATCGAACTGCGCTGTTTGAATTTCGATGGCTTTTTCGCCTAGTCGAGATGCGGGTGGGCGGCTACAAGCGACACTGCCCGGCCTGCGGCACCGAGCATTTTCCGCGCACCGACCCGGTGGTGATCATTTGTCCATCACCTGATCCGCGCATGGGCCGACAGCGCGTAAACGCTATGGGGAGCAGAAATTGATCCGTCACACTGTGGTGTTCAGGCTGAGGCACAGGGAGAACTCGGCCGAGGAGGTGAAATTCCTCACTGATGCGAAAGTGCTCGCGGCGATATCGGGCGTCGAAAAGTTCGAGCAGTTGCGGCAGGTCAGCCCGAAGAACGATTATCGCTTCGGCTTCTCGATGGAGTTCGCCGACCAGGCCGCCTATTCCCGTTACAACGACCATCCCGACCACGTCGCCTTCGTTCGCGACCGCTGGATCCCGGAGGTCGAGGCGTTTCTCGAGATCGACTACGAGCCGCTGACCTAGGACCAAAAATCCAATCGCTCTGAACGAGCAAGTTCGACCAGACGACGCCCGGCTCACCTGCCGCTCGGCGCGAGCAGGTAAGCCAGGTCGCCGCTTATCACTGGCCTGACGCATGCTGGTGGGACGCACCGGGGTTGTGATGCTCACAGGTCACCCGCGGGTTGAACTGGGCGAAGATGCCGTTCGGGTTTGCTCGATAGAGCCAGACGTGCCGGTCGTGATGCGGCTCGAAGTTATGCGCCTCATCCGCAGGCGTCGCCGGGTCGTCGATCATAGTGTCCCAGGGAATGCCGTGGAACGACGGCGGGGCGTCGTGGCCGGCTTCCTTCCACGCTTTCGCGAAGACGAGATTCTCCACCGCGATCAGCTCGAGCGATCCGTCGGCCTGCGGCTCGTAGACGAGGACCGCGGGCTTGCCGAAGTCCGTGTGCGTCCCTGTGCCGTCGACACGCGGATTGGGCGGAGCGGTGATGCCGAGCATATCGGGGCGAAAGTAGTGGAGGCCCATAGCCCCTAATTTCTGCGGCTGTCCTGTCATTTCGGCGGTCTCGCACATGTTGGCAGGATCGCGGATGTAGCCCTCCGCGAGCGCGACGTTGACATTGCGGAACCGCTCCGTTGCATGGCGGATTTCGGCAAGGCTCGGCTCGCCGGGCGCGGGGAACGACGATGCGTCGATCCGCGCTGCCTCCGCCGGTGTCAGCGGAGCGGCCGGGGCGGCGGCGGTGGTAGTCATGATCGCGATTGCAGACGCGACCAAGGTTGTTGATCTTGAGCTCATCTGGATGCTCCTGTATTCCTAGGCTTCTACGAAACATCTCGGATTCGGTTGGTGTAGAAAGTAAATATTTAATAGAAATACCTACCTCCATGTTCCGAGGGAAAATTGAATACCAGCCCAATATTTACGCAGTATGTCTCGAATGTTTCAGTTGAAATACATCAACTTTTTTGGTCGATAGTTCCATCTAGCTGGCGCAGCAGTGCGCGTCCGCGATAGCGATTTCGTCATTACTATTTCCTCGTCAGGCGTGAGAATTGAATGGTGGCTATGACGCGGATGCGGACGGCAGAGATAGCGGAGACTGTTCACTCGCCTGCCGCACCAGTTGCTCGACCTCCTGCCGCAACGCCTCTTCGGGCAGCGTCAAATCGAGCGGATCCCCGTAAGGCTGATCGAAGGCCATGCCGGTCGCCCAGTAGACTTCGACGAGATTTCCCTCAGGGTCTTCGAAATAGAACGCAAGCGATACACCGTGATTGAAGGCCATCTTGATCGGCAGCCCCATGTCGACGATGCGCCTGTAAGCGGCGCGCAAATCGGCCAATGTGCCGACCTTGAATGCGATGTGGCGCAAGGCAGGATTGGTGAAGATAGCGATCTGATGGGACTCTTCGGCCGGATCGCTGCTCAGGAAGGCGGTGGCGCCGAACGGGTTTTCTTCGCCACTGCCACCGACCACCTGAAGGCCGAGGACATCCTCATAAAATCGCGCAAGCGCAGCCGGGTTTTCGGCGACCATGCCGACGTGGCGAAGACCAACGATCCGTGGCGCGGTCGGCCTGCCTGTTTTCTTCGTAGTCATGGTGACAAACTCCGTGTTGACTCAAATTCCGTCCGCTCGGTCGATCCGATGCGAACGACGGCGGGGGCCAAAAATTCGCGGAGGGCGTTACATTCTGATTTCAGGAGGGCAGGAGTCTGCTTTCAATTGAAACACCTTCCGCGACCCGCCTGTCATGTACATGGCCGGTCGGCTCGTGATGGTGTGCAAAAGGGCCAACACCAGTCATCGCGCGAACGTCCGCTTTGGGAAACAACGAGAATGTCTGTCCGCCCAAAGCGGACCGCGACGCTAGGGTAAGCTGCCCTTTGCGATCGCCGGGGCGGGCCGGACGCTTCCGGGGTGGAGAAAAGCGATTGGCTACCTATTTCGGAAGGGAGCGGATGGGGAAGGCCGAAATCTTGGCTTCAAGGCGAAAGGAACCCGCAATGGCGAAGAATACGATCTGCCTCTGGTACGATAAGGACGCCGAGGCTGCCGCCCGCTTCTACTCCGCGACCTTTCCTGACAGCGTGGTGAGTGCCGTGCACCATGCACCCAGTGACTACCCAGCCGGCAAGGAGGGCGACGTGTTGACGGTCGACTTCACAGTTGCGGGCATTCCTTGTCTCGGCCTCAACGGTGGTCCCGCTTTCAAGCACAACGAAGCCTTCTCGTTCCAGATCGCCACCGACGATCAGGAGGAGACCGACCGCTACTGGAATGCCATCGTCGGCAATGGCGGCCAGGAGAGCGCGTGCGGCTGGTGCAAGGACAAGTGGGGCGTTTCCTGGCAAATCACGCCGCGCGTCCTGACTGAAGCGCTGGCGGCTGGCGGCGACGAAGCAAAGCGCGCGTTTGATGCCATGATGACCATGAGGAAAATCGACGTCGCCGCGATCGAGGCGGCGCGGCGCGGTTGACGGCCGGCTCACCGCCCAGTGCTCGTCAATCGTGCGTGACCGCCGCAACCGAGGCGCGTAGCGCGCCGGCGAAGTCGGGATGGCCATAGAGGTCGTTGTGGCCAGCCGCTATGGCGATGTGGCTGCGCAGGTCACGGGCGGCCTCACGCAGAGGTGCCGAGCGTGCCGCGGGAACGATGGTGTCGTTCTCGGCAGTGATGACGGCCGTGGGCACATCGAGGTCGCGCAGAGATTCTGCCGCTTCCATGCGGTGCCGCAGCAAGAGGCGCACCGGCAGCCAGGGATAGTGGTGGGCGGCGAGTTCCTTCAGCGAGTCGAAGGGCGTCACCATGACAATGCCGCGCAAGGGCCGGACGGTCGCCAGATCGACCGCAACCGCAGCGCCGATGCTAAGGCCGATGGCGACGATGCCGGCTTTGGCGTCGGTGGCCAGGTGGTCATGGGCGCGTCGGGCGTCCTCGAACAGGGCGGAGGCTGACGGGCTTCCGCTGCTCGGCGCATATCCGCGGTAGTGCAGCGCCGCGACCTCATGTTCGGGGAATAGCTGGTGCAGCATGAGGGCAAGCGCGTCGGCATTCCAGGCATTGCCGGCGAACCCCAGCAGGAGCGGGCGTGGCTCGGCCTGTCTTGCCGGCAGGCGCACCAGAACGAAGCGCTCGCCATCCTGCGTCGCCAACTCGACATGGCGGGCCCCGGCCGGCAGATCGGGTCCGAAAGCCGCAAAGCCGGCCGGAAAGATCAGCCAGGACTGAAGCACATACGCGACGGCGACAACCGCCGCATACAATCCAGCGGCTGCGAGCGCCAGTTTCAGGAGCCACATGCCAGGAATGTCGCCCGGCACTCGTCATCTGGCAAGGCGCCAGGTCAGGACGCCGCAGAGCTCTCGATGAATGCTAGCTAATCCGCCACCTTCCATTGCTCGCGCGATTCGCTGGCGGGATAGACACCCAGGATCCGCATTTCGCGCGAGAAGAAGCGCAGCTCGTCAAGCGCCAGCTTCACCAGCGGATCGTCGGGATGGCCCTCGATATCGGCATAGAACAGCGTCGCCGTGAAGGCGCCGAGCTGGTAGCTCTCCAGCTTGGTCATGTTGATGCCGTTGGTGGCAAAGCCGCCCATCGCCTTGTAGAGCGCGGCCGGCACGTTGCGGACGCGGAAGATGAACGTCGTCATCATCTTGGCGGCGTCGGATGGGCGTTCCGCCCATTGCCTGTTCTTCGTCAGCACGACGAAGCGGGTGACGTTGCTGTCGGTGTCCTCGACATTCTCCTCGATGATGTCGAGCCCATAGAGCGTCGCGGCCAGCGCCGGGGCAAGCGCCGCCATAGTGCGATCTTTCACCTCGCCGACCAGCTTGGCCGAACCCGCCGTGTCGCCGGCGACCACCGGCTTCCAGCCGTTCTTGCGGATGTATTTGCGGCACTGGCCGAGCGCATGGATATGGCTGTGCACGGTCTTGATCTCGTCGCGCCTGACGCCCGGCAAGACCATCAGCTGGAAATGGATCGGCAGGAAATATTCGCCGACGATGTGCAGCTTCGATTCCGGCAGGAGATGGTGGATGTCGGCAACGCGGCCGGCAATCGTGTTCTCGATCGGGATCATGGCGAGGTCGGCCTTGCCGGTCTCGACCGCGTTGAAGGCATCCTCGAAGGTCGGGCACGGCAACCGCTCCATATCAGGGAACATGTTGCGGCAGGCGGTGTCTGAATTGGCGCCCGGCTCGCCCTGGAAGGATATTCTGTTGGTTTTTTCAGGCATGCCAAATGTCTCGGGTTGACCAAATGTCTCAGGTTGAAAGGATGGTTCTGGCGCGTTCGAGGTCGTCCGGCGTGTCGACGCCGAACGGCGCAGACTGCACGATCTCGGCGTCGATGCGCATGCCGGCCTCCAGCGCCCGCAACTGCTCGAGCCTCTCGCGCCGTTCCAGCGGCGACGGCTTCAGCGCGACGAAGCGTTCGAGCGCTGAGCGGCGATAGGCGTAGAGGCCGATGTGGTGATAGAGCGGCCCCTCCCCCCAAGGTGCCGTGGCGCGGGTGAAATAGAGCGCCCGCAACCGCGTCTCCGACAGCGGCGAGCCGACGATCTTGACGACATTCGGGTTGGTCTTTTCGTCGTCGCGGACGATCTCGGTGCCGAGCGTGGCGATGTCGACCGTCGCATCCTCGAAAGGCCTCAGCGCGGCATTGATGATGTCGGGATCGATGGTCGGCAGGTCGCCTTGCACATTGACGATCGTTTCGACCTTGCGCCCGGGGTCCAGCGTGGCCAGCGCCTCGAAGATGCGGTCGGAGCCCGATTCGTGATCCGCCCGCGTCATGACAGCCTCGAACCCATGCGCGCGCACCGCTTCCGCCACGCTTTGCGTATCGGTGGCGACCACCACCCGGCCAAGCCCGGCCTCGGCGGCGCGGCGGGCGACGTGGACGATCATCGGAGCGCCGGCGATATCGGCCAGCGGCTTGCCCGGCAGGCGGGTCGAGGCCATGCGGGCCGGGATGAGGATGAGCGTGGACATCGGGTGACGAAGCGTTCGAAAAAGAGGATGGGAAAAGTGGCAAAAGGTCTCACTGGAAGCGCCCTTATAGGTGTTGCAACGCCAGAGCAAAAGACCTAGTTTCCGCCCGATTTGACCGCCTCGCGGGGTGGTTCACGATTACCGACGGACGGAGTGGACGGATCGGTCCGCCGGAAAAGGGAGCCTGGGGCGTATGGACTCTTTCGAAATCAACAAGCTGATCGGCGGGCTGCTCGGAACCGTGTTCGTCGTGTTCTCCGTCGGCATCGTGTCCGATGCGCTGTTCGCCTCCCCCGCACCGGAAAAACCCGGCTTCGCCATCGAGGCGACCGAGGAGCCTGCCGAGGGCGGCCCGGCAGCCCCGGCGGCAGAAGCCAAGCCGATCGCCGACCTCCTGGCCAACGCCAATGTCGAGGCGGGTGCCGCCGTGTTCAAGAAGTGCCAGGCCTGCCACTCCGGCGAAAAGGGCGGGCCTAACAAGGTCGGCCCCGATCTGTGGGACGTCGTCGATCGTCCAGTGGCCTCTCACGAGGGCTTTGCCTATTCGGCTGGCATGAAGGAATATTCGAAGGCCGGCGCGGAGAAGTGGACCTACGAGAACCTCGACCACTTCCTCTTGTCGCCCAAGAAGGACGTGAAGGGCACCGCTATGGGTTTTGCCGGCCTGCCGAAGGATGAGGACCGCGCCAACGTCATCGCCTATCTGCGCACGCTGTCGGACAATCCGAAGCCACTGCCGACGCCTGGCGCTTCGGCGGCTGCACCCGCTGAAGGTGCGGCGCCGGCCAAGCCGGCAGAGGGTGCAGCACCTGCTGCTCCCGCACCAGCCCCTGCTGCTCCCGCACCAGCACCGGCGCAATAACGCAATTGTCATGTACATATCTTTAGGAAAGCCGGGCTCAGCCCGGCTTTTTTAATGGGAAAAGCGCATCTGCGGCGACAAAGCCGGCCTGTCGCGGTTTTCATGAGCGTCAAATGATCTAGATTGTCCGCTAAACAGCCATCGCGAAGAGGAGAAGGCATGACGGTTGGCCGAACGTTTCTAAGATCGGTGCTGGTTATGGCGGCTTTTGCCGGCGGCCTGCAGGCAACCTTCGCGGACGAATGGCGCACCACCTCGTCGCTGATCGGCGAATCCAAATATGGCGATAATTTCCAGCACTACGACTACGTCAATCCGAACGCGCCGAAGGGCGGCACGCTGAATTTGGTGGTGCTCGGCACGTTCGACAGCTTCAATCCCTATATCGTCCAGGGTTCGCCGGCAGCCGGCTTCACACAGTTCGGCGGCGGGCTGCTCTATGACACGCTGATGGAGCAGGCGACCGACGAGGGCAGCGTCAGCCATCCGCTGATCGCCGACGCCTACAAACATCCGGACGACTATTCCTCGGCGACCTACCGCCTGGACCCACGGGCCAGGTGGCACGACGGCCAGCCGATCACCACCGACGACGTCATCTGGTCGTTTCAGGTGCTGAAGGCCAACAGCCCGATGTACAGTCGCTATTTCGAGAATGTCACCGATGCCGTCGCGATCTCGGACCGCGAAGTCGAATTCCATTTCAGCCAGAAGGGCAATCGGGAGCTGCCGAAAATCATCGGCGATCTCGTCGTGCTGCCGAAGCACTGGTGGGAAGGTACCGACGCCAATGGCAAGAAGCGCGACGTCACCAGGCCGACGCTGGAGCCGCCGCTGGGGTCCGCCGCCTACAAGATCGCCAGCTTCAAGCCGGGCTCGGAAATCATCTGGCAGCGCGTGCCCGACTATTGGGCAGCCAAGCTGCCGGTGAAGATCGGCCGGGAGAACTTCGACACCCAGCGTTTCAGCTACTTTCTCGACGATAATGCGGCGTGGCAGGCCTTCACCAAAGGCGGGCTGGATGACATTAAGCCGGAAAACAGTTCGAGGCGCTGGAACACGGCCTATAATTTCCCGGCAGTCCAGGCTGGCGACGTCATCAAGAAGGAATTCAAGACCGCCTCACCCGAACCGATGCAGGCGTTCATGCTCAACACGAGACGTCCGTTGTTCAGGGATCGCCTGGTGCGCGCCGCGCTGACTTACCCGCTCGACTTCGAGTCGATGAACCGCACGCTGTTCTTCGGTTCCAACACCCGTACATCAAGCTATTTCCAAGGCACCGAACTGGCATCGAGCGGACTGCCGCAGGGCAAGGAACTGGAGATCCTTGAGCAATATCGCGACAAGCTGCCGCCCGAAATCTTCACCCAGGAATTCAAGCTGCCGGTCTACGATTCGCCACAGGCGGAGCGTAAGTATCTGAAGACTGCGGTCGATCTGTTCGCCAAGGCCGGTTGGGTGATCAAGGGCGGCAAAATGGTGAATGCCAAGACGGGCGAGCCGTTCAAGTTCGAAATCCTCGGCTGGAACGACACCGACCAGGTCCTTTCCAGTCCCTACATCGCCAATCTGCGCAAGATCGGTGTCGACGCCACGCTGCGGCTGATCGACCAGACCCAGTACGTCAACCGCGTCAACAACTTCGATTTCGATGTCACCATATCGCAGCTGGGACAGTCGGATTCGCCAGGCAACGAGCAGCGTGACTTCTGGAGCTCGAAGGCCACCGACACGCCTGGATCCCGCAACTATGCCGGCATCAAGAACCTGGTCGTCGATGCGCTGGTCGACCGCGTCATCTTCGCCACCGATCGCGACGATCTGGTTGCTGCCACCCATGCGCTCGACCGGGTGCTGCTGTGGAATTACTATGTCGTGCCGCAACACCATCGGTCGGTGGTCTGGATGGCCTATTGGAACAAGTTCGGCATCCCGGAAAAGCAACCGGCCTATAGCGGCGTCGATCAGAATTCCTGGTGGATCGACGCGGACAAGGAAAAGGCGCTGGCGGCAAAATACAAGAGTGGCAATTGATGGCGGCGCTCCCCCGGCGCGACTCTCTGGCCCGCCGCGACTTTCTGGCTCTGGGCGCCGCGGCCACGGCGGCAGCGCTGCTGCCAGGCCGGGCCTTCGCCGCCATCCCGACCGGCGTAAAGCTGCACGGCCTGTCGGCCTTCGGCGACCTTAAATATCCCGCGGACTTCACGCATTTCGACTATGTCAATCCGGACGCCCCCAAGGGCGGCCAGATGAATTTCGCACCGCCGAACTCCACCTTCAACCAGAGCTTTCTGACGTTCAACACGTTGAATTCCCTGGTGTTGAGGGGGGATTCGCCGCCGCGCACCGAACTCTGTTTCGATTCGCTGATGGCAAGCGCACTCGATGAGCCTGACGCGGTCTATGGCCTGCTTGCCGAGTCCGTTACCTTATCGCCGGACCGCAATGGCTTCCGCTTCAGCCTGCGACCGCAAGCGCGCTTCCACGACGGCTCGCCACTGACCGCTGAGGACGTCGCCTTCGCATTGAAACTTTACAAAGACAAAGGCCATCCGAACCTTTCCCAAGCGTTGCGGCATATGACTGAAGCGGTCGCGGTCGATCCGGTTACCGTCAACCTCACCTTCAACGGCAAACAGTCGGCGCAGAATATCCTTGCGATCGTCGCAATGCCGATCGTGTCCAAAGCCTTTTATACGGTCAACGAATTCGATGCCTCGACGATGAAACCGTCGCTCAGTTCCGGACCATACAAGGTGGGGCGCGTGGCGGCCGGACAGACCATCGAATATGAACGTGTCGCCGACTATTGGGGCCGCGATCTGGCCGTGAACCGCGGCCTCTACAACTTCGACCGCATCCGTATCGATTTTTACATCAATCGCCAGGCAGCGTTTGAAGCCTTGAAAAAGGGCGACACGCATTTTCGCGAGGAATTTACCGCACGGGTATGGGCGACCGGCTACGACTTTCCGTCGCTGAAGGACGGCAGGGTCATCAAACGTGAATTTCCCGGCGAGAAAACGCCGGACATGCAGGCTGTCGCGCTGAACCAGCGTCGTCCGCAATTCCGTGATGTGCGCGTGAGACGGGCGATCGCCAGTTGCTTCGATTTCGAATGGACCAAGCGGGTTCTGTTTTACGGCGCCTACGAGCGTTCGCACTCGAACTTCGAACAGTCGGATTACAAGGCCGAGGGCCTGCCCTCGCCCGAGGAATTGACCCTGCTGGAGCCGTTCCGAGCCGAGTTGCCGCCGGAAACCTTCGGCGAACCGGTGATGCAGCCTGTCTCCGACGGTTCGGGCCACGACCGTAAGCTGCTGCGTGAGGCTTCGAGACTGCTTGCCGAAGCCGGCTGGAAGCGAGCGGGCAATTTCGTCGTCAATGAAAAGGGCGAGCGACTGCGGGTGGAAATGCTGGCCGAGGACGATGGCATCGTTCGCCTTTTCTCCCCGTGGTCCGAGAATATGAAGGCGATCGGGATCGACGCTTCGATCCGGCAGGTCGATTCGACGCAATACGAAGCGCGGCAGAGCAATTTCGATTTCGATTTCAACCTGTTCAGATGGTCGATCGGGGCGACGCCGACTGCCGACGGCCTGGAAATCCTCTATGACTCCCGGATGGCGAAAATGCCGGGGATGCGCAACTATCCCGGCACGGAAAGCAAAGCCGTCGACGCGCTGATCGAGGCAGCCGGCAAGGCGCAGAGCCGGATCGAGCTGGTCACAGCGCTCAAAGCGCTCGATCGGGTCTTGCGCGCGCGGCTAGACTGGATTCCAACATATCATCTCGCGAATCACCGAGTCGCCTATTGGGACATGTTCGGCTTTCCCGAGCAGAAGCCCGATTTCGGCTTTCCGGTCGAGGTACTGTGGTGGTTCGACAAGGATAAGGCGGCAACGATTGGCAAAGCCTGAAATTTTCGCTCAAAGAACGCAGAGAGCCTGATGGGCGCCTATATCCTGCGCCGCATCCTGCTGATGATCCCGACCCTGTTCGGCATCATGGCTATCTCCTTCGCCGTCATCCAGTTCGCGCCGGGCGGGCCGGTCGAGCAGGTCATTGCCAGGCTGACCAACCAGGGCGGCAGCGACCGCCTTGGCGGCGGCGGTGGCGACGCGGGCGGCAGCAATGTCGACGTGGCCGGCGACGTCGGTTCGAAATATCGCGGCGCGCAGGGGCTCGACCCCGAATTCATCGCCAAGCTGGAAAAGCAGTTCGGCTTCGACAAGCCACCGCTCGAGCGCTTCGGCATGATGCTGTGGAACTACATCCGGTTTGATTTCGGCGACAGCTATTTCCGCGACATTTCAGTGATCGATCTGATCCTGGAGAAGATGCCGGTGTCGATCTCGATCGGGCTGTGGATCACGCTCCTCTCCTACCTGATCTCGATCCCGCTCGGCATCCGCAAGGCAGTCAAGGACGGCTCGGCATTCGACGTATGGACCAGCGGCGTCGTCATTGTCGGCTACGCCATTCCGGGCTTCCTGTTCGGCATCTTGCTGATGGTGCTGTTTGCCGGCGGATCGTTCTACGACTGGTTCCCGCTGCGCGGCATCACCTCCGACAATTGGGACCAGCTGTCCTGGCCGGCGCGGATCGTCGACTATTTCTGGCACATGACTTTGCCGCTGACGGCGCTGGTGTTGTCCGCCTTCGCCACCACGACGCTTCTGACCAAGAATTCGTTCCTCGAGGAAATCCGCAAGCAATATGTGGTGACCGCGCGCGCCAAGGGCCTGTCGGAACGGCAGGTTCTCTACGGACACGTCTTCCGCAACGCCATGCTGATCGTCGTCGCCGGCTTTCCGGGCGCCTTCATCTCAGCCTTCTTCACCGGCTCGCTGCTGATTGAGAATATCTTTTCGCTCGACGGCCTCGGCCTGCTCGGTTTCCGGTCGGTGGTCGAGCGCGATTACCCGGTGGTCTTCGCCAATCTCTACATCTTCTCGCTGCTTGGCCTGATTGTCGGGCTTCTGTCCGACCTGATCTATACCTGGGTCGACCCGCGCATCGACTTCGAGCGGAGAGACGTCTGATGGCCGGGGCCGTAGCCGAAACGGCGCCGGACCGGATTGCCCGGCCTTGGCTGTCACCGCTCAACCAGCGGCGCCTGCAGAATTTTAGGGCCAACCGGCGCGGCTATTGGTCGTTGTGGATCTTCCTCGTGCTTTTCGTGCTGTCGCTGTTTTCCGAATGGATCGCCAACGACAAACCGGTTCTCGTTTCCTACAAGGGAGAGATCCTGTTCCCGGTCGTGGTCGCTTATCCCGAGGAGAAGTTCGGCGGCTTTTATGCGGTCACCGACTATCGCGACCCGGTCATCCAGGACGAGATCAATGCCCATGGCTGGATGATCTGGCCGCCGGTCCGCTACTCCTACCGGACCGTCAACAACGCCATCCCCGAGGCGGCACCCACCAAGCCGTCCTGGCTCTACGACGTCAAGACACGTTGCAACCAGTATCCGCAAGGTGCCGCCGATCCCAATTGCGTCGTCGGCAATTGGAACTGGCTGGGCACCGACGACCAGGCACGCGACGTGCTGGCGCGCGTCATCTACGGGTTCAGGGTCTCGGTGCTGTTCGGCCTGATCCTCACCGCCGGATCGGCGCTGATCGGCGTGACGGCCGGCGCATTGCAGGGTTATTTCGGCGGCTGGACCGATCTTCTGTTTCAGCGCTTCATAGAAATCTGGTCGGCGATCCCGGTGCTCTATCTCTTGCTGATCGTCGCCGCCATTCTGCCGCCCGGCTTCTTCATCCTGCTCGGGCTGATGCTGCTGTTCTCCTGGGTGGCGCTGGTCGGGGTGGTGCGGGCCGAGTTCCTGCGCGCCCGCAACTTCGAGTATGTCAACGCGGCGCGCGCGCTCGGCGTGCCCAATGGCACCATCATGTTCCGACATCTGTTGCCCAATGCCATGGTGGCGACGCTGACCTTCCTGCCCTTCCTGCTCAGCGGCTCGATCTCGACGCTGACCTCGCTCGACTACCTTGGCTTCGGCCTGCCTCCGGGCTCGGCCTCGCTGGGCGAGCTCCTGAAGCAGGCGCAGCGCAACCTCAACGCACCATGGCTGGGCATTTCCGGCTTCGTCGTCATCTCGCTGATGCTGTCGCTGCTGGTCTTCGTCGGCGAGGCGACCCGCGACGCCTTCGATCCGCGCAAGACGTTCAGATGAGCGAAGCTCCTATCCTCTCCGTCCGCGATCTCAGCGTCGCCTTCGTGCAAGAAAGCCGCCAGTCGATGGCTGTCGACCACATCTCCTTCGACATCGCCAAGGGCGAGACGGTGGCGCTGGTCGGTGAATCCGGGTCCGGCAAATCAGTCACGGCCCTGTCGGTGCTGAAGCTGCTGCCCTATCCGGCCGCCAGCCATCCGTCGGGAAAGATCCTGTTCCAGGGCGCCGACCTGCTCGCCACCGACGAGAAGGCATTGCGCCGCGTGCGCGGCAACAAGATCACCATGATCTTCCAGGAGCCGATGACCTCGCTCAACCCGCTGCACACGATCGAGCAGCAGATCGTCGAGGTCCTGACGCTGCACCGGGGCCTGGGCGACCGCCAGGCCAAGGCGCGCACATTGGAGCTGCTCAACGAGGTCGGCATCCGCGAGCCGGAGAAGCGGCTCGACGCCTATCCGCACCAGCTTTCCGGCGGCCAGCGCCAGCGCGTCATGATCGCCATGGCGCTGGCCAACGAGCCGGAACTGCTGATCGCCGACGAGCCGACAACGGCGCTCGACGTCACCGTGCAGGCGCAGATCCTCGAACTGCTTGAGGAGCTGAAGAGCCGCAAGGGCATGTCGATGCTGTTCATCACCCACGATCTCGGCATCGTCAGAAAGATCGCCGACCGGGTCTGCGTGATGACAAAAGGCAAGATCGTCGAGACCGGGCCGACGAAGGATATTTTCGCCAACCCGCAGCATAGCTACACGCGGCATCTGCTGGCCGCCGAACCGAAGGGCAAGCCGCCGGCGGCCAACGCTGCCGCCAAGCCTGTGATGACGGGCCAGGACATAAAAGTCTGGTTTCCGATCAAGAAAGGCTTTTTTCGGCGCACCGTCGACAATGTGAAGGCGGTCGACGGCATCGACGTCACCGTGCGCGCCGGCCAGACGCTCGGCGTCGTCGGCGAATCCGGCTCGGGCAAGACGACGCTCGGCCTGGCGCTGGCCAGGATGATCTCTTCGACCGGGACCATTCGGTTCAACGGGCGCGACATCAACGAGCTGACTTTCAACGCCATGCGGCCGCTGCGGCGCGAGTTGCAGATCGTCTTCCAGGATCCGTTCGGGTCCTTGAGCCCGCGCATGTCGGTCTCCGAGATCATCGAGGAAGGGCTGAAGATCCACGAGCCGAAACTGTCGCCCGATGAACGTGATAAGCGCATCGTCGATGTGCTCGGAGAAGTCGGGCTCGATCCCGCCACGCGCAATCGCTATCCGCATGAGTTTTCCGGCGGCCAGCGCCAGCGCATCGCCATCGCCCGCGCCATGGTGCTCAACCCGCGCTTCGTCATGCTGGACGAGCCGACCTCGGCGCTCGATATGAGCGTGCAAGCACAGGTGGTCGACCTTCTGCGCAGCCTGCAGGCGAAGCACGACCTCGCCTATCTGTTCATCAGCCACGATCTGAAGGTCATCCGCGCGCTTGCCAACGACGTCATCGTCATGCGCAATGGCAGGATCGTCGAGGCCGGCCCCTCCGAACAGATTTTCGAACGGCCGCAGACCGACTATACCAAGGCGCTGATCTCGGCCGCGTTCAGGATCGAGACGGCGCCGGTCGGCATCGTCAGCGAGTGACAGGGTCGCGTAAATAGGAAAAAGAATCCGAAATGGAAAAAGGCCGTATCCTGCTTGCCGTCACCGGCTTTCATCCGCAACGCTGGCGCGAACTCTTGTCGGCGGAACGCGAGGTGGTGCTCGAGCCGGACGGCGCCAGCGATCCCTCGATCACCTATGCGGTGGTTTGGAAGCAGCGGCCGAACCTTCTGTCGTCTCTGCCCAATCTGCGCGCCATCTTTTCGATCGGCGCCGGCGTCGACCACATCTTGGCCGATCCCACTGTGCCCGACGTGCCGATCGTGAAGGTCGTCGCCGACAACCTGACCCAGTACATGACCGAATATGTCGTCTGGCGGGTGCTCGATCATCACCGCCAGGGCATGCTCTACCGAACGCAGCAGAAAAGGAAGATCTGGCACGAGCCGCCGCAGCGCCCGGCCGGCGACATCTCTGTCGGCATCATGGGGCTCGGCACGCTTGGCCGCGCAGCAGCGTCGGTGCTTTTATCGCTCGGCTTTGCGGTCAATGGCTGGTCGCGCAGCGAGCGGCCGATGAAGGGCGTTTCGACCTATGCTGGCGAGGCCGGATTGATCCCCTTCCTCAATGCCACCGACATTCTGGTGGTGCTTTTGCCGCTCACGCCGCACACGCAAGGTATCGTCAATTACGGCGTGCTGAAGGAGCTGAGGAAACGCAACGGCCTCGGTGGCTCGGTGCTGATCAATGCCGGGCGCGGCCGCCTGCAGAAGGATGCCGACATCGCGCGCGCGCTGGAGGACGGCACGCTGAAGGAAGCGAGCCTCGACGTGTTCGAGGTCGAGCCGCTGCCGAAGACCAGCCCGCTATGGAGCCACCCGAAGGTGTTCGTGACGCCGCATGCGGCGGCGACCTCGGACCCCGTCCATCTGGCGCCGATCATGCTGCGCCAGATGGCCGCCTTCGAGCGCGGCGAGAAGCTCGAGAACCTGGTGGATCGCGACGCGGGGTATTAACTAGGCAAGCCAAGCTTGGTCTGCTTGGCCGGCTTGCCACATTCGCGGCGGGCGATCGACCGGTTCATGGCGTCGATCCGGCCGCTTGCCTGTTCGACGTCACGCTGGGTCTTGGAACGGACGTCCGGCGTGAATGGGCCGAGGCCCACCCCCGGATCGGAGAAGGACGGCTTGGCATCCTGCGAAAGGCGATATCGCTGCGCCAGCTCGTTTCGTTGCGCCAGCAATTGATCGCAAGGCACGCTATCATATTGCAGCGACGACTGGACATTCTCATCCTGTCGTTCGGCCATCGAGGCGCCGGCGCAGCCGGCCATCGCCAGGCAAGATGCCAAGACCACCAAGTTCCAGCGCATGGAATGTCCTCCGTATCGATGTCCCGCCCTTTCGGGCATGCGAATCGGGCTTTTTCGCAGCCTGTGCCACACGTGGCGCAGGTGAACGAAAAAGGGCGCCGGACGAGGCCCAAAAACGGAGGTCCCGCCGGCCGTTGCCTGTAGGCCGAGTCAGCAGTCACTTGCAACAGGCTTCCCGCGCCGGAATTAGCAACTATCTCTAAGCCATGCGCGCCAGCGACCTGCTTCATCCCCGGCCTGAGGGCCTCTATTGCCCACCCGGCGATTTTTTCATCGATCCGGTGCGGCCGGTCGACCGGGCGCTGATCACGCACGGCCATTCCGACCATGCCCGTTCCGGCCACCGCTCGGTGCTGGCCACACAACAGACGCTGGACATTATGGGGCTTCGCTACGGCGAAGGCTTTGCCGGGACGACGCAAGCGGCCGCACTTGGCGAGACGATTGCGCTGAACGACGTCACCGTAACCTTCCATCCGGCCGGCCATGTGCTCGGCTCGGCGCAGATCGAGGTCGTGCATCAGGGCACATGCATCGTCGCGTCGGGCGACTACAAGCGCCAGATGGACGCGACTTGCGAGCCGTTCGAACCGGTCAAATGCGACGTATTCATAACCGAGGCGACCTTCGGCCTGCCGGTGTTCCGCCATCCGCACGATACCGAAGAGATCGCCCGCCTGCTGAAATCGACGGCGCAGTTTCCCGAACGCGCGCATCTGGTCGGCGCCTATGCGCTCGGCAAGGCGCAGCGCGTCATGCGCTTGCTGCGCGATGCCGGCTACGACAGGCCGATCTACATCCACGGCGCGCTGGCCAAGCTCAGCGACTACTACCAGGGCCAGGGCATCGACCTCGGGACACTGGAGCCGGCGACGGTCGAAAGCGGTGGCAAGGGCGATTTCACCGGCGCCGTCATCGTCGGCCCGCCTTCGGCCTTCGCCGACCGCTGGGCGCGGCGCTTTCCCGATCCGATCTCGTGCTTTGCGTCCGGCTGGATGCGCATCCGCCAGCGCGCCAAACAGGGCGGCGTCGAGCTGCCGCTGATCATTTCCGACCATTCCGACTGGGACGAACTGACCGCGACGATCAAGGAGACCGGCGCCGGGGAAATCTGGGTGACGCATGGCCGCGAGGAGGCCCTGGTGCGCTGGTGCGAGCTCGAAGGCATTGCCGCGCGGCCGCTGCATCTCGTCGGCTATGAGGACGAGGGCGATTGATGGCGGGAGGTTCGGTGGTCACCTGCGCAGAGCTCTACGGCGCCCCCCTCTGTCCTGCCGGACATCTCCCCCTCAAGGGGGGAGATCGGATGTCGCGCCGGCTTTCGCCAATCACTGACGTTGCAGGACGGGCGGCAAGAACGAAACTGCCAATCTCCCCCCTCGTGGGGGAGATGTCCGGCAGGACAGAGGGGGGCGCGAAGGATCGCAAGCTTTCCCGATTGGCCTGGCGCGTACCCTCATGAACCGCTTCGCCGAACTCCTCGATCGCCTCGTCCTGACGCCGTCGCGCAATGGCAAGTTGACGCTGCTGACCGATTACTTTCGCAGCGTCGAGGATCCGGATCGCGGCCTGGCGCTGGCCGCCATCACCGGCGATCTCACCATCGCGGCGGTCAAGCCGGCGATGCTGCGCATGCTGGTGATGGAGCGCATGGACCCGGTGCTGTTCGGCTATTCCTATGACTATGTCGGCGACCTGGCGGAGACGGTGTCGCTGGTCTGGCCGCAATCGCCCGAGGATATCATCAACCACGAGCCGACGCTCTCCGAGGTCGTGGCAAAGCTGCAGGCGGCGAGCCGTTCCGATGGACCGAAGGTGCTGGCCGGATTGCTCGACAGCGCCAGCATCTCGGCGCGCTTCGCCATCATAAAGCTGGTGACCGGCGGCCTGCGCATCGGCGTCTCGGCGCGGCTGGCCAAGCAGGCGCTGGCCGATCTCGGCAAGGTCGACATCGCCGAGATCGAGGAGCTGTGGCATGGGCTGACGCCGCCGTATGCCGAGCTGTTCGCCTGGCTGGAAGGCAAGGCCGAGAAACCTGAGAAAACGGCGCTGGCGCTGTTCCGGCCGGTGATGCTGTCGACGCCGGTCGGCGACGGCGATCTCGAAAAGCTCGATCCGACCGACTACGCCGCCGAATGGAAATGGGACGGCATCCGCGTCCAGGCGGTTTGCGAAGGCGGTGTGCGCCGGCTCTATTCGCGCACCGGCGACGACGTCTCCGGTGCCTTTCCGGATCTCGCCGACGCTATGGACTTTTCCGCCACCCTCGACGGCGAGCTTCTGGTCGGCGATCCCTTGCAGGCGACCGGCACTTTCTCGGACCTGCAGCAGCGGCTGAACCGTAAGAGCGTGACGCTGAAGATCCAGCAGCAATACCCGGCCTTCATGCGCTGCTACGACATGCTTCAGATCGGCGACGAGGACTTGCGGCCGCTCTCCTTCCACGAGCGGCGCAGCCGCCTCGAAGCCTTCGTCAGGAGTCTCGATCCGAGCCGCTTCGATCTTTCGCCGCTGGTCGAGTTCACCGACTGGCAGGCGCTGGAGGAATTGCGCCGCAAGCCGCTGCATCCGGTCATCGAAGGCGTAATGTTGAAGCGCTGGGATTCGCCCTATGTCGCCGGTCGGCCGAAAGGCCCATGGTTCAAATGGAAGCGCGATCCGCACACGGTCGACGCCGTGCTGATGTATGCCCAGCGCGGCCACGGCAAACGTTCGAGCTTTTATTCCGATTACACGTTCGGCGTCTGGTCCGGGCCGGAAGGGTCGGAGGAACTGGTGCCGGTGGGCAAGGCCTATTTCGGTTTCACCGACGAAGAACTGAGGCAGATCGACAAATATGTCCGCGACAACACGATCGAGCGTTTCGGCCCGGTCCGCTCGGTGCGAGCCGACCGCAGACAAGGCCTCGTGCTGGAGGTGGCGTTCGAAGGACTCAACCGCTCGACACGGCACAAATCCGGCGTCGCCATGCGCTTTCCGCGCATTTCACGGCTGCGCTGGGACAAGCCGGCGGCCGAAGCCGACCGCATCGAGACGCTGCAGGCCCTGCTCGACCGTTAGAGCGACGTGCGTCCAATTGGACGCACAAAGTACGCTCTAACACTTTTGGATGCGTTGAAGCTCAAGGAACGATCGAGACGCGGATCTCGTAGATGTCGACCGACTTGCCCTGCTTGTCGAAGTCGGAATTGATGGCGATGGTGCCGGCAGCACCCGGACGCTTGTCGGGAAACCGCACGTCGAACAGATATTCGTTGTTCTCATGGCCGACCGCGTAGCGCTTGCGGCCGCAGTCACCGAGTTCGCCGAAATTGCAATCGACGGAGATCTGCGTCTCCTTGCCTTCCTCGGAGCGGGCGATGATGTCGAACACGGCGTGCTTGCCGGCGAGCCTTTCCAGCACGCCTTGCCCAACGTCAAAGCTGATGGCCGAGCCGGAGGCGCCCGACCGGATGCGCAGGAAGGAGCCGCTGTCGTCCTGCATGACTTCGGCCTTGGCATCCGAAGGCGCACTGACAAGCGCCGGGTCGCTCGGCGAAAACACATTGATCCAGTCGCGATCCTCATCCGCCGCACCGGGGGTCAGCGGCGAGGCCGTGTCGCTTGGCGGCGTGAAATCATCGTCCTCCACCGTCGGAGGCGCTTGCGGCGGCGCCGTGTCGAGTTGGGCCGCCGACTTGAAGACGCCGGTCTGCGCAGCGAAATAGAGGCCGATGCCGGCGGCGGCGAGCAACGTGACGCCGAGGAAGATTGCGGTGAGAGGCAGGCGGGGGCCTCTCACCCGCCTCTCGTCGCGGTCGGGCATCACCTCTGCGTCGTCGTCTCGGGTCGATGCAGGGGACGACATGTCGATCTCCGGCACATCGGCAGAAACCGCCTCGGGCATGATATCGGGAACGACCGGCAAGACGCGCGACCGGGGCATATCGGATGCACGAGGCCCTACCGGACCGTCGACAACGACGTCAGGCGACGGCGCGGGTCCAGCATCGGCATCCGCGCCCGGTTCGACATTGGCTTCAGCTTCAGCTTCGGCTGCGCTGTCAGCCGGCTTCTCCGTCGCCGGTGCTGCGGCGTCATCATCGGTCGGTAGGGCGACATCGGGAACCGCCGGCAGGAACTCGGATTCGATTTCCGTGATCTTGGCCTGCACCGCCTTGCGGCGCTTGATGGCGACTTCCACCGTCACGCTCGGGTTGGCCTGCAGGGCGCGGTCCAGTGCGGCGAAGGCCGATCGGTAGACCCGCTCGCGAAACGCCCGGTCGTCGGCATTGCCTTTTTCGAAGGCGTTCCGGATCGCTTTTTCGATCGCGTCCAAGCGGGATCCCTCTGCACGTACGGTCACATTGTCATGATCGTTAGCCGTAGGCGACCAATCAATCAACGGGCCAGCGGCCGCATTCTACCTTGGCGACGCATCCAAGGCCCATTTCGGCGATTTTCGGTAAAGGAATCAACATTTTTCACCGATTTTCTCGCCACGGCGCCAACGTGGCGGTCGCGCGACCTGCCGGTGCGGCATCACGCGACCGCATGGCGGATCGGTGCGGCCCCCTTATAGGCCCGGCATGAGCCCCAACGCGAAATGCCAAAGTCCCATCTTGAATTTGTGGCGGGTTGCGTTTATCACCCAGCGCATCTTGGAGGCCCTGGCTTCCCGGGCCGCTTTAGCTCAGTTGGTAGAGCACATCATTCGTAATGATGGGGTCAGGTGTTCGAGTCACCTAAGCGGCACCACTATTTCTCAAGGCTTTGCGGGTTCTGAGGGTATGGCAGAAACCGCGTGGTAGCACGCTGTCTTCAGCGGCGCCTTTTCGCCCCTTGCCTCATGTACAGGCTCGCCTCCGTCTTCCTCAATTTCAAACGCGCCCATCATCAGGATGCGAGCGACCCAGCGCACGATCCCGTCCGTCGGGATCTGAAAGACAAATGAGCGCAAATGAAACCCAATTGAGACACAACTGAAACACATCTACGCGCAGGCGACATGCACGCGAAACGTTTTGGCAGGATGTTCCGAGCCTCACAAGGCCAGCAACGCAGGAGCGTCGCCGATGACACCCGACCAGATCAGACTTGTCCAGGACAGTTTTCGCGAGGTCGTCGCAATACGCGTGGCCGCCGCCGCGCTGTTCTATGAACGCCTGTTCGCGATCGACGCGGATCTTCGCACGCTGTTTCCGGTGACAGACATGGCCAAGCAAGGCGCCAAGCTGATGGCGAGCCTGGGCTTCGTCGTGCACGGATTGGACCGTGCCGACACCATTCTCCCGACGGTGCGCGTGCTCGCCAGGCGTCACGTGACCTACGGCGTCAAGGAGCATCATTACCCGATCGTCGGGCAAGCGCTCATCGAGACGCTGGCGGCCGGCCTCGGTGAGGCTTTCACGCCGGCCGTGCGCGACTCTTGGGAGGCAGCCTACGGGTTGCTCGCAAGCGTGATGATCGCGGCTGCCCGCGAGGATCAGCTCGCAGCGTGATTTATTGGGATGCAGCCGAAGGCGACCATCCACCCGAACGACAATTCTAAATGGAGAGAAAAACGATGTTCAGATACACAGCTCTTGCAGCGCTTTGCGTTGCGGCAAGTTCCGCTTCTGCCGGCGAACTCACGGCCCGTCAGGGTGGGACCGTCGATCTCGGCAACTTTCACGGCGTCGTCTACTACACCGAGGCCGATGACGGCTATCGAGTGGTCACCACGATGGCGGCGGGCGAAGAAAACCTGCCCGTGCGCTTCGTCGCGACCCTCACCGAAGGCCAGGCGATGGTGATCTCGGTTCCGGGCGAGTTGGCAAAACCCGGCCAGACACTCGAAATCTCGCGCGCCAAAGGCAAGCTCGTCGTCGCGAAGGTCGAGTCCACCCAGTAACGGGTGGAAGTTGACGTCGCGACGCAACCGGGTAGTCTTGCGCTTGCTTTCCGCGCCTCCAACAACGCGAAGAGACAATCGGCACCACCTTTGGGATGGCTATCATTCCAACCTCGGAGAACGAGATGCTCAAGGTGCAACGCGCAGAAGTTCGATTTCGGCTTTTTGAGCGCGGACGATTTTTCCTTGTCCTGCTAGGCGCCGGTGCACTTGCGTCGGCCGCCTTTGCCGATGTCGTCGAGCCCCCGACCCTCGCCGTCGCGGATTTCGAGTTCAGGGATACGTCAGGCGAAGTCAGAGACCAGACCGCCGAACACGAAACGCGACTGAAGGCGTTTGGCGTTGCATTGCGGGATGGTCTTTCGGAGAAGATCGACCTCGTCGCATTACCCTGTCAGGCAGAACGGTGCACCATCAGGGACCCCGGCCTTGTCGATCTCTCGAAGCAGGCAAGAACAGCCAGCGCGAACTATCTACTGATCGGTCAGATGCACAAGATGAGCACGCTGGTTGGCTGGGTGAAGTTTGCAGTGCTGGATTTGAACAACAACAAGCCTGTCTGCGATCGATACCTGACTTACCGGGGAGATACCGACGAAGCGTGGCGACGAGCAGCAGAGTTCACGGCGCGCGACATCGAGAAGCACTGCATTCCGTAGGTGCGTCTCTATCACCAACGCATCTTGGAGTGCTTTGGCTTCCCCGGGCCGCTTTAGCTGAGTTGGTAGAGCACATCATTCGTAATGCGGGGATCGCGTGTTCGAGCCACGCAAGCGCACCAAAAATTCTCCAAACGAATCGGCCATCGAAAGGCCGCCGATCCAAGCCATTGTGACTCCGGCCAAACTTATCCCAACGCTTCTCGGTTAAGCAGCGTGTCGTCGCCGTGCCTCGGTCGTCGCCCTTCGAACAGGGCACTCTGGTCGCCGATCCGCGCAATCATATGTTCGCGAAAGACCCTCACCCGTTTGGTGCGCCGCAAGTCGGGATGATAGAGCAGCCATAGCCCCAGATCGTGTATCGGGTCAGGCGCGCGGAAGCGCTCCAACCGGTCGTCCCCGTCGCCCATGAAGCATGGCAGGTAGGCCAGCCCAAGTCCGTGTTTCATGGCTGCGAGCGTAAGCAACGTGTCGTCGACAAAAAAGCTGTGACGATGATCCGGGCAGGCCTCGTTGGTCCAGGATTGATGGAAAGCGCAGCATTCCACCCCCAGCCACCTTGGTTTGGCGCTGCCGGCGCGCAAAGCCTTGAGGTAGTTTCTTTCCCCGTAGACGGCTGATGCAACGTTGGCGAGCCGGGTACCGACCAGAGTGTCAAGTGGCGTGTTGGTCAGGCGAATGGCGATATCCGCGTGCCGCTCGGCGAGGCTGACATACTTGTTGGAAACCTGCACATGCAGCTCGATGTCCGGATAGCTTTCGTTGAAACTGGCAAATATGGGCATCAGCACGGATGATGCCATATTGTTGATCGCCGACACCCTCAGCTCGCCGGCAATCCGATTTTCCTGACCGCCGAGAGCGCCCTCGACTTCGAGGACCTCCATCTCCATCTTACCGGCCGCCATTTTCAATTCCTCGCCGGCCGCGGTCAGTTCGTATCCGGACTTCTTGCGCTCGATCAGGCGCGTGCCAAGCTGCGTCTCCAGCACCCTGATCCGGCGCGACACGGTGGAATGCTGAACGTTCATGCGTTTGGCGGCGCCGCTGATCGAGCCGTCGCGCGCGACCGCCAGGAAAATCCGCAAATCATCCCATTGCATCATGGAGCCCCGATCTGTGCAATTTTGCAAAATGGGCGTCTAGATTTCGAGAATTGAGCCGAAACTACGCGCCCAATATCGTTTCCTGCAAGACAATACTGTCTTCCGGATGCCGTCCGGTTTCCGAGGTTATGCGCCAGGAGGCGACCATGGATCAGCAGCAACCGACTTTCGATCCCGTCAAATTCAAGGAAACGACCCGCAAGCAATGGGACAGCGCGGCCGAGGCATGGAACCGCTGGGGTCCGCTCCTGTCCCGGTGGCTTGGACCGGCGACGGAACTGATGCTGGACATGACCGATGTAAAGCGCGGCAGTCGCGTCCTCGATGTCGCCGCCGGTGCCGGGGAACAGACATTGACCGCGGCGCGGCGCGTTGGCCCCGAGGGTTATGTGCTCGCGACCGACATTTCGGCCGGGATTCTCGATTTCGCCGCCAGCAACGCGAAACTGGCGGGCCATGGCAACATCGACACCATCGTCGCCGACGGCGAAATGCTGGGCGCCATATCCGCTGACCCCTTCGACGCCGTCATTTCGCGCGTCGGCCTGATCTACTTTCCGGATCAGAACAAGGCGCTGGGCGGAATGCGCGACCACCTCAAACCGGGGGGAAGGGTCGGTGCAATCGTCTATTCCACGGCAGACAAGAACCCGTTCTTTTCGATCCCTGTCGGTATCATTCGCCGCCGCGCCGCGCTGCCCGCACCACTGCCCGGCCAGCCAGGCCCATTCAGCCTGGGCGATCCCACGGTTCTAGCAAAACGTCTGATTGATGCCGGATTCCGTAACGTCCGGATCGAAAGGATCGATGCGCCGGTGCGGCTGCACTCGGCCCTGGAATGTCTGCAGTTCGAGCAGGAATCGTTTGGCGCGCTGCATCAGATGCTCGCCGGCCTGTCCGCCCGGGAACAGGACGACGCGTGGGCGGAAATCGAAGAGGCGCTTGGCCAGTTCGAGCGGGACGGACAATTCGCGGGACCATGCGAAATGCTAGTCGCGGCCGCCACAAGATAGGGACACGCCGGCCTCTGTGCCGAAGCGAGGAGGAACCTCATGACGAGAATTGCCATTGTCCAGGAACCGCCGGCTTTTCTGGATCGTGAAGGGACGATCGCCAAGGCAGTGCGGCTGGTTGCCGAGGCCGCGAATGGCGGCGCCGAGCTTGTGGTCTTCTCCGAGGCGTTCATCCCCGGATACCCCGCCTGGATCTGGCGCCTGAAGCCGGGGGCCGACGGCGGCCTGGCAGGCCAATTGCACGGGCGCCTGGTCGACAATGCCGTCGACCTCTCGTCGGATCAACTGCGCCCGCTGTTCGACGCCGCCAGGACGTTCAAGGTGACCATCCTGTGCGGCATCGACGAACGCGACAGCCAGTGGAGCCGCGCCACTATCTACAACAGCGTCATCGTAATTGGCCCGGACGGTTCGCTTCTAAACAGGCACCGCAAGCTCATGCCCACCAACCCCGAGCGGATGGTCTGGGGATTTGGTGACGCCAGCGGGCTGAAGGTCGTCGACACGCCTTCAGGACGGGTTGGCTCGCTGGTTTGCTGGGAGAACTACATGCCGCTTGCCCGGTACGCGCTCTATGCTCAAGGCATCGATATCCACGTCGCCCCAACCTACGACAGTGGCGACGGCTGGATCGGCACATTGCAGCATATCGCCCGCGAGGGCGGCTGCTGGGTCATCGGCGCCGGCAATGTCTTGCGGGTGGAAGACTTGCCGCGCGACTTTCCCGACCGTGACCGCCTCTATCCGGACGCGGACGAGTGGATCAATCAGGGCGACTCCGTGGTCATCGCGCCAGGGGGAAAAATCGTTGCCGGCCCTTTGCGCAAGGAAACAGGCATTCTGCATGCCGACATCGATCTCAAGGCGGCAATTGCCGCTCGCCGCAGTCTCGACGTCGCCGGGCACTACAGCCGGCCGGATATTTTCACCTTGCAGGTCAACGCAAAATCGCAAAGGCCGGCGGAATTCAGCTATTAGCTCTACTGCAGCGACGCCACGGTCTTCAGCGCACCATCGAGCATATCGCCCTTCTCGTCCTTTAGCGCGGCTTCGCGCAGGCGGCGGATCCAGTCGGCAGCATCCGCGCGGCCCTTGAGCAGGTCGAGCGCCGACAGCACCCGGTCGAATTTCGACTGCGCGCGAACATGGGTGTCGCTGTAGCCCTTGATCAGCCGGCGGCAGTTGAGGATCTCGACGGCAAGCGCGTAGTCTTCCCTGACATGGCCGAGCGCCAGCGCGTACCAGCGCTCGAGATGCGCGGTCTCGACCTTGTGGCGCAGCAGGCGGCGACGCCAGCGGCGCATGCCGCCGATGAACCAGAGGGCGGCAAAGCCGGCGAAGCTGTCGGTGCGGATGCGGCGGCCGCGATTGATACGGCGGTCGAGAAAGGCGGCAAGCTTCGGCCGCGCCTCGATGTAGCTGCCGAGCCCGGCCGGCAGCGTGCCGCAGAATTCCTCGATGCGCGGATGGAAATATTCGGTCACCTGGAGGATCGAGCCATCCTTGACGCCGACCTCGCGGCGCACGCGCTTGTCGCGAGTCGAGCGCGTCTTCAGGTCAGCGACGCGGATCATGTCGTCGTAGCACATGGCGTTGGCCAGATGCTTTGCCGCAGCGATCGACAGCGCGTAGTCGTGGCCGGCATTGTCCAAGACGACCGCCCGGTCTAGTCGGTCGAGATACTCGCCGCCACAGGCGATGTCCTGATAGTCGACGACCTTTTTCAGACCGCGAAACGCCATGTCGTGCAGGGGAAGCGGCAGCGCGTCGACGCGCGCCGCAAGGTCCTGCCAGCCCTTCAGCAGGCTTTCCGGGCCGCTCACCTTTGCCGCCGCGCCCGAGCCGATTTCGGCAGCTTTCGGCTCTGCGATCTTGTCGCCCAGAGGTGGCGCGTTCGTAATGCCGCGGGCGCGATCAAAGGCGGCGCCAAAAGCGGCGAGGCTGGCCTTGACGCCGCGGCCGCCGGCACTGACCGCCTGCTCATAGCTCTCGCGGGTGAACGGCAAGGCATCGGACCCCGCCAGTGCGCCGAGCAGGCTGGCCGAGATCATCGAGCCATTGTCGGCGGCGATCTTCTCCATGTCGAAGGCGATGAAGCGCTTGGCCGCGGCTTCGGCTGTCGCATGCACCTTTGGCGACGAGGCCCGGCCGTCGCCGGGCTCGATCTTTTCCGACACGGCGGCGATGCGGTGCGACGAGGCGATCAGCGTCGTGCGCTCGGGCGTGACGAAGCCACGGATGATGGCGCGGCCGGCTTCCATCAGTTCGGCGGCGATCAGTATGTCGACGTCGCCCTGCGAAGGCGACAGCGCGAAGACCGGCAGCCGGCCGGTGTCGCGGCACATCTCGACATAGTAGATGGTGGCGCCGGTGCGCTGGGCGACGCCGGCGACCGACGTCGACTGCGCGACATAGCCGTTGCGCTCGGCGACGTCGGTGATCCAGTCGGCCAGCACGCCGCCGCCCTGGCCGCCGACCGCCAGCACGGCAAGTTTGATGACGCCCTCGTCTTCGGGAGCGCCGGTTTTCAAGCGCGATGAGGGGACGGCGTCAAGCATCGGCGAATGTCAGGCGCCGGCTTTCACGGCGCCGCTGCAAGAGGCTGATCGTGGCGCGACGGGCGGCTTCCAGGAAACGGTCCCAGCGGCTCGGATTGTGCACCATGTCGGCGCGGTAGAAGGACGGGCACAGCACCGCCGCATCGGCGACCTCGCCGCAATTGCCGCAGCCGACGCAGCTCTGGTCGATATGCGCCACCGGATCGTCGCGCAGCGGATCGTCCAGCGACTTCACCGACAGCGACGGGCAGCCGGAAAGCCGCATGCAGGCATGGTCGCCGGTGCAGATGTCCTCGTCGACGCCGAATTTCGGCTTGACGATCCGCTCACCGCCCTTGATCGCCTTGTCGACCAGCGGCTTCTCGCGGCGCTGCCGGTTGAGCATGCATTCGGACGAGGCGACGATGACTTTCGGGCCCTTCTCGTCCGTCGTCAGCGCCTCGCGCAGCGTGTCCTGCATCTTGGTGACATCGTAGGTGCGGTCGATGTGGCGCAGCCATTTAACGCCCATGCCTTTCACCGCCTCGGTGATCGGATGCTTTGTCGATTTCGTCTTATTGCCGGCGCGGGATGAAAGAATATCCTGCCCTCCCGTCGCGGCAGAATAGAAATTGTCGACGATGACGATGACGCCGTCGTTCTTGTTGAACACCGCATTGCCGATCGACGAGGTCAGTCCGTTGTGCCAGAAGCCGCCGTCGCCGACGAAGGAGATCGAGCGGCGCTTGGCGTCGGGCGAATTGAACGCCGAAGCCGAGGCCGGCCCCAGCCCGTAGCCCATTGTGGTGGCGCCAAGCTCGAAAGGCGGCATGATCGAAAACAGATGGCAGCCGATGTCGGAGGCGATGTGGTGCTTGCCCAACTCCTGCTCGACCAGCTTGGTGGCGGCAAAGATCGGCCGCTCCGGACAGCCGACGCAGAAGCCTGGCGGACGGCCCGGGACGACATTGACTAGGTCGGCGGTATCGAGCCCGTCGCCGATCTTGTTCGGCGCGCGGACCTCGCCCGGCAGCAAATGGGGGATGGTGGCGCGCAGGAACGATCCGATGCCGTCGAGCATGACCTGGCCGGTATATTCGCCGGCCATCGGCAGATGTTCCTTGCCGACGAGCTTTGTGCCGCGCCCGGCTTTGTGCAGCATCGCGGCAAAGGCCTGCTCGATATAATTGGGCTGGCCTTCCTCGACGACGAGCACGGCGTCCTTGCCCTCGCAGAAGGACAGGAACTCGTCATCGACCAAGGGATAGACGGCATTCAGCACGTAGAGCGGCACGTCTGTCTCGCCATAAGTATCGGCAAGGCCGAGGCGCTGCAGCGCGCGGACGACCGAATTGTACATGCCGCCCTGCATGACGATGCCGACCGAGCCGTGCTCGGGACCGAAGAACTCGTTGATCTTGTTCTCGCGGATGAAATCCACCGCCGCCGGCCAGCGTTTTTGCACTTTTTCCTTCTCGTGCAGGAAGGAGGCTGGCGGCAGCACGATGCGGCCGGTGTCACGGCGCGGCGCGTCGAGCGCATCGGCCACCGTCATCGCCGGCCGCTTGTTGTCCTTGGCGATGAAATGGCCGTGGACATGGCAGCAGCGGATGCGGACCTGCAGCATAACCGGCGTGTTGGAAATCTCCGACAGCTCGAAGCCGTCCTCGACCGCCTTGACGATCGACGGCAGGTTCGGCCGCGGGTCAAGCAGCCAGACCTGGCTCTTCATGGCGAAGGCATGGCTGCGCTCCTGCATGATCGAGGAGCCTTCGCCATAGTCCTCGCCGACGATGATCAGCGCGCCGCCGGTGACTCCGCCCGAGGCGAGATTGGCGAGCGCATCCGACGCAACATTGGTGCCGACCGTCGACTTGAAAGTCGCCGCGCCACGGATCGGATAATGCACCGATGCCGCCAGCATGGCGGTGGCGGTCGCTTCTGAGGCGCTCGCCTCGAAATGCACGCCGAGCTCACCCAGAATATCCTGCGCGTCGGCCAGCACGTCCATCAGATGGCTGATCGGCGCGCCCTGATAGCCGCCGACATAACCGACCCCGCATTGCAGCAGCGCCTTGGTGATGGCGAGAATGCCCTCGCCGGAAAACTCCTCGCCAGCGCCGAGCCTGAGCTTTTCGACTTCCTTGGCAAAAGACCGTTCGGCCATTTTTTGGCTCCTTCCGTTACCGCCGGCATCCGGCAGCGCGTAAGATCAAATGTCGTGCTTGCGAATGTTCTTCAGCATCTTCTGCAGCGTCGCGATCAGCGCCGAATATTCGGCATCGTCGACGTCGTCGAACATCGCCTCGAACGCGTCATGCATGGCCGGCCAGGCGCGGGTGAACTCGGCGCGACCCTCGTCGGTCAGGAACACATGGCGGATGCGGCTGTCGGTTACCCCCTGCTCCCGCCGCACAAACCCTTGTCCTTCCAGCGTGTCGAGCGTCCGGCTCAACGTCGACTGCTCGATGACCGTATAGACCGAGAGATCGTTGACGGTGACGCCGTCGGCGACCGACAGCACGGCCAGCGTCCGGACCTGCGGAATGGTCAGGCCCTGCTTGCGGAAATCGTCGCGCAAGGTGGCGTTGTAGCGGCCCATGATGCGGTTCATCAGATAGGGCGCGAATTGCTGCAGGCCGATCTGGCCCAAAGTCGAGATGCGCTGGCGCTTTTCAACCTTCTGTTCCATCACAGCCTCCCCGCCAGCAGGAAGCCGGAGCCGCCGCCAAGCCCGGCGCCGGGATGGGTGGAGGCGCCGATATGGTAGAGGCCCTTGATCCCGGTGGCGTGATTACGGCTCGTCTTGAACGGCCGCCACAGGAACGACTGGTCGATGGTCGAGGAGCCACCATAGGGATCGCCGCCGACCAGATTGATGTTCATCGCTTCCAGATCGGCCGGCGAATAGGCGCGGCGTGCAATGACGCTGTCCTTGAGCCCGGCGATATGGCTGGCGAGGATCGCTTCGGCACGGTCCGCGTAGGCTTCGCGCAATGCCTCGGTCCAGCGGCCGTCGGCCGGCGTCGGCAGCTTGCCGGCGGCATCGCCCTTGATATGGCGTGGGGCCTCGGGCAGTTGCAGCCACAGGATCGCCTTTCCGTCCGGACAGCGCGAAGGATCGAGCGCATGCGGTTGGCCGACGCAGATGGTCGGAACCTCCGGCAGCATGCCGCGCGTGGCCTCGTTGCAGGCTTTCGATACACCGTCGAGCCCGGGGGTCAGATGCAGCAGCGCGACCTTGTCCAAGCCGTCGCCGCGCCATGCGGGTGGTTTGTCCAAGGCATAGTGGATCTGGAAATTGCCCTTGCCGTAGCGGTATTTTTGCGTCGCTTCGACGTCGGCTTTCGGCGCTGCGTCGCCGAGCAGCCGCTCGTAGAGCTGGGTCGGCGTGACCGAACAGATGACGCTCTTCTTCGCGGTGACCGTTTCGCCCGAAGCCAGCCGCACGCCGGTTGCTCGGCCTCCGCTCTGGATGATCGAGGCGACGTCCCCGCCAGTCCGGATCACGCCGCCGCGCTCCTTGATTAGCGCTTCGAACGCGGACAGCAGGTTCTTCGCGCCGCCCTTGACGATCGGCGCCCCGGCCGCTTCGAGCGCAAAGGCGATTACCCTGGCGATCTGGCCGGAGAACGCGTCTTCAGGCCCAAGGCCGGCATGCAACACCCAGGGCGCCCAGAGCGCGCGGGTGGTTTCGGATTGGTAGGTGCTCTCCAGCCAGCCGCGCGCCGGCACCAGCGCTGCGCCAAGAAAGGCGGCAAGCTCACGCGGGCCGCGGCGCCAGGCTTCGCCCGCCAGCAGCTTTGCCGTGGGGTACGACCACAGGCTGCCGCCAAGCAGGCCGAACAGCAGGCCGGCATTGCGCTCGATCTCACCGACATCGCTGCCGTGCCGGTCGCCGTCACCTGCCGTCATCGTATTCATCCCCGCGACATTGGCGGGGCGGTCGGTGCGCAGGATGGCATGGCTGCCGTCCGGGCGCAGCACGCCGGTCGGCGTGCCGGTGTTGCAGAATTCCAGGCCGTGCCGCGCCAGATCCTTGCCCAGCGCCGCATAGGCCGGCGAGGTGATGAACAGGACGAAGGTCGTCGCCATCACGTCATGGATGAAACCAGGCGCGGTGATCTCCTCGGTGCGCATGCAACCGCCGATGCGGTCGTTGCGCTCGAGCACCAGCACCTTCGCCCCCTTGCCGCTAAGCATCGCCGCGCAGACCAGCGCGTTGATGCCGCTGCCGACGATAATGTGATCGGGCGCGTTCATCGACGATTGCTCCCCGTCGGCAGGAGTTCAATTGGGGAGATTGGCGCTCTACGGCGCCCCCCTCTGTCCTGCCGGACATCTCCCCCTCTTGGGAGGAGATCGGCCGTCACTGCGGCCTTCGAAAATCTCCAAGGCTGTAGGAATGAGCTGGGCGTCGGAACTGCCGATCTCCCCCCTGGAGGGGGAGATGTCCGGCAGGACAGAGGGGGGCGCCGTAGAGCCGCAGCGTTACAAGGCTGCCGCTCCCAAATCGTCACTACAGCGTTACCTGCGACCATGATCTTCTCCCGAAGACCGCCACCTCGTCCTATTGTCTCGGCACCAGCGCCAGTGCGCGGATCGGGCTGCCGGTGCCGTGCTCGATCTTGAGCGGTGCGGCGATCAGGATCGCGCCTTTCGGCGGCAGCCGGTCGAGATTGCAGAGGCTGGCGAGGCCATAGCGGTTGGCCTTGTGCATCAGGCTGTGCGCCGGGAATGGCGGCTCCATTCCCCCTGCTTTGCCAGCATCCGTGCCGATCGTCTCGCTGCCCCAGCCCTTGATGTCCTTGCTGATCAGAAACTGGATGGCCTCGGCCGTCGGTCCGGGCGTGTGCGGTCCGGTCTCGTCGGCGTTGAGGAATTCGGCTTCCGAGCCGTTGCGCTTGTACCAGTCGGTGCGCATCACCACCCATTCGCCGGCATTGATCGCGCCATGCTCGGCTTCCCACGCCTTGATATGGTCGACGGTGAGCAGGAAATCATGGTCCGCGGCGGCTTGCTTTGAGCAGTCTATGACATTGACCGGTCCGACGAAGTTCTGCGCCGGAATGGTGTCGGTGGCGCCGTCCGGATAATCCTTGCCGGTGATCCAGTGCTGCGGCGCGTCGAAATGCGTGCCCGAGTGCTCGCCGAGCTTCAGCCAGTTCCAGGCCCACCACGGTCCGTTCTTGTCATAGGCGGAGATGGCGTGGATCTCGACCTTCGGCGTATCGACGGCGAGTTCCGGCGGCAGCTTGATCAGCGGCGTGTTCGGCCCAAGCGGGGCCGTCAAGTCGACCACCTGGATGGCGCCTGAAAGAAGCTGGCCGGCGACCTCGCCGAGGAGTTTTTGCGTGTCCATGGTCTCTGTTCCCTCTTCTTAGATGGCTCTGAAGGCTCGTTGCGGCCCTTAATATCCTACTAGACGAAAACATATGCATCTGCAATTATCTTTAAGCATAAAGGAAATGGGTTGGGTGGGGTGTGAGCGAGTTTGACGCCATTTTCGTCGGGGCGGGCCACAACAGTCTGGCATGCGCAGCGCATCTGGCGTTGAAAGGTTGGAAAACCGCGATTTTCGAGCGCAGCGCAACAATCGGCGGCGCCGTCCAGACCCGCGAATTCACGCTTCCCGGCTTCCGGCACGATTTCGGCGCGATGAATCTGAGCCTGTTCGCCGGCTCGGCCTTTCACAAGAAATATGCAAATGAATTGAAAAAACACGGGCTGGAATTTGCGCCGGTCGCCGACTGCTTTGCCAGCGCCTTTCCCGACGGACGCTGGTTCGGTGTCAGCCACGACCTGGAGAAGACCGCGTCGCGCATCGCCGGATTTTCGCAAGCCGACGCCGCCACCTGGCGCCGGCTGGTTGACGCCTTCCCGGCGGAGGCCGAGCATCTGTTCCGGCTGCTAGGAGCGCCGATGAGCGGGCGGGCGCTGGCCGGCACTGCATGGAACCTGTGGCGCAGGAAGGGCTTTGCCGGCACGCTCGACACCGGTCGCCTGCTGCTGTCGTCGCCGCGCGCGTGGCTCGAGGAGAATTTCGAGACGCCGCATGTCAGGGCGACGCTCGCCACCTGGGGCATGCATCTCGATTTCGCCCCCGACGTCGCCGGCGGCGCGGTGTTCCCATACCTTGAGTCCATGGCCAACCAGTGCTTCGGCATGGTGCTCGGCAAGGGCGGTGCCGACACCATCATCCGCGCCCTGTCGGGCATGGTAACCGCTGCCGGCGGCCAGATTATCACCGGGGCTGAGGTGGCCGAGATCACGGTCTCCGCCGGCAAGGCGACCGGCGTGCGGCTCGCTTCCGGCGAGACCCATACCGCCACCAAGGCTGTCGTCGCCGGGGTTGCACCAGGGGCGTTGCCCGGCAGACTGCTGCCTGATGGTTCCGGCGACGCCGGCTTCGACGCGGCGATGAAGAAATTCCGCCATGCGCCGGGCACGATGATGATCCATCTGGCGCTAGACGATCTGCCGGACTGGCGCGCCGGCGCCGAGCTTCGGCAGTTCGCGTATGTGCATCTGTCGCCTTCGCTCGACGCCATGTCGCGGACCTATCAGCAGGCAATGTCGGGCATGCTGCCGGACGAGCCGGTTCTGGTCGTCGGCCAGCCGACTGCGGTCGATCCGTCGCGGGCGCCGGAAGGCAAGCATGTGCTGTGGGTGCAGGTGCGCATGCTGCCCGCCGAAATGTCAGGCGATGCGGCGGGCAAGATCGCGCCAGCCCACTGGGACAACGTCAAGGAGCGCTACGCCGAGCGCGTTCTCGACATCATCGAGATCTATGCGCCCGGTCTTCGCCGGAAGATCCTCGGCCGCGCCGTGTTCTCGCCGCTCGACCTCGAACGCGAGAACCCCAACCTCGTCGGCGGCGACCAGATCTGCGGCAGCCACCATCTGGCGCAGAATTTTCTGTTCCGCCCGGCGCGCGGTTATGCCGGCTGGAACACGCCAGTCGGGAATTTGCATCTCACAGGCGCTGCAACATGGCCGGGCGCCGGCACTGGTGCCGCCTCGGGCTATATGCTCGCCCAACAGCTTGGCGGGAGGTAGAATTCAAAACACCCGTGGGTGAAGGAGGGCAAGGCGCGGTTGCCCAAGGAGCCTGAACCCACTGAACGACAACGACGACGCGCATAGAAAACCAACAGGGGAACGACCATGACAATCAACAGACGAGAATTGCTCGGATATGGCGCAGCAGCACTTGGCGCCACCGTCATCGGCCTGCCGCAAATGGCCAAGGCAGCCGGCGAACTGACCATCGCCTACAACGTCAACCTGCCGTCCTGGGACCCGACCACCGGGCCTTCGGCGGTCAACCCGACGATCCAGGGCCTCTACCAGTCGGTGTTCGACCAGTTCATTCCGCAGAAGCCGGACCTGTCCTTCGCGCCGGGCCTGCTTACCGAATGGGGCTGGAATGACGACCGCACCAAGATCATGATGACGGTGCGCGACGGCGTCACCTGGCATGACGGCTCGCCGTTCACGGCCGAGGACGTGGTCTGGTCGCTGCAGCGGGCGGGCAACGAAAAGACCGGCAACCCGATCCAATTCGTCTGGAAGAACGTAAACAACTTCAAGATCGACGGCAACAAGATCACCGGAGACGTCGTGCAGTTCGACCCGGTGTATTTCAAATGGATGTCGTTCCTGACCGGCTACATCATGCCGAAGGCCTATTACGAGAAGGTCGGCGCCGAAGGCTTCGAGAAGGCTCCGATCGGCACCGGCCCGTACATGGTCGACAAATTCGAGCGCAACGCCTTCCTGCGGCTGAAGGCCAATCCGAACTATTGGGGCGGCAAGCCGGCCTTTGAGAATGTGACGATCAAGTTCGTCACCGATGCGGCGAGCCGCGTAGCCGAAATCGAGTCCGGTTCCTCGCAGGTGACGCTCGAAATCCCCTATGAGGAATATGACCGCCTGATCGCCAAGGACGGGCTTGCCGGCTCGTGCAAGAATGTTTCCGACATCGGCATGATCTTCTTCAACGACATCGACGTGATGCTGGACAAGAACGTCCGCCAGGCTGCCGTCATGGCGGTCGACAAGAAGCTGCTGGTCGACCGCCTGCTGCGCGGCTATGGCCAGCCTATCCATACGCTGGAGACGCCGGAATACGCAGCCTACGATGCGTCGATCAAGGTCGAGCACAATCCGGAAAAAGCCAAGGAATTGCTGGCCGCCTCCGGCTATTCGCCGGAAAAGCCGGTCAAGTTCACGATACAGACGACCAAGGGCTTCAAGCCCAAGGACTACGAGATGATCCAGGCGATCGTCGGCATGTGGCGCAAGGTCGGTATCGAGGCGACGATCGAGGTCTACGAGATCGCCAAGCACTACGAGTTGCGCGCCGCCGACAAGCTGGCGCCGGCCGCCTTCTACAATTGGGGCAACGCCATTGGCGATCCGACGACGTCGACCGGCTTTGCCACCTATGGCCCGAGCCCGCATTCGGTGTGGGACAGCCAGGATCTGATCGACATGATCAACCCGCTATGGGGCGAGAAAGACGAGGCCAAGCGCATCGGCGGCTGGAAGGCTGTCGACAAGTACATCGCCGAGCAGGCCTATGTGCTGCCACTGATCCAGTATGCGCAGCCGATCGTGCATGCCAAGGGCGTCAATGTCGTGCAGCATATATCCGGCGCGCTGCTGCCGGCGCTGATGACCCCGGCGTGAGATCGGCATAGCGTCCAAGCGCGCCATCGCCGTCGATGGCGCGCCCTTTCCGCAGGCATACGGGCGACCATGCTGCTGCAAAGATTCCTGATCCGTCTTCTGACGATGGCGATCACGCTGTTCGGCGTCGCCGTCGTGGTTTTCGTCGTCATTCGCGTCGCGCCCGGCGACCCGATCGCGATGATGCTGCCGCCCGGCGCCACCGATGCCGACATCGCCCGGTTGCGTGCGCTCTATGGGCTCGACAAGACCATCGTCGAGCAGTTCTTCATCTGGCTGTCCGGCGTTGTCAGAGGCGATTTCGGCACCTCGATCTCGCTCAGACAGGACGTGCTGGGGCTGGTTTTCAACCGGCTACCGGCGACACTGGAGCTCGCTATCGTCGCTCTTTTGATGGCGCTGGCGATCGGCGGCACGACGGCGATCCTTGGCGCGCGGGAACGCGGCACCGCAGTCGAGGCCGGCATCGACATCGCCAGCGGTGCAGCGCTTTCCATTCCCGATTTCCTGTGGGGGCTGGTGCTGATCCTTTTGTTCGGCGTGCTGGTGCCGGTGTTCGACATTTCCGGCCGGGTTTCGCCGCAGCTCGACCTTCCCTTCGTCACCCAGTTCTATCTGTTCGAAAGCATTGCGCGGCTGCGCTTCGACCTGACCAAGGACCTGCTCGGGCACATGCTGATGCCGGCCGTGGCCTTGGCGTTGCCGCTGGCCGCGATCATCTCGCAGCTGCTGAAGCAATCGCTGAAGGAAGTGCTCGATCTCGACTACGTCGTGCTGGCGCGGGTGAAGGGCTTTTCGGAAACGCAGGTCATTTTGCGCGAGGCGCTGAAGAATGCCGCCCTGCCGACGCTGACTCTGGTCGGCGTGCAGTTCACCTTTCTGATCGGCGGCACCGTCATCGTCGAGCGGCTGTTTTCCTATGAGGGTCTCGGCAATATGGCGATCGACGCCGTCATCAACCGCGACCTGCCGCTGATCCAGGGCATCGTGCTGGTCTTCGCGCTGCTGTTCGTGCTGATCAACCTCACCGTGGACATGATGTATGCGCTGCTCAATCCGAGGCTGCGCCATGGATGACGGCCGCATCTCCAGACATGGCTCGGGCGCAAGGCTGTGGCTGGCCGGCGGCTGGCTGCTGCTGGCGCTGCTGGCGGCGATCTTCGCGCCGCTGGTCGCGCCGCAGGACCCGCTGGCGCAGGACCTGATGTTCGAGCGCCTGCCGCCGTTCTGGATGAGCGGCGCCGAATCCGGCTTCTGGCTCGGCACCGACAGCCTCGGCCGCGATCTCCTGTCGCGGCTGATCTTCGGCGCCCGCATCGCCTTCGTCGTTGCCTTCGCGGCAGCCTTGGCCGCCTGTCTGGTCGGCTCGACGCTCGGGCTTGTCGCCGGCTATTTCGGCGGCTGGGCCGACCGCATCATCTCGCGCATCGTCGACGTCTGGATGGCGTTCCCGCCGGTGTTGTTTGCCATCCTTTTGGTTGCCGTGCTCGGCACAGGCCTGAGCTCGGTCATCATCGCCATCGCGGTCATCGACTGGACGCGCTTCTGCCGGGTGATCCGCGCCGAGACCATGGGCCAGGCGCGCATGGATTATGTCGAGAACGCCCGCATCGCCGGCTACGGCCGCATCGGTATCATGCTGCGCGAAGTGCTGCCCAATGTGGTGCCGTCGATCGTCGCGCTGCTGTCACTGGAAATGGGCATCGCCGTCATCGTCGAGGCGATCCTGTCCTTCGTCAATCTGTCGATCTCGACCGACGACCCGACCTGGGGCGGCATCATCGCCGAAGGCCGGCTGTCGATCCATCAGGCCTGGTGGGTGCTGGTGTTTCCGCTGGTCACTCTGATCCTGACGGTGTTGTCGTTCAGCCAGTTCGGCGAGGGTCTCAAGGCACGCTTCGATCCGGTGCTGCGATGAGCGCGAGCGTTTGCCTCGATATCAGTAACCTCAGCGCCGTGCTGCCGAATGGCGCCCGCGTGCTGCGCTCGGTCTCGCTCTCGGTCCAACCCGGCGAGGTTCGCGCGCTGGTCGGCGAGAGCGGCGCCGGCAAGACGATGATCGGCAAGGCGGTGCTCGGCGTTCTGCCACTGAGCGTTCGCATCGTCGAGGGCGACATGCTGCTCGAAGGTGAAGATCTCGGCCGGCTTCAGCCAAAGGCGAGGCGCACCTTGATCGGCGCCCGCACCGCGCTGATCCCGCAGGATCCGCTGACCGCGCTCAACCCGTCGCGCCGCATCGGTCCGCAGATGACCGACCGGCTGGTGCGCATCCTCGGCTGGAGCGGACAGAGAGCCGACGCCCGCACCCGCCAGTTGCTCGACGAGGTGCAGATCCGCGACCCGGACCGCGTCCTCAAATGCTATCCGCACGAGCTTTCCGGCGGCATGCGCCAGCGCGTGCTGATCGCCGCCGCCTTCGCCGCCGAGCCAAGGCTGATCGTCGCCGACGAGCCGACAACGGCGCTCGACGTGACCGTGCAGAAGCAGATCCTGCGCCTGATCGCGCAGTTGCAGCGCGAGCACGGCACGGCGATCCTGTTCGTCACCCATGATCTCGGCGTCGTCGCCAAGATCAGCCAGAAAGTATCGGTGCTCTATGCCGGCAAGGTGGTGGAGGAGGCCGAGACGGCGGCGCTGTTCGCAGCTCCGCAGCACCCCTACACGCGAGCGCTGATGGCGGCGACACCGCGCTACACCGACCCGTTCGCCTCTCTGAGACCGGTGGACGACGCGGTATTGGCCGGGCTGGCCGCGGAGATCGCCGCCGCCGACCAGGCCTGGAGGCGCCCGCATGGCTGAGCCGCTGTTTTCCGTCCGCGGCCTGAAGGTCGCGCTACCCGACATGACGCGCAAGCCGCTGATCGGCCGCGCGCCGCTGGCCGAAATCCTGAAAGGTCTGGATTTCGACCTGCCAAAGGGGTCGGTGACCGGCATCGTCGGTGAATCCGGATCGGGCAAGTCGACGCTCGGCCGCGCCCTCGTACGCCTGCTGGAGCCGAGCGCCGGCAGCATCACCTTCGACGGCCGCGACATCACGCATCTGCCGGAGGCCGAGCTCAGGCCGCTGCGCCGCAATCTGCAGATGATCTTCCAGGATCCGATGTCGTCGCTCAACCCGCGCCGCACCATTGCCAGCATCATCGCCGCCCCCCTCAGGCAAAACGGGTTTGGCGACAATCTCAAGGGGCGTGTCGCGGAGGCATTGCAGCGCGTCGGCCTGCCGCAAAGCTTCGCCAGCCGCTACCGTCACGAACTGTCGGGCGGCCAGCGCCAGCGCGTCGGCATTGCCCGGGCGCTCGCGCTGTCGCCGAAATTCGTGCTGGCCGACGAGATCGTCTCCGGCCTCGACGTGTCGACCCAGGCACAGATCCTGACGTTGCTGGAAAAGCTGGCCGCCGAAATGGGCCTGACGGTCGCCTTCATCAGCCACGATCTGTCGGTGATCCGGCGGCTGTGCCGGCAAGTGATCGTCATGCGCGAAGGCGCGATCGTCGAAGCCAGCGCGACGGACGCTTTGTTCGAGAAGCCGCAGCAGGCCTACACACGCGACCTGATATCAGCCATCCCGCTGCCCGAGATCGATGAAGGCTGGCTGCTGCCCGCCGCTAAGGTGCCGGCATGAAGCATCATTCGCAGCAAATCATTCGCACGCCGAAGAGCGGGCCTCGGGCGTGCGCCCGGCAAGTCACCCACGTCCCGCGAGAAGGATGACTGACATGAGGAATGCAATCCGAAACGCTACGCTTGCCACCGCCGTCCTGGCCAGCATCGGCACCGCTTCCGCCGGCTCCATTCCCGGCATGCGGGGGCACGATCACACCGGGGTTACGGTGCCCGACATGAAGCAGGCCGTCGGCTTCTTCACCGAGATCGTCGGCTGCAAGAAGGCGATGTCCTTCGGCCCGTTCGCCGACGACAAGGGCACGTTCATGCAGGATCTGCTGGGCGTCGATCCCAAGGCGGTGATCGAGGAGATCACCCTGGTCCGTTGCGGCTACGGGTCGAATATCGAGCTGTTCAAATACACCGCACCCGACCAGAGAGACCTGCAGGCCCGCAACAGCGACATTGGCGGCTTCCATATCGCCTTCTATGTCGACGATATCGCCGCCGCAAAAACCTATCTCGATGCCAAGGGCGTGAAGACACGATTGGGTCCGCTGCCGGTTACCGAAGGCCCGGCGGCTGGACAGACCATCCTCTATTTCCAGGCGCCGTGGGGCCTGCAGCTGGAAGCGATCAGCTATCCCAACGGCATGGCCTATGAAAAGGATGCGGAGACGGTGCTGTGGAGCCCGAAGACCCCAGAAAAATAATCCGGGCAAGCGCGTGCTTGCGGGTCTGACCGCAGGCACGCCATAGGCATCCGAGGCAGATCGCTTCAATTATGAAACTTCAAGCTTGAAATAATTTGCCTCACGGGCGATACTAGGCGCAGAAAGCGAAGAGGAGATCGCACGAATGAAGGTTGCGGTTCTCGGCGGCGGACCAGCCGGCCTCTACTTTGCCATTTCAATGAAGCTCAGGGACGCCGCGCATGAGGTGACGGTGTTCGAGCGCAACCGCGCCGACGACACATTCGGCTGGGGCGTCGTGCTGTCGGCCGAAACGCTCGACAATCTGACCAGGAATGATCCGGTCAGCGCCGTCTGGATCAAAAAACACTTCGCCTATTGGGACGACATCGCCGTCATCCATGACGGCGTGCGCACGGTCTCGACCGGCCACGGCTTCTGCGGCATCGGCCGCAAGCGGTTGCTCACCTTGCTGCAGCGGCGGGCGCGTGAGCTTGGCGTGAAGCTGGTCTTCGAGACCGATATCGCCGACCCCAAATCCTATATGGAGAGCCACGATCTGGTTGTCGCCGCCGACGGCCTGAATTCGAAGGCACGGGGCGCTTTCGTCGACGTGTTCAAGCCAGATATCGACACCCGCAAATGCAAGTTCGTCTGGCTCGGCACGCAGCAGAAGTTCGACGACGCCTTTACCTTCGTCTTCGAGAAGACGGAGCATGGCTGGGTATGGGCGCATGCCTACCAGTTCGACAGCGATACCGCGACCTTCATCGTCGAATGCAACGAGCAGACCTGGGAGCGCTTCGGCTTTGGCGCGATGTCACAGCAAGAATCGATCGCCGTCTGCGAACGGATCTTCGCCAAGCATCTCGGCGGCCACGCGCTGATGACCAATGCCAACCATATCAGAGGTTCGGCCTGGATCAATTTCCCGCGCGTGCTGTGCGAACGCTGGTCCTACAAGAATCTGGCGCTGATGGGCGACGCGGCGGCATCAGCGCATTTCTCGATCGGCTCCGGCACCAAGCTGGCGCTGGAAAGTGCTGCGGCGCTGGCCGACTATGTCGATTCCGAGCCCGACCTCGAAGCGGCGTTCCGCAAATATGAAGATGCCCGCCGCACCGAAGTGCTGAAGCTGCAGTCGGCGGCACGCAATTCGCTCGAATGGTTCGAGGAGGTCGAGCGCTATCTCGGCCTCGACCCGGTCCAGTTCAACTATTCGCTGCTGACCCGCTCGCAGCGCATCAGCCATGAGAATTTGCGGCTGCGCGATGCCGAATGGCTGGCCGGCGCCGAGGAATGGTTCCAGCGCCAGGCGGGCGCCGGCGGCAACAGTCTTCGTCGCGCGCCGATGTTCGCGCCGTTCCGGCTGCGCGACATGACGCTGCACAACCGCATCGTCGTCTCGCCGATGGCGCAGTACAAGGCCGTCGACGGCTGCCCGACCGACTGGCACTTCGCCCATTATGCCGAACGGGCGAAGGGCGGCGCCGGCCTCGTCTATATCGAGATGACCTGCGTCAGCCCGGAAGGCCGCATCACGCCTGGCTGCCCCGGGTTCTACGCACCCGATCATGAGGTCGCCTGGAAACGGCTGGTCGATTTCGTCCATACCGAGACCGAGGCCAAAATCTGCGCGCAGATCGGCCATTCCGGCGCCAAGGGCTCGACCCGGCTCGGCTGGCAAGGAACCGACGTGCCACTGACATCAGGCAACTGGCCTGTGATGGCGGCATCAGCGATAGCATGGTCGCCTGAGAATCAGGTGCCGAAGGCGATGGACCGCGCCGACATGGACAGGGTGCGCGATCAATTCGTCGCTTCGGCCGAGATGGCGGCGCGCTGCGGCTTCGATATGCTCGAAATCCATGCTGCGCACGGCTATCTCCTGTCCTCCTTCATCACGCCGCTGACCAACCGGCGCACGGACGCCTATGGCGGCTCGCTCGAAAACCGCATGCGCTATCCGCTCCAAGTCTTCCATGCGGTGCGGGCCGCGTGGCCCGCCGAAAAACCTGTTTCAATGCGCATCTCGGCCAATGACTGGGTCGGCATCGAAGGCGTGACGCCGGCCGATGCAGTCGAGATCGCACGGCTGCTGCATGAGGCCGGCGTCGACATCTGCGACGTGTCGGCCGGCCAGACCTCGGCCGATGCAAGACCGGTGTATGGCCGCATGTTCCAGACGCCGTTCTCCGACCGCATCCGCAATGAGGTCGGCATGGCGACCATGGCGGTCGGCAACATCTACGAACCGGACCATGTCAATTCGATCCTGATGGCCGGCCGCGCCGATCTCGTCGCGATGGCAAGGCCGCATCTCGCTGACCCCTACTGGACGTTGCATGCGGCCGTCACGCTCGGCGACCGCGGCGTCAAATGGCCGGATCCCTATCTGCCGGGCCGCGACCAGATCTACCGGCTGGCCGAACGCGATGCGGCGGCGGGGCTGAAAGTATGAGTGCCGCCGCGACGATCACAGGACGGCACGCGCTGGTCACCGGCGGCGGCTCCGGTGTCGGCCGCGCCATCGCGCTGGCGCTCGCCGGCGCCGGCATCGACGTGACCATTTGCGGCCGGCGCGAGGCAGCGCTTGCCGAGGTCGCCACGGAAAGCGATCGCATTTTCGGCATCGCCGCCGACGTCACCAATGAGGCGGCAATGGCGTCGCTCTACAGTCAAGCCGAGGCGGCGCGCGGGCCGATCGACATCGTCGTCGCCAATGCCGGCATGTCCGGCAGCGCGCCGGCACAGCGGACCTCGCTCGCGGACTGGCAGCGCACGCTCGACGTCAACCTGACCGGCGCGTTCCTGACAGTGAAACCGGCGCTGGCCGGCATGGCCGCGCGGAAATCAGGCCGTGTCATATTCGTCGCGTCGACGGCCGGGCTAAAGGGCTATCCGTATGTCGCCGCTTACGTTGCCGCCAAGCATGGCGTTGTCGGCCTGATGCGGGCTTTGGCGGTCGAGACCGCCAAATCCGGGATGACGGTCAACGCCATCTGCCCGGGCTTCATCGAAACCGAGATGCTCGAGGAATCCATCCAGCGCATCGTCGAAAAGACCGGCCGCTTGGCCGAAGAAGCAAGGACGAGCCTTGCCTCGAACAACCCGCAAGGCCGCTTCATCCAGCCGGAAGAGGTTGCAGCCGCGGTGCTGTGGCTGTGCGGCGATGCAGCTCACTCGATCACCGGGCAGACGATCTCGATCTCGGGAGGCGAGACATGGTAGCCGGTCCCCTGCCCGCGCCATCCGGACCCGGCAAGGATCGCCTGCGGCTGTGGGTGCGGCTGTTGCGCGCCTCACGCAGCATCGAGGCCGAATTGCGCGAGCGCCTGCGGCAGGAGTTCAACACGACGCTGCCGCGCTTCGACGTGATGGCGGCGCTCTACCGCGTGCCGGAAGGCATGCTGATGAGCGACCTGTCGCGCTTCCTTCTGGTCTCCAACGGCAATGTGACCGGCATCGTCGACCGTCTGGTTTCGGAAGGGCTGGTCGCCCGCGCCCGACGCAATGGCGACCGCCGCACCTCGATGGTGCGGTTGACCGAAGAAGGGTCGAAAGCCTTCAGTGTGATTGCTGCCGCGCATGAAAGCTGGATTGGCGAGCTGCTGGGCAATGTGAGCGAGGACGAGGCGCGCCGGCTGACCGGCATGCTGAATTCCTTCCGCAGCAACTGGGAGGGACGGGAATGACAAAAATGGCCGGCCGCAAGCCGAAGCATTTCCTCTGGCAGGTCGAAGGCAAGATCGCAAAGATCCGGCTCGACCGGCCGGAGCGCAAGAACCCGCTGACCTTCGAAAGCTATGCCGAGCTGCGCGATATCTTTCGCGACCTCGTCTATGCCGAGGATGTCGATGCGGTGGTGTTCCTGCCCAATGGCGGCAATTTCTGCTCCGGCGGCGATGTTCACGACATCATCGGCCCGCTGGTCAAGATGGACATGAAGGAGTTGCTCGCCTTCACCCGCATGACCGGCGATTTCGTCAAGGCGATGCTTAATTGCGGGAAGCCGATCATTACGGCGGTCGACGGCGTGGCGGTGGGCGCCGGCGCCATCATCGCCATGGCCTCCGATATCCGCATCGCCACGCCGGAGGCCAAGACGGCCTTCCTGTTCACCCGCGTCGGCCTTGCCGGCTGCGACATGGGCGCCTGCGCGATCCTGCCGCGCATCATCGGCCAGGGCCGCGCCGCCGAGCTGCTCTATACCGGCCGCACGATGAGTGCGGCGGAGGGCGAGCGCTGGGGTTTCTTCAATCGGCTGGTCGATGCCGCAGCGCTTGAGGCCGAAGCACTCGACATGGCCGCGCGCATCGCCTCCGGCCCGACCTTCGCCCACGGGATCACCAAGACGCAGTTGAACCAGGAATGGTCGATGGGCCTCGACCAGGCGATCGAAGCGGAAGCGCAGGCGCAGGCGATCTGCATGCAGACCGGCGATTTCAAGCGGGCGTATGAGGCTTTTGTTGGCAAGCAGAAGCCGGTGTTCGAGGGGGATTGAGGATGTTTTCTTTAATCAAAACGGACAGGTTGGCGGGACAGCGCCCCCCTCTGTCCTGCCGGACATCTCCCCCACTTGGGGAGAGATTGGCAGTTCCATTGCCTCGCCTCTTTTTGCAACGCTGGAAATTGGCGAAAGCGCCCGCGACAGCCAATCTCCCCCCTCGTGGGGGAGATGTCCGGCAGGACAGAGGGGGGCGCCGTAGAGCGCAAGGTCTGGAGAGCGGCGGAGGCAGAAATGCCTGACCGGTCCTTCCTCGCCTGGCCGTTCTTCGAGGACCGACACCGCGCGCTCGCCGAGCAGCTGGACGCCTGGTGCGGGGAAAACCTGCCGGTCGCGCATGACGATGTCGATGCCGCCTGCCGCGAGTTGGTGGCGAAGCTCGGCCAAGACGGCTGGCTGAAACCAACGGCGCTCGACACGGACAACCCCGGACCGCTCGACGTGCGCGCACTGTGCATCACGCGCGAGACGCTGGCCCGGCATGACGGGCTGGCCGACTTCGTCTTCGCCATGCAAGGGCTCGGCACCGGCGCGCTCAGCCTGTTCGGCACGCCGGAGCAACAGCGCTGGCTGGCGAAGACCCGCGCCGGCGAAGCGATTTCGGCCTTCGCGCTGTCGGAGCCGCGCTCCGGATCTGACGTCGCCAATATGGAGATGACGGCCGCGCGCGACGGCGATAGCTATGTGCTGTCGGGCGAAAAGACCTGGATCTCCAATGGTGGCATCGCCGATCTCTACGTCGTCTTCGCCCGCACCGGCGAGGCGCCCGGCGCCAAGGGACTTTCGGCTCTCATCGTGCCTGCAGTCACCAAGGGCCTGACGATCGCCGAGCGGCTGGAGGTGATCGCGCCGCATCCGCTGGCGCGCTTGTCCTTCGATGATGTGCGCGTTCCGGCCTCGGCATTGATCGGCAAGCCAGGCGACGGTTTCCGCATCGCCATGTCGGTGCTCGACGTGTTCCGCTCGACCGTCGGTGCCGCGGCGCTCGGCTTTGCCCGGCGCGCTCTGGACGAAAGCATCAAAAGAGTGGCCGAGCGCAGACTGTTCGGCGCTGCGATGGCCGAGTTGCAGATGGTGCAGGGCCACATCGCCGACATGGCGCTGGATGTCGATGCCGCCGCCCTGCTGGTCTACCGCGCCGCCTGGACCAAGGACATGGGGGCCGCCCGTGTCACCCGCGAAGCGGCGATGGCCAAGCTGTTCGCCACCGACAAGGCGCAAGAGGTGATCGACAAGGCCGTGCAGCTGCATGGCGGCGATGGCGTCCGCAAGGGCCACATCATCGAAAGCCTGTATCGCGAGATCCGCGCGCTGCGCATCTATGAGGGCGCGTCCGACGTGCAGAAGGTGGTCATAGCCAGGCAAGTGATGGGAGCGGCCTGAGGCCAAGCTGGTGGAGAGAAATAGCGGATTGGACTGGTTTCGAATTTTCAACATTGCGACCGGATTTGAGTATCGGGAGGCTTGATATGCACACCATCTTGCAGCCGGAAGGCTGGGCGAAACCTGTTGGATACGCCAATGGCGTCGCCGCGCGCGGGCAGCTGATCTTCATCGGCGGCCAGGTCGGCTGGAACGGGCAAGGCCAATTCGAAACCGATGATTTTGTCGGCCAGGTGCGCCAGACGCTTGCCAACATCGTCGCCGTGCTCGCCGAGGCTGGCGCCAGGCCTGAGCATATCACCTCGATGACCTGGTACTTTACCGATAAGGCCGAGTATCTGGCCAACCTCAAAGGGATCGGTGAGGCCTATCGCGAGGTCATCGGCCGGCATTTTCCGGCCATGGCCGCCATGCAAGTCATGGCGCTGGTCGAGGATCGCGCCAAGGTGGAAATCCAGGCGACAGCGGTGATCCCGGACTGACGCCGGCGTGCTTCCCTTCTCCCCTTGTGTGGGAGAAGGTGGATCGGCGCGTAGCGCCGAGACGGTTGAGGGGTGTTGGACGGAGCGCCGTCGATGCCAAGCTGGAACACCCCTCATCCGACCGAGCTTCGCTCGGCCACCTTCTCCCACAAGGGGAGAAGGGAGAGCCGCAACGCTGGCGCCATTCTTCTCCCCAGTTTCTTCACGGAAGAGAGGGGCTGAGAGAGATTGTACAGCGTGCACTCAGACAGCTTGGCTGTATCTGCAATTTGTGATCAGATGATCACATCCGCGCCGGCTGGCCCGATCGCCTGCCGTTTGCACATAGCTTCTGTCGAAACCCAAGGAAACCAAAAATCGTGGCTCTGGGATTTGAACCTGTATCGGGACGCGTGACCGTCCAGGACGGCGTCTACCAGCAGCTTCGGCATGCCTTGATGGTCGGCAGCTTCGATCCGGCCCAGGTGCTGACCATTGCCTCGCTGGCCGAAGCCTTCGGTACCTCGAACATGCCGGTGCGCGAGGCCTTGCGGCGGCTCGCCGCCGAGAACGCGCTGGAGATATCGCAGAACGGCTCGGCGTGCGTGCCGGTCGTCACCCGCGCGCGGCTCGACGACCTCTGCCGGGCGCGCGTCGCCGTCGAAGGGCTGGCGGCCGAGCTTGGGGCGCCGCGCCTGACCGCTTCCGATATAGCCACATTGGAGAAGATCACCGCCGACCAGCAGGCGATCGGGCGCAATGGCAGCATCTACGAGCTGATCGCCAAGAACCAGCAGTTCCACTTCACCATCTACCGTGCCTCCGGCTCCGACGTGCTGTTTCAGTTGATCGAGACGCTATGGCTGCGCTTCGGCCCCTATATGCGGCTGCTGTCCAACCATGTCGCGCCTTTGATGCGAGCAGGCACGATGGAGCCGTCGGGGCGGCACACGGCGATCATCGCAGCACTGAAAGATCGCGATTTTGCCCGCGCCCGCGAAGAGGTGGTTGCCGACATCAGGACGACGCAAGAGACGCTGCGCGCGATCTGCCCCGACGTGCCGGAAACTAGGCCGGTCGAGTTCGCTGGATTCGGCAAGGCCTCCTGAATCTTCGCTGCGGGTTGAACGCAAGATCGACGCCGGAAAGTGCCGACCCGCGACCGCTCGTGGCCGGAAAAATCGTCCCGATCTTCGCTATTGAATCGCATTTCTTCGCGGGCAACGATTGATCCGTATTCCCTTTTGTGATCACATGATCACAGGGAGTAAAAACGCAGTGTCTGGTTATTTTCTCTACCATTCGATCGGGACGTTTCCCGGCAAGGCGGAGCGCATGGCTGCTGCCCTGTCGGAATTCTCGGGCATCTGGTCGGCGGAAGATGACGGCCAGTGGCCGGCGGGCCTGGCCGCGCGGCAGCGCTTCATCAATGCCTGGGGCGCGCTGATCGATGCGCCACAGGGAACACTGACCACCGCCGAGAACGTCACGTCAGCGCTCTACAGCCTGATCGGTGCTTTGCCGTCCGAGCGCCTGGCGGGAAAGCGCCTGCTGGTCGCTGCCGATTGTTTTCCGAGCCTGCACTTCCTGCTCGCCGGTCTGGCCGACCGCTTCGACTTCGTGCTCGATACGGTGCCGCTGCGGCCCGGCGAGAGCTGGGTGCGCGACGAGGATTTCATCGCCCGCTGGCAGGACGATGTCGGCCTGGCCTTGCTGACCTTCGTCACCTCGACCGCCTCGCATCGCTGCGACTTGGCGCGGCACGCCGCGCATGGTCGGGAGATGGGCACCATCGTCGGTGTCGACATCACGCAAGGGGTCGGCGTTACGCCCTTCTCGATTGCGAAGACGCCGGTCGATTTCGTCGTCTCGACCTCGCTGAAATGGCTGTGCGGCACTTCGGGCGCCGGCGTCCTGCAGGTGACGCCCGAACTGCTGTCCGTCTGCCGGCCTGAGCTTCGCGGCTGGTTCAGCCAGCCAAACCCATTTTCGTGGGATCTCGACAGCTTCACTTATGCCGACGATGCACGCCGTTTCGACCATGGCACGCCGGCCATCCTGGCCAGCGTCGCATCGCTGCCCGGCCTCGAATGGGTGGCCGAAACGGGCGTCGACGCGATCCGCGCGCAGAACGCCGGCATGGCCGAGCGCATTATCGCCTGTGTGCTGGACAATGGCTGGACGGTCCGCTCGCCGCTCGATCCAGACCGGCGCGGCGGCAGCGTCATGCTGACCTTGCCGCAAGGCGTCGACCCGGTGAAGACAGTGTCGACGCTGCGCAGTGAGCGACTTTACTGCGACGCGCGCGGCGCGACGCTCAGGCTGTCGCCCGGGATGGTCACCACGGACGACGCGGTGAATGCCTTGCTGGAGCGTCTGCAACAGTTGATCGGCTCGCGGCAACGCCGCGCGTCCTGACTTCAGGCGCCGCCTCGCCTGCAGTGTCCGGAAAATACGGCGCTGAAAGGGGCGGAAGTGAAAAGCGCCACAGGGAGTGGCCGAACCAGAGGGAACGAAAATGAGCTTCACTCGCCGTAATCTGCTTCTTCTCGCTGCCGCCTTCGGCATCGCCGCCGGCCCAGCCACCGCCTATGCCCAAGAGACGCTGAATGTCGGCGCCTATCCGACCAATCCGCCCTTCGAATACAAGAACGAGAGCGGCACCTTCGAAGGTTTTGAAGTCGACATCGTCAACGAGGCGGCCAAGCGCATCGGCATGACCACGGAAATTGCCGATCTCGGATTTCAGGCCCTGTTCGCCGCCACCACGTCGAAGCGCATAGACGTCGCCATCTCGTCGATCACGATCACGCCTGAGCGGCTGAAGTCGCAGGCGTTCTCGCAGCCCTATTATGATTCCGACATGGGTATCGCCGCCAAGGCCGACAGTCCGATCAAGGCCGAGGCCGACCTCAAGGGCAAGATCATCGGCGTGCTGTCCGGCTCGACCGGGGAAGCCTGGACCAAGCAGCACCAGGAGGCCGGCGGGTTCAGCGAGGTAAAGGGTTACGACACGCAGCAGAACCTGCTGCTCGATCTCAGCGCCGGTCGCGTCGACGCCGCGGTCAGCGACATTCCGGGCCTGGAATACTCCTTCACTAGGATGAAGGATCTCGCCGTGAAAGAGCGTATCAAGACCGGCGAGCAGTACGGCCTGATGATGGCCAAGGATCACCCGCTGCTCGGCAAGCTGAACGACGCGCTGACCGCGATGAAGAAGGACGGCACGCTGGCCGCGATCCACAAGAAGTGGTTCGGCAGCGATGCACCCGCCGATTCTTCGACCGTCAAGGAAATGCCGATGCCGAAGGCCTGAGCGGCAGCCGCTGAAATTGTGCCGGCTTTCCACGCCGGCACAATTTCATGGGATAGCGTTGCGCCCCTGCTGGACGCGCAACGGGCGCCGTAGCCCTTCTTTCACGCATGATCCGCTCCGAAGCCGATTTCGGGGTTTCGGAGTCATGCTTTAGCGTCGCGGGACGCCAAATCTTTCGGGAATGCTCCCCATGTCGCTGATCGAAACCTTCTTCAACGCCGATGTCATGATCTCCAGCCTGCCGGCGTTGCTGCGCGGCTTTCTGAACACACTGCTGCTCGGGCTGTTGAGCATCGGCATCGGTATCCCCGTCGGCCTGGCGATCAGTCTGATGCGGCTCTACGCGCCAAAGCCGCTGCGGCTGTTGGCGGTCGGCTATATCGATATTTTCCGGGCGATGCCGGTGCTGGTCGTGCTGATCCTGATCTACTATGCGCTGCCGTTCCTCGGCATACGCCTGTCGTCCTGGACCTCCGCGGTGACGGCATTCGCCATCATCATGGCGGCCTATTCGGCCGAAGTGTTCCGTTCCGGCATAGAAAGCATTCCGCGCGGCCAGTTCGAGGCGGCGCAGGCACTCGGCCTGCCGTTTTTACTGACCTTGCGCAAGGTGGTGCTGCCGCAAGCGATCCGTGTGGTCATTCCGCCGATGACCAGCAACTGCGTTTCGATGTTCAAGGATACGTCGCTCGCCTCCACCGTGGCGCTGCCCGAACTACTGAAGGAAGCGACCAACGCGCAGTCGCTCTACGCCAACCCCTCGCCTCTGATCGGCGCGGCACTGGTCTATCTCCTCTTTCTCTGGCCGATGGTCCGTCTCGTCAGCCTGCTGGAACGTCGCTTCAAAACCGAAAAGACCCGCTGACGTCGCCAGTTTCCCATCTGTCAATTCTCGCTCCCCCATCTGTCAGGCACTTCGCAGGAGACCATCTTGAACAAGCATCAGATCCACAATGCGAGCGACGTCTCCGCAGCCTTCCCGGTCGACACGATCCGCGCCATGTTTCCAGCCCTGCGGCAGGCCGGCGACTTCATCTTCATGGACAATGCCGCCGGTGCGCAGATCCCGCAAAGCGTGCTCGACGCGGTGACCAACCATCTGGTCGCGCATAATGTGCAGCGTGGCGGCCGCTACGGCCGCAGCGTCGCAGTCGATCAAGCGATCGCCGACGCGCGTGAAAGCGTGGCGCTGCTGATCAATGCCTATAGTCCTGCGGAAATCTGTTTCGGCATGAACGCCACCTCGTTCATCCGCCTCGTCAGTCTCGGCATCGGCCAGATGCTTCAGGAGCGTGACGAGATCGTCATCACCGACATGGACCATGACGCCAACATCGCCACCTGGCTGGCGCTGGAGTCGGCCGGCGCGAAATTCAAATGGTGGCGGATGCGTGACGACGGTAATCTCCATGTCGACGATTTGCGCCCGCTGGTCTCCGACCGCACCCGGCTCGTCGCCTGCACGGTGACGGCCCATTCGATCGGCTCGATCGTCGATGTCGCTTCAGTGGCTGATATTGCGCATGCGGCGGGTGCCGAAGTGTTCCTCGACTGCGTGCATTACGGGCCGCACGGGCTGATCGACGTGCAGGCCTGGGATTGCGACTATCTGGTCTGCTCCGGCTACAAGAATTTCTCGCCGCATATGGGCTTCCTGTGGGGCCGCTTCGAGACGCTGAGGCGGCTGCCGACTTTCCGCGAGGATTTCATTCCCGACGAGCCGCCCTACAAGGTCGAGGCCGGCACCTTCATTTACGAGAACGTCTCCGGCATGGATGCCGCGGTGCGCTATCTCGAATCGATCGGCCGCAATTTTGCGCCAGCGAACAACCGGTCGCGGCGTGACAACCTCGTCGCCGGCATGAACGCCATCCGCGACTATGAGCTGATGCTGGCGCGCGAAATGCTCGGCGTGCTCAAGGATTGCGGCGCGACGATCTATGGCGTCGCCGACGAAGCCCGCCTCAACGAGCGCGTGCCGACCTTCTGCTTCAACATCGGCACGCTGTCGCCGCAAATGATCGTCGAGGCCATGGCCGAGATGCAGATCGGCATCCGCGACGGTCACATGTATGCGCCGCGGCTGATGAAGCGCCTGAACCTCAGCATGGACAGCGGCGCCATCCGCGCCTCGCTGGTCCATTACAACACTGTCGAGGAAGTCCGGCGCTTCGGCGAGGTGTTGCGCGTCGTCATCGCCCGGCTGTCCTGATCGGCGTCGAAATACGCTGGGGTGCCGCGATTGCGGCGTCAGGCAGCCTTCTTCTTCGCCAGCCGCGCCTTGATGCTGGCGACGTCGGCGCGCGGCGTGGCGGCGAACAGCGTCTTGGTGTAGCTGTGCTTGGGGTCGGCAAAGACCTCGTCGCGCGAGCCGTATTCGACGGCCTCGCCGTAATACATGACCATCACGTCGTCGGCGATGTAGCGCACCACCGACAGGTCGTGGCTGATGAAGACATAGGTAAGCTTGAACTCGTCCTGCAGGTCGGCGAGCAGGTTGAGCACCTGCGCCTGCACCGACAGATCGAGCGCCGACACCGGCTCGTCGAGCACCAAAAGGCTCGGATTGAGCATCAGCGCGCGGGCAATGGCGATGCGCTGGCGCTGGCCGCCCGAGAACATGTGCGGGTAACGGTTGTAATGCTCCGGTCCGAGGCCGACCTTCTTCAGCATCCTCATGGCGAGATCGCGCCGTTCGTTGGCCGGCGTGTCGGTGTTGATGAGCAGCGGCTCGCCCAGCACGTCGCCGATCTTCTGGCGCGGATTGAGCGAACCGTACGGGTTCTGGAAGACGATCTGCACCTTGCGGCGCATCTCCTTCGACAGCCCATCCTTGGCGATATCGACCTTTTTGCCGTCGATGAAGAGCTCACCCGCCGTGGCCGGATCGATCAGCGTGATGATGCGAGCGAGCGTTGACTTGCCGCAGCCGCTTTCGCCGACGATGGCGAGCGTCTTGCCCTTGTCGACGCTGAACGAGACGCCCTTGACCGCGTGAACCGTGCGCGAGGGACGAAACAGGCCGCCCCCGACATGATAGTCGCGCACGATGTTCTTGCCTTCGAGAACCGTCACGCTCATGACGCGGCTCCCGTTGCAGACCCGGTTCCCGCAGCCGAGGGGGCTGGTTCAAACAGCATGTCGGAAATGGTCGGCAGCCGGTCGCCGACGGCGTTCTCCGGCAGCGCCGACAGGAGCGCGCGGGTATAGTTGCTCTTCGGCTGCTCGAATAGCGACAGAACGTCGGCCTCTTCCATCTTGCGGCCCTTGTACTGGACGATCACGCGGTCGGCGGTCTCGGCCACCACGCCCATATTGTGGGTGATCATGATCAGGCCCATGCCGTATTTGGCCTGCAGACCGACCAAGAGGTCAAGGATCTGCTTCTGGATGGTGACGTCGAGCGCGGTGGTCGGCTCGTCGGCGATCAACAGCTTCGGATTGCAGGCGATGGCGATGGCGATCATGACCCGCTGGCACTGGCCGCCCGACATCTGGTGCGGGAACGAATTCAGCCGCTCTTCCGGATCGGCAATGCCGACCAGCTTCATCAGCTCGATGGCGCGGGCCCGGCGCTGGGCGCGGTCCATGCCCATATGGAAGCGCAGCACCTCCTCGATCTGGAAGCCGGCGGTGAAGCATGGATTGAGACTGGCGATCGGCTCCTGGAAGATCATCGAGATGTCCTTGCCGACGATCTTGCGGCGCTCGGACGGACTGAGCTCAAGCAGGTCGATACCGTCGAACGCCATGCGGTCGGCCTTCACCGTCGCCGTATTCGGCAAAAGCCCCATCACCGCCAACATCGCCACCGATTTGCCGGAGCCGGATTCACCGACGATCGCCAACACCTCGCGCGGCTCGATCGACAGGTCGATGCCTTGCACCGCCATGAACGGTCCGGCGGCAGTATCGAAAGAGACCGTAAGGTTCTTGATTTCGAGAAGAGGCATGATCACGACCTCTTCAGCTTGGGGTCGAAGGCATCGCGCAGGCCATCGCCGATCAGGTTGATGGCAAGCACGGTAATGAGGATGGCGAGGCCGGGGAAGGTCACCACCCATGGCGCGCGCAGGATGAACTCGCGTGCCGTGGCCAGCATCGTGCCCCATTCCGGGGTCGGCGGCTGCGCGCCGACGCCGAGGAAGCCGAGAGCCGCGGCCTCGAGAATGGCGTTGGAGAAGGACAGCGTCGCCTGCACGATCAGCGGTGCCATGCAGTTCGGCAAGATCGTCTTCACCATCAGCCTGAGATGACTGGCACCGGCCACCTTGGCGGAGATCACATATTCACGGTTCTTTTCGGCCATTACCGCCGCGCGCGTGAGCCGCGCGAAATGCGGCTGCAGCACCAGCGCGATCGCCAGCATGGCGTTGAACAGGCCAGGTCCGAGGATCGCCACCAGAACCAGAGCAAGAAGCAGCGACGGGAAGGCCAGAATGACGTCCATGACGCGCATGATCAGCGTATCGACCCAGCCGCGGAAATAGCCGGCGAGCACGCCGAGGATGATGCCGCTGGTCAGCGAGAAAACCACGACGACCAGACCGATGAACAGCGAGAACCGCGCCCCGAAAATCAGCCGCGAAAGCATGTCGCGGCCAACAGCGTCGGTGCCCAGAAGAAACATCGATTTGCCGCCCTCCTGCCAGACCGGCGGCGTCAGCAGCGCATCGCGAAACTGCTCGTCAGGCGAATGCGGCGCGACCAGCGGCGCGAAAATCGCGATCAGCACCAGAGCCGAGAACACGACCAGGCCGATGACGGCGCCGGTGTTCATCGAGTAGTAATGCCAGAACTCGGTGAAGGCACGTTGCCGACCGCCGGTCGGAATGGAGGCGGCGGTGGCTTCTGCCGTGGTTTGGTCGGTCATCTCACTGCACCCGGATACGTGGGTTGATGACGGCGTAGAGCACGTCGACGATCAGGTTCACTGCCATGACGATCAGCGCGATGATCAGCAAGCCGCTCTGGACGACGACATAGTCGCGCTTGGCGATCGCGTCGATCATCCACTTGCCGATGCCGGGCCAGGAAAAGATCGTTTCGGTCAGGATGGCGCCGGCCATCAGCGTGCCGACCTGCAGGCCGATGGTGGTGACGACAGGGATCAGCGCGTTGCGAAAAGCGTGGAGCCCGATGACGCGGCGCGGCGCCAGGCCCTTGGCGCGGGCGGTGCGGACATAGTCCTCGCCCAGCACCTCCAGCATCGCCGACCGCGTCTGGCGCGCTATGACGGCGAGTGGAATCGTCGCCAGCACGATCGCCGGCAGGACCAGATGACTGGCGGCGGACCTGAAAGCGCCGCTCTTGCCGGAGATCAGGCTGTCGATCAGCATGAACCCCGTTGTCGGCTTGAAGAAATATTGAAGGCCAATGCGGCCGGAAACCGGTGTCCAGCCGAGATAGCCGGAGAAGAATATGATGAGCAGCAGCCCCCACCAAAAGATCGGCATCGAATAGCCGGTCAGCGCCACGCCCATCGTCGCCTGGTCGAACCATGATCCGCGCTTGACCGCGGCGAAGATGCCGGCGGGGATGCCTATGAGCACGGCGATGATCAGCGCGATCGTCGCCAGTTCCAGCGTGGCGGGAAACAGCGCCTGGAATTCACCGAGCACCGGCCGCTTGGTGGCGATCGATATGCCGAAGTCGCCGGTCAGGACCCTGCCGATATACTCCAGATACTGGATGACATAAGGCCTGTTATAGCCAAACCGCTCGACAAGCTCCGCGTAGCGTTCGGGGCTGACGCCACGCTCGCCTGCCAGGGCCATGATCGGGTCGCCCGGCAGAAGCCGGACGAAAGCGAACGCCGCCAGCGATATGCCGAACACGGTCGGGATGATTAGGGCGAGCTTGTGGAGGAGATAGCGGAGCATCTTACTTCATAGAACGGCGGCGCCGGAAGTCCAGCGCCGCCGTCCAATTTCTCAGGAGTTACTCGGTGACGTCGACGCCGTCAAACCGATGAATGCCGAGCGGATCCATGACGAAGCCCGAAACCTTCTTGTTCATCGGCATGAAGACCTTGGAATGGGCAATGGTCAGCCACGGCGCCTCACGCTTGAACACGACCTGAGCCTCCTCGTAGATCTTGGTGCGCTCGGCGACATCAGTGGTCGCCTTGCCCTTCTGCAACAGGGCTTCGAACTCCTGGTTGCACCAGATCGCATAGTTGGACTGGCCGATGGCATCGCAGCCGAGCAGGAACAGGAAGTTGTCCGGATCGCCATTGTCGCCGGTCCAGCCGAGCTGGAAGGCGCCGTCACGATCCTTCTGCTTGCCGCGTTCGCGATACTCGGTCCATTCGTAGCTGACGATCTCGGCCTTGACGCCGATCTTGGCGTAGTCGGCCTGGATCAGTTCCGCGACTCTTTGAGCGTTCGGATTGTACGGGCGGCTGACCGGCATTGCCCAGATCTTCATCGAGAGATCCTTGACGCCGGCGTCGGCCAGCATCTTTTTGGCCGCGTCCGGATCGTACGGATCGTCCTTGATGTCCTTGTTATAGGACCACATCGTCGGCGGGATCGGGTTGATGGCCGCCTGGCCAGCGCCCTGATAGACCGCATCGAGAATGGCCTGCTTGTTGACGGCCATGTTGAGGGCCTTGCGGACCTCGACCTTGTCGAAGGGCGGCAGCGTGGTGTTGTAGGCCATGTAGCCGATGTTCAGGCCTTCCTGCTCGTCGACCTTGAGGTTTGGGTCAGCCTGCAGGCCGGCGATGTCGGCCGGCGCCGGGTACGACATGATATCGCATTCGCCTGCCTTCAGCTTCTGCGCGCGCACGGCCGGATCGGTCGTGATGGCGAAGATCAAATCGTCGATCTTCTGGCGGCCGCCATAATAGCCGTCCCATGCCGCATAGCGCACGACCGCATCGACCTGGTAGTCGACGAACTGGAACGGACCGGTGCCGATCGGCTTCTGGGTGAATTGCTGCCTGGTGCCGGCCTTGTCGAGCTGGTCGGCATATTCCTTGGAGACGATCGATGCGAAATCCATGCCGAGGTCCGGCAGGAAAGCGACTTCAGGCTTGTTCAGCACGAACTTCACCGTCAGGTCGTCAACCTTGACGATTTCCTTGAGAAGATCCGGGAAGCCCATGCCGGTGAAATATTCCCAGCCGGTGCCTTCCAGATAGCTGAACCACGGGCTTTCCTTCTTCCACTGGCGTTCGAAGGAGAAGATCACGTCGTCGGCATTGAGGTCGCGCGTCGGCGTGAAATAGTCGGTGGTCTGGAACTTCACGCCGGGCCGAAGCTTGAACGTGTATTCGAGACCGTCGTCGGAAACCGTCCAGCTCTCGGCGAGGCCGGGCGCGATGGTGGTCTTGCCGTGTTCGAACTCGACCAGGCGCGAATAGATAGTGCGCGACGACGCGTCGAAGTCGTTGCCACCGCTCCACGGCGATGGGTCGAAGCCGGCCGGCGACGCCTCCGAGCAGTAGACCAATTGCTTCGCATTGGCCATGCCGCCGAGGACGCTTGCGGCCAGCAACGCGGCCGCAAAAGTCAGTTTCTTTTTCATGGAGGACTCCCTGATGTTCTTCCAAGCCCCTCTTCAGGCTCGCGAAGCGCGCATATAAGCATCGTTTTTCCGGCTTTGGAACACCCCGTTTGCTTACCCCATGGGAAGCAGAATTTAATTCTTCACTTTCATAAAAAGCGAGAATTAAATGTCAATTTCAGCCGATCACGGTATTATTAACGATTGCATTTTTTTATTATCTTTAACGCGACCGATAGCAGGAACCGCGACCTTCGGCCTGTCGTTGGCGCGGAAGGTTTTCTTCCCGTCTTGCCGCAGGGGCAGACTTGCACGGCTGCCGATAGTCGCAATACATAGATGGCATGTTGGATTTCCTGGATGCCGGCAACAGCGGAGGGACGTCTCTGTCATTCGGAGACGACGCGGCGGGCAAGCAGAGACAATAAGAACAACCGAGGGAGGGACAGGTGGCAAAAACACCAAGGACGACGGCACCAGCGAAAGCGAAGGCCAAAGCTGCCGCAAAACCGGCCAGCCCCGACAAGCCAAAATCGCCGCCCACCAAAGCCGTTGCCGCGGTCAAGCCGAAGGCGGCAGCGACTACGGCTTCATCGGGGTCGAAGCCGGGTTCGGCCAGGAGATTGCCGAAAGCGCCTGCCGCTCGATTGCCGGAAAAGCCTTGGCTCAAAAGCTATCCGAAAGTCGTTCCGGCCGAGATCGGCGCCCTGCCCTTCGGCTCCATCGGCGATCTGCTCGCCGACGTCTGTAAGCAGTACGCCGGCAGGCCCGCATTCACCTGCATGGGCAAGACCATCAGCTATGCGGAAGTCGAGCGGCAATCGGCCGCCTTCGGCGCCTATCTGCAATCGACAGGGCTGCAGAAAGGCGCGCGCGTCGCGCTGATGATGCCGAACGTGCTGCAATATCCGGTGGCGATGATGGCAGTGCTGCGCGCCGGCTATGTCGTGGTCAATATCAACCCGCTCTACACGCCGCGCGAGCTGGAACATCAGCTCAAGGATTCCGGTGCGCAAGCCATCGTCATTCTCGAAAATTTCGCCAACACCTTGCAGGCGGTGATCGCCAAGACGGCGGTCAAGCATGTCGTGGTCGCGGCGATGGGCGATATGCTTGGCGGCCTGAAAGGGACGATCGTCAATTTCGTCGTGCGCCGCGTGAAGAAGATGGTGCCGGGCTGGTCGCTGCCAGGCCATGTCAAGTTCAACGCCGCGTTGAAGGCAGGCGCCAGCGTGAACTTCAAGCCGGTGAAGGTCGCAGCCGACGATATCGCCTTCCTGCAATATACCGGCGGCACCACGGGCATCTCGAAAGGCGCGGTGCTGCTGCACAGCAACGTGCTGGCCAATGTCGCGCAGAACGCGCTTTGGGTCGAAGACGCCTACACGGTCAAGCCGAAACCGGCGCATCTCAATTTCATCTGCGCGCTGCCGCTCTATCATATCTTTGCCCTGACGGTGAACGCGTTTATGGGCATGCAAATGGGCGGCCGGAACATACTCATTCCCAATCCGCGCGACATTCCAGGCTTCGTCAAGGAACTCGGCAAATACCCGATCCACATCTTTCCGGGCCTCAACACGCTGTTCAACGCGCTGCTCAACAATGAGGATTTCCGCAAACTCGACTTCAAGCCGCTGATCCTGACACTAGGTGGCGGCATGGCGGTGCAGAAGGGTGTCGCCGAACGCTGGAAGACGCTCACCGGCTGCCCGGTCACCGAGGGCTACGGGCTTTCGGAAACCTCACCGGTGGCTACCGCCAACACATTCAGCGATGGCAACTTCACCGGCACGATCGGCCTGCCGCTGCCGTCCACCGAGATCGCCATCCGCGATGACGACGGCAATGATTTGCCGCTCGGCGAAGTCGGAGAGATCTGCATCCGCGGACCTCAGGTGATGGCCGGTTACTGGAACCGGCCGGACGAGACCGCCAAGGTGATGACCAAGGATGGTTTCTTCAAGTCGGGCGACATGGGCTTCATGGACGAGCGCGGCTACACCAAGGTCGTCGATCGCAAGAAGGACATGATCCTTGTGTCCGGCTTCAACGTCTATCCGAACGAACTCGAGGAAGTCGTGGCCCTGCATCCGGGCGTCCTAGAAGTTGCGGCGATCGGCGTGCCGGACGAGCATTCAGGCGAAGTGCCGAAGCTGTTCGTCGTCAGGAAGGACCCGTTGCTGACCGCTGAGGTGCTGACTGTCTATTGCCGCGAGAACCTGACCGGCTACAAGCGGCCAAAATACATCGAGTTTCGGACCGAACTGCCGAAGACGCCGGTAGGCAAGATCCTGCGGCGGGCGTTGCGGGGATAGGCACGATTTTGGACGATTGCCTTGCCGGTGGTGAAGCGGTCGACCCGCGTTCCGGCCCTGACCCGGTCGCGTTCATCAGGGCGAACATGCAGCTGCTGCCGGTGCCTTCGCTTCCCGAAATCCGGCTTTACACGGCTCATCCGGGAAGCGGCCTCAGACGGCTCGCCGATCCGGAAGGACAGGGGTTCGAGCCGGAGGGACCGGAAGAAGAAGCGAAAGCCGACGAGAACGAGCTGCAGCCACCCTATTGGGCCTATGCCTGGGCCGGCGGCGCGGTGCTCGCCCGCTATATAATCGACCAGCCGCAGACGGTGGTGGGTCGCCGCGTGCTCGACCTCGGCGCCGGTTCGGGCCTCGTCGGCATCGCCGCGGCAAAGGCTGGCGCCAGCGACGTGATCGCCGCCGAGATCGATCGCAACGGCGTTGCTGCGCTCGGCCTCAATGCCATGGCGAACGGCGTCACGATCACCGTTATCGACAATGATATCACCACGGGGCCGCCACCTGCGGTCGACCTCGTTCTCGCGGGCGATGTGTTTTACGGCCGCGAGGTTGCTCGTCGGGTCACCCCGTTTTTCGATCGCTGCCTGGCAGCCGGTATCGAGGTGCTGGTCGGCGATCCCCGTCGCACAGACTTGCCGCTGTCCCGGCTGCGGTTGCTCGCCGAATATCGGGTGCCGGATTTCGGCGACGCGAAGGGTGCCGCGAGCAAGCCGAGCGGCGTCTTTCGCTTCGAGCCTGAAGATCGCTAGCGCTAGATCGAAACCCCATCACTCTGAATGAGCGGGATCGCGCCATTGCGGTCGTTCAGTTTCGAAGGATCGCATGACCGATCTGACCCTGAGCAGTGACTGGCTCAATCCCTGATTGGAAGATCCTACTGGACCGCGGCCGGAATCGACCGCAGAGTGGAACGACAGGGGAGGAGGGCTGTCGTGACCGACGAGGTGACAATTCGTGAACTCAATGGGCTCGATGAGATGCTGTCGATCTATCCAGTGTTCCGGCAGGGCAACTCGCATCTAGACGAAGCCGCGTTTCGTGAACGACTCTCGGCGATGCTCGCTCAGGGCAATTACCGCTGCATCGCGGCTTATATCGGCGATCGGCTGGTGGGTCTCTCCGGCTTCTGGACGGGCATTCAGATTTGGTGCGGGAAGTACATCGAAGCCGACCACGTGGTGGTCGACACGACGCTACGCAGCCTTGGCACAGGCACCAAGCTGATGGCGTGGATCGAGGCGGAGGGCGAGCGGACTGGATGCGCTGTCTTCCGTATTGCCATGGTGCTTGGCAAGGAACGCACGCGCCAGTTTTACGCTCGAAACGGCTTCTTTGATGATGGTCTTCTCATGGTGAAGGCCCTGAGCAGAGGCGCCGCGGAGTTCCCGGAGTATGTATCGCGACCTGCCGAGCCAGGCTTGCGGGTCTAGGAGCAATTCCAGGAAAAGTGCGTAGCGGTTTTCCGTCCGGAATTGCGTAAGAACAAATACTTAGAGCGGTTCGGCGATTCTATCAAAAGCTGAACCGCTCTAGCGGTTCGCAACCATCCTTTCGGGTGTCCGCTTCTGGCGCAACGTGCCCGTTCTGGCAGATGAGCCAGCGGCAACTTTCCACCCATCTCGACCATTGGCGGGAAAGCCCAGGTTGATTTGAGTTTTGCCCCCGGCCTTGCCAGTCAGTTGGCCAGTCAGGTCGTCTCCTTGACCCTTGCCGAAAGAAAGTCGGGCAGATCGGCAACCGAATCCAGAATGACGTCGGCGATCTGTGACAGTGATTCCCGCGTGCCGGTGCCGGAGAGCACGCCGATTGCCAGACCGCAGCCGCCGGCCCGCGCCATCTCCAGATCGTGGCGATTGTCGCCGACCATGGCGATCGCGGCAGGCCTCAGGCCGGTCAGGTCGCAGAAGGCAAGGATCGTATCCGGCGCCGGTTTCGGATTGGCCACCGCGTCGTAACCATAGGCGGCGTCGAACAGCTGCGCGACGCCCAGCGTCAGCAATGTCTTTTCCGCGCCGGTGGTCGAATCGTTGGTGGCGACGCCGAGCCGATAGGCTTTCCTGTGAAGAACGCCGAGCGTCTCGACGATGCCCGGCAGCGCCACCGCCATCGCCGAGCCCTGCATGGAGGTGATCTCGTTGAAGCGGGCGACGGCAAGCATCTGGTCTTCGTCGGACAGGCGCGGAAACCAAAGCTCGACGACATCCATGTTGGTGCCGGAGGCAAAGATGGAGTCGGGCTTGAAGCGTTTGGTGGCGAAATCGTAGCCCGCCGCGGCAAGCAGCCTGTCGGCCTTCCAGCGGTCGCCCTCCGACGCATCCATCGCCATGAAATCGGCAACGCCGAGCCATGTCGCATTGAAGTCGACAAGCGTGCCGTCCTTATCGAACAATATTCCCTTGATCTCGGCCAAGCCGCTTACTCCGATCCGCGCAATCGGTGGATGTGTCCCACCAGCCCAGCGGTCGACGCGTCCCGCTTTGCGGCATTCTCCTTGCCTTCCACGACAGGCAGCAGCCCGGTCGCCAGTTCCTTGCCCAGCTCGACACCCCATTGGTCGAAGGAATTGATGTTGAAGAGCGTGCCCTCGACGAAGACGCGGTGCTCATAGAGCGCGATCAGCCGCCCGAACGTATGCGGATCGAGTTGTCTGTAGAGGATCGTCACCGAGGGTCGGTTGCCGGAGAAGACGCGGTGCGGGGCGATCCTGTCGACCTCGGCCGGCGTCATGCCTTTTGCCAGCATCTGCGCGCGTGCTTCCTCAAGCGTGCGGCCCTTCATGAAGGCTTCCGACTGCGCCAGGCAGTTGGCGAGCAACAGATCGTGGTGATGCTTGAGGCCCGGCTCATGGCCGATTGCCGCGGCTAGGAATTCGACCGGGATGAAATCGGTGCCCTGGTGCAGCAGCTGGAAGAAGGCGTGCTGGCCGTTGGTGCCGGGTTCACCCCAGACCAGCGGGCCCGTCGGAGTGGTCACAGCGCCGCCGTCGAGGGTGACGCTCTTGCCGTTCGATTCCATGTCGAGCTGCTGTAGATAGGCCGGCAGCCGGGACAGACGCTGGTCGTAGGGAATGACCGCGCGGGCGGGATATTTGCAGATCACCCGGTGCCACCAGCCGATCAGCCCCATCAGCACCGGCAGGTTGCTGGCCAGCGGCGCCGTCTGGAAATGTTCGTCCATCGCATGAGCGCCATCGAGAAATTCGCGAAAATTCTTCGGGCCGACGGCGATCATCACCGGCAGGCCGATCGCGCCCCACACCGAATAGCGGCCGCCGACCCAGTCCCAGAAGCCAAAGACGCGGTCGGACGCGATCCCGAATTTGGCCACCAGGTCCAGCGCCGTCGAGACGGCGGCGAAATGCTTGCCGACCGCTTCCTGGCCGAGCGCCTTCTGCACCCAGTCGCGCGCCGTCTCGGCATTGGTCATCGTCTCGACAGTGGTGAAGGTCTTCGAAGCGATGATGAACAGCGTGGTTTCGGCGGAAAGGCCCTTCAGCGTGTCGTGGATATGGGCGCCGTCGATGTTGGACACGTAATGCGTGCGCGGCCCATCGTGATAGGGCGCCAGCGCCAGCGTTGCCATGGCCGGGCCAAGGTCGGACCCGCCGATGCCGATGTTGACGATGTCGGTGATCTTCTTGCCGGTGGCGCCGGCCGCCTTGCCGGAGCGCACGGCATCGGCGAAGGCGCCCATCGCGTCGAGCACGGCGACGACTTCCGCCTTCACGTCCTGGCCGTCGAGCACGATGCCCTTGCCGTTCAGGTTGCGCAGCGCGGTGTGCAGCACGGCGCGGCCTTCGGTGACATTGATCTTCTTGCCCGAGAACATCGCGGCGCGCCGGCCTTCGAGATCGGCGGCTCCCGCCAGCTTCTCAAGCAGATCCATCGTCTGCGCATCGACCGCGCATTTCGACCAGTCGAGCAGCAGGTCGCCGTCGGTGGCGGAGAATTTTTCGAAGCGCTGCGGATCAGCCGCGAAAGCCTCGCGCATGCTGCCTGATTTGGCCGCACGGTGAGCGCGCAGGGCGTCGAGCTGTTTTTGAAAGGACGATTGATCCACTGGCTTGCTCCAAAGTCTTTGATGCCAACATAACAGGCCGGATGTTTCCGGCGCGTGTCGTCGCGGCAAACTATCTAGCCGAAATCCACTGGTTTCAATGCGCAGCGATGACGCACTGCGTCACGCTGGGGATGACGCGCAGCGTCACGCCGGGGATGACGCAGTGCGTGACCGGGGGATGCCGCAGCGCAGCGAAGGATCACTGGCGTAAATCCCAACGATCAGAAAAATTGATTGGCGCAACGCCTTGTGCCACCGGTACATTCGACTGGTCCAGCCAAATGAAATAGGCTGGCCATCGAGGAACATTTTCCATGCCACAGCGAAACGACACGGCCATGTGGTCCGGCCTGTTCCGGATTTCGGCGGACTCCGGCCAGACCCTGCAGGCGCAGATCCGTCAAGCGATCGTCGCCGCCATCCTCGACCGGCAGATCGCCGCTTCGATGCCGCTTCCGTCCTGCCGGATCCTAGCCGAGAAACTCGGCGTGGCGCGCGGCACCGTGGTGCTGGCCTTCCAGCAGCTCGTCGACCAGGGTTTCCTGGTGGCGCGCGAACGGCGCGGCCATTTCGTCAACCCCGACGTGCTGGCGACCCCGGCGAGGCCGCATCAGAAGGCGCCCGACCAGGCCAACGAGATCGACTGGAAGGCGCGCCGCCAGATCGCGGCCAGCGACATGCCGCCGCCGGCCAAGCACGACAACTGGATCAAGTCGTCCTACCCCTTCGTCTATGGCCAGTTCGATCCGGCACTGTTCCCAACCGCCGAATGGCGCGAGTGCAACCGCATGGCGCTTGCCGTGCTCGAGATCCGCAACTGGGCGTCCGACATGGTCGACCGCGACGATCCGCTCTTGATCGAGCAGATCCAGGCGCGGCTGTTGCCGCGGCGCGGCATCTTCGCCAATCCCGACGAGATTATCGTGACGCTCGGCGCGCAGAACGCGCTTTACATGCTGGCGACGCTGCTGATGACCAAGGGCTCCAAAGTGGCCATGGAAGACCCCGGCTATCCCGACGCACGATCGATCTTCCGGCTGGCGGGCGCCGACGTCACACCGGTCCCGGTCGACCACTCCGGCATCGTAACCGCTTCTATTCCCAATGATTCCGGCTTCGTCTTCGTGACGCCCAGCCACCATTGCCCGACCATGGTGCCACTGTCGGCGGAGCGCCGGCAGGACCTTTTGGCGCGCGCCAACCGCCACAACCAGATCATCATCGAGGACGGCTATGACAGCCAGCTCCTGGACGAGGCGCCGCAGCAGGCGCTGAAGAGCCTCGACCGTTCCGGCCGGGTCATCTATGTCGGCTCGATGTCGAAGACGCTGGCTCCCGGTCTGCGGCTCGGCTACATCGTCGCCTCGGCCGGGCTGATCTCCGAGCTTCGCGCGCTACGCCGCTTCATGCTGCGTCATCCGCCGGCCAACAACCAGCGCGCCGTCGCGCTGTTCCTATCGCTTGGTCACCATGAGGCGCTGGTGCGGCGGCTATCGAGCGCTTTCGACGAACGGCGCAAGCGTCTGATCCATGCGATTACCGCATTCCTGCCGGAGTGGCGCTCGACCGATTCGGCCGGCGGCGCGTCGCTCTGGCTCGAGGGACCGCGCGGCACCGACTCGCGCGGGCTGGCCGAGGCCGCTGCCTCGCGCAGCGTCATCATCGAGCCTGGCGACCGCTTCTTCGACCGCACCGAAAAGCCGTCGCGCTTCATGCGGCTGGGCATCTCCTCGATCGCGCTGCAGCACATCGAGCCCGGCATCCGCGAACTGGCAACGGCGGCCGGGCGCAGGCCGGCGGCGGCTTGATGCCTCGTCCGGGCTGGGACCGGCCACCGTTCTTTAGCGCTCTGGCATATGCGACGGGACCGTCTGGCTCATAGGCTGTGCCAAGGCCGACGGCATAGTTCGAGGCATAAGGGGACGAAGCAGTCCGATGGTGGACCAACCGCCGCCGCCAGCTTCGCAGCTAAAGGTGGAGTGCCTCCATGTCAGTGGCTGTTGAGAAGCCGGATACGCCCTCGGACCAACGTTCGCGGCGTTCCGGCGGGCGTGAAGCGCGCCGCGCCATGCGTGCGGCGCCACTTGCCGACGACATCAAGCCGGTGCGCGCCGGCCTCGAAGGCGGAAGTTACGGGCCGCTCAGCGAAAACGACCGCGAGCGCATCAACGAAGCAGTGCTGACGCTGCTTGAAACGGTCGGCTTCGCCAATGCCATCCCATCCTGCATCGAGGCGTTGACCAAGGCCGGCGCCACTCTCGGCGAGGACGGGCGAATTCGCTTTCCCCGCGCGCTTGTCCTCGACACGATCAAGAAGGCCGCGCGCCACTTCACCTTGCATGGCCAGGATCCCAAGCACGACATGCTGATCCAGGGCAAGCGCGTGCATTACGGCACGGCGGGTGCCGCGGTGCATCTGGTCGATGTCGAGAAGCGCGAATACCGGGAGTCGCTGCTGCAGGACATCTACGACGCTGCCCGCATCGTCGAGGGGCTCGACAACATCCACTTCTTCCAGCGGCCGATGGTGCCGCGCGACATTCCCGATCCGCTCGACATGGATTTCAACACGCTCTACGCCTGTGTGATGGGGACGTCGAAGCATGTCGGCACGTCCTTCACGGTGCGCGAGAACGTCAAGCCGGCGCTCGACATGCTCTACGCGATTGCCGGCGGCGAAGAGAATTTTCGCGCGCGGCCTTTTGTCTCCAATTCGAACTGTTTTGTCGTGCCGCCGATGAAATTCGCCGAGGACGCTTGCGGCGTGCTCGAGGCCTGCGTCGAAGGCGGCATTCCGATCCTGCTGCTGTCGGCCGGCCAGGCGGGCGCCACGGCGCCGGCGGCGATCGCCGGTGCGGTGGTGCAAGCGGTGGCCGAGGTGCTCGCCGGCCTTGTCTATGTCAACGCCATCAAGCCCGGGCATCCGGCGATCTTCGGCACCTGGCCGTTCGTCTCGGACCTCAGGACCGGCGCCATGTCCGGCGGCTCGGCCGAGCAAGCGGTGCTGACCGCAGCCTGCGCCCAGATGGCGCAATTCTACGATCTGCCCGGTGGTTCGGCCGCCGGCATGACGGATTCGAAACTGCCCGACATTCAGTCCGGTTACGAAAAGGGCATCACCGATGTGATGGCCGGTCTTGCCGGCCTCAACCTCGTCTACGAATCGGCCGGCATGCACGCCTCGCTGCTCGGCTTCTGTCTGGAAAGCCTGATCATCGACAACGACATGCTCGGCCATTGCCTGCGCTGCGTGCGCGGCATCGAGGTGACCGATGAGTCGCTGTCGATAGACACCATCGCCGACGTCTGCCTGAAGGGGCCAGGTCACTATCTCGGCAACGAGCAGACGCTGCGGCTGATGCAGACCGAATATTTCTATCCGGCGGTCGGCGATCGCTTTTCGCCGAAGGAGTGGAACGAGAAGGGCAGGCCCGACATCTTGCAGCGGGCAATCATCGAGAAGAAACGCATCCTCGCCGAGCGCTTCCCGCGCCACGTGCCGAAGCTCCTCGACGACAAGTTACGCGCTCGCTTCGGCAATCTGATCCATCTGCCGCGCAGCGGCATGGGCGGCTGAGGACGCTTCCCGTCAAAAAACTGTCAGAGCCTAATCCATCCCGACAAAATCGGGATGGGGCTCTACCTTCTGTTTGACCATGACCTTTTCCGAAAACCGGGTTTCCACTTTTCGGGATCATGGTCTAGTCGGCGCTCAAACCGTAGCGCTCGACGACCTCGCTGCTGATCAGCTTGGCATGCAGCGTCATCAGTATAATTTGCGCATCGAAGCTGTCGCCGGCCTCAAGGGCTGCCTCGAGCCGGCGCTCCGCATCCAGCCTATGTTGAAGGCCGTTGGATTGCTCGAACGCTTCCGGCCCGGCAATACAATAGCCAAATAGCTGCGCCACCGGTGGGTAGGCTTGTGGTGGCGGCTCGTCGGGCCAGTGATCCTTCATCAGATTGACGATGGTGAGCTTTGCTCCCTCCGGCACAAGGGCAGGATGAAGGTCGACGCCACGCAACGCGGCGTCGAGTTGCCTGAGGTCGCCTGAGCGACCGAACATTCCGAGGAAGCCTAGGGAAGAGCGCCGTCTCGCCATGATGTTTCTATCCAATGCCCGAAACCGCAGCGAAGCGACTGCCGCACGCCGCCGTTATCCGCTCGCTGCCAGCAACACAACGCCAGCAAGGGCAGATCCCGCAAGCGTCGGCAGCATGCCGATCTTCAGCTTCAGAATGGCGATCATGGCAGCACACGACAGCAGCGCCGCACCCCAGTCGATCGATGAGAGCACCGGCACGTCCATTCCAAGCCCGATGTTGCGCACCTCGCCGAAAATGACGTGCAAGCCGAACCACAGAGCGAGATTCATGATGACGCCGACGACGGCGGCGGTGATCGCGGTCAGCGCCGCCGACAGTGCCTTGTTGCCGCGCAGGGCTTCAATGTAGGGCGCACCGAGGAATATCCAGAAGAAGCAAGGCGTGAACGTGGCCCACAGGGTGAGCATCGCCCCTAGCGATCCGGCAAGCAGTGGGTTCAAGGCTCCGGGCTGGCGGAACGCGGCAAGGAAACCGACGAACTGCAGGACCAGAATGAGCGGACCCGGCGTGGTTTCGGCAAGACCGAGGCCATCGACCATCTCACCGGGCGCGAGCCAGCCGAAGGACTCGACCGCTGCCTGCGCGACATAGGCAAGGACCGCGTAGGCGCCGCCGAAGGTGACGACCGCCATGACGCTGAAGAACCCACCGATCTCAGTCCACACGCTGGCGGATCCGGTGAACGCCCAGATCAGAAGCACAGGCCCCAGCCAGATCGGCAGCCAGATCGCAATGGTGCGCGGCGCATGCCATCGCGTCGGCCTGGTGTGGGCCAGCTCGCCGCGCTCGAACATCAGGTCGACCGCGCCCTTGACGTCGGGAGCATCGCCCTTGCCGTGCGACGCGCCGGAAAAGAGGCCCGGCGCAACACGGTTGCCAATCCAGCCTGCCAGGCCGGCAAGCAGGATGATGAGCGGAAACGGCACGTTCAGCGCATAGATGGCGATGAAGGCGGTGATCGCGATCGACACCATGACCCGGTTCTTGAGGGCACGCCGTCCGATCCGGATCATCGCCTCGATCACGATGGCGAGCACGGCCGCCTTCACCCCGAAAAACAGCGCCTCGACAAGGGGCGCGTCGCCATACAGCGCATAGAGGATGCTCAAGGTGAGCATCACAAGCGCGCCCGGCGCGACGAAGAGGATGCCGGCGACGAGGCCGCCGATCGTCCGGTGCAGCAACCAGCCGATATAGATGGCGAGTTGCTGGGCTTCAGGGCCGGGCAACAGCATGCAGTAGTTCAACGCATGCAGGAAACGCTGCTCGCCGATCCAACGCCGTTCCTCGACCAGTTCCTTGTGCATGAGCGAGATCTGCCCAGCCGGCCCGCCGAAGCTGAGCAGGCCGATTTTCGCCCAGAGCTTTACCCCTTCGCGGAAGGTTGGCGCTGCCGGCGCTTCGACGATCCCGCCAGTTTTGCCAGAAGCCCCCGTTTTGTCAGACGGCATGGCGCTCATGATGGCTTGCTCGCGCTTGGCCAGTTGTGCGTCTCCTCGGTGGCGTCGCGGCACCATCGGAAAAACGCATCGTAGAGCAGCATCCCTGCCTCCAGCTGTTCAAGATCGTCGCGAAACATCCGCGACAGTCCAAGCGAGGCGGCCAGAAATCCGGCCGCCTGGGGAACCAGATCGAGGCTTGCGGTATCGGCTGCGCGCACAATCATGGCCAAGCGGTCGAGCGCCTCGGATTCGAGCCCGAACTCTTCGATCATCGTGTCGAAGGTGCAGTGTTCGCCGCGGTGTGACCAGAACACATTGTCGATGTCGAAAGGCACGGCCTGAAAGCGATCCGCAGCAGCCGGCACTTCGGCCGCTTCAACAAAGAGAAAAACCGCGCTCGGATCGATGAAACGCCGGATCAGCCAGGGGCAGGCGATGCGATCGACCTTCGGGCGGGCCCGCGTCACCCACACGGTGCGGCCCCTTTCGTCGCGGGTAGGCATCTTGCCGGTGCGGACCAAAAGCCCCTTGGCATCGCGCCAGGCCTCGAACCCGCCTTCGAGGGATTCGGCGGCAATGCCCTCATGCCGCAGCCATGCGGCCACGCCTTGCGAGAGCTTCTGCCCTTTTTGGCAGACGACCGCCACTCGGCTGCCGGTGAATTCGGATGCCCAGGTTGGGACGGTTTTGAAATCACGCTGGCTTGAGGCCGGCAGCAGGCGCGGATCGGCGTTGTAATCATCATCGACGCGAACATCGATAATCGTTGGCGCGCCCGGCAGACCAATCAGACGGGACAGTTGCGATACGGTGATAACGGTTGTTGACGGCATGGCGTCCACCTCCTTGAAAGAGAAGCTTGGACGCGAACGTTGGGCTGACGCCTCACGGGGTCGTCGCGATGCACCCCTTGCCATGATCGTGGATTTGTCGCGCCCACTTGTCAAGCGTCATCCCTGGAGCAAAGGATGCTCCGGCTCCGGCGGCCGGCTTGGCGGAACCAGAACATTTCTGGGAGGAAACCCATGAAAAAGACCTATCTCGGCAGTTGCCATTGCGGCGCGGTGCGTTTCGAAGCCGATATCGACCTCGCCGAAGGCATCCGCAAATGCAATTGCAGCTTCTGCTGGAAGCTCGGCTACCGGAAATCCTTCGCTGCCTATGAGGCCGTGAGGGTGACGGATGGCCGCGACCGGATGCGTGAATACAAGGCGACGCCGTCGAACTGGCCGGAGGGCGACATCAACCACTATATGTGCCCGAACTGCGGCGCGAATTTTCTCTCGCGCGGCTTTCTCGACTTCATGGGCGGGAATTTCTGGGCGGTGAACGTCGCCTGCCTCGACGACGTCACCGAAGAGGAACTCGCCGCAGCACCAATCGTTTACGAGGACGGCAAGCGCGACAGGCAGGACCAAGCGCCGGAGATCACCGGTTATTTGTGAGCGGCGGGCTCAGAAAACATCTGACGGCGGCTTGATCGAACCAAGCCGCCGGCCAGCGGAAGGCGCCGGAGGCCGACGTTAGAGCGGTTCATCGTTTCACGGAAACGCCGAACCGCTCTATCTCTTTGTTTTTGCGCAATTCCGGACGGAAAACCGCTTCACACTTTTCCTGGAATTGCTCTAGTGATTGTCCCGCGGCACGCCCTTGGTGTGCGCCACATCCTGATATTTCACCGCCGGCTTCAGCACCATTCCTTCGGAAAACTGGTCGACCATGCCACGCTGGATCTCCTGCCATGGCGTCTGATGCTTGGGGTAGTGATAGCCGCCACTGTTCTGCAGCTCGGCGCGACGGCGCGTGATCTCGTCATCGGTGACGAGAATGTCGGCAGTGCCCTTGCGCAGGTCGATGCGGACGCGGTCGCCGGTCTTCAGCAGCGCCAGCCCGCCGCCTATGGCGGCTTCGGGCGAGGCGTTGAGGATCGACGGCGAGCCCGACGTTCCCGACTGGCGGCCGTCGCCGATGCAGGCCAGCGCGTGGATGCCCTTCTTGATGAGATGGGCCGGCGGCTGCATGTTGACGACTTCGGCGCCGCCCGGATAACCGATCGGGCCGGCGCCACGCATGAACAGGATCGTGTGCTCGTCGATGCCTTGCGCCGGATCATCGATGCGGGCGTGGTAATCTTCGGGACCGTCGAAGACCATGGCGTTGCCTTCGAAGGCCTCAGGGTCCTTCGGGTTCGACAGATAGCGTTCGCGGAATTCGGGCGAGATGCCGCTGGTCTTCATGATCGCCGAATCGAACAGATTACCCCTAAGATTGATGAAGCCGGCATTGGCCTTCAGCGGCTCGGCGACGGTGCGGATGACGTCGAGATTCTCGTTGACGGCCCCACTGCAATTGTCGCCCATCGTCTTGCCGTTGACGGTCATGGCGTCGGGATGGGGCAACAGCCCAGCCTTCATCAGTTCGGCCACGACCGCCGGCACGCCACCGGCATGGTGGTAATCCTCGCCGAGATATTCGCCCGACGGCTGCAGGTTGACGATGAGCGGTATCTTGAGGCCGACCTTCTGCCAGTCGTCATTGTCGAGCGGCACGCCGAGATGGCGGGCGATGGCGTTGAGGTGGATCGGCGCGTTGGTCGAGCCGCCGATGGCCGAATTGACGACGATGGCGTTCTCGAAGGCCTGCCGGGTCATGATGTCGGAGGGCTTCAGATCCTCATGCACCATGTCGACGATACGTTTTCCCGTCTCATAGGCGATCTGGCCGCGCTCGCGATAGGGCGCGGGGATCGCAGCCGAGCCCGGCAGCTGCATGCCGAGCGCCTCGGCCAGCGAATTCATGGTGGTGGCAGTGCCCATTGTGTTGCAATAGCCGGTGGACGGCGCCGAGGAAGCGACGATGTCCATGAACTCGTCATAGCCGATCTCGCCGGCCGACAGGCGCTGGCGCGATTCCCAGACGATCGTTCCGGAGCCGGTGCGCTTGCCCTTGTGCCAGCCATTCAGCATCGGGCCGACCGACAGCGCGATGGCCGGAATGTTGACGGTGGCCGCTGCCATCAGCAGGGCCGGCGTCGTCTTGTCGCAGCCGATGGTGAGCACGACGCCGTCGAGCGGGTAGCCGTAGAGCACTTCGACCAGGCCGAGATAGGCAAGGTTGCGGTCGAGCGCCGCTGTCGGGCGTTTGCCCGTCTCCTGGATCGGGTGGCACGGGAACTCGAAAGGGATGCCGCCCATCGAGACGATGCCCTCGCGCACGCGCTTGGCCAGCTCGATATGATGGCGGTTGCAGGGCGACAGATCCGAACCGGTCTGGGCGATACCGATCAGCGGCTTGCCCGACATCAGTTCGGCACGCGTCAGCCCGTAATTCAGGTAGCGCTCGAGGTAAAGCGCCGTCATCCCCGGGTTGTCGGGATTGTCGAACCACTCCTGCGAGCGAAATTTCTTCTTAGTTGTGGGGGCGCCGGCCATCATGGTCTCCGTATTTGTATGACAAATCGATATGACAACGCGCGAGAGCAGGCAAGAGGCACGCGCCATCCGAATCCGGACTTTGGTGCGATAGACATACATCGGCCCCCACGCTAGACCGGATCGGGGTTTGTCAATTTTGAATCCGGGAGATTTTGATGGCTTTGGTGATCGAAGGCGAGGAACGCATCGCCGCACCCCTGCAAAAGGTGTGGGAAGCGCTGAACGACCCGGACGTTCTGAGGCAGACCATTCCGGGCTGTCAGAGCCTCGAAAAGAAGTCGGACACCGAGATGGGAGCGACCGTGGTGCTCAAGATCGGCCCGATCAAGGCTACGTTCAACGGCGGGGTGACGCTCAGGAATCTCAACCCGCCGCATTCCTACAC
>NZ_RZTJ01000004.1:0-238005 GCF_003997065.1 Mesorhizobium sp. M6A.T.Ce.TU.016.01.1.1 | reverse complement strand
TTCCTACACCATCCAGGGTGAGGGCAAGGGCGGCATCGCCGGCTTCGCAAAAGGCGGCGCCGATGTGACGCTGACCGCCGATGGGCCGGAGGCGACGATCCTCAGATATGCGGCCAAGGCCGATGTCGGCGGCAAGATCGCCCAGCTCGGCAGCCGGCTGATCGAATCGACGTCGAAGAAACTGGCCGGGCAGTTTTTTTCGAGTTTTGGCGAGAAGGTCGGCGGCTGAGCCCCTCCCCCTTGAGGGGAGGGTGGCCCGAAGGGCCGGGTGGGGTCGGTGGCGACGCGCTCCGACATTTCCTTCGTAAGAGGTTGAGGCGGTTCAGATGACCCCTCCCACCGCGCTTCGCGCGGCACCCTCCCCTCAAGGGAGAGGGATATCCGCGTTACTCGAACACGATGCTCGGCACCGCGGCTTCCGCCGCGCCGCGTTCTTCATTGACCCTGTCCCAGACCTTAGAAGCGATGTCGCGGTAGATTTTTGCCTCGGCGCCATCGGGCTTCGAGACCACGACCGGCGTGCCGGCATCCGAGCTTTCGCGGATTCCCATCTCGAGCGGCACTTCGCCGAGAAAGGTGACGCCGAGACGCTCGGCCTCGCGGCGCGCGCCGCCGTGGCCGAAGATATCGTAGCGCTTGCCGGTGTCGGGGGCGAGGAAGTAGCTCATATTCTCGACGATGCCCAACAGCGGCACGTCGACCTTCTTGAACATGTTGAGGCCCTTTCGCGCATCGATCAGGGCCAGATCCTGCGGCGTCGAGACGATGACGGCGCCGGCGAGCGGCACCTGCTGGGCCATGGTCAGCTGCGCGTCGCCGGTGCCGGGCGGCATGTCGACGACGAGCACGTCGAGCGGACCCCACTCGACCTCGCGCAGCATCTGCGTCAGCGCCGACATCACCATCGGCCCGCGCCAGATCATCGGCGTCTCCTCATCGACGAGGAAGCCCATCGACATGACCTTCAGCCCGTAATTCTCCATCGGCTTCAGGATCTTGCCGTCGACGGTCTGCGGCCGGCCATGGATGTTGAGCAGCCGCGGCATGGACGGGCCGTAGATGTCGGCGTCAAGCACACCAACCCTCAAGCCGTTAGCGGCGAGGCCAAGCGCGATGTTGACGGCAGTGGTCGACTTGCCGACGCCGCCCTTGCCGGAAGCGACAGCGATGATCGCCTCGATGCCGGGCACGCCGCGTTTGCCCTGGCTGTGCGAGGCCGGAGCATGCGGAGCCGGGCGTGGCGCCGCAGCGGGTGCGGCCGCAGGTGTGGGCCTTGGGGCGGGCCTGGGAGCGGGTCTTTGCGGAACCGGAGCCTCCATGCCGCCACCCTTCTTTTCCGCCGTCAGCGCGACCACGGCGCCGGCGACACCGGGGATCGCCTTGACAACCCGTTCGGCTGCGGCGCGCAACGGCTCCATCTCCTGGGCCCGGGCGGCAGGAACGGTGATCGAGAAGAAGACCTTGGCATCGGCAATGAAAATCTCGGAAACCATGCCGAGGTCGACGATGTTGCCGGTGAAATCCGGCCCATTGACCGTCTTCAGGCGCTCGATGACGATTTCCTTGGTGACGTTTTCCTGGACGGCGGGCATCAGCTTTTCCTCTGCTTTTCCGCATCAGATAATGCAGTTCCCGAACAGAACCAAGCGGCGGAACGGCACGCGCAGCGGCATGGCTTCAAAAACTTGCGTCCACTTTAGGGATTTGCGTCAATCGAAACGTCTTAGGAAGAGGCACGCCGATCGCGCGAGCTGCGGTCGCCAGAAGGCAAAGCAGCCCTATTTTCCTGCAGGGCTCGGGCGTGCTCGCCAGCAAGGAAGGAGACAATCATGCTCGCAAACAGCAACGCAACGGCCAATCTCGCGGTGAAAGATCTGGCGAAGGCCAGGTCTTTCTATGAGGGAACGCTCGGCCTGACTGAGGTACACAATGAGGGTGGCGAGTTGATCGTTTACAAAAGCGGCGACACCAGCATCAATGTGTACCACTCGAAGTTCGCCGGCACCAACAAGGCAACAGCGGTGACCTGGATGGTCGGCGACGAGATCGACACCGTCGTCAGGGCGCTGAAATCGAAGGGCGTGGTCTTCGAGCACTACGAGATGCCGGGCCTGACGCTGGAAGGCGACGTCCACGTCGGTCACGGCATGAAGGTTGCCTGGTTCAAGGATCCGGACGGTAACATCCTGAACCTTGTGGACAGGTAGATTTCGCGCTGCCGCACAATGCGAGTTCGAGCGCCACTCACCTCACGCCGCCAGGCTGACCGCGAGGTAGGTGAGGGCCGAAATCGCGGCCGTGGCCGGCAGAGTGACAATCCAGGCGATGACGATGTTGCCGGCGATGCCCCAGCGCACGGCTGAGACGCGGCGGGCGGCGCCGACGCCGATAATGGCGCCGGTGATCGTATGCGTCGTCGACACCGGAATGCCGAGCCAAGTGGCGGCGAACAGGGTGATCGCACCGCCGGTCTCGGCGCAGAACCCCTGCATCGGGTTCAGCCGGGTGATCTTCGAGCCCATGGTGTGGACGATGCGCCACCCGCCGAACAATGTGCCCAGCGCCAGCGCCGCCTGACAGGTGATGACGACCCATAGCGGCACGTAGAAATTTTCTCCGAGCATGCCTTGCGAATAGAGCAGCACGGCGATGATGCCCATGGTTTTCTGTGCGTCGTTGCCGCCATGGCCGAGTGAATAGAGCGAGGCGGAAACGAACTGCATGACGCGGAAAGTGTTGTCCACGGCGAACGGTGTCTGGCGCACGAACGCCCAGGAGACCGCAAGGATCAGGACAAGCGCCAGCAGAAATCCGGTCGCCGGCGACAGGACGATGGCCGCAATGGTCTTGCCGAGTCCGGTCCAGACGATGGCGCCGCCGCCTGCCTTTGCAACGCCGGCACCGACAAGTCCGCCGATCAGCGCGTGCGAGCTGCTGGAGGGGATGCCGACGAGCCAGGTGACGATATTCCAGACAATGGCACCGACGAGAGCGGCGAAGATCACCCCCGGGGTGACGATGCTGGCGTCGATGATGCCCGTTCCCAAGGTCTCGGCAACATGAAGGCCGAAGAACAGGAAGGCGATGAAATTGAAGAAGGCCGCCCACAGCACCGCATAGTGTGGCCTCAGCACACGCGTGGAGACGATGGTGGCGATAGAGTTGGCGGCATCGTGCAGTCCGTTGAGAAAATCGAAGAACAGCGCAACGGCGATGAGCCCGGCCAGCACGGGAAAGGCGATGGCGGCTTCCATTGGCTAAACGTTCTCGATGACGATGCCGCTGATCTCATTGGCGACGTCCTCGAACCGGTCGACCACTTTTTCCAGCTCGCCATAGATCTCGCTGCCGATCAGGTAGGCCATCGGGTCGCTGCGGCCATGCCTCTTGAACAGGTCCTTCAGGCCCTGCTCGTGCAGATCGTCGGCCCGGCCTTCCGCGCGCATGACCTCTTCGGCGATCGCGTTGAGGCGCACGCTGTGGGCGCCGATCTTGCTGAGCAATGGGATGGCCTCGGCGACCAGCTTGGCTGCAATAACGATGACGCCGCCCATTTCCAGCATCAGCGGGTCGAATTCCTTCTTGTCGAACAGCTTCACCGTCTTGACGGTCTTGTGCATCATGTCGATGGCGTCATCCATCGACTGGATCAGGTCCTTGATGTCACCGCGATCGAAAGGCGTGATGAACGAGCGCCGCACGGAAAGCAGGACTTCCGCGGTGATGTGATCGGCCTGGTCTTCAAGATCGATGATCTTCTGGCACCAGCGATCGATGTCCTTGCCCTGGAGGAGCTGCTCGAGCGCCTCGGCGCCATCGACCACGGTGCGGGAGTGCTGCTCGAAGAGGTCGAAGAAGCGATCCTCGCGCGGCAGCAGCTTGCGGAACCAGCCCAGCATGTTCGATCTCCCGTGCCCCACGACCTCGCCTTATCCACATAGCGCCGCATGCCGCTGCGGGAAATAGTAAGCCGGCTGAAAGGTGTGGATGCTGCCGATTGCACATGCAGCTTGCGGCGGAAGGCAATTTCCCCGACCTTGGCGCTGGACACCGGACAGATGGCATGATCGACAAGCTGGAATTCTTCATCGCGCTGGCCAGGGAAGAGCATTTCGGCCGGGCGGCGGAGGTGTGCGGCGTCACCCAGCCGACGCTTTCGGCCGGGATCAAGCAGTTGGAGGGCCAGCTCGGCGTGATGCTGGTATTGCGCGGCTCGCGCTTTCAGGGGCTGACGCCGGAGGGAGAACAGGTGCTGGTGTGGGCGCGCCGCATCGTCGGCGATACCCGCACCATGCGCGAGGAGATGCGGGCGGCGCGTCACGGCCTTTCGGGACGCATCCGCATCGCGGCCATCCCGACGGCGCTAGCCATGGTGGCGCGGCTGACGACACCTTTTCGGGCAAAACATCCCGGCGTCACCTTCTCGGTGCTGTCGCGCACCTCGATCGAGGTGCTGTCGCTGCTCGGCAATTTCGACATCGACGCCGGCATCACCTATCTCGACAACGAGCCACTGGGGCGGGTGACCAGTGTGCCGCTCTATGACGAGCGCTATCAGCTGATCACCGCCGTCGGAAACCCCTATTCCGACCGCGACAAAGTGACATGGGCGGAGCTCAGCCAGCTGCCGCTCTGCCTATTGACGCCGGACATGCAGAACCGCCGCATCATCGACCAGCATTTGGCCGAAGCCGGCACGCAGGTGCGGCCGACACTCGAATCCAATTCGATGATCGTGCTGTTCTCCCATATCCGTACCGGCAAATGGTCGTCGATCATGCCGCTCAACCTCTCGGAAACATTCGGCTTTTCCGAGCCGATCCGGGCCATACCGATCGTCGAGCCGGATGCCAGCCACACCGTGGGGCTGGTGGCGACGCCGCGCGAGCCGCACACGCCGCTGGTCTCGGCGCTGCTGGACGAGGCGATGGCGCTGGCAGACGATTTCCGCGCCCGCCGTTGAGCTAGAGATTGCCGGATGAGTGGGATCGATAGAAGATTTCTATCGAGCAACGGATCGGCTTTATTGATTTGGCGGGTTTCCTCTGATTTCCTAAACACTTAGCGACATCGCATGTCGTTGCCCAAAGAACGTTTCGCACTTTTGGGCGACATGCATTGGATCGCAACGACCAGGGAGGGCGCTGCATGACAATGCAGCCTGCAAGTACCGAGATCGCGTCGCGCACGGCGGCGATCATCCAGGAGCTGAAGGGCCTCGAAGGCCCGCTATTGCCGATCCTCCACGGCATCCAGGAAGAGTTCGGCCATGTGCCGCAGGACGCGCTGCCGGTGATCGCCGAGGCGCTGAACATCTCCAAGGCGGAGGTGCACGGCGTCGTAACCTTCTACCATGACTACCGCAGCCACCCGGCCGGGCGGCATGTGCTGAAGCTCTGTCAGGCGGAAGCCTGTCAGTCGATGGGCTCGGACGCCGTTGCCGCCAAGCTCAAGCAATTGCTGGGCATCGGTTTCCACGAGACGGCGCGCGACGGTTCAGTGACGCTGGAACCGGTCTATTGCCTCGGCCTTTGCGCCTGCGCGCCATCGGCAATGCTGGACGGCGCGGTGATCGGCCGGCTCGATGACGAAAAGCTCGACGAGATCGTTGCCGAGGTGCGCTCATGATCCCGCGCATCTACATTCCCGGCGACTCCGGCGCGCTGGCGCTGGGTGCGGAAAAGGTGGCCAAGGCGATTGAGAAGGAATTGGCCGATCGCGGCATCGAGGCCAAGATCGTGCGCAATGGTTCGCGCGGCGCCTATTTCCTCGAGCCGATGGTCGAAGTGGCAACAACAGACAAGGGCCGCGTCGCCTACGGGCCGGTGAAGCCGTCCGACGTCAAAAGCTTGTTCGACAGCGGCTTCCTCACCGGCGGCTACCACAAGCGCTGGCTGGGCGCGCCCGACAAGATCCCGTTCCTCGCCAGGCAGACGCGGCTGACATTCGCGCGCTGCGGCGTCATCAATCCGCTGTCGCTCGATCACTACAAGGCGCATGGCGGACTGAAGGGGCTGCAGAACGCCGTGGCGATGGCGCCGGCCGAAATCGTCAAGCAGGTCATCGAGTCGGGCCTGCGCGGTCGCGGCGGCGCCGGCTTCCCGACCGGCATCAAATGGAAAACGGTGCTCGATACGACGGCCGACAAAAAGTATATCGTCTGCAATGCCGACGAGGGCGACAGCGCCACCTTCGCCGACCGCATGATCATGGAGGGCGACCCCTTCGTGCTGATCGAGGGAATGGCGATCGCCGGCGTCGCGACCGGCGCGACCAAGGGTTTTGTCTATATCCGCTCGGAATATCCGCATGCGGTGGCGATGATGCAGAAGGCGGTCGAGGTCGCCCGCGAAGCGGGCCTGCTCGGCGTCAACGTGCTGGGCTCGCCCAACGCCTTCGACATGGAAATCCGCGTCGGCGCCGGCGCCTATGTCTGCGGCGAGGAAACCTCGCTGCTCAACAGCCTCGAAGGCAAGCGCGGCGTCGTTCGCGCCAAGCCGCCACTGCCGGCCATCCAGGGCCTGTTCGGCAAGCCGACAGTGATCAACAACGTCATCTCGCTGGCATCGGTGCCTGTCATCATGGACAAGGGCGCTGCCTTCTACAAGGATTTCGGCATGGGCCGCTCGCGCGGCACCATTCCGATCCAGATCGCCGGCAATGTCAGATATGGCGGCCTGTTCGAGGCAGCGTTCGGCATGACGCTTGGCGAGATCGTCGACGACATCGGCGGCGGCACGGCGACCGGACGGCCGGTCAAGGCGGTGCAGGTCGGGGGGCCGTTGGGAGCTTATTTTCCCCGCGCGCTGTTCGACACGCCATTCGACTACGAGGCTTTCGCCGCCAAGGACGGGCTGATCGGCCATGCCGGCATCACAGTGTTCGACGACACCGCCGACATGCTGAAGCAGGCGCGCTTCGCCATGGAGTTCTGCGCCATCGAAAGCTGCGGCAAGTGCACGCCATGCCGCATCGGCTCGACGCGCGGCGTCGAGACGATCGACAAGATCGCCAGGGGTATCGAGCCGGAAAAGCAGATCGAGCTGGTGACAGACCTCTGCAACACGATGAAGTTCGGTTCGCTCTGTGCGCTGGGTGGCTTCACGCCCTACCCGGTGATGAGCGCAATCAACCACTTCCGCGATGATTTCAAGCCGGCGCCGGTCGCCGAAGCAGCAGAATAGGAGTCTCGCCATGGGTCTCGTTCAGGAAATCGACTACGGCACACCGGCCTCGACCTCCGAGAAGCAGGTGACGCTGACGGTTGACGGCTTTTCGGTCACCGTGCCGGAAGGCACCTCGATCATGCGCGCCTCGATGGAAGCGGGCATCGCCATTCCAAAACTCTGCGCCACCGACATGGTCGACGCCTTCGGCTCCTGCCGGCTTTGCCTGGTCGAGATCGACGGCCGCAACGGCACGCCATCCTCCTGCACGACGCCGGTGGCGCCGGGCATGGTGGTGCACACCCAGACCGGAAGGCTGAAGGACATCCGCCGCGGCGTGATGGAGCTCTACATCTCCGACCATCCGCTCGACTGCCTGACCTGTGCCGCCAATGGCGACTGCGAATTGCAGACGCAGGCCGGCGTCGTCGGCCTGCGCGACGTGCGCTACGGTTATGAGGGCGACAACCACGTTTTCAAGAAGAACGACGGCGCAGAAAATTTCAAATGGATGGCGAAGGACGAGTCCAACCCGTACTTCACCTATGATCCCTCGAAATGCATCGTCTGCTCGCGCTGCGTGCGCGCCTGCGAGGAGGTGCAAGGCACCTTCGCGCTGACCATCGAGGGCCGCGGCTTTGAAAGCCGCGTGTCGCCAGGCATGCATCAGCTCTTCATCGACAGCGAATGCGTGTCCTGCGGCGCCTGCGTGCAGGCCTGCCCGACGGCGACGCTCTCCGAAAAATCGGTGATCAAGATCGGCCAGCCGGAGCATTCGGTGGTCACCACCTGCGCCTATTGCGGCGTCGGTTGCTCGTTCAAGGCCGAAATGCGCGGCGACGAGCTGGTGCGCATGGTGCCCTACAAGGACGGCAAGGCGAACCGTGGCCATAGCTGCGTCAAGGGACGTTTTGCCTACGGCTATTCGACCCACAAGGAGCGCATACTCAATCCGATGATCCGCGAAAAGGTCACCGATCCATGGCGTGAAGTGTCGTGGGAAGAAGCGCTCACCCATACCGCCAACGAGTTCCGCCGCATCCAATACCAGTATGGCCGCACCTCGATCGGCGGCATCACCTCGTCGCGCTGCACGAACGAGGAAACCTATCTGGTGCAGAAACTGATCCGCCAGGGTTTCCGCAACAACAATGTCGACACCTGCGCCCGCGTCTGCCATTCGCCGACCGGCTATGGCCTTGGCCAGACATTTGGCACCTCGGCCGGCACCCAGGATTTCGATTCAATCGAGAAAACCGATGTGGTGATGATCATCGGTGCCAATCCGACCGACGCACATCCGGTATTTGCGTCACGCATGAAGAAGCGGTTGCGCAAGGGCGCCAAGCTGATCGTGCTCGACCCGCGCCGCACCGACATCGTGCGCTCGGCCCATATCGAGGCGCAGCATCATCTGCCGCTGAAGCCCGGCACCAATGTCGCCGTGGTCACCGCGCTTGCGCATGTCATCGTCACCGAAGGCCTGTTCGACGAAGCCTTCATCCGCGAGCGCTGCGATTGGGACGAGTTCCAGGACTGGGCGTCGTTCGCGGCGCTGCCAGAAAACAGCCCTGAGGTGGTCGGTCAGCTTGCCAGTGTCGATCCCGAAGAGATCCGCGGCGCCGCTCGGCTGTTTGCCACCGGCGGCAATGGCGCGATCTATTACGGCCTCGGCGTGACCGAGCACAGCCAGGGCTCGACAACGGTCATCGCCATTGCCAATCTTGCCATGGCGACCGGCAATATCGGCCGCCCGGGCGTCGGCGTGAACCCGCTGCGCGGCCAGAACAATGTCCAGGGCTCCTGCGACATGGGCTCGTTCCCGCATGAGCTGCCCGGCTATCGCCACGTCTCCGGCGATGCGGTCCGCGACATCTATGAGAGCCTGTGGGGCGTCAAGCTCGACGACGAGCCTGGCCTGCGCATCCCCAACATGCTGGACGCCGCCGTCGACGGCTCGTTCAAGGGCCTCTACGTGCAGGGCGAGGACATCCTGCAGTCCGATCCCGACACCAAGCATGTCGCCGCAGGGCTGGCGGCAATGGAATGCGTGGTCGTGCACGATCTTTTCCTCAACGAGACCGCCAACTACGCGCATGTCTTCCTGCCCGGCTCGACCTTCCTCGAGAAGGACGGCACCTTCACCAATGCCGAGCGTCGCATCAACCGCGTTCGCAAGGTGATGGCGCCGAAGAACGGGCTGGCCGACTGGGAAGTGACGCAGAAGCTCGCGCAGACGATGGGGCTTGCCTGGAATTACCAGCACCCGTCGGAAATCATGGACGAGATCGCCAAGACGACGCCGAGCTTCGCCAGCGTCTCCTACGATTATCTGGAAAAGATGGGCTCGGTGCAGTGGCCCTGCAACGAGAAGGCGCCGGACGGCACGCCGATCATGCATATCAGCGGCTTTGTGCGCGGCAAGGGCAAGTTCATCCGCACCGAATATGTGGCGACCGACGAGAGAACGGGACCACGCTTCCCGCTACTGCTGACCACCGGCCGCATCCTGTCGCAGTACAATGTCGGCGCGCAGACCAGACGTACCGACAATATCATGTGGCACAGCGAGGACCGGCTGGAGATCCACCCGCATGACGCCGAAAACCGCGGTCTGCGTGACGGCGACTGGGTCCGCCTGACCAGCCGCTCCGGCGAGACGACGCTGCGCGCGCTGATCACCGACAAGGTGTCGCCTGGCGTGGTCTATACGACGTTCCACCACCCCGACACGCAGGCCAACGTCATCACCACCGATTTCTCCGACTGGGCAACCAACTGTCCGGAATATAAGGTGACGGCGGTGCAGGTAGGCGCGTCCAACGGACCGTCGGAATGGCAGATCGACTATGACGAGCAGGCCCGCAACAGCCGTCGCATCGCGACGCTGGAAGCAGCGGAGTAATCTTTGAGCGCGCGCCGCAAAGCCACGACGCAGATCTCGCGGCTGGCGCACCGCGCCGGCGGCACTGCGGCCGCCAACCGCATGGTGCCGGAAGAGACGCCGGTGGCGTTCTCCTTTGCCGGCACCACTCATGCGGTGATGATGGCAAGTCCCGCCGATTTCGAGGATTTCGCGCTCGGCTTCTCACTGACCGAAGGCATCATCGCCGACCGCCAAGAAATCGAGGCGATCGAGATCGAAGATCACGGCGCCGGCATCGACATCCAGATCAGCTTGAAGGACCAGGCCAATACGCGCTTCGAAGCGCGGCGCAGACGGCTGGCCGGACCGGTCGGCTGCGGGCTGTGCGGCATCGAATCGATCGAGGAAGCGATGCGCTCGGTCGAGGCCGTCGGTTCGTCAAAACTTACGCTTGCGGCCGAAGATATCATCCGCTCGGTCAAGCTTCTGTCGAGGGTGCAGCCGCTGCACGCCGAGACCGGTGCGGTGCATGCCGCCGGCTTTTACATCCACGGCAAGGGCATCGTCATGGCGCGCGAGGATGTCGGCCGCCACAATGCGCTCGACAAGCTGGCCGGCGCACTGGCCAAAGCCGGCATCGACGGCACCTCGGGTGCCGTCGTCGTGACGTCGCGCGTTTCGGTCGAGATGGTGCAGAAGACGGCGGCGATAGGTGCTGCCTTCATCATTGCCGTCTCGGCACCGACGGCACTTGCCATCCGCACCGCAGAAGAGGCTGGCATGACGCTGGTGGCTCTCGTGCGCGGCGATGATTTCGATATCTTCACCCACCCTAGCCGTGTGGTTTCCGGAGTTGCCAAGCATGTCGCATGACGAAGGCCACATCATGAGCACCGGCGAGAAGCTGGTCCGCATGGCCAACCAGATCGCAGCCTTTTTTCACTCCAAGCCGCGCGAGGAAGGCATTGCCGGCGTCGCCGAGCACATCAACAAGTTCTGGGAACCGAGGATGCGGCGGCAATTGTTCGAAATGCTGGACAGCGGTGGCGAAGGCTTCAACGAGCTTGTCGTGGCCGCCTCGGTGAGGATCAAGCGGCCGAGTGCGCCGGAGGGCGCAGGTTTTAGCGCGGACGGGAAGGCCGAGATCGCCGCGGCGTCACAGAAATAGGCCAGCAAATGTCTCTTTAGCTGCCGCCGGCTTATTCAACCTCTCTAAAGTTGCATCTGCCGCAATCCGCGCGCCTCTGCTATGATCCCGCGACCAGAAATCGTCGGGCCGGGCGGACAAACCTCGTGAGGCCGATCGAAACTCGATACGCCCGAAGCGGCGACGTGCGGATCGCCTACCAGGTGGTCGGCCAGGGATCGTTCGATCTCGTTTTCGTGCCGGGCTTCATTTCCAATCTCGATCTGCACTGGGAAGACGAGGGTTACAGCCGTCTGCTGAAACGGCTTTCAGCGTTCTCGCGGCTGATCCTGTTCGACAAGCGCGGCACCGGCCTGTCCGATCGCGTCGATGCGCATCACCTGCCTAGTCTCGAAACCCGCATGGACGATGTGCGTGCGGTGATGGATGCCACTGGCAGCGGCCGTGCGGCATTGCTCGGTGCTTCGGAAGGCGCGCCGATGGCGATGCTGTTCGCCGCCACCTATCCGGAGCGGACCCGGGCGCTGGTGCTCTATGGCGGCTATGCACATTTCCACAAATGGGTGATGCCACCGGAACGCCTCGACGCCTTCATTGAGATGGCGGAGACCGCATGGGGCACCGGCGCCACCTTGCCTCATTTCGCGCCTGGCCGAGTTGACGATTCCCGTTTTGCAACATGGTGGGGGCGCTTCGAGCGGCTATCGGCGAGCCCGACGGCGGCGGCTGCCTTGGCGCGCATGAATGCGGGGATCGACGTGCGCGGCGTGCTGGCGGCGATCAGCGCACCAACGTTGCTGATCCATCGCCGCAACGATGCGCGGGTCGATCCCGACGCCAGTCGTTTCCTGGCCAAAAAGATCCCGAATGCCCGCCTGGTCGTGATCCCTGGCCGCAACCACCCGATTTGGACCGGCGACGTGGACCGGGTGGCCGACCTGATCGAGGAGTTTCTAACCGGCGAGCGCGCGGTCGCCGAGGCGGAGCGCGTGCTAGCCGCACTTCTAGCGACCCGCATCTACGATACCGCGCGCCTCGGCGACCGCATGTGGAGCGAGCGCAGCCAGCGTTTTCAGGAAACTTGGCGACTGCTGGTCGGGCGCCATGGTGGCCGCTCTGCTGGAACGCATGGCGAGCTGATGATGTCGCGGTTCGACGCCCCGGCGCGTGCCATACGCTGTGCGGCGGCGCTGCGCGACGCGGCGCAGAAGATCGGCGTGGCCACAGCGCAAGGTGCGCATGTCGGCGAGATCGAGTTGCGCGGACCGCCGGCGGGGCTGACAGGCCGCGTGACGATGCAGCTTGCCGCCCATGCCGGCAGCGGCGATATCCTCGCGTCCCGGCTGGTCGCCGATCTGGCAACCGGTTCGGGCCTTCATTTCACCGATGCCGGGCGGATCGCGCTTGACGAACTCGATGAGCCGCTCGCCCTGGTGCATGCGACGTCCGAACAGCATCTGGAGCCCGCCTGCCGGCCCAAAGCCCGGATGACCGAGCCGGCAGCGCTGACGGCACGCGAAAGCGAGGTGGTGAGCCTGATTGCCGACGGCAAGAGCAATGCTGTGATTGCCGCTGAACTCAGGCTGAGCGAGCACACTGTCAAGCGTCACGTCGCCAACATACTGCTCAAGCTGGATCTGCCGTCGCGCGCGGCTGCGGCGGCGTTTTCTGCCAGGCACGCTGGCCCGGACGGGCCATGAGAGCCATGGCGCTTTCGGGCGAAGCGGCCACGGAAGCGTAAGCGTATCAATTCTCTCCGCAGGCCAGGCGGATGTCGCCGAGAAAAGGCACCGCGAAGAGAGGATGAAATGTTGAAATGGAAGATCCAATCATTGGCGATGGCAGCAGGCATTGGTGCGCTCCTGACTGTTGCCCCGGCAAAGGCCGAGGATGCTTCGGCAACGGCTGCCTACAAGGATATCCAGGCGACGCTCGGCTCGGTGCCGGACATGTTCAGGACACTGCCGGACGTCGCGGTCGCCGGCGCCTGGGCTGAGATCAAAGGGGTGCAGCTCAACCCGAAGACCGCGCTCGATGGCAAGACCAAGGAGTTGATGGGCCTCGCTGTCGCTGCGCAGATCCCCTGCCAGTACTGCATCTATTTCCACACGCAGGCAGCCAAGCTCAATGGCGCAACCGACGAGGAGATCAAGGAAGCGGTGGCGATGGCCGCGATCGTGCGCCACTGGTCGACGATGCTCAACGGCAGCCAGATCGATCTCGCGGCTTTCAAGCAGCAGGCCGATGAGGTGTTCGCCGCCGTCAAGGCGAAGTCACAGTAGAAAAATCACTCCCCGGCGATGAACGCCGGACAGCGCCGATCAATCAAACGCCCGCTCGTGAAGACGGGCACATGGAGGATACAATGGTGACCAAGACACAGGCCGTGGACGGCGCGGCGATCAAGAAAGCGATCGAAGGCCGTGACGGAAAATTGCTGTCGAGCTTCTATGCCGACGACGCGCTGGTGCGGGTAATCGACCGCAACAATCCGCCGAGCAAGCCGCGCGAAATCCGCGGGCGCGCGGCGATCAGCACGTTCTGGGACGACATCTGCAGCCGGGCGATGACCCACAAGGTCGACACCACCATCGCCGACGGCGACAACCTCGCCTTCACCCAGGCCTGCGACTACCCGGACGGCACAAAAGTGTTCTGCGCGGCGATGCTGGAGCTGAAGGACGGCCAGATTGCGCGGCAGACCGTCGTGCAGGCATGGGACGAGTGAGGAGGCGGCCATGTTCAGCGCCAGATGGCAGATCGACGCCAAGTTCGGGCACAAGCAGGCAGTGCTCGACTTGTTGAAAAAATGGGAACGCGAGATCGGCTCGCAGGTCGGTCTCGCCGCGCTTGAGTTCCAGATCATGACCGGTTCGATCGGCGCACGGGAGGCGACGGTCGAGTCACACCACCAGGTCGAAAGCCTGGCACAACTGGAGGAATTCTTCGCCAAGATCGGCAAGATCGACGCGCACGCCAAATGGGGGAAGGAGATGGAGCCCTATGTGGTGTCGGGCACCAGCCTGTGGAACATCTATCGCATTGTGGAGTAGCGCTCTTCTGCCCGTTAACGGGAAGAAGATGCCGGCAGGCAGATAAGGGGCAGCGCCAAGTTGGCAGAAGCTTGTGCTGCCCCTCATCCGCCCTTCGGGCCACCTTCTCCCCGTGAGCGGGGAGAAGGGAAGGCGCTAGCCGTGTGCCACCATCACATGCCGCACGGCGGTATAATCCTCCAGGGCATAGAGTGACATGTCCTTTCCGTAGCCGGACTGTTTCAGCCCGCCATGCGGCATCTCGTTGGTCAGCATGAAATGGGTGTTGATCCAGGTGCAGCCATATTGCAACCGAGCGGCTGTCGCCATGGCGCGCGAGACATCCTTGGTCCACACCGAGGACGCGAGGCCATAGTCGCTGTCATTGGCCCAGCTCACCGCCTCGTCGACTTCGGAAAAGCGAGTGACCGAGACGACCGGCCCGAACACTTCGCGGCGCACGATCTCGTCTTCCTGCAAGGCGCCGGCGACGACCGTCGGCTGGTAGAAGAAGCCGGAGCCCTCGCCCGGCTTGCCACCGGTGGTGATCTCGATGTGCTTCGACTCGGAGGCGCGTTCGACGAAGCTCGAAACGCGGTCGCGCTGGCGGCGTGAGATGAGCGGCCCGATCTCGTTCTCGGTGTCGTCGGGGCGGTTGTACTTGATGGTCGAGACGGCCGAGGAAAGGTCGGCGACAAGCTTGTCGTAGATCTTCTTGCCGGCATAGATGCGACAGGCGGCGGTGCAGTCCTGGCCGGCATTGTAATAGCCGAAGGCGCGCAGGCCGTTGATCACCGCGCCCAGGTCGGCGTCATCGAAGACGATGACCGGCGCCTTGCCACCGAGCTCGAGATGGGTGCGCTTGACGGACTTGGCGGCGGCCTGCAGCACCTTCTTGCCGGTGGCGACATCGCCGGTGATCGAGATCATGTTGATTTTCGGGTGGTTGATCAGCGTGTTGCCGACGCTGTCTCCGCGGCCGAGCACGACATTGACGACGCCTTCCGGCAGGATCTCGGCTAGTACCTTCGCCAGCTTTAGCGCCGTCAGCGGCGTCTGCTCCGATGGTTTGAAAACCACGGTATTGCCGCCGGCGATCGCCGGCGCCAGCTTCCAGGCCATCATCATCAGCGGGTAGTTCCACGGCGCGATCGAAGCGACGACGCCGATGGCGTCGCGCCGGACCATCGAAGTGTGGCCGGGGATGTATTCGCCGGCGACCTGCCCGGGCATCGAGCGGACGGCACCGGCAAAGAAGCGGTAGCAATCGACGATCGCCGGGATCTCGTCGTTGAGCACGGCATTGATCGGCTTGCCGCAATTGAGCGCCTCGAGTGCGGCGAAATCCTTCGCGTCGGCCTCGATGCGGTCGGCGATCTTCAGGAGATAGCCCGCGCGCTGCGCCGGCGTGGTGCGCGACCAGGTGACGAAAGCCTTTTCGGCCGCCAGCACCGCTGCCTCGATCTGCGCCTGGCTGGCTTCAGGCAGGTTGAGGATGGTCGCCCCGGTCTTCGGATTGAGGATCGGCTCCTCGGTCTCGGTGCCCTTCTCGAATTTCGAGCCGATCAGCATCTTTGTGTCCATGGAAGTCTCTCCCTTATGGATTTTTGACGTCATTTGCCCGAACCGGCGATCTGGTCGCCGTCGCGGGTCAGGTAGTAGGCGGCGAGGATGGGCAGCAGCGTCACCAGCACGACAACCATGGCCACGACATTGGTGACCGGGCGCTGGCGCGGACGGATCAACTCCTCCAGCATCCAGATCGGCAACGTCTGCTGCTGGCCGGCGGTGAAGGTGGTGACGATGACCTCGTCGAACGACAGCGCGAAGGCGAGCATGCCGCCGGCGAGCAGGGCGGTGGCGATGTTGGGCAGCACGACATGGCGGAACGTCTGGAAGCCGTCGGCGCCAAGGTCCATCGATGCCTCGATCATCGAGCCGGAGGTGCGGCGGAAGCGGGCGACGGCGTTGTTGTAAACGACGACGACGCAGAAGGTGGCGTGGCCGAGCACGATCGTCCAGAACGAGAACGGGATCTCGGCCAGCGAAAAGGCCGAACGCAACGCGATGCCGGTGATGATGCCAGGCAGCGCGATGGGCAGGATGACCAGCAGCGAGATGGTTTCGCGGCCAAAGAACCGTGTTCGCGACACGGCCGCCGCGCACAGTGTGCCGAGGACCAGCGCGACGGCGGTCGAGATGGCGGCGACACGGACCGACAGCGACAGCGCTTGCCAAACGTCCGGGCGGTTCCAGGTGACGGCGAACCACTGCGTCGTCAGCCCCGGCGGCGGCCAGACGAAGCTCTTTTCCTCGGTCGTGAAGGCATAGATAAAGATCAGGAGGATCGGCAGATGCAGGAACAGCAGGCCGCAGGCGGCGGCCACCTTCAGGCCGAGAGGAGCGGGTGAGCCATCAGAGCGCATCGAAAGCTCCCATGCGCTTGGCGCCCCAGAGGTAGAAGCCCATGATGACGATGGGCACCACGGTGAAGGCGGCGGCGAGTGGAATGTTGCCGGCGGTGCCCTGCTGCGAATAGACGGCCTGCCCGATGAACAGCCGCGAGGTGCCGATGATCTGCGGGATGATGTAATCGCCGAGCGTCAGCGAGAAGGTGAATATCGAGCCGGCGACGATTCCCGGCAGCGCCAGCGGGAACAGCACGTTGCGGAAGGTCTGGCCGGGCGAGGCGCCAAGATCGGACGAGGCTTCGACCAGATTGCCCGGCACGCGCTCGAGTGCCGCCTGCACCGGCAGGATCATGAAGGGCAGCCAAACATAGACGAAGACGATGAAGGTGCCGGTGGACGACACCGATAGCGAATTGCCGCCGACGATCGGCAGCGACAGCCAGCCATCAACAAGCCATAGAAGATGCAGCTTGGCGAGCAGCCAGGTCAGTATGCCTTCCTTGGCGAGGATGAGCTTCCAGGCATAGATCTTGACCAGATAGCTCGACCACAGCGGCAGCATGACGCCGAGATAGAACAGCGCCTTCCAGCGGCCGCGCGCATAGCGCGCCGCGTAATAGGCGATGGGGAAGGCGATGATCGCCGAGGCCAACGTGACCAGGGCCGCCATTGTCACCGTGCGCAGGATGATGTCGAGATTGGCGGCCTGCAGCAGATCGCCATAGGTCTTCAGCGTGAATTCGCGGTTGATGAGGCCGGAGAATTCGTCGATCGAGAAAAAACTCTGCAAGAGCAGCGCGAACAGCGAGCCGATATAGACGATGCCGAGCCACAGCACCGGCGGCAGCAGCATCAACAGCAGCAGCAGCTTCGGCTTGCGCCAGAAGACGTCCGACAGCGCGCCGCGCAAGCCGCCGCTGCCCGGCAGGATGGCGGGGACGGGACCGGAGTTGAGCGCGGCGGTCGTCATGACGCCGCTCTGTCTTGGCGGAGGAAATATGAGAGGCCGCGATCCTTCGCGCCCCCCTCTGTCCTGCCGGACATCTCCCCCACTTGGGGGGAGATTAGCTGTCGCGACTGCTTTCGCAAATCTCCAACATTGCAGAAAAGGCGCCGCTGGCGAAGCTGCCGATCTCCCCCCAAGTGGGGGAGATGTCCGGCAGGACAGAGGGGGGCGCCGTGGAGCGCCTCACTCAGTCCACTAGCTACCTTCAGCGCCATCATGCCGGCTCGTCCATCAGATGCAGATGCTCGCGGTTGAAGGTGAGCACGACAGCCTCACCCTCCCTCGGCAATTTCGCACCGGCAGGCACGATGGCGTGCAGCCTTAGCCCGTCGGCGTCGAGCGCCAGTCTTGTCGTGGCGCCGAGATAGTTGGTCGAGACGAGGCGTGCGGCAACGCCGTCGCCCTTGGCGGCTCCGCCGATGCGAATGGATTCAGGGCGCAGGCTGCCCCAGCGATGCTGGCCGGAATAACGCTGGACGAAATCAGGCGGCAGCACATTGGACGAGCCGACGAAATCGGCGACGAAGCGCGTCTTCGGGCGCTGGTAGATGTCCTCCGGCGTGCCGATCTGCATGACCTTGCCGTCGTTGAAGACGGCGACGCGGTCGGCCATCGACAGCGCCTCGCCCTGGTCATGGGTGACGAAGACGAAGGTAATGCCGAGCGCCTTCTGCAGCGACTTCAGCTCCTCCTGCATGTTCTCACGCAGCTTGAGGTCGAGCGCGCCAAGCGGCTCGTCGAGCAGAAGCACCTTGGGCTGGTTGACCAGGGCGCGGGCAAGCGCGACGCGCTGGCGCTGGCCGCCGGAGAGCTGGCTGGGACGGCGGGCGCCGTAGCCCGGGAGCCGGACCAGCGACAGTGTCTCTTCCGCCGCCTTCTGTCGCTCCGGCTTGCCGACGCCCTTGACCATTAGCCCATAGGCGACATTGTCGAGCACGTTGAGATGCGGGAACAGCGCGTAATCCTGAAACACGGTGTTGACGTTGCGGCGGTAGGGCGGAACGCCTTCGGCACGTTCGCCGAAGATGGAGATCGAGCCCGATGTCGGCTGCTCGAAGCCGGCGATCAGGCGCAGGCAGGTCGTCTTGCCGGAACCGGAAGGCCCAAGCATGGCAAAGAACTCGCCCGGCACGATGTCGAGATCGACCATATCGACGGCGCGCACGCTGCCGAAATGACGGGAGACTTTGGCGAACGAAACGGCTGGTGTCATGGGCTGTCCCAGGCTGATCAAATTCAGGCGACGGCGCTGCCCCTCACCGCCTGCCGGCACCTTCTCCCCGTATAGTGACAGGGAGAAGGGGGCTTACCTAAACGCCGGCGTCCTCCCTCTCCCGTCGGGGAGAGGGTGAGAGTGAGGGCAGTGATACGCTCTCAGAACGAGTGAGACGAACTCACCGCCCGCCGATGACGCCAATGTAATCCGACACCCAGCGATAGTAAGGCACGCACTGGTCGTTCTGGGTGGCGCATTTCGACACTGGCGTCTTCCAGAACTTGATCTTTTCGAAATTGTCGTAGCCGTTGGTCTTGCAGCCTTCTTCGCCGAGCAGTTCGTTGCCTTTGCAGGCAGCCGGCACCACCGGCAACGAGCCGAACCAGGCGGAAATGTCGCCCTGGACTTTCGGCGACAGCGAATGCTCCAGCCACATATAGGCGCAGTTCGGGTGGGCTGCGTCGGCCTCCATCATGGTGGTGTCGGCCCAGCCGGTGACGCCTTCTTGCGGAATGGTCGAAGCGACCGGTTTCTTGGCGGCAACCAGCGTGTTGACCTGGTAGGGCCATGAACCTGAAGCAACAACGCCTTCGTTCTGGAAGTCGTCGACCTGGATGGCGGCGTCATGCCAGTAGCGTCCGACCAGCGTGCGCTGGACGCGCAGCAGATCTAGCGCGGCCTTGTACTGATCCTCGGTCAGCTCGTAGGGATCCTTGATGCCGAGCTCCGGCTTGTGAAACATCAGATAGTTGGCGGCATCGGCGACATGGATCGGCCCGTCATAGGCCTGGACGCGGCCCTTGTTCGACTTGCCGTCAGGCAAGGTCATCTCCTCGAAGACGACGTTCCAGCTCTTCGGCGCTTCCTTGAACACCTCGGTGTTGTACATCAGCACATTCGGGCCCCACTGGTAGGGGACGCCGTAGTGGACGCCGCCGACCGTGAACCACGGCGCATCCTTGAGCCGGTCGTCGACCGTCTTCCAGCTCGGGACGAGATCGGTGTTGATCGGCTGGACGCGCTTGCCGGCGACGAGGCGCAGCGACGCGTCGCCCGAGGCGGTGACGAGATCGAAGCCGCCCTCATTCATCAGCGCGACCATTTCGTCGGACGTGTTGGCCGTCTTGACGTTGACCTTGCAGCCTGTGTCCTTCTCGAAGGACGTGACCCAGTCGTAGCCCTTGTCGGTTTCGCCGCGCTCGATGTAGCCGGGCCAGGCGACAATGTTGACCTGGCCTTCGCCCTTGCCGAGTTCCTTGACCTGAGCGATCGCCTGGCCGGAGAAGGTCAGCGCGACCGTCAGTGCAGTGCATGACTTCAGGAATGAATTCATCGTCGATCTCCCATTTGAGGGGCCGCACTGTCGCGGCGGCTTGGTCCCGACCGTGAAGGTGCTGCGAAATTTCCGGTTTCGCAAATTCATTTATCAGAAAGGCGATATCGGTTTTTCCGATAGATCAGCGGCCAATCTTCTCCGGTCGCTGACGGACCATGCGCTGCGATTGGGCAAGCCCGATGAAGTCGCGTGCGGCCTGCGGCAGGCCGGAGCCGCGCCGCCAGACCATGCCGACCTGCACCACCGGCAAAGAGCCCGAAATATCGCGCGATTCGATGCGGTCGCCTTCGAGCGACCATGGCCGGTAGACGAGGTCGGGCAACAACGCCACACCGGCGCCGGTGGCGACGAGGCTGCGCACCGCCTCGACAGAGCGGGTGCGGAAGGCGACATGCGGCTTGGCGCCGATCGCCGCCAGCAGTTTTCCGGTGTTCTCCTCGATCTCGTCGACGGTCAGCATGATCAGCGGCTCCGAGGCGATGTCGCCAATGCCGATGATGTCGGCGCCGGCCAGCGGGTGGCCGAGCGGCAGCCATAGCCGGTAGGCCGAGACTTCGAGAATTTCCGATTGCAGCGCGGTGCGATCGCGCAGGTTCGAGGTGACCATGACGGCGATGTCGAGCTTGCCTCCGATCAGGAGGTGCTCAAGGTAATCGCCATTGTCCTCGATGGCCGAGACCTCAACGCCCGGGTAGGCACGTCGATAGCGGGCGAGAAGGTCGGACAGCACATAGCCGGCGACCAGCGAGGTGACACCGAGCTGGAGCCGGCCGCCTGCGGCCGCTTGCTCGCCGAAGAAGGCGCGGCGCGCATCGGAAACGTCGGCAAGAATCTTTGTCGCGTGGCGCAGGAACTGATGGCCCTTGTGAGTGATGTTCAAGCCGCGCGGGTGGCGCTCGAACAGCTCGACGCCGAGATCGTGTTCCAGTTCCTTGATCGCTTCGGTGACCGACGATTGCGAGATCGACAGGTTCTGCGCAGCACCCGACACCGTGCCTTGCTCGGCGACGGCGATGAAGAACTGCAATTGGCGGATGGTGAAGGCCATGGCCGGACTAAACACGGCGAAGGCGGCGCTGGGAAGTGGGCGACGGGCGCTTGACGACCGCGAGACTCGTAACTAAGTAAGTTACATGAAACGAAACAGCAGACTTTCCTCGACCCTGCACATTCTCGTCCACATGGCCGAGACGCAGGAGGACGCGCTGACCTCCGAGCAGCTCGCCACATTCATCCACACGAACCCGGTCGTCGTCCGCCGGACCATTGCTGGCTTGCGCGACGCTGGCATCGTCACCTCGTCGCGCGGCCATGGCGGCGGCTGGCAGCTTGGCCGTGCGCCCGAGAAAATCTCGCTGGCCGAGATCAGCGCCGCCCTTGGCGAAACGCTGCTGCCGTTCGGCACCGAGCCGGAAAGTCCCGGCTGCCTTGTCGAACAAGCGGTGATAGCGGCGCTCGATAATTTTCGCGTCGAGGCCGAGAGGCTGCTGGCGGAAAAACTCAGTCGCATCACGCTCGCCGATCTCGCCGCCGATTTCCACCGCCGTTACGAGTTGATTGGAGTGACCAGCCATGCAGTATGATCTGCCAGCTACGCAGTATGATCTGATCGTCGTCGGCGGCAGCTTTGCCGGCCTGTCCGCCGCCATCCAGGCAGGACGGGCCCGGCGCAACGTCCTGGTGATCGACGCGGGCCAGCCGCGTAACCGTTTTGCCGAACATTCGCACGGGTTCCTGGGACAGGACGGGCGCGCGCCCGGCGCAATCCTGGACGACGCAAGACGGCAGCTGCTGGCCTATCCGACAGCCAGGGTCGTCGTCGGATTGGCGAACAAGGCCGCTGCCGCCGGTTCCGGCTTCGAGATTATGACTGATCGCGGCGAGACATTCGGCGCGGCGCGGCTGGTGCTTGCCACCGGCGTGCGCGATATCCTGCCGGATGTCCCCGGGCTTGCCGAGCATTGGGGAAAGAGCGTGCTGCACTGTCCTTATTGCCATGGTTACGAGGTGGCCGGCGGGCCGCTTGGCGTGCTGGCAACCGGCCCGATGGCAGTGCATCAGGCGCAATTGATCGCCGACTGGGGTGACGTCACGCTGTTCGCAAACGGCATGTTCGAGCCGGACGCGGAACAAATGCTTGCGCTGGAAAGGCGGAACGTACGGTTCGAGCCGGCCGGCGTGGCGGGGCTGGAAAAGGATAGTTCGGGCGGGCTGATCGTCAGTCTCGAAGACGGCCGCAAAGCCGGCATCAAGGCGCTGTTCACCGCGCCGCGCAACACCATGGCGAGCCCGCTGGCCGAGCAGCTTGGCTGTACTTTCACGGAAGGCTTCCTCGGCCCAGTGATCACCGTCGACGACCGGCAGCAGACGACCGTGCCCGGCGTCTATGCCGCCGGAGATGCGGCACGTTCGATGCACAACATCGCCTTCGCCGTATCGAGCGGAGCCTTCGCGGGCGTATGCGCCCACCAATCGCTGGTTTTCGATTAGATTCCGATCTTGCCATCCGCAATGCTGAGCCGTGCGCCCGCCTGGACAAGAGCGGCGGCGATGTCGCGCGGCGGAGAACGGTCGGTCGCAAGTTCGGAAAAACCCTCGAAGCCGCAGACCTGAACCAGGCCTTGGCGGCCGAACTTGGTGTGGTCGGTGATGACGAGCGAGCGCTGGCCGCGCGACAGCACCATGCGGGCGATTTCCGCCTCTTCCAGATCATAGTCCATGACGCCCGTGACGGCATCGACCGCACCGGTGGAGATCACCGCATGATTGACGGAAAAGCGGCTGACGAACTCAATGGCCGAGACGCCGAAGGCTGCGCCCGAATCGCTGCGCAATTCGCCGCCGGCCATGTAGACCTTGTTGCCGTTGACGGTGGCCAGCGTGCGGGCGATGTCGGAGGAGTTGGTGACTACCGTCAACCGCCGGTGGCCGAGCAGCTCGCGAGCGAGGAAAGAGGTGGTGGTGCCGGTGTCGAGCATGATCGATTCGCCGTCGCGAATGGTGGCGGCAACCATGCGGGCGATGGAGCGCTTGGCATCGGCATTCTCGCGCATGCGCCGCTCGAATGGCGCCTCGCCGGCCATCGACGGCAGGCCGACGGCGCCATGCATCTTCAGGATCGAACCGTCACTGGTCAGCGGCTTGACGTCGCGGCGCACGGTCTCCAGCGAGACGCCCAGCCGGTCGGCCAGGCTGGCGATAGTGACGGTGCCCTCCTCCTGCAGGAGACGCAGGATTTCGCCATGCCGCTTCGAATGGACCATCGAGCTTCGCCAATCGGATTGTTGCGCTGCTGACCGCTTCTAAGGCAAATTCGCCACAGTACACAAGGAATCCTTGCGAATCCGGGCAAGAAGACAGAAAAAGCCACAAGTTTTCGTTGACAAGCCAGATCACATGGCGCGACACTAGCTAGGTGATAGGCTCGGAACGGCCACGGGAGAACGATGGCAGAGCCGCATCAAAATTCGCTTACCCGAACGTCTGGAAAATCGTCCGGGGCAAGGGATAGGAATTCTTTCGAATCCGCGGGGGCGGATGCCGGCGTCGAAGAACCCGGCACAGGGGCTCGTCGGTGCGGTGCGGGATACCGATCCTGGCATCCCGCACCGACGAGATCTTCGCATTGCTCCCTCCTGCCGGCCGCCATCTTTGTCTCGCCCGCGGCGTCTTGAACCCGCCCAACGAGGGATGAACCTGTGACCGCCGAGGACCGCATCCGCGCGCTGCCCTGCTGGACCGGCAGCATCGAGATCGCTCCGCTGCCGGGCGGCCTGAGCAACGCCAACTATCTGGTCAAGGATGCGGCCGGGCGGCATGTCGTGCGCTTCGGTCAGGACTTTCCGTTCCACCATGTCTTTCGCGAGCGTGAGGTGATGACCGCGCGCGCAGCTCACGCCGCCGGCTTTGGGCCGGCCGTACGCCATACCGAGTCCGGCATCATAGTGACAGAGTATCTCGGCGCCAGGACCTTTGTCGCGGAGGATGTGCGCGCCAATATCGGCCGCGTCGCCGCCCTGATGCGCGGCTTTCATCGGGAGATGCCCAATCATGTCTCCGGCGCCGGCTTCATGTTCTGGGTGTTCCATGTCATCCGCGACTATGCGCGCACGCTGGAGGAAGGCGGCAGCCGCATGCGAAGCGAATTGCCGCGGTTGCTGACGCTTGCGGACGAGCTCGAACGGGCGCAGAAACTGCTGCCGATCGTCTTTGGCCACAATGATCTTTTGCCGGCTAATATTCTCGACGACGGCGACAGGCTGTGGCTGATCGATTTCGAATATGCCGGTTTCAACACGGCGATGTTCGACCTTGCCGGCGTCGCCTCGAACGCCGGCATGAGCGACGAGGAGTCCTTCGCCTTTCTGACCGCCTATTTCATGAAGGAGCCGGACGAGGCGATCCGCCGCTCGCATGCGGCCATGCAATGCGCATCGCTGCTGCGCGAGGCGATGTGGAGCATGGTTTCTGAACTTTATCTCGACGCGCCCGGCATCGACTATGTCGCCTATACCGACGAAAACCTGACGCGGCTCGATGCCGCGCTGGAAAACTACAGAACAAAATACGGACAAAAATCATGACATTGCCCGCCCATGCCGAGATCGTCGTCATCGGCGGCGGCATCATCGGCTGTTCGACGGCCTATCATCTGGCGCGTGACCACAAGGCCGATGTCGTGCTTTTGGAGCAGGGCAAGCTGACTTCGGGCTCCACGTGGCATGCGGCGGGGCTGGTCGGACAGTTGCGCTCGTCGGCCTCCATCACCCGGGTGCTCAAATATTCGGTCGATCTCTACAAGGGGCTGGAGGCCGAAACCGGGTTGGCCACCGGCTGGAAGATGACCGGGTGCCTCAGGCTCGCCACCAATGCCGACCGCTGGATCGAGTATAAGAGGCTGGCGACGACGGCGAAAAGCTTTGGCATGGACATGCAGTTGCTGTCACCGGCCGAGGTCAAGACAATGTGGCCGCTGCTGGAAACAGGCGATCTCGTCGGTGCCAGCTGGCTGCCGACCGACGGCCAGGCAAGCCCTTCCGACATCACGCAGTCGCTGGCCAAAGGCGCGCGCATGCATGGCGCCAGACTGTTCGAGGATGTGCGCGTCACCGGCTTCGACTCGAGGGATGGCCGCATCACCGCGGTTAAGACCAACAGGGGCGATATCGACTGCGACAAGGTGGTGAATTGTGCCGGACAATGGGCGCGGCAGGTGGGTGCGCTAGCCGGCATCAACGTGCCGCTGCAGCCGGTGAAGCACCAGTACATCATCACCGAAAAGATCGACGGGTTGGCGACCGATGCGCCGACGATCCGCGACCCCGACCGCCGCACCTATTTCAAGGAGGAGGTCGGCGGGCTGGTGATGGGCGGCTATGAGCCGAACCCGCAAGCCTGGACGACCGATCTTCCCGGCGGCGACGTCCCTGACGACTGGGAGTTCCGGCTGTTCGACGACGATTACGATCATTTCGAGCAGCATATGAACCAGGCGATCGCGCGGATTCCGGCGCTCGAAACCGTCGGCGTCAAGCAGATGATCAACGGACCGGAGAGTTTCACGCCCGACGGCAATTTCATCCTCGGCGTGGCGCCCGAATGCGCCAACATGTTCGTCGGCGCCGGCTTCAACGCCTTCGGCATCGCGGCGGGCGGCGGCGCCGGCTGGGTGCTGGCGCAATGGGTGGTCGGCGGCGAGGCGCCATTCGACCTGTGGGTGGTCGATATCAGGCGCTTCTCCGACCTGCACCGCGACCGGCAATGGGTCCGCGACCGCACGCTGGAAGCCTATGGCAAGCACTACACGATCGGCTTCCCGCATGAGGAGTATGTCACGGGCCGGCCGCGGATCGTGTCGCCGCTCTATGAACGGCTGCAAAAGCACCGCGCTGTGTTCGGCTCGAAGCTCGGCTGGGAGCGGCCGAACTGGTTCGCGCCCGAAAGTGTCGAGCCAAAGGACATCTATTCGATGGGCCGGCAGAACTGGTTTTCAGCCGTTGGCGACGAGCACCGGCACGTGCGCGAGAGCGTCGGCATCTTCGACCAGTCGTCCTTCGCCAAATACGAGATGACCGGCGCGGACGCGCTGAAGGCGCTCGACTGGATCTGCGCCAACGACATCAGCAAGCCGGTCGGCCGGTTGACCTACACGCAGCTTCTCAACACGCGCGGCGGCATCGAGGCCGACTTGACCGTGGCGCGGCTCGGCGAAGAACGGTTCTACGTCGTCACCGGCACCGGTTTCAGGACGCATGATTTCTCGTGGATCGGCGACCATGTCGGCAAGGAACTCGATGTGACGCTCACCGATGTCACCGAGGATTTCGGCACGCTGTCGCTGATGGGACCGCGTGCGCGCGACGTGCTGGCTGCGGTGACCGATGCGGATGTGTCGAACACCGCTTTCCCGTTCGGCCATGTGCGGGAAATCTCCATTGCCACCCACACCATCCGGGCGCTGCACATCACCTATGTCGGCGAGCTTGGCTGGGAACTGCATGTGCCGATCGCGGCAACGGGCGAGATTTTCGACACGCTGATGGCCGCAGGCAGGACATACAACATCCGCCCGGTCGGTTACCGGGCGCTGGAATCGCTACGGCTGGAAAAAGGCTACCGCGCCTGGGGCTCCGACATCACACCCAACGACACGCCGCAGGAGGCCGGTCTCGGCTGGGCGGTGAAACTCAGAAAGAACACGGATTTCCTCGGCAGGCGGGCTCTGGAAAGCATCAGCGGCGCCGCACCGAAAAAACGCTTTGCCGGCTTTACGGTCGACGATTGCGAGATCGTGCTGCTCGGGCGCGAGACGATATTGCGCAACAACGAGCCGGTCGGCTACCTGACCAGCGGCGGCTATGGCTACACCATTGGCAAAAATATCGGCTATGGCTACGTGCGCAACGCCGATGGCGTCAGCGACGATTTTCTCGCCTCTGGCGATTACGAGCTGGTGGTCGCGATGGAGCGGACGCCGGCAAAGATCCACCTCGAGCCGCTTTACGATCCGGCGGGAGAAAAGATCAGAGCCTAGATCAGCTCACGCGCAGAACGAGGCCGCGGCTGGGCACAGTGTCCGCCTCGCCCGGCATGGACACATAGGGCGACGTCTCCTCGGCGCGCGTGACGATGCCCTTCGCCTCGAGGTCGGCAATCCGTGCGGAAAAGCCGGCGTCCCACAGCGTGTTCTTGACCGTCAGCACGATCACCCCGCCCGGCCGGCAGATGCGGATCAGTTCGTCCAGCCCCTCTGCGCCGACATGGCCCGAGGTGAAGACGCCGGCCGATATGATCCCGGCATAGGCATTATCCGCGAAAGGCAGCGGCCCGCCGAGCGCCAGGCAGTGAAGCGCCGAATAGACGCCCTTGCGCTCGGCCTTGGCCAGCATGCCCGCAGATATGTCGAGCGCCTCAACGTGCGGATAGCCTGTGATGGCAAGCCATTCGCCAATCAGCCCGGTTCCGGCCCCAGCATCGAGGAGCGGTGCCGCGCCGCGCGGCAAATGGCGGGCAAGCAAGGCAAGGCAGATGGTTGGATGGCGGTAACCGGCCGCCAACATGTCGGCGTCGTAGGTGTCGGACCAGCGGTCGTAGAGCGCCGCCACCTCCTCTGGCCGCTGCGCTGCATAGGCTGCGGCGAGCGCACCCTCATTTTTCCTGTCCGCCATCGCAGTCCTATCCGCAAAATCAAGTGCTGCAGCGACCTTTGCGCGTCCAACAGGGACGCACGGCGCTGGAGTGAATCGCATGCCGGCGATGATAGCCAAACGGTGAAATTTGTGGAACCGTCGTCGCCACAAATAAAGACGCGAAAGGGGGCGGAAAGCGATGGTGGACGAGGAAGCACGCGCGGCGCTTGCAGCCATTCCAATGCTGGCCGCCTACCAGGGACCGCTGGAGCGGCTTGGCGGCCTCACCAACCTCGTCTTCAGGGCTGGAGATCTCTGCCTCCGGATTCCCGGCAAGGGCACAGAGGAGTATATCAACCGCGCCAACGAGGCGGTGGCGGCACGGGAAGCCGCCAAGGCCGGCGTCAGCCCCGAGGTGCTGCATGTCGACGGCGAGACAGGCGTGATGATGACGCGTTTCGTCGTCGGAGCCGAGACGATGTCGCCGGAAAAATTCAGGACCCGGCCGGGCAGTCCGGCGCGTGCCGGCGAAGCTTTCCGCAGATTGCATACATCCGGCGCCGTGTTTCCCTTCCGCTTCGAGCTTTTTGCGATGATCGACGACTATCTGAAGGTATTGTCGACCAAGGACGTCGCGCTGCCCACCGGCTATCACGACGTGGTACGTGAGGCGGAAACCGTGCGCTCGGCCCTTGCCGCGCATCCCCTGCCCCTCGCCGCCTGCCACTGCGATCCGCTGTGCGAAAACTTCCTCGATACGGGCGACAGGATGTGGATCGTCGACTGGGAGTATTCCGGCATGAACGATCCGCTCTGGGATCTCGGCGACCTCAGCGTCGAAGGACAGTTTGATACGGCGCAGGAGGAAGAGATGATGCTCGCCTATTTCGGTGGCGAGCCAACGCCGGCGGAGCGCGGCCGCGTTGTCATCTACAAGGCAATGTGCGACCTGCTGTGGACGCTGTGGGGACTGATCCAGCTTGCCAATAGCAATCCGGTCGACGATTTCCGCGCCTATGCCGACGGGCGTTTTTCGCGCTGCAAGGCGCTGATGGAGACGGCCGACTTCTCAAGACATCTGGCGGCGGTGCGCGCAGGTTAGGTACTCTGGACCTAATTTACGCCTTTCGGCACGTTTTCGGGCGGCACGGTGTCGACCACCTTCTGGCGATGGAAGATGAACAGGCCGGCCAGCACGATGATCCCAGAGCCGATCAGGATGCGCGGGCCGGGCATGTCGCCGAAGAAGGCCAGCCCGAAGATGACGGCCCACAGCAGCAGGCTGTAATGCAGCGGCGCCAGCGTCGAAGCGGGCGCTAGCTTCAGCGCCCTGGTGATCATCAGATGCGCACCGCAAGAGACGATGCCGAGAAGCAGCATGGCGCCGAAGTCGAGCGAGGACGGCGTCTGCCAGTTGCCGATGGTCAGCACCGCGCCGACCAGCAATGTGCCGATGGTCTGCCAGGTCACGAGCGAGGTGTCGCTGGTGCCGCGCAGCCGCCGGTTGAGGATGATGGCGAAGGCGAATGAAATGCTTCCGGCCAGCGCGAAGGTCGACGACAGCGAAAACGCGGCCGAGGACGGTTTGAGCATGATCAGCACGCCGCAGAAGCCGACCAGGATCGCCATCCAGCGGCGCCAGCCGACCTTTTCACCGAGCAGCAGGTGGGACAATGCCGCAACGTAGATCGGCCCCGCCATATAGAAGCTCATAACGTCGGCGAGCGGCAGATAGACGACGGCGGCGTAAAACAGCGCCGTGTCGAGCGTCGTCATGACGACGCGCAAGACCTGCAGCTCAGGTCGTTCCATGCGGAACAGCTTGGCCGTACCTTGACGCGCGATCATCGGGCCGAGCACGAAAAAGGCGCCGATCGAGCGGATCAGCACGACTTGGCCGACGGAAAAGCTGGCGACCAGCCATTTGCCCATCGCATCGTTCAACGCAAACAGGAAATCGCCGGCCAGCATCAGCAGAATGCCAGCCAAAAGCACGTTCCTGATCGTCGAATTCTGGGCTGTTGGCTGTGCCATGCCCGATGTCGCTTCCTCCCGCATGAAAGCTCGGTGAGCAGCGTCGTAGACGCAAGCAGCCGCTTTGACGAGCGTAAATCAGGAACCCGGCCAGACCAGAGCCGGAAATCGGCTGGGCCTATACTGAAAGTCGCCGATTTGAACGGCCTACTTTGGCCGTGGCCGAAGGATGACCGGCCGATAGATCACGGGCCGGTCCCAGGGATCGAAAGCCGACGCACTTCTCAGTTCCGCGCGCCGCGCGAGATCGATGCGCTGCAGGCATTCCGCGAAGGCATCATTCTTCCTGGCGAAGCCGTAGGACCGGCATTTCGCCTCGTCCGCGGCACGACGGTCTTCTGCCGTCATGCAGCCTGAGATCGCCGCCAACGCGACCACCATCGCCGTCTTGTGCCACATGGTGTCCTCCTCGACATAAAACTGGAGCCTGATTGTAGACTTAAGGTTGGGACCTATCAATCTGATCGAGGCGTGCGGCTTGATGCAGGTTCAATGTCCTATTGGGCCTGCCATTATTGGTCATGAAATGGGCGGGCGATGCCTGCGGTTCACAGTTCCTGGCCGTCCTGCGATCGAGAGCCGCGTTTCCTGCCTGGCCCGCTCGGCCACCACCTTGCCCCTGGCGATGACGCAGAGGCGCTCGGGACGCAGACGCAAGGCCTCGACCGGATCGCCGGCATCGAGGACGACGAGGCTGGCGCGCTTACCGACCGCCAGGCCGAGATGGTCGAGGCCCATGATGGCGGCGTTGACATTGGTGACCATGTCGAAGCAGCGCGCCATGTCGGCCGGGCTCGACATCTGGGCGACGTGAAGCCCCATGAAGGCGACGTCGAGCATGTCGGCGGTGCCCAGCGAATACCAGGGGTCGAGCACGCAATCCTGGCCCCAGCCGACGGGGATGCCGAGGGCAAGCATTTCCTTAACCCGCGTCAGGCCGCGGCGCTTGGGAAATGTGTCGTGGCGGCCCTGCAGCATGATGTTGATAAGCGGATTGGGGATCGCCGAGACGCCGGCCTCGGCGATCAACGGCAACAGCTTCGAGACATAGTAATTGTCCATTGAGTGCATCGAAGTGAGATGCGAGCCGGCGACCCTGCCGTGCAGGCCGAGGCGTTGCGTCTCATAGGCTAGTTGCTCGATATGGCGCGACAGCGGATCATCGGTCTCGTCGCAATGCAGGTCGACCATAAGGCCGCGCTTTGCCGCGATCTCGCACAGTTCCGTCACAGACCGCGTGCCGTCGGCCATGGTGCGCTCGAAATGCGGAATGCCCCCAACGATGTCGACACCCATGTCGAGCGCCCTGATGGTGTTACCGCGCGCCGTCGGCGAGCGGTAAAACCCGTCCTGCGGGAAGGCGACCAGTTGCAGGTCGATATAGGGCGCGACCGTCTTCTTCACGTCGAGCAGGGCTTCAACCGCCAGCAAGCGGTCGTCGCAGACATCGACATGGGTGCGGATGGCGAGCAGACCCATCGACACCGCCCAGTCGCAATAGGCGAGGGCGCGGTCGCGCACCGCCTCATGCGTCAGCAGCGGCTTCAATTCGCCCCAAAGCGAAATGCCTTCCAGCAACGTGCCAGACGCGTTGATGCGCGGGATTCCCAGGGACAGCGTGGCGTCCATGTGGAAATGTGGATCAACGAAGGGCGGCGAGACCAGATTGCCATGGGCGTCGATCGCCGTGCCCGCGGTGACGTTCAACTCTGGCTCGATGGCCGCGATCGTCTCGCCGATGATGCCGATGTCGGCGATTGTGCCGTCGGGCAGCATGCCGCCGCGGACGATAAGGTCGAAATTCATCTGTCGTCGTCCTCTTTCAGAATCACGTTACAGCGCCGCGCGTCCTCTTGGACGCGCAAAGGACGCTGCAGCACTTTGATTTTGCGCATGATCCCCAGCGAAAATCGAATCCGATTTCCGGGGCCGTGTGCATCGTGGAGCAAAAGACAGGTTGCCGCAGCCGTTTCTTTCCGCGGCAGCGAACAGTTCCATCCGACCACAACTCGCTCTATAAGCCGCCTTTCGTCCATTGAGGCGAATCCGCATCGTGTGTCGCGGCGCAGCGATCGGCTTCGGGCTCAACGCCACATTCGCAACCACGGAAATCCAGTGTGAACTTGAAGTTCCTCAAAGGTGACGAACGCTCGGAAGAGAACCGGCGCCTTATCGTAAGGCTGATCAGGGAATCCTTTCACCAGCACAAGTTTGGATACGGCGCCGCCATACTGTCGATGCTGGTGGTGGCCGCCATGACGGGCGCCAGCGCCTGGATTCTGCGCGAAATCACCAATGAGTTCGTGATCTACAAAAGAGTCGAGCGCATCAACTGGATTGCCGCGGCGGTCGCCGCGATCTTCATCGCCAAGGGCATCGCCAATTTCGTCCAAGCCTATTTCATGAGCCGCGTCGGCAACAGCATCATCGCCGAACGGCAGCGCAAGATCTACGACCGCATCCTGGCGCAAGGCATCGAGTTCTACCATTCGACCTCGTCATCCGACCTGATCACCCGCATGACCAACAATGCACAGGCCGCTCGCAGCGTGCTCGACCTCGTCGTCACGTCCTATGTGCGCGACCTGGTGACGTTGGTTGTCCTGGTGGCGGTCATGGTCTGGCAGCAGCCTGCGCTGTCCCTGATCTGCTTCGTCATCGGGCCCATAGCCATCTACGGCGTCAACCGCATCCTGAAGCGCGTCCGCAAGATCGCCGCGCAGGAATTCCGCTCGCTAGGCCAGATCGTGCAGGTGATGCAGGAAACGGCAATCGGCGTGCGTGTCGTCAAATCGTTCGGTCTCGAAGGCGCGATGCGCAAGCGCATGCACAAGGCGGTGTCGGATGTCGAGAACCGCGCCAACAACATTGCTACACTGGAGGCTGCCACCAGCCCGGTGATGGAAACGCTTGCCGGACTGGCGATATCCGGCGCCATCCTGGTCAGCGGCCTTCTGGTCCTGCAGGGGGGCCAGATGCCAGGCAACATCATGGCCTTCATCGCGGCGCTGCTGCTTGCCTATGAACCGGCAAAGCGCCTCGCCCGCGTGCGTATCTCGCTGGAAACCGGCATCGTCGGCGTGCGCATGATGTTCCAGCTCGCCGACCGGCCGCTGACGCTGGCCGAAAAGCCGGACGCCAAGCCGCTGCGGCCGGGGCCGGGCGAAATCCGTTTCGACAATGTTAGCTTTGCCTATCCGGAAAGCCCGCCGGTGTTCGAAGGGTTCGACCTGACCCTGGCGGCAGGCAAGATGACGGCGCTGGTCGGGCCATCGGGCGGCGGCAAGTCGACCATCCTCAACCTGATCATGCGTATGTACGACCCGCAGAGCGGCAAGGTGCTGTTCGATGGCCAGGACATTGCGCACGCCACACTCGCCTCACTGCGGCAGAAGATCGCCTATGTGAGCCAGGACACGTTCCTGTTTGCCGGCACGGTGATGCACAACATCCGTCTCGGGCGGCAGGACGCGCCCGACGAGGACGTGATCGCCGCCGCCAAGGCAGCCAACGCCCACAATTTCATCACCGCCATGGCGAAAGGCTACGACACGGAGGTCGGCGAGAACGGCGCGCTGCTTTCCGGCGGCCAGCGCCAGCGTATCTCAATCGCGCGCGCCATGCTGCGCAACGCGGAGATCCTGCTGCTGGACGAGGCGACCAGCGCGCTCGATGCCGAATCCGAGGCGCTGTTTCGCGACGCGCTACAGCAGCTGACGGTCGGGCGCACCACCATCGTCATCGCCCACCGGCTGTCGACCGTGCACCAGGCCGACACGATCGTGGTTCTGGAAGCCGGCAAAGTGGTGGAAAGCGGCCCGCACCGGACGCTGCTCAGGCAAGGCGGCCTCTACCAGAAGCTTTATGAATACCAGTTGATGCCGTAGCGCTCTGTTCCCTTCTCCCCTTGTGGGAGAAGGTGGATCGGCGCGCAGCGCCGAGACGGTTGAGGGGTGCTGGACGGAATGAGGCGCTGGCGTTCCCTGGAACACCCCTCATCCGACCTCGCTTCGCAAGGCCACCTTCTCCCACAAGGGGGAAGGGAAGAACCGCGCTACTCCGGCACGTACCTTACCGCACCCTTTGCAGCACTGGTTGCCATCGCGGCATAGGCGCGCAAGGCCATCGTCACCTTGCGCTTGCGCTGTTCCACGGGCTTCCAGGCGGCAGCTCCCTTTGCCTCCATCGCCGCGCGGCGGGCGACCAGTTCCGCGTCGTCGACAGCAAGCCGGATGGTACGGTTCGGGATATCGATCTCGATCGTATCGCCCTCCTGCACCAGCCCGATCAGCCCGCCTTCCGCCGCCTCCGGGGACGCATGGCCGATCGACAGGCCGGAGGTGCCGCCGGAGAAGCGGCCATCGGTGACCAGCGCGCAGGCTTTGCCGAGGCCCTTCGACTTGAGATAGCTGGTCGGGTAGAGCATTTCCTGCATGCCAGGGCCGCCACGCGGCCCCTCGTAGCGGATGACGACGACATCGCCGGCCTTGATCTCGTTGGACAGGATCGCTTTGACGCTGGCGTCCTGGCTTTCGAACACTCTGGCCGGGCCGGTGAATTTCAGGATCGATTCATCGACGCCGGCGGTCTTCACGATGCAGCCGTCCAGCGCAAGGTTGCCCTTGAGCACGGCAAGGCCACCGTCCTTGGAAAACGGGTGCTCGGCCGAGCGGATGACACCCTTCTCCCGGTCGAGATCGAGCTCGTCCCAGCGGCGGTCCTGACTGAAGGCGACTTGCGTCGGCACGCCGCCCGGAGCCGCCAGAAAGAAGTCGCGGACGCTTTGGCTGGTGGTGCGGGAGATGTCCCAATGGTCGAGCGCTTCACCCAGCGTTCGCGTATGTACAGTCGGCAGGTCGCGATTGATCAGCCCGGCGTTGTCGAGCTGGCCGAGGATCGCCATGATGCCGCCGGCGCGGTGGACGTCTTCCATGTGCACATCGGCCTTGGCGGGGGCAACCTTGCACAGCACCGGCACCTTGCGCGACAGCGCGTCGATGTCGTCCTGGTCGAAGTTGATCTCGCCCTCATGCGCTGCAGCGAGAATGTGCAGCACGGTGTTGGTCGAGCCGCCCATGGCGATGTCGAGCGTCATCGCGTTCTCGAATGCGCCCTTCGAGGCGATGTTGCGCGGCAGCGCGGTGTCGTCGTCCTGCTCGTAGTAGCGCTGGGCGAGATCGACGATCAGATGGCCGGCCTCGACGAACAGCCGCTTGCGGTCGGCATGGGTCGCCAGCGTCGAGCCGTTGCCAGGTAGGGAAAGGCCCAGCGCCTCGGTCAGGCAATTCATCGAATTGGCGGTGAACATGCCAGAGCAGGAGCCGCAGGTCGGGCAGGCCGAGCGCTCGATGGTCTTGACGTCCTCGTCGGAGATCTTGTCATCAGCGGCCGCGACCATGGCGTCGACCAGATCCAGCGCCTGCGTCTTGCCGGCGAGCACCACCTTGCCGGCCTCCATCGGCCCGCCGGAGACAAAGACGGTCGGGATGTTGAGACGCAGCGAGGCCATCAGCATGCCGGGTGTGATCTTGTCGCAATTGGAGATGCAGACCATGGCGTCGGCGCAGTGCGCGTTGACCATATACTCGACCGAGTCGGCGATCAGCTCGCGCGACGGCAGCGAATAGAGCATGCCGTCGTGGCCCATGGCGATGCCGTCGTCGACGGCGATGGTGTTGAACTCTTTGGCAACGCCGCCGGCCTTTTCGATCTCGCGGGCGACCAGTTGGCCGAGATCCTTGAGATGGACGTGACCCGGCACGAACTGGGTAAAGGAGTTGACCACGGCGATGATCGGCTTGCCGAAATCGGAATCCTTCATGCCGGTGGCGCGCCAAAGGCCACGGGCGCCGGCCATGTTGCGGCCATGGGTTGTGGTGCGGGAGCGATAGGCGGGCATGAATTTTCCTTGGCTGGCTGGCTGCGCTCGATGGGAGCGCGGCGGCGCTGAATTCGGACCGCAGGCGTTATAGACGCCGACGCCTGGTCTGGCCACAATTTTGCAATGCGCCAGATTTTCCCAAGAAAATTTGATGACACTGTCGGATTGCGCGCCGCCCGGGCGTCCTTGGCAAACGGCAGGGCAAAGAACACCACCGCCAAGCCGGGCCGTTTCACCGTGATAGCCAACTGCAACAGCCGAGGAGCAAGCAAATGCAAAAGATCACCCCCTGCCTGTGGTTCGACGACCAGGCCGAGGAGGCCATGAACTTCTACATGTCCATCTTCAAGAATTCGAAGGTGCTGAACGTAATGCGCTGGCCCGAGGGCAGCGGCGATAGTGAGGGCAAGGTTCTGGTGACCTATTTCGAGCTCGACGGCGTTCAGTTCCAGGCGCTCAACGGCGGGCCGCAATTCAAGTTCACCGAGGCAGTCTCGCTCTCCATCGACTGCAAGACGCAGGAGGAGGTCGACTATTTCTGGGACAGACTCATCGAAGGCGGTGGCGAGCCCAGCCAGTGCAGCTGGCTGAAGGACAAATTCGGCGTGTCCTGGCAGGTCGTGCCGGAGCAGTTGCCCAGGCTGCTGCTTGATCCCGACCAGGCCAAGGCCAACCGGGTGATGCAGGCGATGATGCAGATGACCAAGATCGACATCGCCAAGATCGAAGACGCAGCCAGGGGGTGAGCGAACGCGCGACCTTGCCTTCTCCCCCTGTGGGAGAAGGTGGATCGGCGCGCAGCGCCAAGACGGTTGAGGGGCGCTGGACGGAATGAGGCGTCAGCGTTCCCTGGAACACCCCTCATCCGTCGCCTTCGGCGACACCTTCTCCCACAAGGGGAGAAGGAAAAGCGGCGCAGCTCAGGCTGCCTTGTCGCGGACCTGGTAATCCTTGACCGCGGCGAAGCGGATCGCCTTCCAGCGTTCGGCCTCGTAGTTGAGCGAAAAGGCGTGCTGGGCCAGGAACACCGGGTCGTTGTCGAGGTCGCGGGCGATGTCGCCGCGATGCGCCTCGATGAAGCGATGCACCTCGGCCTTGTCGTCAGCCGATACCCAACGGCAGACGGAAAAGCGCGACATCTCGAAATCGACGGGCAGCGTGTATTCGAAGTTCAGCCGCTCTTTCAGCACGTCGAGCTGCAGCGCACCGACGACGCCGACGATTGCCGGTGAACCGTCCTCCGGCGAGAACAGTTGCACGACGCCTTCCTCGGCCATCTGGTGTAGCGCTTCCTTGAGCTTCTTGGCCTTCATCGCGTCGCCGAGGCGGACGCGGCGCAGGATTTCCGGCGCGAAATTCGGCACACCGCGGAACAGTATCTCCTCGCCCTCGGTCAGCGTATCGCCGATGCGCAGCGTGCCGTGATTGGGGATGCCGACGACGTCGCCGGCAAAAGCCTCGTCGGCGGTGACGCGGGTGCGGGCGAAGAAGAATTGCGGCGCCGACAGGCTCATCGGTTTTCCCGTACGCACCAGCTTGGCCTTCATGCCGCGCTCGAGCTTGCCCGAGCAGACACGGACGAAGGCGATGCGGTCGCGATGGTTAGGGTCCATGTTGGCTTGGATCTTGAAGACGAACGAGGTCATCTTGTCCTCGGTCGCCTCGACCTTACGCGTGTCGGCCTCCTGCGCGCGCGGCGGCGGCCCGTAGGCGCCAAGCGCTTCGATCAGGTCGCGCACGCCGTAATTGCGCAACGCCGAACCGAAATAGACCGGCGTCAGATGACCCTCGCGGAAGGAGTCGATGTCGAGCGGACGGCAGGCTTCGCGCGCCAGCTCCAGCTCCTCGATGAAAGCTTCGCGCTCGTTCTCCGGCAACAGGCCGGCGACGCGGTTGGAATCGGGACCGTTGACCGGCGTGCGCTCCTTCTCGGCATCGCCCTTGCGCACGGCGTTCAGCGCCAGATGATAGGTGCCGGAAAAGGTCTTGCCGCGGCCGATCGGCCAGGTGATCGGTGCGGTGTCCAGCGCCAGCTTCTGCTCGATCTCGTCGAGGATTTCGAACGGGTCGCGGCTTTCGCGGTCCATCTTGTTGACGAAGGTGATGATCGGGATGTCGCGCAGCCGGCACACCTCGAACAGTTTTAGCGTGCGCGGCTCGATGCCCTTGGCGGCGTCGATGACCATGACCGCCGCGTCGACCGCCGACAGCGTGCGATAGGTGTCGTCGGCGAAATCCTCGTGGCCGGGCGTGTCGAGCAGGTTGAAGACGTTGTCCTCATACTCGAAGGTCATTACGGAGGTGACGACGGAGATGCCGCGCTCGCGCTCGATCTTCATCCAGTCCGACCGGGTCTGGATGCGATCCTTCTTGGCCTTGACCTCGCCGGCAAGCTGGATGGCGCCGCCGAATAAAAGCAGCTTTTCGGTCAGCGTCGTCTTGCCGGCGTCCGGATGCGCGATGATCGCGAAAGTACGGCGGCGCGCCACCGCGTTCGTGATGTCTTCAGCCAATTTGTGGAATCCCATGTGGTGCGCGGGCTTTTAGCAGCGCTTTTGTAGCCTGTCGAATATTTTTGGGCGGATGGCTCTCACCCGGTCTTGAGATAGGGTTGCCGCAACGACATCAGAAGACCCGATTCGACAAAGGACTGTCCATGAGCGCAGCCAAGCAAGTCATCGTTGTCGGCGCCGGCATTATCGGCGCGTCCATCGCCTGGCATCTGGCGAAGGCCGGCGCGAAGGTGACGGTCGTTGCCGACAGCGGCGTCGGCGGCGTCGCCACGCCGAATTCCTTTGCCTGGATCAATGCCAGTTGGGGCAATCCAGAGCCGTATTTCCGGCTGCGCACCCGTTCGATGGCCGAATGGACACGGCTGGCGCAGGACCTGCCCGGCATTCCGCTCGCCTGGTGCGGCGGCCTGTGCTGGGACCTGCCGGCGGCCGAGTTGGAAGCCTATGCCACCGAGCACTCCGGCTGGGGTTACGGCATCGAGCGCGTCGACCGTGCGAGAGCCGCGAGCATCGAGCCCAATCTTGCCGAGCTTCCCGATTTCGCGCTGCATGTGCCTGGGGAAGGTGTCGCCGAACCGGTCGCCGCCACGCTGGCGCTGCTGGCCGACGCCGAGCAGCGCGGCGCGCGGATGATGACCGGCACGGCCGTGACAGCGTTGGTGCAGGCCAACGGCAGGGTTACCGGCGTCGATACATCCACCGGACCGATTGCCGCCGACGAGGTGGTGATCGCGCCGGGCGCCGGCTCTCCGGCAATCGCCGCGACGGCCGGGTTAAAACTGCCGATCGAGACGCCGCCTGGCCTGATCGTCCATTCACGCCCCTACGAAAAGCTGCTCAACGGGCTGGTGATCGGCGACCGGCTGCACATGCGCCAGACTACCGAAGGCCGCGTCATCGCCGGCTCGGATTTCGGCGGCGCCGATCCGGGCGTGGATGCCGAAGCCACCGCCCGCGAGTTGTTTGCGGCGATGAAGAGCATGCTGCGCGGCGCTGACGGGCTGGAACTGGATTTCCACACGGTCGGTTACCGGCCGACGCCGATCGACGGCTTTCCGATCATCGGGCGCGCTCAAGGCGTCAGCGGGCTCTACGTCGCGGTCATGCATTCCGGTATCACGCTGGCGCCTGCCGTCGGCCTGTTCGCCGCCCGGGAAATCCTCGACGGCGTGCGCGATCCGCTGCTTGAGCCTTATGGGCTGACGCGGTTTGCTCAATAGCCGGGCGGACGGCGAAAACCGCCGCTCAGCGGCGCTATTGCCCTGGCGATGCCGAGCAGCCACGATTCGGACCAGCGTCTGCCGACCAGCTGCAGACCAATGGGCAGGCCGTCACGATCCTGCGGGCACGGCAGCGAAAGTGCAGGATGGCCGCTGTAGTTGAACACCGCGCCATAGGCCGGCAGCATCCAGTAGCTCTGCTCGCTGTCATCGACCTTGATCGGTGTTCCCGGCTCGCAATGCGGAAAGGCCATGGTCATAGCAACGGGGCACAGCAACGCATCCCATTCTTGGAAAAACCGTTCCCAGGCAAGGATTGACCGATCGCGGCGGCCGAGCGCCTCGAACCAGCGCGAGACCGGTGTCGGTTCTTCTGGCGGTTCAGGCTGCGTTGCCTCCAGCATCATGCCGATCAGCGCGCCGCCTTGCGTCAGATCGTCATGCAGGTCGAGCGTCGGCAGTCTTGCTTCCTCGACGACCGCGCCCGCCGACTGAAGCTCCCTTGCCAGGTTCTCAACAGCGGCCCTGATTTCGCTGGCCACCGGAAAACCCGGAAAGGCCGGCGCGAAAACGATGCGCAGGGTCTTGAGGTCAAGCTCCGGCATGCTCTCGACAGGCACCGGCGCAAGGTCGGCGTCGCGGCCGTCCGGCCCTGCAATGATCGCCAGGATCAGCGCCAGATCTTCGACATTGCGGGCTAGCGGACCGATGCAGGACATCAGCCGCACGCCGCGCGGTACGCCACCGGGATCGGGAAAGGCGCCGGCTAAGGAGACGCGATGCTCTGTCGGCTTGAGGCCGTAGACGCCGCAGAAGGCGGCAGGCAGCCGGATCGAATCCTGCATGTCGGTGCCGACCTCGAACGACGTCATCCCGGCGCAGAGCGCTGCGGCAGCGCCACCGCTGGAACCGCCCGCGGTGCGCGAGAGGTCCCAGGGATTATTGGTGCGACCAAAAAGCGGATTGTCCGACTGCCAGTCGCCCAGCATCGTTGCGACATTTGTCTTGCCGACCAGAACGCCGCCGGCCGCCTTCAGCCTGAGAACGACTGGGCTGTCTTCTCTCGCCACATAGTCGGCAAAGGGCGGAAAGCCTACCGTGGTCTTCATGCCCGATGTTTGGTGCATATCTTTCAGTGTGAACGGCACGCCGTGCAACGGCCCGAGAGCGTCGCCGCGCGCCTGCGCTTCGTCGGCCTTCTCGGCGCGTTGCCGCGCCCCTTCCCTGTCGAGCGTGGCGACTGCGTTGATCGCCCTGTTATGCCTGTCGATCTGCGCCAGATGCGCGTCCAGCGCTTCCACAGCGGAAATCCTGCGGTCGCGAATGGCGGCAGCCAATTCGGTGGTGGAGGAAAAGACGAGGTCCATGACCAATGCTCCCGGCTAGCTGGCAGCACTCGTCTCACCAAATGGCAGACTGCAGCGCGGCTTCAAGCCAAGTTCAGCATTCGAGGGCCGGCATCGCTTGATCGGGATTGCGCAGAGCTTAGCCGACCAGCGCCAGCTTCACCGCGACCCGAGAGAGGGGCGAATGCTCATGCCGAGGCAGACCACTTCGCCTAGACAGGCCGCCGGCCCGCACTTCGCCTCTAACGTCCCCTGTTGTGCGTCCGCTCGTAAAGCTCGCGGATGATCCGGCTTGCCGTAGAATCGAACAAGAACGGCAGGAAGGCGTGAATGAGCGCGGCGAATGCCGCCATGAACAACCGCGACGAGAACCACGCGGCGAAAGCCATGTGGCCGAAATAGGTTTCGCCCACCGATGCCGGATGAGAGGTGAAAAGTCTTGCGAGCCGTGCGGTCATGCTGGTCCCCTTTTCAGCGCGTGAAGTCCCGATCTTTCGCATCTTGACATGCCTCGCCGGTTCATAGGTCCCAAATCATCCTTGTGTTTGGCCAATTATTGGGACAAACATCCCACATGCCGCTGGAAATCGATGAAATCGACCGAAGATTGCTGAGCGAACTGCAACGCGACGGCACGCTGTCGGTCGACCAGTTGTCGGAAAGGGTGTCGCTGTCGCGCAACGCCTGCTGGCGCCGGGTCAAGCGGCTGGAAGAAGACGGCGTCATCACCGGCCGGGTGGCGCTGGTCGATGCGGACAAGCTTGGGCTTGGCCTCTCGGTGTTCATCCTGGTCCGGACCTCCAATCATGATCCGGACTGGCTGCAAAAATTCCGGTCGGCAGTGACCGGTTTTCCCGAGATCACCGGCGTCTACCGCATGTCCGGCGATCTCGATTATGTGTTGCGTGCCCGCGTCGCCGACGTGAAGGCTTATGACCGGCTGTATCAACGGCTGATCGCCAAGGTGGCGCTGTCGGACGTTTCGGCCTCCTTCGTCATGGAGGAGATCAAGGAGACGACCATCGTTCCCGTAGAACTGCGCTGAAGCGGAACTGCGCTGAAAGAAAGCCGTTGATAGCATTGCCGCCGGAGTTGACCGAATCGGCGTTGATAGCGATAGGATCCGCCTCATGCGCGCAGCCATCTACACTTCCTCCGTCATCGGTCCGGCCGTCGGCTTCGTCAGGCTGCCGCATGGCGAAGGCCTGCCGCTTCCCGCCTATGAAAGCGCGGGCGCCGCCGGCATGGATCTGCGCGCCGCGGTGCCGGACGACCGGCCGCTGCTGATCCTGCCGGGAAAACGCGCGCTGGTGCCGACCGGGCTGATCCTGGAGATCCCGGAGGGCGTGGAAGGCCAAGTCCGGCCGCGCTCGGGCCTTGCCTTCAAGCATGGGCTCACTTGCCTCAACACGCCAGGCACCATCGACAGCGACTATCGCGGCGAGGTCAAGGTGCTGCTGATCAACCTCGGCGACGAGGATTTTGCAGTGACGCGCAGCATGCGGATCGCCCAGATCGTCTTCGCCCTGGTGACGCAGGCGACCGTCGAGGAGCGGACATTGGCCGGCGGCACGACGCGCGGCTCCGGCGGGTTCGGATCGACCGGCACGGCCTGATGAGAATACCCAAACTCGTCATCTTCGATTGCGACGGGGTTCTGGTCGACACCGAGAACCTGGCCAATCGGCGCCTCGCCGAATGGCTAACCGCAGCCGGCTACCCGGCAAGCTTCGAACATTGCCGCAAGAATTTCTCCGGCCGCTCCATGGTCTCGGTGCAGAAGGAGGTCGAGGCGACCGGCGTCAGCCTCGGCGCCGATTTCGTCGAACGCTGGAACGCCGGCCTGCCGGACCTGTTCGCGCATGGCGTCGAAGCCGTCCCCTATGTCAGGGAGTTCATCGAAGCCGTGCACGCGGCCGGAATCGCAACGTGCGTCGCTTCATCGGCGCGGGTGTCGAAAATGCACATCACGCTCGGCCAGACAGGTCTGCTGCCGCTGTTCGAGCATGCGCTGTTCAGCTCGACCATGGTCTCGCGCGGCAAGCCGTTTCCCGACCTGTTCCTGCATGCCGCAAGCACGATGGGCTTCGCCCCTGCCGACTGCATCGTCATCGAGGACAGCGTCGCCGGGACATTAGCCGGCATTGCCGCCGGCATGCGCGTTTATTCCTACCACGGCGACCCGCATACCGATCGCGACGGCCTGACTGAGGCCGGCGGCATCCTGTTCGACGACATGCGCGAACTGGCCGGGCTGGTGCCGATTCACTGATCTAGTGTTCAGACTTCTTATCCGGCTGTACGCCTCAGTCGTTCGTGCTAGCTTGCGAACGCTCGACAGTGGGAGGCGCCAGCGTATGAATTCCATCCTGCTTCGCATCGTCGTCGCCTGTTTGCTGCTGCCGTGCCTGTGGATGACGGCCGGCGCGCAAGCCGTCAGCTTCCCGGACCTTGGCAGCGCCGTTCCTGGCCACGAGGGCACGACCTATCTCGATCTCGCCAGGATGGTCATTCCCGACCTGGCGGGGGACAAGGAAGGCTTCTATCGGGGTTCCATGCCGGTCGAGATGCGCCATATCGAGGGCCCGGATAGCGGTGGCTCGCCGCCCGAAACGTCGGGCCTTTCCAATGCCGGCGTGCTCGCCGTCAAGGCCGGCGGCAAGGATCGGCTGGCCATGCTGTTCGACCTCGGCAGCTCGTCGGACAGCGCCGAGGGGTTCGCGGTGCTGGCGCTTTACGATCTTGCCGGCAAGCCGAGACTGCTCGACGCTGTCAATGTCGCCGTCGACCGGAGCACCTCTTTCCGCGATCCGGGCAAGCTGCCGGTTGGACCCGGCGACGACGCCATCATCACCCTGAGCACGCATTTCAATTCGAGCCAGGGCTATGTCAGCACGCCCCTGCTTCTGGTCCGCGACGACAGGTTCGAGCTGATCGATACGATCCAAACATTCGACGAGTCGCTGTGCGCCTATAAGCGCACGCAGGAGCTGGCCTTTCGGACCTTTGCGGACGGCCAGCCCTATGCGGCCATCAAGGCGACGGTGACCGATGCCACAGTGCCGAATGGCGAAAGCTGCGATGATCCGGCGCCCGAAGCTTCCTCGCAAAACATCTCCGTCACCTACCATTGGGACGGGGCTGGATACGTCAAGAATTCCGACGCACTGGACAAATTGGCAGGAGAGAACGCCAGTCGCTTCTGAACCAACCGCATTCGTTTGCCCGGCAGGCAGTGGCGGGATAAAATGCGCTTCGCACTCTGGGAGCATCCATGGACAAGGGAAAAATCTTTCGCGACCTGCATAGCTCGATTTTCGTCATGCCCAACCCCTGGGACATCGGCACGACGAAATTGCTGGCCTCCTTCGGTTTCAAGGCGCTGGCGACGACCAGCGCCGGCTTTGCCTTTTCGCGCGGCCTGCCCGACGGCGCGGTGACCTTCGAGGCGATGATCCATCACTGCCGCGAGGTGACGGCGGCGACCGGCCTGCCGGTCTCGGCCGATCTCGAGAAGGGCAAGGGCGACAGCGCGACAAGTGCCGCGGAGACTGTCTTCGCGGCCGAGGCGGCGGGCCTCGCCGGCTGCTCGGTCGAGGACCACACCGGCGAGCCCGACAAGCCGATCTACGATTTTTCGCATGCCGTCGAGCGCGTCGCCGCTGCAGCGGAGGCGGCACGGGCGCTGAAACACGATTTCGTCTTCACCGCGCGGGCCGAGAATTTTCTGTGGGGCAGGCCCGACATCGACGACACGATCAGGCGGCTGCAGGCCTTCGAGAAGGCCGGCGCCGACGTGCTCTATGCGCCGGGCATCGGCGACATCGAGACGGTGCAGACCGTCTGCTCGGCGCTGACCAAGCCGGTCAACGTCATGGTGAGGCCCGGCTTCACCATTGCCGATCTTGCCCTGGCAGGGGTCAAGCGCATTTCGCTCGGGCCGTGGCTGACCAATTTCGCCTTCGGCATGCTGGAAACGGCGGCGCGCGAGATCCAGCAGGACGGCACTTTCGGCTTCACCCGCGCCGCCATGCCATTCGGCAAGCTGCAGGCGTTGTTTGCCGAACCCAATACATGACGCTCACCGTCGTCGACATGCACACCGGCGGCGAGCCGCTGCGGATCGTCACCGGCGGTTATCCCAAGATCCCCGCGGGCACTATCCTGGAAAAGCGCGCCTATGTGCGCGATCACCTCGATCATCTCAGGAAGATCCTGATGTTCGAGCCGCGCGGCCATTACGACATGTACGGGGCGCTGCTGGTGGAACCCGACCTGCCCGGCGCCGACCTCGCCGTGCTGTTCATGCACAATGAAGGCTATTCGACCATGTGCGGCCACGCCATTGTCGCGCTCGGCCGTTATGCCGTCGACGAGGGGTTGGTGGCGCGGCAGGAGCCGGTGACGACGGTCAACATCGAAGCGCCGTGCGGGCTGGTCATCGCCTCGGTCGAGGTGCAAGACGGCAAGGCCGGTGCGGTGTCGTTCGAAAGCGTGGCGGCGTTTCTGTTCGCCCGCGACCAGGAGATCGAATTGCCGGGCTTCGGTGCGATCGGCTTCGACATCGCCTATGGCGGCGCCTTCTATGCGCTCGCCGATTGCCGCCAGTTCGGGCTGGAGTTCGGCAAGAACCGCGTGCGCGATTTCGTCGATGCGGCGACGGCGTTGACGGAGAAACTGAAGGCCGAGTTCCCGCTGTCGCATCCCGACCATGCCGACCTTGCCTTTCTCTACGGCACCATCCTGACCGACGGACAGGACGTATTTTCCGATGCCCCGACCAAGAACATCTGCGTCTTTGCCGAGGCCGAGGTCGACCGTTCGCCAACCGGCTCGGGCGTCACCGCGCGGCTGGCGGCAATGCATGCCAAGGGCGAAATCGCCGGCCAGACGCGGCTGTTCGAGAGTATTGCAGGCTCGCGCTTTTCCGGCAGCGTGGCGAGGACCGCGAAAGCCGGGCCGCATGACGCCATCATCGCCCGCGTCGGCGGCCGCGCCTACTACTCCGGCCGGGCCGAATTCATCGTCGAGTCCGACGACGAGTTGGGGCGCGGCTTTCTTTTACGCTAGCGCCGGGGTGTGCTGAGATTCAGGTCAGGCCGCGCTGAGAATGGTGGGCTCCGAGAACCGGAACGCAGCGTACTTTTGGGTACGTGAGTACGGAAGCGCAGGAAACCGCCATTCGCAAGCCGGCATCACCTGAATATCAGCGCACCCTAAGCCGCTTCCCGCGCTGAGACCGCCTTGTGCAGATGCACCATCATGGCGGCGGCAAACAGCGGTGTCAGAAGGTTGAGCAGCGGCACGGCGAGGAAGGCAGCGACAACCAGCCCGGCGAGAAACACCGTGACAGCATGTTTTTTGCGCAACGCGCGGGCCTCGGCCTCCGGGCGAAAGCGCATGGCGGCGAATTCGAAAAACTCACGCCCCAGCAGATAGCCGTTGACGACGAAGAAGGCGGCGATGTTGATGCCCGGCACCAGCAGAAGCAGCAAGGCCACGATGTTGCCGAGTATGACGACGCCGAAGAAGCGGAAAGCCAGCACCATCGAGCGCAGCGCCGGCGTGGCGCGACCAGGCGGTTCATCGGGATAATCGCTGCGCTCGACCACTTCGGCGACGTCGTCCAGGAACAGGCCGGCGATGATTGCCGTCACCGGCGCGATGAGCAGCGCCAGACCCAGCGCAAGACCGATCCCGGCGACGATGACGCCTAGCGATCCGGCCCATGACGGCAGGCCGGGCAACCATGCGTCGATCCACGGCCAGGCCAGCCATTCGAACAGGCCCTCAATCGCGAACCACAGCGCCGCGAGCGCCAGCAAGGTCAGGCCGAGCGTCTTCACGAACACCGAGCGGAATTCGGGCGAGAACAGCTGGCTGGCGGCGGCGCGGGCGGCGCTAGGGATCACGGCGTTTCCAATTCCATGTTGAACAGGGCTCAAACGGGCCCATGGCAAGACATCTGCGAGATAGGCGGAGACACGACAAGTCACAAGCGCCACCACATCCGGCGTCACGCGATTTCGACCCGATTTATAAATTCACGACCTAGGCAAAGCCGCATCAAATCGCTAGACCCGCCCGCGGCCGGCGTGGCAGAAAGCCGGTGGTTCTTTCGCGGAGACATCATTGATGCCGAACTATGACGTGCTTTGTATCGGTAATGCCATCGTCGACATCATCGCCCAGTGCGACGAGGCGTTCCTGGAGACGAACGGCATCATCAAGGGCGCGATGAACCTGATCGACACAAGGCGCGCCGAACTGCTCTACAGCCGCATGGGCCCGGCCATCGAAGCCTCCGGTGGCAGCGCCGGCAACACGGCGGCGGGCGTCGCCTCCTTCGGCGGTCGCGCCGCCTTCTTCGGCAAGGTCTCGAACGACCCGCTCGGCGAAATCTATGCCCATGACATCCATGCGCAGGGCGTTGCCTTCGATACCAAGCCACTCAACGGCGAGCCGCCGACGGCGCGCTCGATGATCTTCGTCACGCCCGACGGCGAGCGCTCGATGAACACCTATCTCGGCGCCTGCATCGAGCTCGGGCCTGAGGACGTCGAGGCCGACAAGGCTTCGGGTGCGGCAGTCACCTATTTCGAGGGTTATCTGTGGGACCCGCCGCGCGCCAAGGAAGCGATCCGGCAGACGGCGAAGCTCGCGCATGCCGCCGGCCGCGAGGTGTCGATGACGCTATCGGATTCGTTCTGCGTCGACCGCTACCGCGACGAGTTTCTGGATCTGATGCGCTCGGGCACCGTCGACATCGTCTTTGCCAACAGCCACGAGATCAAGGCGCTCTACCAGACCGCCTCGTTCGACGAGGCGCTGGCTCAAATCCGCAAGGACTGCAAGATAGCCGCGGTCACCCGCTCAGAAATGGGCTCGGTCATCGTGCGCGGCGACGAGACCGTCACCGTCGACGCGACAAAAATCCGGGAACTGGTCGACACCACCGGCGCCGGCGACCTCTATGCCGCCGGCTTCCTCTACGGCTACACGCAGGGGCGCAGCCTGAAGGAGTGCGGCGATCTCGGCTCGCTGGCGGCCGGACTGGTCATCCAGCAGCTCGGGCCAAGGCCGAGGCAGAATCTGCGCCACGAGGCTGAGCAAGCAGGGTTGATTTAGGGACGCTTTCTTCCTTCTCCCCTTGTGGGAGAAGGTGGATTGGCGCGCAGCGCCAAGACGGATGAGGGGTGTTGGACGGAGCGCCGTCGGCGCCAAGCTGGAACACCCCTCATCCGACCGAGCTGTGCTCGGCCACCTTCTCCACAAGGGGAGAAGGGGAATGCGCGCGACGGCTAGACGCCGAATTCGCCGACAACGTCGCCATTGGTCGCGCTGCGCGGTCGAACCGCAACAATTGAAACACTTCAGTCGAGTTTCGGCATTCATCCGAAACAACCGGGAGCGAAAAACCGCGCCATGGAGCGAACCCGTCGGGACGGCTCCGCGGTCGAGGCCGCTAACCAACTGAAGGATCAGGAAGATGTTTACTCCCGTAACAGTCGACGCTTTCAGCGGCGTCGATCCCGGCGCGTTGACACCGACGCAGCACGAAAAGCTCCACACCGGCGCGATGGCTCGCGCGTGTCAGGAAAGATCGGCCGTGCCCGCCAAAGGCATGGCGCGCCTGACATCGATGTTTAGGATCGAAGGTCGTCTCGCCGGCATCGTCCTGCTGCTGGCGACGATCATCGGAGCCATGGCCGTCACCAACGGCGCCCGCGCCGAAGATGGCAAGTTCAAGATAAAGCAAGGTATTTCACAGGCCGTGAAGCAGAACTCGGCGTCGCCGCATATGCGCCTCGCCCGCGAGCAGTCGCGCCCCAGGATAAATGCGAAAATCAACTGCGCCGTGATTGGCTGCAAAGCCAAGCCGCCGATCCTGAAGCATAGGCCCAAGCTGCATTGCAAGGTGTTCGGATGCAAACCCGGCAAGGACCATGACGGCCACCACGGCAATCACCATGGCCACCACAAGCATGGCTCCTGGGCGTGGGGCGGCGTGACGATCGTCGCTTCCGACCATGGTGGCTGCGGCTATGAATTCTGGAAATGGAAGACGACCGGCTGGCGCTACTGGCGGCATGCCTATCAGAGCTGCCGCGGCTGGAGATGAGCCGTCCCATCGCTAGGTGAGGTGTCTGGCCTTCCCCGCATGGGGGAGGCTTTTTTCGCCTGCTGTAGGCGGAGCGGGACTCCGATCCCTCACGCCCCCGCCGTATAGGCCGCAATCGCCGCCATGTTGACGATGTCACTATCCTTGGCGTTGAGCGAGACGATCTGAACCGGCTTGTTGAGGCCGACCAGCAGCGGGCCGATGACGGTCGAGCCGCCGAGCTCCTGCAGCATCTTGGTCGAGATCGAGGCCGAGTGGAAAGCCGGCATGATCAGCACATTGGCTGGGCCGGTGAGCCGGATGAACGGGTATTGCGCCATGGCGCGCGCGTTGAGCGCCACGTCGGCGGCCATCTCGCCGTCATACTCGAAATCGACGCGCCGCTTGTCGAGGATGCGCACCGCTTCCTGGACGCGCTCGGAGCGCTCGCCCTGCGGGTGGCCGAAGGTGGAATAGGCGAGCATGGCGAGCCTTGGTTCATAACCCATGCGGCGGGCAAAGCCGGCGGCTTCCTCGGCGATGTCGGCGATCTGCTCGGCATTCGGCATGTCGTGCACGGCGGTGTCGGCAACGATCACGGTTCGGCCCCGCGCCAGCACGATCGAGGCGCCGATGACGCGGTGGCCGGGCTTGGCGTCGATGACGCGGCGGATGTCGTCGAGCGCGGTCGAATAGTTGCGGGTGACGCCGGTGACGATGCCGTCGGCGTCGCCCAGCGCCACCATGCAGGCAGCGAAATGGTTGCGGTCGTTGTTGATCAGGCGCTGGCAATCGCGAAACAGGAAGCCCTTGCGCTGCATGCGCTCGTACAGATAGTCGGTGTAGACGCCGTTGCGGCGCGACAGCCGGGCATTGATGATCTCGATGCCTTGCCTGTCGAGCTCGATGCCGGCGTTCCTGGCGTTCTCCTTGATGATGTCGTCGCGGCCGAGCAGGATGGCGGTGCCGAGCCGCTGATTCACATAGGAGACGGCGGCGCGCATGACCTGCTCCTCCTCGCCCTCGGCGAAGACGATGCGCTTGGGCTGGCGGCGCACGCGGTCGTAGATGCGCTGCAGGGTCGAAGCGATCGGGTCGCGGCGGGCGGAAAGCTCCTGGGCGTAGCGGTCGAGATCGAGGATCGGCTTGCGGGCGACACCGCTATCCATCGCGGCCTTGGCGACCGCGATCGGAATGGCCGAGATCAGCCGCGGGTCGAACGGCACCGGAATGATGTAGTTGGGGCCGAATTTCGGCCGGTTGCCCTGATAGGCGGCGGCAACGTCGTCGGGCACGTCCTGGCGCGCGAGTTCGGCCAGCGCACGCGCTGCGGCGATCTTCATGTCGTCGTTGATGGTGGTGGCCCGCACATCCAGCGCGCCGCGGAAGATGTAGGGGAAGCCAAGCACGTTGTTGACCTGGTTCGGATAGTCGGAACGCCCCGTCGCCATGATGGCATCGGTGCGGATCTCGGCCACTTCCTCGGGCGTGATCTCCGGATCGGGATTGGCCATGGCGAAGATGATCGGGTTCTTGGCCATCGACTGCACCATCGTGGTGGTCAGCGCGCCCTTGGCGGAGAGGCCGAGGAACACGTCGGCGCCGTCCAGCGCCTCGGCAAGTGAGCGCGCGTCGGTCTTGACGGCATGCGCCGACTTCCACTGGTTCATGCCTTCGGTGCGGCCCTGGAAGACGACGCCCTTGGTGTCGCACAGGATGATGTTTTCAGGCGTAAAGCCCATCGCCTTCATCAGCTCGATGCAGGCGATGCCGGCCGCACCCGCCCCGTTGCAGACCATTTTCGTGGTCTGCATGTCGCGGCCGGTGACTTTGAGCGCATTGATCAGGCCGGCGGCCGAGATGATGGCGGTGCCATGCTGGTCGTCATGGAAGACCGGTATGTCCATCAATTCGCGCAGCCGTTGCTCGATGATGAAGCATTCCGGCGCCTTGATGTCCTCAAGGTTGATGCCGCCGAAGGAGGGCCCAAGGAAACGCACGCAATTGATGAACTCGTCGGCATCCTCGGTGTCGACTTCGAGATCGATGGAATCGACATCGGCGAAGCGCTTGAACAGAACCGCCTTGCCTTCCATCACCGGCTTCGAGGCCAGCGCGCCGAGGTTGCCGAGGCCGAGAATGGCGGTGCCGTTGGAGATGACAGCGACCATGTTGCCGCGCGCCGTATAGTCGAAGGCGCGGCTGGGGTCCTCGGCGATGGCGAGGACGGGAACCGCGACGCCCGGCGAATAGGCGAGGCTGAGGTCGCGCTGGGTGGCCATCGGCTTGGTGGCGACGATCTCCAGCTTGCCGGGGCGGCCCATGGCGTGGAATTCCAGCGCCTCCTGCGCGCTGACGGAAGGGCCGTTGCTTTCGGTTTTCCTGGCCATGATGCTTTCGATTTCCTCGCCCGTGCGGCACCTCGTTGAGACGGGTGCAATGCTTTCTTTTGTGGAACGTTCGGGATTAAGGCTACACTTCGCCGCTGTAAACCGCCAAGCAGATGGCTTGGGAAATTTTGGAAGCAGCTTCTTGAACGACGAAACGCCCATTCGCAGCGACAGCGCTACGCCGGCCTTTGCGCCGGCGACGCCGATGATGGAGCAGTATATCGAGATCAAGGCGGCGAATCCGGACTCGCTGCTGTTCTACCGCATGGGCGATTTCTACGAGCTGTTCTTCGACGACGCCGAGAAGGCGAGCCGGGCGCTCGGCATCGTCTTGACCAAGCGCGGCAAGCACCAGGGGCTCGACATCCCGATGTGCGGCGTGCCGGTGCATGCCGCCGACGATTACCTGCAGAAGCTGATCGGACAAGGGTTCCGCGTCGCCGTCTGCGAGCAGATCGAGGATCCGGCCGAGGCGAAGAAGCGCGGCGGTAAGTCGGTGGTGCGCCGCGACGTGGTGCGGCTGGTGACGCCCGGCACCATCACCGAGGACAAATTGCTGGCGCCGTCGGAATCGAGTTTCCTGATGGCGCTTGGCCGGGTCAAGGGCGGAGCGGAGCCAAGAGGCGGGGAGCGCGGCAGCGCGACAGGGAACCAAGGAAGTTTTGCGCTGGCCTGGATCGAGATCTCGACTGGTGCCTTCCGCGTTGCCGAGACCACCGCCGACCGGCTGCTCGCCGATGTCTTTCGCGTCGACCCACGCGAGCTGATCGTCGCCGAGCCGGTGTTTTACGATCCCGAGCTGAAACCGGTGTTCGATGTGCTCGGCCGCGTCGCTAATCCGCAGCCGCCGAGCCTGTTCGACTCGGCGTCGGCCGCCGGCCGCATCGCCCGTTTCTTCGAAGTGGCGACGCCGGACAGTTTCGGCACGTTTTCGCGCGCCGAACTGTCGGCGATCTCGGGTGTGATCGCCTATGTCGAGAAGACGCAGAAGGCCGAGCGGCCGCCACTGTCGCGGCCCGAGCGCGAGGAGCAGGGCTCGACGCTGTTCATCGACCCGGCGACACGCGCCAATCTGGAACTGCTGCGCACCTTGTCCGGCAGCCGCGAAGGCTCGCTGTTCAAGGCGATCGACCGCACGGTGACCGGTGGCGGCGCAAGGCTGCTCGCCGACCGGCTGATGGCGCCGCTGACCGACCCGGCGGCGATCGGCGCGAGGCTGGACTCGGTGTCGTTCTTCCGCTCCGAGACGCGGCTGTGCCAAGCGGTGCGGACGAGCCTGAAGAGCGTCGCCGACATGCCGCGCGCGCTTTCCCGGCTGGCGCTCAACCGCGGCGGCCCGCGCGATCTCGGCGCGCTGCGTGCGGGGTTCGAGGCAGCCGGTGCTATCGCCGAACTGTTTGGGGCGACTACCCTTCCACAAGAACTGGCGGCGGCGCTGGCGGCGATCGAGGCGCTGCCACGCCCGCTGGTCGAGCATCTGACGCAGGCGCTCGGCGACGAGTTGCCGCTGCTCAAGCGCGACGGCGGCTTCGTCCGCGGCGGCTATCACGCCGAACTCGACGAGATGCGGGCACTGCGCGACGAATCGCGCAAGGTGATCGCCGGGCTGGAGCGCTCGCTGATCGACGAGACCGGCATCCGCTCGCTAAAGATCCGGCACAACAATGTGCTCGGCTACTATATCGAGGTCACCGCCAACCACCATGCGATCATGACCGGCAGCGACGGGGCGAAGGCGCGCTTCATCCATCGCCAGACCATGGCCAATGCCATGCGCTTCACCACGACGGAACTGGCCGAGCTGGAATCGAAGATCGCCAATGCCGCCGACCGGGCACTGGCGATCGAGCTTGCCGCCTTCGAAACGCTGACGGCGGAAGCGGTCGGCCAGGCGGACGCGATCCGCGCCGGCGCCGAAGCGCTCGCCGTGCTCGACGTGTCGGCAGCCCTCGCCCTGCTGTCCGAAAGCGAGGCCTGGTGCCGGCCGCTGGTGGATGCGAGCCTCGCCTTCGCGATTTCGGGCGGGCGACATCCGGTGGTGGAACAGTCGCTGCGGCGTTCGGGCGAAGGACCGTTTGTCGCCAACGATTGCGATCTGTCGCCGGAAGGTGACGCCAAAAACGGCGCGATATGGCTGCTGACCGGCCCCAATATGGGCGGCAAATCGACCTTCCTCCGGCAGAACGCGCTGATCGCCATCCTCGCCCAGACCGGCTCCTTCGTGCCGGCGGCATCAGCTCACATCGGCGTCGTCGACCGGCTGTTTTCGCGTGTCGGCGCCTCGGACGATCTGGCGCGCGGCCGCTCGACCTTCATGGTCGAGATGGTCGAGACGGCGGCGATCCTCAACCAGGCCGGCGAACGCGCGCTGGTGATCCTGGATGAAATCGGCCGCGGCACCGCGACCTTCGACGGCCTGTCGATCGCCTGGGCGGCGGTCGAATATCTGCACGAGAAGAATCGCTGCCGGGCGATCTTCGCCACCCATTTCCACGAGATGACGGCGCTGGCCGGCAAACTCGCTCGACTGCACAACGTCACCATGCGGGTCAAGGAATGGGAGGGCGACGTGGTCTTCCTGCACGAGGTCGGCAAAGGTGCCGCCGACCGCTCCTATGGCGTGCAGGTGGCGCGGCTTGCCGGCCTGCCGGAAGCGGTGGTCGGGCGGGCCAGGGAAGTGCTGCACCAGCTGGAAGCGGGCGAGGTTTCGGGCAAGGCAAACCGGCTGGTCGACGACCTGCCGCTGTTTTCGGTGGCGGTGAGGCGGGAAGCGCAAAAGCCGGTGAAAAACGATGCGCTCGGCGACGCGCTCGGTGCGATCAACCCCGACGAGATGACGCCGAGGGAGGCGTTGGAGGCGCTTTACCGGTTGAAGGGAATGGCGGGGAAGTAGAGTTGGCCTCGTCCGATAGTGCTCTACGGCGCCCCCCTCTGTCCTGCCGGACATCTCCCCCACTTGGGGGGAGATTGGCAGCTTCGCAGACAGCATCTTTTCTCTAGCGTTGGAGATTGGCGAAAGCGATGGTGATAGCCAATCTCCCCACCTGTGGGGGAGATGTCCGGCAGGACAGAGGGGGCGCGAAGGAACGCGGCCTTAGTTTTATTTCCCCGCTACTATCCTCAAATCATCTCCAGCCCGCGCTTGCGGGTCGGCGGCGGGAAGACGCGGTCGATTTCTGCGAAATCTTCCGGCGTGAGCTCGATGTCGAGCGCAGCGACATTCTGGCGGACATGCTCTTGTTTGCCGGCCTTCGGAATGGCGACGACGCCGTCCTGTGCCATCACCCAGGCCAGCGCCAGCTGAGCCGGCGTTTCGTCGTGGCGAGCGGCGATGGTTTCGAGCCTGGCATTGCGGGCCAATACGCCCTGATCGACCGGCGAATAGGCCATCAGCGGAATGCCGCGTTGCCGGCTCCAGGGGGCGAGATCGAACTCGACGCCGCGCTGCGACAAATTGTAGAGCACCTGGTTGGTCTGGACGCTGCCGCCGCCCGGCAGGCTGACCAGTTCCTCCATCTCATGGGTGTCGAAATTGCTGACGCCCCAGTGGCGGATCTTGCCGGCCTTTTTCAACGCCTCGAAGGCCTCGACCGTTTCCGTCAGCGGCACGCTGCCGGGCCAATGCAGCAGATAAAGATCGATGCGGTCGGTGCGCAGATGCCTGAGGCTTCTCTCGCACGCCGCCGGCACGCCGGTGCGCGAGGCGTTGGACGGCAGCACCTTGGAGACCAGGAACACCTCGTCGCGGCGCCCGGCAATGGCATCTGCCACCACCTCCTCGGCACCGCCGCTGGCATACATTTCGGCGGTGTCGATCAGCGTCATGCCGAGATCGAGCCCGAGCTTCAGGGCATCGACCTCATCGGCATGGCGGCTGAAATCCTCGCCCATCTTCCACGTGCCTTGACCCAGCACCGGAACGGCTTCGCCCGAGGGCAATGTGGTGGTTTTTATCGTTGACGGCATGGCGCGCTCCAGTCGAGGCCCGATGGCACCACAGCCTTCGGGAGAAATCCAGATGAAAGTCCTTCCCTGGATTCCTCCGGACTGCTTGACGCTACTTCACAGGGTGGGCGTCGAGCCAATCCTGCATCTGCTTGATCTCGGCTTCCTGCGCCGCGATCACCGCTTCGGCCAGCTTGCGCATTTCCGGATCCTTGCCATTGGCGAGCTCGATCTTGGCCATGTCGATGGCCGCCTGGTGATGCGGGATCATGCCGCGGGCGAAATCGACATCGGCATTGCCGGAATATTCGAGCGCCATCATGGCGGTGTGCATCTTGTCCATCGCCGCCTTGTAGCCGTCGGTTGAGGGGCTTTGCGCGCTCATCGCCCCCATGTCGTGTTTCATCTCCTGGGCTTGCGACGGAATGCTTTCGAGGAAAACGGCAAGCAGCATTCCCGCCGCCATCAGCAGCAGCACGATCTTCTTGGCCAAGGTCATTCATGATCTCCTTTTTGAACGAATTCCTATCTGGGGATTTCGCTCAGAGTTTCAACGTCCTGAGCCGCAACGCGTTGGTGATGACCGAAACCGAGGACAGGCTCATCGCCGCCGCCGCAAGCATCGGCGACAACAGCGTACCGGTGAGCGGATAGAGCACGCCGGCGGCGACCGGCACGCCAAGCACGTTGTAAAGGAAGGCGAAGAACAGGTTCTGGCGGATGTTGCGGATCGTCGCCTGGGCGAGCGTGCGGGCCCGGACGATGCCGTTGAGATCGCCCTTGACCAGCGTGATCCCGGCGCTTTCGACCGCAACATCGGCGCCGGTTCCCATGGCGATGCCGACATCGGCGGCGGCCAGCGCCGGCGCGTCGTTGACGCCGTCGCCGGCCATGGCGACGGCGGCGCCCCTGGCGCGCAGCTCATCGACCAGCGCGCTCTTCTGTTCCGGCAGCAGGCCGGCACGCACCTCATCGATGCCGAGCTTGCTGGCGATGGCTTTCGCCGTGCGTTCGTTATCGCCTGTCGCCATGATGATCTTCAGGCCGCGATCGTGCAGCGCCTTGATCGCCTCTGATGTCGTCGCCTTGATCGGGTCGGCGACGGCGACGATGCCGGCCAGTTTGTTGCCGACGGCGACGAACATCGCGGTCTTGCCCTCGGTCTGCAGCGCCTCGGCGCTGGTCGAGACGGATGCGATATCGATGCCGAGATCGGCCATCATCGCGGCGTTGCCGAGCGCGACCTTCTTTCCCGACACCGTGCCGGAAACGCCCTTGCCGGTGATCGCCTCGAAACCACCGGCGTCGGGGATCTCCACCCCGCGTTCACGGGCACCTTCGACGATTGCCTCGGCCAGCGGGTGCTCCGAGCCTTTTTCCAGGCCGGCGGCGAGTGCGAGGAGATCATCTTCCGTCACGCCTTCGGCAGCGACGACGTCGGTCAATCTCGGCCGACCTTCGGTCAATGTGCCGGTCTTGTCGACGATCAGCGTGTCGACCGAAGCAAAGCGTTCGAGCGCCTCCGCGTCCTTGATCAGCACGCCGGCATGCGCGCCGCGCCCTGTGGCGGTCATGATCGACATCGGCGTGGCAAGACCGAGCGCGCAGGGACAGGCGATGATCAGCACTGAGACCGCCGAGACGATGGCAAAGATCAGGCTGGGTTGCGGCCCGAAGATCGCCCAGGCGATGAACGCAACGATCGCAACCACTACGACGGCCGGGACGAAATAGAAGGAGACGCGGTCGGCCAGACCCTGGATCGGCGCACGCGAACGCTGCGCCTTGGCGACGAGCTCGACGATCCGCGCCAGCGTGGTCTCGGCACCGATCCTCTCGGCGCGCATGATCAGCGAACCGTTTTTGTTGAGCGTGCCGCCGGTGAGCGCGTCGCCTTCAGTCTTTTCGACCGGCAGCGGCTCGCCTGACAGCATCGATTCGTCGATGGAAGAGCGGCCCTCCAGCACGGTGCCGTCGACCGGCACGGCGTCGCCGGGGCGGATGCGCAGGCGAACGCCGACCTTGACCGTGTCGAGCGGCACGTCGTTTTCGGAACCGTCCTCGCCAATCAGCCGCGCGGTCTTCGGCGCGAGGTCGAGCAGCGCGCGGATCGCCGAGCCGGTTTTTTCTCGGGCGCGCAATTCCAGCACCTGGCCGAGAAAAACCAGCGCCACGATGACGGCGGCTGCCTCGAAATAGACCGGCACCGTGCCCTCATGACCGCGGAACTGGTGCGGAAATATATCCGGGAACAGCGCGGCGACGACGCTGTAGAGATAGGCGGCACCAACACCGAGCGAGATCAGCGTCCACATGTTGGGACTGCGGTTGAGAACCGAATCCCAACCGCGATGGAAGAAGGGAAAGGCGGCCCACAAGACAACCGGGCTCGCAAGCGCTAGTTCCACCCAGACCTTCGCCGAATCCTCGATGAAGGCGCTAAACGTCAGGCCGAGCATCGGCGCCATGGCGAAGATCAGCAATGGCACGGACAAGACGGCGCTCACCCAGAAGCGCCTGGTGAAATCGACCAGTTCCGGGTTCGGCCCCTCGTCGCCGGTCGGCACGCCCATCGGTTCCAGCGCCATGCCGCAGATCGGGCAGGCGCCAGGTTTGTCGCGGACGATTTCGGGATGCATCGGGCAGGTGTATTGCGTGCCTTTCGGCATCGCCTGAGGCTCTGGCTTGTCGCCAAGATACTTTGCCGGCTCCGCCTCAAATTTCACCTTGCAACCGGCCGAGCAAAAATAGAAGCCCTGACCTTCATGCCGGGAAAAGTGCTTCGCGGTGGCACGGTCGACACGCATGCCGCAGACGGGGTCGGTGGCCGTAAGGTACTTTTCCGGCTCGGCGGCGAATTTCGAACGGCAGCGCTCGCTGCAGAAATGATAGAGATGGCTGCCATGCTCAGCTGTCGGCTTACCGGCGGCCGGATCGACGGTCATGCCGCAGACCGGATCGCGAATGACGGCGTCGGCGACGGACGCAGCTTTCGCCGAGCAGCAGCCGCTATGCGCGTGATGGTCGTGGTCGGAATGGGTCATGCGGGAAAGGCCTCTCTGTCTCGATCTTGAGACTGAGGTAGTGCTTCCAGTGACTGGAAGGTCAAGGGCCAATTTCAGCCTTTCGTGCCGTAGTGTATGCCGGGTGGGCCTGGGTCGGTAAAATCCCGCACCCAACCGCATCCATATGCTATGGACGCCACCACTCTTGGCTAACCGCATCGATCCCGTTCAAATGAAATGCCTGGTCATCAATCTCGATCGGTCCCGCGACAGGCTCGCCCATATGACGGCCGAGTTTGCCAGCCTCGGCGTTCAGTTCGAACGGGTTGCAGCGATCGACGCGCAAGATCGGCCGGACCTCGCCCGCATGCCGCTGCGTGTTAAGCGCAAGTCGTCGCTGCGCCTGGCCGACGCCGAGATCGCTTGTCTCCTCAGCCATAAAGCCTGCTGGGCAATCATCGCGGCCGGCGACGATGCCTACGGTGCCGTCTTCGAGGACGACATCGTCTTTTCCGCAAAAGCCGGCGCATTGCTTGCCGACGCCGGCTGGATTCCGGCCGATGCCGATATCGTCAAGCTGGAGACGTTCTTCAAGAAAACCACGATCGCACGCACACACGTTTCTGCAGGACGCGGCTTTTCCGTGTCCAGGCTTCACAGGATCCACATCGGGACAGCCGGCTACATAGTTTCAAGGCAGGCCGCGCGCGACCTCATCAATGCCACCGAGGATATCGGTATTCCGGTCGATCACGTCGTCTTCAATCCGCGCTTGGCAACATCGTCCAGCAAGACCATCTATCAGCTTGTTCCAGCGCTGTGCGTCCAGGACCAGTTCCTGGGCGACAAGGCGATCGGGCTGCCAAGCCTGCTCAAATCGGAGCGGAGCGACCAGTGGGCTGCAATCGGCATGGTCAAAAGACACAAGAAGACGGGAGCCAACAAGATCAAGTCCGAGGTCAAGCGGATCGTGCAGCAGATTTTCGACCTCTGCCGGCTGCGGCAGGAGACGATCATCCCGTTCGACTACCGTGGAGAGCGTGTCCGTCCGCCCCATACCCAGCGCCGCGAAAACGCGCTATAGACGCCGCCGAAACGGCGAGGCCGATCTGCGCACATGGCAAGAATCTCTCTAAAGCTCGATGAACTGATCGACGGCGAAGCCTTGCGCCGCGAGATGACCGCGCTGACTGCGGCCACGGCAGGCGACGGCTCCGGCAAAACTGCGCGCGCCGGTGTTCTCCAGCTTCTCAAGGGCAGGCTGGCAGCCGGCCGCGCCGTCGCCGAACGCATGCTGATGGACGATGGCAGCGGCACCGCCTGCGCCGCCCGGCTGTCGCATCTCATGGACGAAATCATCCGCGCGCTCTACGATTTCGCCGCCACCCATGTCTATCGCGTCAAAAACCCGTCATCGGCCGAACGCATGGCCGTCGTCGCGGTCGGCGGCTATGGCCGCGGCACGCTGGCGCCGGGATCCGACATCGATCTCCTCTTCCTGCTGCCCTACAAGCAGACGCCATGGGGCGAGCAGATCGTCGAATACATGCTCTACATGCTATGGGATCTGGGGCTGAAGGTCGGCCACGCCACCCGCAACATCGACGAATGCCTGCGGCAGTCGCGCACCGACATCACCATCCGCACCTCGATCCTGGAAGCGCGTTTCCTGTGGGGCGAGCGGAAGCTCTATGACGAGCTCTTGCAGCGCTTCGACCGCGAGGTGGTGCGCACGACCGGACCCGAATATGTGCAGGCCAAGCTTGCCGAACGCGACGAACGCCACGCCAAGGCCGGCGAAAGCCGCTATTTGGTCGAACCCAACGTCAAGGACGGCAAGGGCGGCCTGCGCGACCTGCAGACGTTGTTCTGGATCGGCAAATACTTCTACCGGGTGCGCACCGGCGAGGAGTTGGTCGAAAAGGGCGTCTTCACCGACGGCGAATACAGGGAATTCCAGAAGGCCGAGGATTTCCTGTGGGCGGTGCGCTGCCACATGCATTTCCTCACCGGCAAGGCCGAGGAACGGCTGCATTTCGACATCCAGCGCGAGATCGCCGAACGGCTGGGCTACACCACACATCCGGGCCTCTCGGCGGTCGAGCGCTTCATGAAGCACTACTTCCTCGTCGCCAAGGATGTCGGAGATCTCACCCGCATCTTCTGCGCTGCGCTCGAGGAGGAGCAGGCCAAGCATGTGCCGGGCTTCAACCGCATCTTCCTCACCTTCTCGCGCCGCAAGCGCAAGCTTGCCGGCACGTCTGATTTCATTATCGACAACCATCGCATCAACATCGCCGACGACCAGGTGTTCGAGCGCGACCCGGTCAATCTCTTGAGGCTGTTCTGGTTCGCCGACAAGCATGGGCTTGAATTCCACCCCGATGCGCTGAAGCTTTTGACCCGTTCGCTCGGCCTCGTCGGCAAGGCACTCAGGCGCGACGAGGAAGCCAACCGGCTGTTCCTCGACATATTGACGTCGGACCGCAATGCCGAACTCAATCTCAGGCGCATGAACGAGGCGGGACTGCTGGGAAAGCTGATCCCGGATTTCGGCAAGATCGTCGCCATGATGCAGTTCTCGATGTACCACCATTACACTGTGGACGAGCATTTGATCCGCTGCATCGGCGTGCTGGCCGAGATCGAGCGCGGCGACGGCGAAAAAACCCATCCGCTTTCCCACAAGCTGATGCCGGGGCTGAAGAAAAGCCGCGAGGCGCTCTATGTCGCGGTGCTTTTGCACGACATTGCCAAGGGGCGGCCGGAGGACCATTCCGAGGCGGGCGCCCGGATCGCGCGGCGCATCTGCCCGCATATGGGGCTATCGGCGGCCGACACCGAAACGGTCGCGTGGCTGGTCGAGAACCATCTCGTCATGTCGATGACGGCGCAGACCCGCGATCTCAACGACCGCAAGACGATCGAGGATTTCGCCGCGATCGTGCAGTCGGTCGAACGGCTGAAGCTGCTGCTCGTCCTCACCATCTGCGACATCAGGGGCGTCGGGCCGGGCGTTTGGAACGGCTGGAAGGGGCAGTTGCTGCGCACGCTCTACTACGAGACCGAATTGCTGTTGACCGGCGGGTTTTCAGAAGTGTCGCGTGCGATGCGCACCGCGGCTGCCCGCGAAAAGCTGGCCGAGGCGCTCGCCGATTGGCCGGAAAAGGCCCGCAAGCGCTATGTCGGCAAGCACTACGAGAATTATCTGCTGACGGTCGATCTCGCCGACCAGCTTCGCCACGCCGAATTCATCCGCGAGGCGGATGCGGCGGGCAAGAAGCTCGCCACCATGATCAAGACCCACCAGTTCGAGGCGGTGACCGAAATCACCGTGCTGGCGCAGGACCATCCCCGCCTGCTTTCGGTCATTGCCGGCGCCTGTGTGGCGGCCGGCGGCAACATCGTCGATGCGCAGATCTTCACCACCTCCGATGGCCGTGCGCTGGACACGATCCTGATATCGAGGGAGTTCGACCGCGACGAAGACGAGCGCCGCCGCGCCGAACGCGTCGGCCGCCTGATCGAGGACGTGCTGTCGGGAAAGAGCTGGCTGCCGGAGATGATCGAAAAGCGGACCAAGCCGCGGCGCGGCGCCAAGGTGTTCCGCATCCAGCCGCGCGCCGAAATCCGCAACACGCTATCGAACCGGTTCTCGGTAATCGAGGTCGAGGGGCTGGATCGGCCGGGCCTGCTGTCCGAGATTACCGGGGCGTTGTCCGACCTGTCGCTTGACATCGCGTCGGCGCACATCACCACCTTCGGCGAAAAGGTCATCGACACCTTCTATGTCACAGACCTCACCGGCCAGAAGATCGACAGCCCGACCCGCACGACCGCCATTCACAACAGGCTGATCGCGGCCCTCGAAGGCACCGTGCCCGAGCGCGGCGGCAAGGCCAAGGCCGCCGCCGAGTGAACGCCGGCCTCGATTTTTCCCCATCACGCAGGCAATCTCCGCACAAATGAGCCTTGTCAAGAAATTCGCGACGGTCGCTTCCGGCACGCTGATGAGCCGCGCTCTCGGCTTCGCCCGCGAGATGCTGATGGCGGCCGCGCTCGGCACCGGACCGATCGCCGACGCCTTCAACGCCGCGTTCCAGTTCCCCAACACCTTTCGCCGGCTGTTTGCCGAAGGCGCCTTCAACGCTGCCTTCGTGCCGCTCTTCGCCAAGGAGATCGAGACCCACGGCACCGATGGCGCCAAGCGCTTCTCCGAAGAGGTGTTCGGCGTGCTGTTCACGGCGCTGCTGGCGCTGACCATCGCCATGGAACTGGCGATGCCGCTGATCGTGCGCTACCTGGTGGCGCCGGGCTTTGCCGACACGCCGGGAAAGTTCGAGATGACGGTCGGGCTTGCGACCATCATGTTTCCCTACCTGATCTGCATGTCGCTCGGCGCCATGATGGCCGGCATGCTGAATTCGCTGCGCCGCTATTTCGCCGCCGCGGTGGCGCCGGTGTTCCTCAATATCATCCTGATCGGCGTGCTTGCCTATGCCTGGCACAAGGGATCGGACGCGCGCACCGTCGGCTTCGCGCTGGCCTGGGGCGTGCTGGCGGCGGGACTGGTGCAGCTGGCGATCGTCTGGGTGGCGGTGCGCCATGCCGGCATCTCGATCGGTTTCCGCCGGCCAAGGATGACGCCCAATGTCAAGCGGCTGCTGATCCTGGCGCTGCCGGCGGCGATCACCGGCGGCATCACCCAGATCAACCAGCTGATCGGCACGGCGATCGCGTCGGCGCAGGACAGCGCGGTGTCGTCGCTCGCTTATGCCGATCGCATCTACCAACTGCCGCTCGGCGTCGTCGGCATCGCCGTCGCCATCGTGCTCCTGCCCGAACTGTCGCGGGCGCTGAAGTCAGGCAATCTGATCGAGGCGGCCAATCTGCAGAACCGGTCGGTGGAGTTCACCTTGTTTCTGACCTTGCCGGCGGCGGCGGCCCTGCTGGTCATGTCGGAGCCGATCGTTGGGCTGGTCTACGAACGCGGCGCCTTTGCCGCCAACAACTCGACGCCGATCGTGGCGTCGATCCTGGCGATCTTCGGCCTGGGCTTGCCAGCCTTCGTGCTGATCAAGGCGTTCACCCCAGGCTATTTCGCCCGCGAGGACACGCGCACGCCGATGATCTTCGCCGCCATCTCGGTGGCGGTGAACGTCACCACCGCACTGACGCTGTTTCCGTCGATGGGCGCGCCGGGCATTGCGGTCGCCTCGGCCGTCGCCGGCTGGGTCAATGCGCTGATGCTGCTCGGCGTGCTGATCCGGCGCGGCCATTGGGGCCGCGACGTGCCGCTCATGAGACGTATCCCACGGCTGGTGCTGTCGGCGGCGGTGATGGGGGCGGCGCTCTATTTTGCCGAGCACTGGTTTGCCGCCTGGCTTGCCTCGGGCTCGCCGCTGGTCATCAAGGCTACGACGCTTCTTGCGCTGGTAGCCGGCGGGGCGTTGCTTTATTTCGTCACCGCCTTCGCCACCGGCGGCGCCGACTTCGGCATGATCCGGCGCAATATCAGGCGAGGAGCGGCGAAGGCAACGCCTGTCCCAAAATCCGAACTGGACGAATAATCCGCAGACTCTGAGCGCGGCGCCGGTCTTGATCGGATCGCCGCCTTCGTCCATAAGCGCGCCGTCGAAAGACTTTCGCCGCGCGCGAAACGGCCCTCCACAAGCCATGAGGACATCATGACCGCCTTCAAACCGCTCGTCTTTTCCGGCGTCCAGCCGACCGGCAATCTGCACCTCGGCAACTATCTCGGCGCCATCAAGAAATTCGTCGCCCTGCAGGACACCTCCGATTGCATCTATTGCGTCGTCGACCTGCATTCGCTGACCGCGCAGCTCGTGCATGAGGACCTGGCGGATCAAACGCGTGCGATCACCGCGGCGTTTCTCGCCTCCGGCATCGACCCGAAAAAGCACATCGTCTTCAACCAGTCGCGGGTCATGCAGCACGCCGAGCTCGCCTGGATCTTCAACTGCGTGGCCCGCATCGGCTGGATGAACCGCATGACGCAGTTCAAGGACAAGGCCGGCAAGGACCGCGAGAACGCCTCGCTCGGGCTGCTTGCCTATCCGAGCCTGATGGCTGCCGACATCCTTGTCTACCGTGCCACCCATGTGCCGGTCGGCGATGACCAGAAGCAGCATCTGGAGCTGACACGCGACATCGCGCAAAAATTCAACAACGACTTTTCGGACCGCATCGCCGGCCTTGGCCTCGGCATAGAGATGAAGGTCGGCGAAGAGACGGTGAACGGCTATTTCCCGCTGACCGAGCCGATCATCGGCGGACCGGCGGCGCGCATCATGTCGCTGCGCGACGGCTCGAAGAAGATGTCGAAGTCGGACCCGTCGGACCTGTCGCGCATCAATCTGACCGACGATGCCGACACCATCTCGAAGAAAATCCGCAAGGCCAAGACCGACCCCGAGGCGTTGCCCGGGGAATTGGACGGCCTTGCCAGCCGGCCCGAAGCCGAAAACCTCGTCGGCATCTATGCGGGTCTCGCCGAGATATCGAAGGAGGCGGTGCTGAAAGAGTTCGGCGGCCAGCAGTTTTCGGTGTTCAAGCCGGCGTTGGCCGACCTTGCCGTGGAAAAGCTGGCGCCGGTCGCCGGTGAAATGCGCCGCATTTCCGATGACCGTGCCTATGTCGACGCAGTGCTCAGGGATGGCGGCGAGCGCGCGGGACTATTGGCCGAGGCGACGATGAAGACCGTGCGCGACATCATCGGCCTGCTGCAAAGCTGATCTGCGCCCAACATCGCTACATCCGCCGGTCGCTTGCGGCCGGGCTGTGGCGGTGGCAGATTGCGAACCGAAACCGTCGAACAGGGTGAATATGGTCTCCAAACGCCTCAGCCGCGAAGCCGGCCATCGCCGCAAGTTCCTGGCGATCATCGACGACACGCCTGAATGCGAGCGGGCCGTCGTCTACGCCTCGAAGCGCGCGCAGAGCACCAACGGCGTGCTGGTGCTGCTCTATGTGATCGAGCCGGACGATTTCCAGCATTGGCTGGGTGTCGAGAAGATCATGCGCGAGGAGGCTACAGCGACGGCTCGCGCGGCCCTCGACAGCTATGCCAACAAGGTGCGCCAGAAGCTCGGCATCGAGCCGGAACTGGTGGTGCGCGAAGGCAAGCCGACGGAAGAGATCCACAAATTGATCGAAGAAGACCAGGATATCGCCATCCTCGTGCTGGCGGCCGGCGCCGGCAAGGAGGGGCCGGGGCCGCTGGTCGGCGCGGTCGCCGGCAAGGGCGCCGCCTTCCCCATCCCGGTGACGGTGGTGCCGCAGAACCTGTCTGACGAAGAAATCGACAGCCTGGCCTGAGGTGTGCTGATATTCACGTGAGGTCGGCCTGCAAACGGCGGCTTCCTGCGCTTCCGGTGCTCACGTACCAAAAGTACGCTCCGCTCCGGTTCTCGGAAACCATCATTTTCGGCTCGCCCTGGCTCAACACACCTCAAACCATGTTGCAGAAGACCGCAAAAACATTCTCCCAGCCAGCCGTTCTAGCGATGGCTTTCGCTTGAATGTCCCGCCGAGAAGGCCTATTTAGAATTATTCCAAACTGTCTGCCCGAATGGGCACGGAGACGTCCATGTTCATCCAGACCGAATCGACGCCAAATCCGGCGACATTGAAATTCCTGCCCGGCAAGGAAGTGCTCGTCGAAGGCACCGCCGATTTCCGTGATGCCGACAGCGCCGCCTCAGCTTCGCCGCTGGCCGGCCGGCTGTTCGAGATCCCGGGCGTCACCGGCGTCTTTTTCGGCTATGACTTCGTCACCGTGACCAAGGACGGTCCCGACTGGCAGCATCTGAAGCCGGCGATCCTCGGCGCCATCATGGAACACTTTATGTCCGGCGCGCCTGTCATGGCCAAGGCCGGTCCCGCTGCAGAGACCAGCCAGACCGGCGAATTCTACGACAAGGCCGACGAGGAGCTGGTCATCACCATCAAGGAACTGCTCGACACGCGGGTGCGCCCGGCCGTCGCCCAGGACGGTGGCGACATCACCTTCCGCGGCTTCGAGAACGGCACCGTATTCCTGCACATGAAAGGCGCCTGCGCCGGCTGCCCGTCATCGACGGCGACGCTGAAGCATGGCATCCAGAACCTGCTCCGGCATTTTGTGCCCGAGGTTCAGCAGGTCGAGCAGGTCTCTTAAGGACTCCATTCGCCTTCTCGCGACAACAAAAAACCGGGCCGAATTGCCCGGTTTTCTGTTTTGGGACGTCAGTTGTTGCCTAGACGGTCCGCGTATGAGTTCTAAAGAACGATAACCTTGGCGCCGACGGAGGTGCGGTCGTAAAGGTCGATGATGTCCTGGTTCATCAGGCGGATGCAGCCCGACGACATCGCTTTGCCGATCGAGTTCCATTCCGGGCTGCCATGCAGGCGGTAGCCCGAATCGCCGCCTCTGTTGAACAGATACAGCGCGCGCGCGCCGAGTGGGTTCGTCAATCCCGGCTCCATGCCGCCGGCAAACTTGGCGAGATCCGGCTGGCGCTTGATCATCGCCGAAGGCGGCGTCCAGGTCGGCCATTCGCGCTTCACCGCGATGCGGGCGGTGCCGCGCCATTCAAATCCCTCGCGGCCGACGCCGATGCCGTAACGCATCGCCTCGCCGCCGCCCATGACGTAATAGAGAAACTTGTTCTGCGTATCGACGACGATAGTGCCCGGCTTTTCATCGGTGTCGTAGCTCACCACCTGCCGACGGTACTTGAACGGCACCTTTTCGATCGGAATGCGCGGCAGTTGATAGCCCGCATCGGTCATCGGGCCATAGTTGCTGGTGAATATCTGCGAGCCGATGGTGCTGCAACCAGCAATAGCCGTCGACAGCGCAAGTGCGGCGACGATTGCGAATGACTTCATGCGCATGAAAAGGTCCGATGCCCCGCCCGAAATAGAGCGGCTCGAGACGGCCGCTTTGTCACCATCATTCATGCTGGCATTTGCTTTGCTTGCCAAGCGCGCGATGCCTATATGCAGGGGCTTACGCGCCGGTAAGTGCGTAACTGTGGCTTTTCGGCAACGGCCTTCGCTAGATTGTGAAGGAAATTCAATGGGGCGGCTCGCCGGACCGCCGAAGGTCGAGGAACTGTCATGAATGTCGGAGATGCCGCCCGCCGTTCCGGCCTGCCGGCCAAGACCATCCGCTACTATGAGGAGATCGGCCTGATCCGTCCTGCGCGCGCCGGCAACGGCTACCGCGACTATTGCGGCGACGACATCCACCGGCTGACTTTTCTGCGCCGCTCGCGCAATCTCGGCTTTTCCATCGACGACTGCCGCCAATTGATGGCGCTCTACCAGGACCGCAGCCGCGCCAGCCATGATGTGCGCGAGATCGCCGCCGCGCATGTGACGGCGATCGAGGAGAAGGTGCGCGAGCTGCAGTCGATGCGTTCGACCTTGCAGAAGCTGATCCATGCCTGCCACGGCGACGACCGGCCGCACTGCCGTATCCTGGATGATATTGCCGGGGCTGCGCTGGCTGGAGATAAAATCGCTTCCGCGGCGGCATGAGCGACCAGCCTCCGGCACTCCGCGAGGCCGCAAACGGACGGCCCTTACGACCCCGGCGGGCGATACCGGATCGACTTTGCCTTCCCAAGCGCTTGCATCGTCTCTTCGACGCTTAGGAGGACGGTGGTCTCATGCGAGCTGAGCGCCCCGCCCGCACCGATAGCCAGCATGACAGATGCCATCGAGACATTGTCTGGCGCCTCCCACAGATTCCAACCATCGTGCTCTCCGAAGGCGTACCAGAACCCGTGCAGCTTTCCGCCCACCGATTCTATGTAGGAACGGGCCGCCTCGCGGCGATCCTCGGGGTTTTCGATCAAGCGCGCCCAGGTTTCGGGCGTATAGCTGAATTTCGTAAGATACATCGGCATGGTTCGTCTCCTCCCAGAGCTGCGCCAACGAACCCAGTTAAGCGCCCCAATCGGAGAGAAGGCGAGTCGTTTCCGAGGCGTAGTACCGCTGGCTTAGTTGCGGGGCCGCTAATGGAGGTGCTTCACTGGCTCTCTTCAGGGAGTAAGGCCAATGGCAGCCTATCTTATTGCTGATGTAGACATAACCGATGCCGCCGTTTTCGAGGAATACCGCCGGGATGTACCAGCAACCGAAGCGCGCTATGGAGGAAGATACATCGCTCGCGGCGGAGCCACCAAAGTGCTGGAAGGCGATTGGGAACCTCATCGCCTGGTCATTGTCGAGTTCCCGGACATGGCTTCGCTCATGGCATGGTACGACTCTCCAGAATACGGTCGGCTCAAAGCTATCCGCGAACGCTGCGCAAGGACGAGGATCATTGCGCTGGAGGGCATGATGCCGGTCAGTTAAAGGCCCGGGCTGCCAACCGGATAATCGCCTGAAGAAAGCGGGTTCAAACCGTGAACAGAATCTGGCATGGTGCTGCCATGCCAATCATCTCGCCTGTCCCTCTCAACCCGCTCATCGATGGCCGCCAGTCCGAGCGTGCCATGCTGGTGCGGCGCGGCGTGCAGCGGCTGCTTAAGGAAATGGGCGCGCATGTGCTGCCCGAACTGTCGCTGGCGACCGGGCGCCGCGCCGACCTTGTCGCGCTGACCCGCCAGGGCGACATCTGGATCATCGAGATCAAATCCTCGATCGAAGATTTCAGGGTCGACCGCAAATGGCCGGACTACCGGCTGCACTCCGACCGCTTCTTCTTCGCCACCCATCCCGGCGTGCCCTCGGAACTATTTCCGCAGGAATGCGGTTTTATCCTGTCCGACGGCTACGGCGCCGAAATCCTGCGCGACGCGCCGGAGCACCGCATGGCGGCGGCGACGCGCAAGGCGCTGATGCTGAGGATCGCACGGGCCGGAGCATCGCGGCTGCTCGCGGCGGAACTCGCCGGCGTCTCGGTGCCGGCGCTGGAGGGCGAGAGCGAGTAGAGAACGTTCGAGCTATCTGGATACAGTGCTTTGTGCTGCCTACCCGACTGCCAGCGTTCGTGGTTGGCGAAAGCCTAAGCGGCATCCGATCTCCCCCCTTGCGGGGGAGATGTCCGGCAGGACAGAGGGGGGTGGGAAGGATTGCCAACTTTCAGCTTAACACACCCCCAATCGGGAAACAGTCTTAGGGGTTTTGTTGCGATAGGTTTGGCAGGTCGGAGCGACAGCACCCCCTCTGCCCTGCCGGGCATCTCCCCCGCAAGGGGCGAGATCGGCAGCTTCGCCCGATGGCGAAATGATGATCAATCTCGACCTAGCCAGTTTCTATTCTTCTTCCTCGTCCGCCCCGTTCGCAGCCGGCGCGACCAGCAGCACGGCGGCGCCGAGGATCGCGGCGATGAAGGATCCGGCCAGGATGCCGACCTTGACCGCGTCCTGCAGCTCGACGTTGTTGGCGAAAGCGAGCAGGCCGATGAACAGGCTCATGGTGAAGCCGATGCCGCAGAGCAGCGAAATGCCAACCATGTGCAGCCAGCCGGCATTGACAGGCAGGTCGGCGAAGCCGAGCCGGATGGCAAGCGCGGAAGAGCCGAACACGCCGACCAGCTTGCCGGCGACGAGGCCGGCGGCAACGCCCAGCGTAAGCGGCTCGACCAGAGCGGCTGCGCTCAGGCCGGCCAACGAGACGCCGGCATTGGCAAAGCCGAAGATCGGGATGACGAACAACGGCACGATGTTATGCAGGCCGTGTTCGAGCCGATGCAGCGGCGAATGGTCGAGATCATGGCTGATGCCCGGAGTGACCTTCAGGGGTATGCTCAGGGCCAGCGCCACGCCGGCGAGCGTGGCATGCACGCCTGACTTCAGCACCAGCACCCACAGAACGGCTCCAAGCACGAGATAGGGCAGCAGCGTCAGCACGCCCATGCGGTTGAGCGCGATGAGCAGAGCGATGACCGCGAAGGCGGCGCCGAGATAGGCGAGCGACAGGCCGCTCGTGTAGAACACGGCGATGATGACGACCGCGCCGAGGTCGTCGATGATGGCAAGCGCGGTGAGGAATACCTTCAGCGACCCCGGCACGCGGTTGCCGAGCAGCGACAGCACGCCGAGCGCAAACGCGATGTCGGTAGCGGTCGGGATCGCCCAGCCGGACAGAGCGGCTGGGTTGTCGCGGTTGATGGCGACATAGACAAGTGCCGGCACCAGCATGCCGCCGGCGGCGGCGACGCCGGGCAGGACGCGCCGCGGCCAAGTCGAGAGCTGTCCGTCCAGCATCTCGCGCTTGATCTCCAGGCCGACCAGCAGGAAAAAGACGGCCATCAGGCCGTCATTGATCCAGTGCGATACGCTGAGCGGTCCCAGATAGGCGTGAAGGGCATCGAAGTAGGTTTCGGCCAGCGGCGAATTGGCGACGATCAGCGCCAGTGCTGCGGCAGCCATCAGGATGATGCCGCCGGCCGCCTCGCTGTCGAGGAATTCGCGAAAGATGGAGATCGGCCGCTGCTTCTGGTCCTGCATGTCGTCTCTCATGTTCCCGGTCGGACGGAATCACTTCGCAGGATGATGCTCAAGCCCCGGCAATGAGGCAAGCAGCCTGTCAGTCAGCCGTTAGTCAGCGCGGGGCGCGCTTGGCGAGTATCCGCTGCAGCGTGCGGCGGTGCATATTGAGCCGGCGCGCGGTCTCGGAGACGTTTCGGTCGCACATTTCGTAGACGCGCTGGATGTGCTCCCAGCGCACGCGGTCGGCCGACATCGGGTTTTCAGGCGGTGCGGCGCGTTCGCCAGCGGTGCGGGTAAGGGCGGCGAAAATGTCGTCGGCATCGGCCGGCTTCGACAGATAATCAATGGCTCCCAGCTTCACCGCCGTCACCGCGGTGGCGATGTTGCCGTAGCCGGTGAGGATGATGGCGCGGGCGTCGTCGCGCTTCTCGCGGATGGCGGCGACGACATCGAGGCCATTGCCGTCGGCGAGCCGCATGTCGACCACGGCATAGGCGGGCGGGTTGGCGCGCGCCTTGGCCACCGCCTCCTCGACGCTCTCGGCCGTCTCGACCACGAAACCCCTGGTTTCCATGGCGCGGGCAAGCCGTGTGAGGAATGGCTTATCGTCGTCGACGATCAACAGCGAGGTGTCCTCGCCTTCAACCATTGCGCCAATCGTTTCGTCGCCGTTCATCGTCTTCTAAATTCCTGCTGCCTGATTTTTACGCAAATATAGTTTTGGAGCGCTGTTGTCCAATTCAAGCCGTGTCAAACATGGTGGCCGAAGCCGATTCAGGATTGAGGAAGACGCTGCGTGGCCACGATATCTGCACGATGGCGCCCTCGCCCGGCTCGTTTGAATTGCGGAAATCAAGCGTGGCGCCCGAGCGCTCCAGCAAGGTCTTGGCGATGAAAAGCCCTAGGCCCAGGCCGCCGCCGGCCTCGGTGCCCTGGCGTGTCGACATATAGGGCTCGCCGATGCGGTCGATGATTTCGGGAGGGAAACCCGGCCCGTCGTCGGTGATCGAGAAGGTAACGGCGGCCTCGTTCCAGCTCCAGCGCACGGTGACGGCCTTGCGGGCAAAATCGACGGCGTTCTCGACCAGATTGCCGAGGCCGTAGATGACGCCGGGATTGCGCCGCCCTACCGGTTCGGGGCCGATGCGCTCGCCGGGACGAAGCTTGATCGAGATGCCGAAATCACGGTGCGGCGCCGTCATCTCCTCGACCAGCGAGGTCAGCGGCAGGCGGGAGAGATGCGCCTCGCCCTCAGACGAGAGGCTGGTGAGGCGTTTGAGGATTTCGCGGCAACGCTCGCTCTGCGAGCGCAGCAGCGTCACGTCCTCGCCGTATTTCGGATCGTTGCGGAGCGCCTTCTCCATCTCCTTGGCAACAAGAGTGATGGTGGCAAGCGGCGTGCCCAGCTCATGCGCAGCGGCGGCGGCAAGGCCGTCCAGCGCCGACAGGTGCTGCTCGCGCTGCAGCACCAGCTCGGTGGCGGCAAGCGCGTTGGCGAGCAAGCGTGCTTCCTCGGCCACGCGGAAGGCGTAGATCGCGGTGAAGGCGATCGAGGAAAACACCGCCATCCACATGCCTGCGACATAGATGAACGGCATCTCGAGCGGCGCGCCCTCATACCAGGGCAGCGGCAGATGGAAGAAGACCAGCAGGGTCGCCGCCACCATCACCAGCGCGCCGAGGATGGCCGTCAGGCGCAGCGGCAGCGACGTCGCCGAGATGACCACCGGCACGGTCACCAGCACCGAAAACGGATTGGTGAGGCCGCCGGTCATGTAGAGCAGGCCGGCAAGCTGCAGGCTGTCGATGGTCAGGATGGCAAAGGCCGGCAGCGGCGTCAGCCGATGCGCTGCCGGATAGCGGAAGGTCAGCAACAGGTTCATCCAGGCAGAGCAGGCGATCAGCGCGAAGCAGAGGCTGACAGGCAGCGGGAACTTCAGCCCGTAGGCGACGACGAGCACCGTCAGGCTCTGGCCGACGATGGCGAGCCAGCGCAGCCTGATCAGCGTGTTGAGACGCAGCCGCTGGCTTTGCTGGAAGTCGGGCGCCTGCAGGATGTTTATCATGACCAAGGATTATAGCCGGGAAAGGAGAAGCGGTAGATGTTTCTGTCTTCTTGTTGACCATGATCGGATCATGGTCGAGCTGCATCAGCTGCCACGCGGTTTGGCGCGGCTGGTGGCGGTGGCGAGAAGCGGGTTCTCCGGCCAGACGTGCCGGGGATAGCGGCCACGCATGTCGGCCCGCACATCGGCCCAGGAACCGCGCCAGAAGCTGGGCAGGTCACGCGTCGTCTGGATAGGCCGGTGCGCCGGCGATAAGAGCTCGAGTGTCAGCGGCACGGTGCCATTGGCAATCGAAGGGTGCCGGTCGAGCCCGAACAGCTCCTGCACGCGGATCGCCAGCACGGGCCATTCGCCGTCATAACGGATCGGCACGCGGCTGCCCGACGGCGCGTCGAAATGGGTCGGCGCCAGCGCCTCGATCCTGCGCTGGAGATCGTGCGGCACCAATGCCATGAGGCCGGCCGAAAGCACGCCCGGATCGATCGCGGCGAAGGACGCAGCGCCGGAGAGATACGGCAGCAGCCAATCGTCGAGACATTCGAGAAGCGCCGCGTCGGAAACGTCGGGCCAGGGCGCGCCGACGCCGCGATACAGCCAGCCGAGCCGTTGGCGCAGCGTTTCCGCCTCCTTGCCCCACGGCAAAAGCGACAGCCCGTGTTCGCGCAAGGCGTCAAGGATCGCGTGATCCGCCTCAGTGCCGGCCGGCGCCGGCAGCATGCGTTCGGACAGCGTGATGGCACCGAGGCGAACGGTTTCGCGCACGCGCACCGCGCGCCTGTCGCGGTCGAAGCTCGTTTCCCCGCGGGTCTCGATCTTGTCGGCAAGCGAAGCGCGAATGTCGGTCTCATCTATCGCCGCTGCTGCCGTGATGCGGGCATTCTGCGCCTTGCCCTGCAGGTCGGCGACGACGAGCCAGGTTTCGCCCGCCAGGGGATCAGCGGTGTCGAGCATGGCGCCCGAACCGTTGGCCAGCACGAAACGGCCGCGCTCGCCGCGCGCCCTGGCGACACGGTCCGGCCAGGCACGGATGAGGAGGGCGCCGGCGGAAGCCTGCTCATTGTTTCTCCCGCCACCGGCCTGCCTCGCCAGCCGCTCTGCAAGCTGCCGCGCCGATGTGGCGCGCGGCGATCTTTCGGATCGGAACCGCATCAGCCGGCGTTCGAGGTCGGCGCCGTCGCCGCCAAGGCCGCGCTCGGTGAGCAGCACGGCGAGCATGGCCGCCTCGAACGCCTGGCCGGTCTTCGCCGCCTCGGCGACCATGTGAGCGAGCCGCACCGGTAGCGCCAGCCTGCGCATCGCAGCACCCGCTTCCGTCAGGCGCCCTGCCTCGTCAATGGCATCGAGCGCACGAAGCAGCGACCTTGCCTCGTTGAGCGCCGGGGCCGGCGGCGGATCGAGGAACGAAAGGCTCGTTGGATCGGCGACACCGAAGGCGGCGCAATCGAGCAGAAGTCCGGAAAGATCGGCCTCGATGATCTCCGGCGGGGTGAACGCGGGAAGTGCCGCCGTCTGCTCGGCTCGCCACAGCCGGATGGCGACGCCCGGTTGTGTGCGTCCGGCGCGGCCGGCGCGCTGGTCGGCGGAGGCTCTGCTGACACGCACCGTCTCCAGCCGCGTCAGGCCGCTGGCCGGCTCGTAGCGCGGCAGCCGCGACAGACCGGAATCGATGACGACGCGCACACCGTCGATGGTGATCGAGGTTTCGGCGATCGACGTTGCCAGCACCACCTTGCGGCGGCCGGATGGCGCCGGCTTGATGGCCGCGTCCTGGGCCTTGCCGTCGAGCATGCCGTAGAGCGGCACGATGTCGGTGTCGGCGCTGACGCGGCCCTGCAGCCGCTCGGCGGTGCGCTCGATCTCGCGCTGGCCGGGCAGGAAGGCGAGCACGCTGCCGCTCTCCTCGGCAAGGGCCGCGCGGATCGCCTTGGCCATGGCGTCTTCGATGGCGATCCCGGCCGGCCGATCGTCGTAGCGCACGTCGACGGGAAAGGCGCGGCCTTCGCTCTCGATTAGCGGGGCGCCGGAAAGCAGCCGAGCGACACGCGCGCCGTCGAGCGTCGCCGACATCACCAGCAACCGCAGATCGGGCCTCAGCGCACCTTGCACATCGAGCGCCAGCGCCAGACCGAAATCGCCGTCGAGCGAGCGCTCGTGGAATTCGTCGAAGAACACCGCCGAGACACCGGGCAGTTCCGGATCGTCGAGGATCATGCGGGACAGCACGCCCTCGGTAACGACAAGAATTTTCGTCCTTGCCGAGGTCCGGTTTTCCATGCGCATGGCATAGCCGACCGTCTCGCCGGGCTCCTCGCCGAGCAGTTCGGCCATGCGGCGGGCAGCGGCGCGGGCAGCGAGCCGGCGCGGCTCGAGCAGAATGATCTTGCCCGTGCCGAGCCATGCTGCATCGAGCAGCGCCAGTGGCACCAGCGTCGTCTTGCCGGCGCCGGGCGGCGCCACCAGCACGGCGCTGTTGCCATGGCCAAGCGCCTCGCTGAGCGCCGGCAGCACGGCGGAGACCGGGAGTTCCGGCAAGGGTTTTCTGGTCATCGTCCCACGGACGTACTCATCCAATCGCGGCGGATCCGCAGCGCCCGCATATCAGCGGTGACGGTCGCCGCGCAACCGAGAGCGGGCCAACTCAAAGCCGGGTCCGCGAAAATGGGTTCCAGCGCACCGTGCCCAACCTCGCCTCCTCGCGCACCATCGTCAAAAGGCCGGAGCCACCGACGATGGCGAGACCGACAAGCGACAGAAAATCGGGATATTCCTGGAAGAACAGCGCGCCCAGGATCACCGCCCAGACGATCTGCGAATAATGCGTCGGCGCGATCCGGTTGGCTGGCGCGTATTTGACGGCCATAAGCTGAAGCAATTGTCCGCAAGACGTGAACGCACCCGACAGCACCAACCAGGTCAGCTGCCTTGCGTCCGGAAGCGTGAATGACGTGGCCGCGGCACCGATGCCGTTGAAGAACAGGCCGTAGCCAATCAGCACGCCGAGCATCGTCGTGCGCTTTTCCCCAGCCGCGAGCGAGCGCATCAGGATGATGCTGGCGGCGGCAAGGAAAGCAACGCCGAACGCAGCGAGGTGACCGAGATGCATCTCGCGAAAGCCCGGCCGCACGACCAGCATGACGCCGGCAAAGCCGGCGACCACCGCCAGCCATCGCCAAGGGCCGACCTTCTCCTTGAGGATGAGGGTGGAAAGGATGGTGACGCAGAGCGGCGCCAGGAAAATCAGCGCATAGGCTTCCGCCAGCGGGATGGTGGTGAAGGCATAGACGCTGAGCACGCCGGACGCGATACCGGCCCAGGCGCGGGCCTGAACCGCCCAAGGCCGCTTCGTGCGCCAGAAATCGCGCCAGCGTTCGCCGTTCGGCCGGGTGAAGAGAAGAAAGAAGCCGGCAAACAATGTCGAGAAGAACCCGATCTCGAACACCGTGAACTGCCCACCCAGGCTTTTGACAACGGCATCGTTGAATGAATAGCTTGCATAGGCGATCAGGGCGAGCAGAATTCCGTTCGTCACGTGTTTCCAGTTCCAGGGAGAGCAGGGTGAAGATACTGGCGCTCGGTGCGCATCCGGACGACATCGAGATTTTCATGTTCGGTACGATGGCAGCCTATGCCGCGCAAGGCGCAGAACTGGTTTTTGCGATAGCCACGGACGGCGCCAGGGGTGGGAGGGGCGATCCGGGACCGCTCGCCCGCGCCCGCCGCGAGGAAGCGGCTGTGGCGGCGGACCTGCTTGGCGCAACACCGCACTTCCTCGATTTTCCGGACGGCGCGCTGGTTGCCGACGCCGCGCTGATCGCGGCACTGAAGACGCTGATCGGCGACATGAAGCCGGACCTGGCGATCACCCATGCGCCGAACGACTATCATGGCGACCACCGTGCGCTGTCGGACAGCGTGCGGATCGCGGCGTCTTTCGCAGTGCCGGTGCTGCATGCCGATACGCTCGGCGGCACCGGTTTTTCGCCGACGCATTATGTCGATATATCAGGGCATTTCGATCTCAAGACGATGGCGATCCGGGCGCATCAGTCGCAGGATCCCGAACGTTTCGTCGACGCGGCGCGCACGCAGAACGCCTTTCGCGCCGGCCAGTGCAATGGCGCAGCCGGTTCCTTCGCCGAGGCCTTCCGCTTCGAGCCGGTCTTCCCCTTCGCCGACATACGCGCCCTGCTGCCGCCGGCCCCGGCGCTGCGGCCGGTGACAGTGAGCACCAGAACGGTCAAATGAACCGGTGCCCGGCGCGCCAAACAACCCGACAGAAGCCGCCTTTCCCGAACCAGCGCCCGGAGCCGACGCGTCATGCTGCGGTGCAGCGACGAATTCGCTTGCCTTGTTTAGTAAAAATTGCATCACTAAACAAATTACTAAACATCCGGCGCTCAACCCGTCATAGTGTTTAGGCCCCTGAGGAGGGGGGTTGAGGTTTTTGAAACCGTCATCCGGGCGCGTTTCGCAAATGGGAGGAAGGCATGAAATCGACCTTGAAACTGACGTTGGGACTGACCTCGGCGATGTTTGCGTCGACAGCCGTTTCGAACGTCGCGCATGCGGAAGATCTGACGCTTTGCTGGGCAGCCTGGGACCCGGCGAACGCTCTTGTGGAACTGTCCAAGGATTTCACCAAGGAATCCGGCATCGGCATGAAATTCGAGTTCGTGCCGTGGACCAACTATGCCGATCGCTTCCTCAACGAACTGAATTCCAAGGGCAAGCTGTGCGACCTGATCATCGGCGATAGCCAGTGGATCGGCGGCTCCGCCGAGAACGGCCATTACGTCAAGCTGAACGACTTCTTCGACAAGGAGAAGATCAGCATGGACGACTTCGTGCCGGCCACGGTCGTCGGCTACGCCGAATGGCCGAAGAACACGCCGAACTACTGGGCGCTGCCTGCCATGGGCGATGTCGTCGGCTGGACCTATCGCAAGGACTGGTTCTCCAAGCCGGAACTGCAGAAGGAATTCAAGGAGAAGTACGGCTGGGATCTCGCAGCGCCGACGACCTTTGACCAGTTGAAGCAGATCGCCGAGTTCTTCCAGAAGCGCGAGATCGACGGCAAGACCGTCTATGGCGCGTCGATCTATACCGAGCGCGGCTCCGAAGGCATCACCATGGGCGCCATGGACGTGCTCTACAGCTTCGGCTTCAAATACGAGAACCCCGACAAGCCCTACGAGATGGACGGCTTCGTCAACTCCGAGAAATCGGTGAAGGGTCTGGAGTTCTACAAGGCGCTCTACGACTGCTGCACGCCTCCCGGGGCTTCGAACAGCTACATGGGCGAAGGCGTCGATGCCTTCAAATCCGGCCAGGTGGCGATGCACATGAACTTCGCCTTTACCTGGCCAGGCCTGCAGAAGGACGAGAATGTCGGCGGCGACAAGATTGGCTATTTCGCCAATCCCAAAGGTCCCGACGGCGACCAGTTCGCCCAGCTCGGCGGCCAGGGCATCTCGGTGGTTTCCTATTCCGACAAGCAGGAAGCCGCGCTCAAATACATCAAGTGGTTCGCCAACAAGGACGTGCAGGCCAAATGGTGGTCGCTCGGCGGCTATTCCTGCCTCAACGCGGTCGTGAAAGACCCGAGCTTTCCGGCCAGCCAGCCTTATGCGCAGACCTTCCTCGACTCGATGGCCATCGTGAAGGACTTCTGGGCTGAGCCGAGCTATGCGCCGCTGCTGCAGGCGTCGCAGAAGCGCTTCCACGACTATGTCGTGGCCGGCCAGGGTTCGGCGAAGGACGCGCTCGACGGCCTGGTCAAGGACTGGACCGAGGTCTTCCAGGACGACGGCAAGATGTAATCGGCGAGAGACCGGCTCCTCCCGAGCCACGACCCCAGGGCCGGATGATTTCGGGTCTCCGACCCGAAATCATCCGGCCCCGGACCAAGAGCGAGTGAGCATGATGTCGTCCGAAAACCGCTTAACACTTTTCGGCATCATGCTCTGGTCCCGTGCCGCCCTTGGCACGGGACACAGTTCAGATAAATTCCAATGTCGAGACGACTTGAAGTGACCGAAGCGGGACTGACCATGCTCAATCGGACTGCGGACAGCGTTGCCCGGGCCACGCCTGAGCCGTTGGCCCGCAAGGTCCGGGGCATCAGCGACAAGGGCCTCGCCTGGCTGTTCATCTCGCCGACGATCCTGTTGCTGCTCGCCATCAACATCTTTCCGCTGTTCTGGGCGATCTATCTGTCCTTCACCAACTACCGCGCCAACCGCCCCAACGAGGTGGTGAAGAATGTCGGCCTTGCCAACTACAAGCGCATACTCGGCGACCAGGACATCTGGATCGCCATGCAGACGACGGCGCATTTCGTGTTCTGGACCATCCTGCTGCAGACGCTGATCGGTTTCACGCTGGCCTGGCTGATCGACCGGAAGTTTCGCGGCCATGCCTTCTGGACGACGATCATTCTGGTGCCGATGATGCTGTCGCCGGCAGTGGTCGGCAATTTCTGGCGCTTCCTCTACGAGCCGCAGATCGGCCTGTTCGCCTATGCCATCTCGTTCGTGTCAGGCATTCCGGCAACGGAGATCGGCATGCTCTCCAATGTCTCGCTGGCGCCGTGGTCGATCATCATCGTCGACACCTGGATGTGGACGCCGTACGTGATGCTGATCTGCCTCGCGGGCTTACGCTCGATCCCCGAATACATCTATGAGGCGGCCGAGGTCGACCGTGCCTCCAACTGGCGGCAGTTCTGGTCGATCACGCTGCCGATGGCGCTGCCCTTCATCATGCTGGCGGTGCTGTTCCGCGGCATCGAGAACTTCAAGATGTTCGACATGGTCAACCTGCTCACCGGCGGCGGACCCGGCTCGACCACCGAAGTCGCCTCAATCACGCTGAAGCGGCAGGCCTTCGAAAGCTGGCGGACGGGCTATTCCTCGGCCTTCGCCATCATCCTCTTCGTCGCGGTGTTCGGGCTGGCCAATATCTACGTCAAGGCGCTTAACAAGGTGAAGCAGAGATGAGCCTGACGTCAGCCCATTCGGTCGTCGCACCCTCGGCCACGTCGAAGCGCGTCGCCGGCACGATCATCGTGCTTTACGCGCTTATCTCGATCGTGCCGCTGCTGTGGATCTTCGCCACCAGCTTCAAGACGCCGCCGGATTCGATTGCGTATCCGCCGAAGATCCTGTTCCAGCCTAGCCTCGAAGGCTACTGCAATCTGTTCACGACGCGCACAAGGCAGACGCCGGAATACATCAACTCGCTTGGACCGGCGACCGGCTTCTGCGACGAGACCACGCGCAAGCGCAACATGGTGATCGCCGGCCCGTCCAACTTCATGCCGCGCTTCGTCAATTCGCTGATCATCGCCTTCGGCTCGACTTTTTGCGCGGTGTTCCTCGGCACGTTGTCGGCCTATGGCTTCTCGCGCTTCAAGGTGCCGCTGGCCGACGACCTTCTCTTCTTCATCCTGTCGACGCGGATGATGCCGCCGATCGCGGTCGCCATTCCCATATATCTGATGTATCGCGAGCTTGGCCTGTCGGACACCGCGCTCGGCATGATCCTGCTCTATACGGCGGTCAATGTGTCGCTTGCGGTGTGGCTGCTGAAGGGCTTCATCGACGAGATCCCGCGCGAGTACGAAGAAGCGGCGATGATCGACGGTTATACGCGGCTGCAGGCCTTCTGGCGCACCGTGCTGCCGCAGGCGACCACCGGTATTGCCGCGACCGCCATCTTCTGCCTGATCTTTGCCTGGAACGAATATGCGTTCGCCGCTCTGCTGACTTCGGGCACGGCGCAGACCGCGCCGCCCTTCATCCCGACCATCATTGGCGAAGGCGGCCAGGACTGGCCGGCGGTCGCTGCAGGCACGACGATCTTCCTGGTGCCGATCCTGGTGTTCACCATCCTGCTTCGCAAGCAATTGCTGCGTGGCATCACCTTCGGCGCGGTGCGCAAATGATTGATGTGGGAATAAGAAACCGACGGTGCCACCGTTTCCCTTCTCCTCGTCCACGGCTACGGGATCGACACATTTGCGAACGCTTACCGTTTAGCGATAGCGTGTATGACAAGCAGGCACATACATCTTCTCCCGCCGCGCCAGGTCGACCCCCACTCCGTCGAGCTTCGCTCGACACCTCTCCCCCGATCGACGGCGTAGAGGAAGGGTGCGAACTTAATTCAGCCAGACTCCCTTCCTCTCCCTCCGGAGGGGGGAGAGGTGGCGGTGCGAAGCAGCGGCGGAGTGGGGGAACCACCTGGCAACCGCCTCGCCCCGTGAACGGGAAGAAGGAAGGGAGTGGAGCATGACGCGTCCTGTTGTTCCCATAAGACCATCATGGCCGCGCGCGCTCCGCCGCGGGCTGATGGAAAACATCGCCACCGCGATCATCGCCATCGGCTTCCTGATGCTGTTTCAGCCCTTCGCGCTGTCGCTCTACACGTACTCCTTCGTCACCATGCTGGCCGGCACGGCGATGTTCATCATCGTCTCGAAGTTTCCGGAGTAGACGATGGCTGAAATCCGCGTTGAGCATCTGAGGAAGGCATTCGGCGATTTCGTCGCCGTGCAGGATTCCAACTTCGTCGTCGGGAATGGCGAGTTCTTCGTCATGCTGGGGCCGTCGGGTTGCGGCAAGACGACGACGTTGCGCATGATTGCCGGGCTCGAACTGCCGACCGGCGGCAAGATCCTGCTTGGCGGCGAGGACGTCACCATGCGACGTGCCCGCGAGCGCGACATCGCCTTCGTCTTTCAGCTGTTCGCGCTCTATCCGCACATGAATGTGCGTAAGAACATCGGCTTCCCGTTGCTGGCGCAGGGCATGCCCGGCATCGAAATCCGCCAGCGCGTCGAAGAGACGGCGAAGCTGTTGCGCATCGACCATCTGCTCAACAAATCGGTCTCCGGCCTTGCCGGCGGTGATCGCCAGCGCGTCGCGCTCGGCCGCGCCATCGTGCGGCGGCCAAAATGCTTCCTGATGGACGAGCCGCTCGGCACGCTCGACACCGAATTCCGCGATCTCATGGTCCATGAGCTGCGCGAACTGCACAACCGCATCCGCGCCACCACGGTCTACGTCACGCATGACCAGATGGAAGCGATGTCGATGGCCGACAAGATCGCGGTTATGAACCACGGCGTCATCGAACAGTTCGGCACCCCGCGCGAAATCTACGACCGGCCGGCTACCATGTTCGTCGCCGATTTCATCGGCTCGCCGCCGATGAATTTTCTCGGCTTCGGCGGCGGGCTTTCAAAGGGTGCCAGGGAGATAGTAGTGCAAGGTGCCAAGGTGGCGGTGCCGGAGGTGCGCGAGGACATCGCGCCGGCCGACATGGCGCTCGGTATCCGACCGGAACACATCCGCTTCGACGACGCGTCGAAGCTGCGTGGCGCCATCTATGGCACCGAATATCTCGGCACCACGCAGATCGTTGCGGTGGAGACATCCGGCGGCATCATCAAGGCGCGGGTGCCGGCCGAAATTCGGCTCAATGCGGGCGACCATGTCGGCCTGGCGCTGAGCAGCGCACGGCTGTCGCTGTTCGAGAGGGGCTCCGGCCGCGCGGTGCGAACCGCAATCCATGACGGGGCTTCCCAGGGAAGAGCACATCATGGCTGACGTGCAGATCAAAGGCGTGACCAAGAGCTTCGGCGAACATGTCGCCGTTGACACTCTCGATCTGCATGTCGCCGATGGCGAATTCGTCGTGCTGCTCGGCCCGACCGGCGCCGGCAAGACGACGACGCTCCGGCTTATTGCCGGATTGGAACGGCCGGATACTGGCTCAATCCATATCGGCGGACGCGACGCAACAGCACTCTCGCCGGCCGAGCGCGACACCGCCTTCGTCTTCCAGCAATATTCGCTTTATCCGCATCTGTCGGTCTACGACAATCTGGCCTTTCCGCTGCGCTCGCCTGCGCGGCGGCTGGGCGAGGACGCGGTGCGCCGCCGCGTCGAAGAGGTGGCCAAGATGGTGCGTATCCACCACAAGCTGAACAACCGCTCCACCAAGCTTTCCGGCGGCGAGATGCAGCGCGTCGCCATCGGGCGCGCCCTGGTGCGCAAGCCCTCGATCTATCTGATGGACGAGCCGCTGTCGTCGCTCGATGCCAAGCTGCGCGCCGACCTCCGGCTCGAGCTGAAGCGCATCCAGGCCGAGCTCGGCGCCACCATGCTTTATGTCACGCATGACCAGATCGAGGCGATGACGATGGCCGATCGCATCGGCATTCTCGCCGATGGCGTGCTGGTGCAGATCGGCACGCCGCGGACGATCTATTCCGAGCCGGCAAACCTTCATGTCGCCGCAAGGCTCGGCCAGCCGGCAATCAATCTGTTGCCGACGGGCCTGCTGCCGGATGGCGACATGCCGGCGGGAACCAAAACGATCGGCGCGCGTACAGAACATCTGTCGATCGGCAAGGCATCGAATGGCCCCGCCGACGGCGTTGTTAACTGGGTCGAGCATTTGGGCGACCAGAACCACCTGCATGTGACGGTGGGAAGCAGAAAGCTGGTGACGCTGACCGACCCCGACATCCAACTGGAAAAGGGCGACAGGGTGATTATCCGCTACCGGGCGCCGCTGTTCTTCGACCAGGCCGGCAACAGGATTGCAAACCGATGAGCGCTGAGACGCTGGACAAGACTGGGACGATGGACAAGGTTGACCTGAAGACGCTGGTATCCGTCACCGCCGACACGATTGCCGCCCACGCGGACGAACTGACCGCGCTCGACCAGGCGATCGGCGATGGCGACCATGGCCTGAACATGAAGCGCGGCTTCGAGGCGGTGCGGGCGGAGGCCGAGGGGTTTGCTGCAAAGCCATTGCCGGAGGCGCTGAAGGCGATCGGCACCAAGCTGGTGATGACGGTGGGCGGGGCATCGGGACCGCTGTTCGGGACGCTGTTCATGGCGCTCGGCAAGGAGATTTCCGCAGAGCCGGATCGCGCCAATCTGGCTACGGCTTTCGGCAAGGCAATCGAGGCGGTGGCAGCGAGGGGCAAGTCGCAAGTCGGGCAAAAGACCATGCTCGACGTGCTGCAGCCAGTGCATGAGGCGCTGTTGCAGGGAAAGACGGCAGCGGAAATCGCCGATGTCGCGGACCGTGCAGCCGATGCCACCGTGCCGATGAAGGCATTGCGCGGACGCGCTTCGTTCCTTGGCGACCGCTCGATCGGCCATATGGATGCCGGCGGGCGCTCGGTCGCGCTTCTGGTGCGGGCTGTCACTGAGACCATCGGGGAGCACGCATGAGCAATGTCGGCATCGTCATCGTATCACACTCGCCGCTGGTCGCCGAAGGCACGGCGGACATGGTGCGCCAGATGGTTGGCGACGAAGTGCCGCTTGCATGGTGCGGCGGAAACGGCCATGGCGGGCTGGGGACCAATGTCGAGGCGATCATGAGCGCCATCGACAAGGCCTGGTCGGAGGCGGGTGTCGCCATACTTGTCGATCTCGGCGGCGCCGAGACCAACAGCGAGATGGCGGTCGAGATGATCGGCGAGCCGCGCGCGCAGAAGATCATCGTCTGCAATGCGCCGATCGTCGAGGGCGCGGTGATGGCGGCGACGGAAGCTTCCGGCGGCGCTTCGCTCAGGGAAGTGGTGGCGACAGCACACGAACTGGCGCCGTCGTGAATGAACAGGAATTTTGACTCAATGTCCGCATCCGCAGAAGCCACCGTCCTGATCACCCACGAGGTGGGCCTGCATGCGCGCCCTTCGGTGAAGCTCACCAAACTCGCCAAGACATTTTCGGCCGAGGTCGAAGTGGCGCTCGCCGCCAACGGCCCTTGGTTCGACGCCAAGAGCATCGTCAAGGTAATGGCGGCCAAGGCGCCGAAAGGCACGGTTCTGCATATAAGGGCCAAAGGTGACGGCGCCGGCGAAGCGGTCGGCGCGCTTGTCGAGCTGGTGCGGCGCGATTTCGACGAGGGCGCGGACCATGCCCGAAGCGCTTAGGCTGAAGGGGATTTCGGCCTCGGCCGGCTATGCCGAGGGGCCGCTGTTCAACCTCGACCCGGTTGCCGCGCGCTATGCCGGTAAGGCAACGGCTGCTGAAGAGGAGGCTGCGCTCGATACGGCAATCGGTGTTGCGACAGGCAGGCTCACCGCGCTGATCGAAGCGAGTGAAGGCGATGCAGCCGACATTCTCGAATTCCAGCTCGCCATGCTGGAGGACGATGTGCTGACCGGCCCGGCCTTTGCCGCGATTGCCGCCGGCCAGCCAGCCGATGCGGCATGGCGGCAGGCACTGGATGCCGAGATCGCAGGCTACGAAACGTCGGATCAGGATTACTTCCGCGCACGCGCGGCCGACATGCGCGATATCAGAGACCAGGTGCTGCGCGCGCTGACCGAGGACAGCGAGGCAGCTGCGCCGGCGGGAGCCATTTTCTATGGCGAGGACATCGCTCCGACGCGCTTTCTCGAAACCAACTGGAGTTCCGGCGGCGGCATCGCGCTGAAAGCCGGCAGTGCCGCCAGTCATGTCGCCATGCTGGCGCGCTCGCGCGGCGTGCCGATGATCGTGGGGCTTGGTGCTTCGCCGGCTCATCTTGCCGGCATCGCACTGCTCGACGCCGAGCATGGCGGCATCGTGCTTTCGCCATCGAAGGCCGAGATCGAAGCTTTCCGCCGGTCTTCGTCGTCGTTCACGGCCCGTCGCGACAAGGCACAGACCTATCTGGAGAGGCCGGCGGTGACAAAAGCCGGCACAGCGGTGCGCGTGCAGGTCAACATCGCCGATCCATCCGATGTCGACGGCATCGATATCTCGACCTGTGACGGCATCGGGCTGATGCGCACCGAATTCCTGTTCGGCAAGACGCTGCCCGACGAGGAGACGCAATATTGCGCCTACCGCAAGGTGCTGGAATGGGCGGGCGAAAAGCCGGTGACCATCCGCACCGTCGATGCCGGCGGCGACAAGCCGGTGCCAGGCTTCACCGTGGACGAGGGCAATCCGTTTCTCGGCCTGCGCGGCATCAGGCTGTCGCTGGCGCGACCGGAGGTCTTTCGCGTGCAGATCCGGGCCCTGTTGCGCGCCGCCGTGCATGGCAATCTCAAGGTGATGTTCCCCATGATCGCCGTGGCGGACGAGTACGAACGTGCCGTCGCGCTATTTACGGAAGAACAGGCTGGCCTCGTGGCGCGCGGCGTCGCGCAAAAAATGCCTCCGCTCGGCATCATGGTCGAGGTGCCGTCGGTTGCGATCGCGCCGGAAGCGTTTGCCAACGTCGCCTTCTTCTCGATCGGCTCGAACGACCTGACCCAGTATGTGATGGCGGCGGCGCGTGACAATGCTTCCGTCGCCCATCTGAATTCCGTCCGGCACCCGGCCGTGCTCCGGCTGATCGCCTCGGTTGCCGCCTTCGGCCGCGCGCAAAAGATTCCGGTCAGCCTGTGCGGCGACGCCGGTGGCGATCCAGCGTCGATCCCGGCGCTGCTTGAGGCCGGCCTGCGCGACCTTTCCGTGGTTCCCGCCCAGCTCGCCATGGCCAAGGCGGCCATCGCGGACGTATCGATCTAGGCGCTGGCATGGCCGACAAGACACCTGAACCCGGCTCCGAAGAGGCGATCCGCGCCTACAAGACCATCCTGTCGCAGGTGATCGACCAGCGCCCGTCCGGCATGCGCCAGCGCCTCGCCGACGCGCTCGGCAAGCACCGCAGCTTCGTCACGCAGATTTCCAGCCCGGCCTATTCGATCCCGATCCCGTCAAAACATTTGCCGGCTATTTTCTCCGTCTGCCATTTCAGCCCGGCCGAACGCGACCATTTTCTTGCTGCCTACCACCAGGCGCATCCGGGAAAAATGTCGGTGGCGTCAGGCATGCGAAAGACGCGGCATGTCTCGCTGATCGTTCCCGATTTCGGTGACGACAAGCAGAACGCAGCACTCGACCGGGCAGTCAACGATTTCATCCAGAAGATCACCAGCATAGCCGGCAAGGGCGGGACATAGTCGCGCCGCGCCTGGCCATTTCGGGAGGACGGTCATGAAGAAATTTCTGAATTCGGTCGACACGGTGCTGACCGAAAGCCTCGATGGTTTCGTCGCCGCCCATGCCGACATCCTTGTGCTTGGCGACGAGCATAAATTCGTCCGCCGCAAGGCGCTGAAGCCCGGCAAGGTGGCGCTGATTTCCGGCGGTGGCTCTGGCCACGAACCGCTGCATGGCGGGCTGGTCGGGCATGGCATGCTGGATGCCGCCTGCCCCGGCCAGGTGTTCACCTCGCCAACACCGGACCAGATGCTGACCGCGGTAGAGGCCGTCAATACCGGCGCCGGCTGCCTGTTCATCGTCAAGAACTACGAGGGCGATGTGATGAATTTCGACATGGCCGCCGAAATGTCGGAGGGCGTCGTGCAGATGGTGACCAATGACGATGTCGCCGTCGAGAACTCGTCCTACACGACCGGCCGGCGCGGCGTCGCCGGAACGCTGGTGGTCGAGAAGATCCTCGGCGCGGCGGCCGAGCAAGGCATGGCTCTGAAAGAGCTGAAGGCGCTTGGCGAACGCGTCAATGGCGCGACCCGCTCTATGGGCGTGGCGCTGACCAGTTGCACCGTGCCGGCGGCCGGCAAGCCAACCTTCGATATCGGCGACGGCGAGATGGAGTTCGGCGTCGGCATTCATGGTGAGCCCGGCCGCCGCCGCGACACGCTGAAGAGCGCCGATGCCATCGCCGAGGAGATCTGCCTGGCGATCCTGGGCGATCTCGGCGACCGGGCGAAAGGCCCGGCGCTGCTCTTCATCAACGGCTTCGGCGGCACGCCGCTGATGGAGCTTTACCTGATGTACAACAGTGCCCGAAATATCTTCGAGAATAACGGTGTGACGGTCACCCGCTCGCTGGTCGGGTCCTATGTGACATCGCTCGACATGGCCGGCTGCTCGATCACGCTGACCATGCTCGACGACGAGACGACCGCCTTGTGGGACGCACCGGTGCATACGGCGGCACTGCGCTGGGGGATGTAGCGCGGCCAAACACGGCGCTGCCGCTTACCATCAAAAAGCAAGCCCGCTTCGATCTGCGAAGCGGGACTTTGCAAAGACGCCCCCAAAAATAATCGGTGACAACGCTGTCATGCGCCACGCCGAGCATTGTCAGACCAGTTTGGTGGATTTAGGCACAATGTTGCTTTCCTTACCTTTGGTAAGGTAAGGAATCCGGCGGGTTTTGGGAGGCGGAACATGCGTTACAATTGGGATCGGGCTCCGACGGGGTTCGAACGTCACCGAAAGGCGCTCGCCGCCGCTTTGCTGATCGCCGGCGGGGTCGGACTCGTGCTCGCGGCGCTGCCGCTCTAGAACCAATCCGAATAGGGCAGTCGAGATGGCGTCGAGGATGCCTGGGCGCGAGCGGCTTTCAAGGCACCTCGCCGGTCACGGCGATAAAGCGGCGGTCCCGTCCTTCAAATCCCTGACTGAAGCGTTGCACGAGCACGGCTAGCACTGCCGATTTGCCATCCGGGGTGAACGCATAGGATTCCGACAGGCTGTAGGAAGTCGGACAATTCCTCGAGCCGGGCACGGCTTTGTCCTCATGCAGCAGCTTGAACGGCTTGCCATCCTGTCCCTGCAGCGTCAGGCGGAAACCGAGCGCCTTGCCGGCCGTGGCGCCTTGCTGCGTCTCATCGAAACTTGACGAGCAATCCGTCGTGCTCCCGGCTAGGGTCTGGTCGAGCTGGATGGTCGAGATGCCAAGCTCGTCATAGCTCGGCGAAAGCCATTTCTGCGAAACCTGCTCCAGGCGCGCAATGTCTTGGTAACCGATCATGTCGTCGGGAAAGGTGAATTTGTCCACGGCCGTCCGTTCGCCGCGCGGCGCGATGGCATATCGGGCGAGCAGAGGTGCCGCCTGCGCGGCTGCCTGTGCCCTCGCCTGCTCCACCGTCAGGGTCGAATCCTCGGTCTCATCGACGATGCGGATGGGCTTGCCGCCGACGAACTCGTCGGTGCGTGTGTCGATGATGTCGATCTCCGACCAGCCCGAATCCGAAACACCGGCATCGAGCGTGCCGTATTGCTCGAAGGCGAAATAGTTGCCGTCCGGCGAAAAGCCGATAATGCGCCTCGCCGCCGCATCGCCGGCCTGAGCGGCGGAAGCGACCGTCAACAGCACAGCCGCCAACACGGCAACCTCGCATCGCGACTTCATTGCGCCTTGCCCCCATTATGACCCTAGACCATCATGCCGCGTTTTGCGGCCAAGGCGAGGTCGCCAAAAGACGAAATTGCACATGCTTGCAAAAACAGCATACGCTATTTCAAAGACAGCAAACATTCCTGGGGAGGAAGCTGGATGGCGTCACGCTACCACGAGGTCTATGACAGCTGGAAACGCGATCCGGAGAAATTCTGGGCGGATGCGGCCAAAGCCATCGACTGGTTCTCACCCTACGACAACGTGTTCGATCCGAATGCCGGCGTCTACGGGCGCTGGTTTGGCGGCGCCTCCTGCAACACCTGCTTCAACGCCGTTGACCGTCACGTGACGGGTGGCCGCGCCGATCAGATCGCGCTGATCCATGACAGCGCGATTTCAGGCACGATCAAGAAATTCACCTATGCCGAACTGAAGCGCGAGGTGGTCGCGCTGACTTCGGTGCTGAAGAACCGCGGCGTCCAGAAAGGCGATCGCGTCATCATCTACATGCCGATGGTTCCGGAAGCGGCCTTCGCCATGCTTGCCTGCGCCCGGATCGGCGCCGTGCATTCGGTCGTCTTCGGCGGCTTTGCCTCGCACGAGCTCGCCACGCGCATCGACGACGCCAAGCCGAAGCTGATCATCTCCGCCTCTTGCGGCCTGGAGCCTGGGCGCGTCGTCGCCTACAAGCCGCTGCTCGACAAGGCGATCGAGACGTCGCGGCACAAGCCCGACGCCTGCCTCATCCTGCAGCGCGACCAGCTGCGCTGCGAGCTCAGGGAAAACCATGACATCGACTATGCCGACGCCGTCGCCCGCGAGCGGGCCGCGGGCGCCAATGTCGACTGCGTTCCAGTGCTCGCCACCGACCCGCTCTACATCATCTACACGTCCGGAACGACCGGCCAGCCCAAGGGCATCGTGCGCGACAATGGCGGCCACATGGTTGCGCTGAAATGGTCGATGGAGAACGAGTTCGGCGTCAAGCCGGGAGAGGTGTTCTGGGCGGCTTCCGACGTCGGCTGGGTGGTCGGCCATTCCTATATCGTCTACGGCCCGCTGCTGCATGGCTGCACGACCGTCATGTTCGAGGGCAAGCCGGTCGGCACGCCCGACGCCGGCACCTACTGGCGGGGGATATCAGAGCATGGCGTGGTCGCGCTGTTCACCGCGCCGACCGCCTTCCGCGCCATCAAGGGACAGGATCCCAAGGGCGAATTCGTCCCGAAATACGACCTCTCGAAATTCCGCACGCTGTTCCTCGCCGGCGAGCGCGCCGATCCGGAAACCATCAAATGGGCGGAGCAGAAGTTGCACGTGCCGGTGATCGATCATTGGTGGCAGACCGAGACCGGCTCGCCGATGACGATCAACCCGGCCGGATTGGGCCTGCTGCCGGTGAAATACGGCTCGCCCGGCGTGCCGATGCCCGGCTATGACATCCGCGTGCTCGATGATGGAGGTCATGAGGTCGAGCGCGGCACGCTGGGCAATGTCGTGGTCAAGCTGCCGCTGCCGGCCGGCTGCCTGCCGACGCTGTGGAATGCCGATGACCGGTTTCGCCAAGCCTATCTCGACGAATTCCCCGGCTTCTACAAGACGGCGGATGCCGGCATGATGGACGAGGATGGCTATTTGTTCGTCATGGCCCGAACCGACGACATCATCAATGTCGCCGGCCACCGGCTGTCGACCGGCGCCATGGAGGAGGTGCTGGCCGCGCATCCGGACGTTGCCGAATGCGCCGTCATCGGCATCGCCGATCAGATGAAGGGCCAGGTTCCGCTCGGCTTCGTCGTGCTGAATGCGGGTGTCGACCGCGATACCGGCACTATCGAGACCGAGGTGGTCACCCTGGTGCGCGAGCGCATCGGCCCGGTCGCCGCCTTCAAGACGGTGGTGACGATCAAGCGCCTGCCAAAGACGCGCTCCGGCAAAATCCTGCGCGGCACCATGCAAAAGATTGCCGACAAGGAAGAATGGACTATGCCGGCGACCATCGACGATCCGGTCATTCTCGACGAAATTACCGCAGTGCTGAAGGGACGCGGGATCGGCCTGTAAGGACATCTGGCCATCGACAGCGCGCCGGTAGCCAATTGGCTATTGTGCAATGCAGCAAATCGCCATACAGTTTTGCCGGGGCGCCCACCGACGATACGGCATGGCTCAGCAAAAAACCACATTTGGCGGCGTCGACATTCTTCGATTTCTCGCCGCCGTCCTCGTGATGTTCTACCACTACGGTTACTGGGTGTGGGCCTTTCCCGCCGGCGTTTCGGCACGGGCCACCGGCGGCATCCCGCCGCATCCGGAACTGGAGATGCTCGGCTCCGGATGGGTCGGCGTACAGGTGTTTTTCGTCATCAGCGGCTTCGTCATCGCCTTCAGCGCCGAAAACTCAACCCCCTTGCGGTTTTTCGAGGCAAGGGTGAAGCGGCTGGCGCCGGCGGTCTGGATCTGCGCGCCGGTCACTGCGGCGGTGCTGCTCCTCGTCGGCCTCAGCTGGCCGACGGATGCCGTGAACCGGCTCGTTCGCACGGCATTGTTCGTTCCCTACTCCCCCTGGGTCGACAGCGTCTATTGGACGCTCGGCATCGAGATTGCCTTTTACGCCGTCGTCTGGACCTTGCTGTGGCTGGGCCGCTTCCATCTGATGGAGGTCGTGGCCATTGTGATCGGCATGGTCAGCACGCTCTTCTGGTGCCTGTATTATCCGCTCGACTGGTCGGCCTTTGCCGAGACGCGTTGGCTCGCCCTGCTGCTGGTGCATCATGGGTGCTTCTTTGCGACGGGCGTCATGATCTGGCTGATGCGCTTCAAGGCGGTGACGCCTTTCCGTCTTGTCCTCTGCGCGCTGTTTCTCGTCGGCTGCGTCCTCCAGATCGCCAGTTCGGTCGATGTTCACACCGTGAAGGTCGAAGAGCAGATGCCATACGCGCCACCGATCGTCTTCTTCCTCGTTGCCATCGCCCTGATGGCATGCTCGTTGCGGCTCGACCTCTCCTGGCGCGGCTGGCGCCGGATCGGCCTGATGACCTACCCTCTCTATCTGATCCACGATGTCGTCGGCGCTGCCATTCTCGGCGCCCTGATGCGTGCGGGAGTGCCATATCTGCTTTCGGTGGTCATCGTCGGGGCGACCATGGTCGCCGCGAGCTGGCTGATTGCGATCGAGGCCGAACCGCGAGTCCGGCTTCTGCTCGACCACACCATCTTCCGCTATCGTCTCAAGGCGGCGTAACCGCCGGCGTGTCACGCCGGTTCGTGGCTGCAAACGTGCTGCTGTGGAATGTGCGGCGCGAAGCATGGTGCCCACGCTCTTTGCAAGTGATGAGCCCTCTTTCCTACGTGTCGACCGGTCGCGGCGCGGTCAAGCGAGGCGATCGACCCACGCATAGGACATCATTCCCGTCGACACTGTCGCTTCATGCCCAGCCGCCGATCATTGCCTTGCTCGAGGGCATCCGTGTTCGCTCACGCCGCATCAGCCAGCATCGGCCTCGCCGCACAGGACGACGATCCGCTCAACATCCATTCCTATACGGGCCTCAGGTATTTGCCTTCGTCCGCGCTTCCGATTTTTCCAGATAGTAGCTCGAATACCTGTCGAAAAATTTCTCCGAGCCGCCGATCGATCCATACTTCGCCAGCTTCTTCAGATCGACCTTGTTCAACACCACGCCGACGATCTTGTTGGCGATGTAGGATTCCGAACTCAGTATGGATTGCACCATCGCGCGCGGCGTGCGCCCCCACTCGGTCACGAGCACGAAGCCGTCGGCAAGCGGAGCAAAGGCCTTGGCATCGACCACGGGGCCGAGCGGCGGCAGATCGACGACGATGTACTCGAAGGTTTCCTTGGCGTTGTCGATGAAACGTCGCATCCCGGCCGACGACAGAAGCTCGCTTGTGTGGGAGAAATGACCGCGCGGGACGGCCGGGACGATCGCCAGCTTGGTCTGTCGGTCGATCTTGCCGACGGACTGCCAGGTCTGCCCGCTCACCACCGCTTCCATCAGGCCTTGCTCGGCCTCCATGCCAAGGCTGCGGCTGAGGCCGGGGTTGCGCAGGTCGCCGTCCACCAGCAGCGTTTTGGAGCCGTTGGCGGCAAGCAGTCCGGCCAGATTCGCCGCCACGGTCGATTTGCCCTCGCCGGGAAGGACCGAGATCACGCCGATGACCCGGCTGCCTTGCCCTTCCAATACGACGTCGAAGGCAATCTTGGCGCTGCGGAGCGTTTCGGAAAACATCGATGCCGGGGCGTCGATGCTGACCCGCATGCGCGCGCGTCTTTCGGCGGCCGACGGTGATTGGGCGGTTTTGACATCCGCCTGACCGTCATCGTTCTTGGCGACCTTGCTGCCAATGACTGGCAGGTAGCCGAGGAATTTGAGGCCGACGCGATCGCGAACGTCCTCACCGGTCCTGAAGAACCGTTCCCTGAATTCGTTCAGGCCACCGACCCCGGCCCCCATCATCAGGCCAAGCACAAGCGAAAGTCCCAGCACGATGGACGTGCGCGGCGTTGCCGCCGACTGCGGCAGCGTCGCGTCTGAGATGACGCGGATCTTGCCGACCGGGAAGGATTGCTGCTGGGAGGCTTCCTCGTAGCGGCCAAGGAATGTCTGATAAAGTGTCGAGAGCGCCGTTGCCTTCTGCTCCAGCTCGCGCAGCTGGACCTGCGTCTGGTTGTCGATGGAACTCTTGCCGGCCGCTAACGCGACATTTGCGCGGAGCGCCGTCTCGCGCGCGAGAGCGACTTCGTATTCGTTGCGATAGCTTTCGGTCAGTTGCTTCAGCTCGCCGAAAATCTGCGCCGATATGTCGACCTTTTCCTTGGCCAGCGCGACCGCCTGGGGATGCTCGGCGCCGAAATTGGCTTCGATATCCTGCTGCCGCTTGGCGACAGTGAGATAGCGGGTCTTGAGCGTCGAAATGACCGAGCTGCTCGGCTGGTCGGCGGATATGGCGGCATCCCTGAATGCGTTGTCCGAACCGCTTTCGACGATCGACTTGTACTGCTGATAGCGGGCGCTGGCGCGCGCGGTATCGGCCTGCGCTTCAATGAGCTGCTCATTGAGGTCGGACAGTTGCTTGTCGCTGATCAACTGGCCATTGTTATTGACGGCCAATCCATGTTCGGCCCTGAACTTCTCGACCGCGAGCGCCGCTCCTTGGGAACTTTCGCGAAGCTCCGTCAGCCGGCCTTGCAGCCAGACCGCCGCTCGCTCGGTCGCATCGAAGCTCGCATCGAGCTGATCGGCGAGATAGGCGTCGGCATAGGCTTTGGTGATCGCCGTCGCGAGCGCAGGATCCGTCGCCTGATAGGCTATGGAGATCACATAGCTTCGACCGATTCGCTCGGCTTGCACCTCGTTCTGCAGTTTGAGGATTGCGTAATCGCGGCGTGACGAGGCGATCATCGCCTCACGCGTCGGCGCATCAAGCTGGGTAACGTCGGTGGTGCCCACCACGGCGGGGGTGGGACGGAAGTACCGGATCACGCCGCGCACAAAACCGGCGGCCTTCGACGCTGCCGACGTCGGCGGGTACAAGAAAGCGTCGTTCTGATCGAGCTTCTGCTTGTCGACGACCACCGCCGCCAGCCTCGCCGAGTGGAGAATTTCGATCTGGCTCAGAATGGCGGAATCGGTCTGCATGCTGACCGACGCCGCCGAGACCTCGTCGACGACCTTGTTCAAGCCTTCGTCGATCAGCACGCGGCTCGTTGCCATGTAGGTGGGAGGCGTGGTCTGCAGATAGAGCACGCCCAGAAAAAGACCGATGGCGGCACATACCGCGACCACCTTTGCCTGCCTTGCTGCCATGCTGAGCAGGCGCTCGACATCGATGAAGTCTTCGGCGCTTACGGCGTCTGAACTCGGCAATGGCTTCCTCTTGTCGAGAGGAAAATTGGCATAATTCATCTTCGGTCCAATTCTAGTTTGCATCTAGAGCGGCGGTCCCTCAAGTCGAACTGTGCCGCCGCTCTATCTCTTGTTTGAGCATAGGATTTTCCCAAAACCGGTCTCCGTTTTGGGTCCGATGCTCTGGTTTGCAGGCGCTAGAGCAAGATCGGGGGCATCAGCATATGTGCAACGCAAGCTTCATGCCAGACGCCGCGAAACCCGGGCGGCCAAACATATCGGCGTGTCTTGCGTCACCATTTCATACGCTAATACTCCCCAAAAATGGGCTTTATGCGGCTTCTACCCGGCGCTCATGCGACCGGACGAACTCCTGAAGCATCTCGAAGATCGGCCCCTTCATGTCGTCACGCGCCAGCGCGAAGGCGACATTGGCCTGGATGAACCCTTCTTTCGAGCCGCAGTCGAACATCCGGCCATTGAAGGGCTGGGCGAAGAAAGCCTGGCTCTGCGCAAGGCGGACCATGGCGTCGGTCAGCTGGATTTCGTTGCCGGCGCCGCGTTGCTGATTGCCGAGCAGCGCGAATATCTCAGGCTGCAGGATATAGCGGCCGTTGATGTAGTAGTTCGACGGCGCATTGGCGGGAGCCGGCTTTTCGACCATGGCGGTCACCTCGAAACCCGAGCCGACATCCGCGCCGCAGCCGACGATACCGTATTTGCTGGTTTCGGTCGGGTCGCAGCGCTCGACCGCGATGACGTTTCCGCCGGTCTGCGCATAGAGATCGGCAATTTCGGCGAGACATCCGCGCCCGCCGAAGGACACCATGTCCGGCAACAGCAATGCGAACGGCTCATCGCCGATGACCTCCCGGGCGCACCATACCGCATGGCCGAGACCTTGCGGCGACTGCTGCCGGATGAAGCTCGTCGCACCGGCCACGGGAAGCAGGCTTTCCAGCGCCTGAAGCTGCGCCTTCTTGCCGGTCTGCTCCAAAGTCCCGATCAATTCGGGATGCAGGTCGAAATAATCCTCGATGACCGCCTTGTTGCGGCCCGTCACGAAGACAATGTGCTCGATGCCGGCTTCGAACGCCTCGTCCACCGCATATTGCACGACAGGCCTGTCGACGACCGGCAGCATTTCCTTCGGCATCGACTTGGTCGCCGGCAGGAATCGCGTTCCAAGCCCCGCTACCGGTATGACTGCCTTCCTGACTTTCTTCATCGCATATTCCTTCTGAGGAGATCGACTTCAACTGTCGCAGGCCGCGAAAACTGTTTTTCACCTGCCTGCACCTTTCACCTCCCCCGCACCCACGGCAAATTGCGCCGCCACCCTTCGCAGCCGGACGGCGATCGGCATGCCCATATGCCGAACCGCCGCCGGATCGCTGAGCGCCGTCCACACCGCCTTGAGCGGGGACCGCGCCTTGATGTGCTGGACCAGCGACAGGAACGACGCCGCCTTGCGCAGGCTGCGCGTGCGCCTCGCGAAAGCGGCCTCGGCCTTTGCGTCCATCGAATGAGTTCTGGCGAAAACGAGATCGGCCTTGCGCATCGCCTCGACGTGATGAAGTTCGAGCACGCGGGAAATGGAGCCGGTGCGGATATGGTAGACATAGCCCGTCGTCGGCTCGACGACGCATTTGCCGCCCTTGGCCAGAGCACTGGCCAGCAGGATGTAATCTTCGCCGATGATCAGGCCTTCGTCATAGCGAAGCCCGTTTTCGTTCAAGAAACGTCGCTGGAAGATCGGCTTGAGATAGCCGAGATTGAATCTCGATTCGAAGACCACATTGCCGGCGATAAAGTCCGCCAGCGAGATTTCACTCAAGCCCTCCAGATAGTCGGCAGGGAACATCGTCTCTTCGGCAACGCCGTCCTCGCGAACGACCTGGAGATTGTCGACCGCGATCTCGGCGCCCGCTTTCTCCGCGCGGTCAATCATGGTGCAGATTCGCCCGGGATAGACCGCGTCGTCGGAATCGAGGACCGCGACCCATCTGCCGCGGGCAAGCTCAAGGCCGGCATTCCTGGCGCCGCCGGGGCCACGGTTTTGCTCAAGTGCGACAACACGCACGATGTCTTCTGGGTAGGATCGCGCCAGATCGAGCGTCCGGTCGCCCGACTGGTCGTCGACGACGATGATTTCGACGCTGACATCACGCTGGGCGATGGCGCTGGCGATCGCCCGCTCGATGGTCAGCTCCGCATTGTAGGCGGCAATGATAAAGGTGACGTCAGGCTGCACGCTTGCCCCCTTCCTGCGGCGAGGGCAGGCCATACTGGCGGATTTCACGCACACCGACGAGCCCGCTCACGACGCCGACATGCATGATGCCGCGAAGCACGCTGCGGTTCCTGCGCACGGGATTGATGGCGACCGGGATTGCCGATGCGAAACAAAAGACCGCCTTTGCCGAGGCAAGGCCGACTTGCCTGACCAATGCGAGGCCACTCGCGTCGCGTCCGAGGAGATGCCCATGCGTCTGCCCGACGCGGAACCGGCGGCGGCGGAGCCAGTCGAATGCGGCTCTGGCGCGCGGCACCACTTCGTCGACCCAGGCCTGCGGCGAAAAAGCGATGCGGCCGCCGGCCTTGACCATAAGGTCGAAGAATTCGGTGTCCTCGCCGCCGGTCTGGCCACGCGCGAGGCTGAATCGCCGGCCGCGCAGGCTGTCGGCGCCCATCCTGAGCAGAACGTTGCAGGTGTAACCAGTGCGGATCTCGCCGCGCACCCAGACGGGCAAGGTGGAGTGGAAATCGCCGCGTCGCATCCAGTCGGGCGCGTCCGGCCGATAGCGCGCCCGCACCGGTCCGAGCACTGCGGCGGCGCCACTCACTTCCGCCGTCGCAACCAGTTCGGCGAGCCATCCGGACGATGCCGTTTCGTCGTCGTCGAGAAAGGCGACGAAATCCGACGTGCTGGCGTCAAGGCAGGCGTTGCGGGCGATCGAGATGTTGCGCGCCGGACAATGACGATAGCTGACCGGCAGCCTCAACGTCTCCGCCAGCGTCGCCACCAGCAGCTCGGCCGTCGGCCCGTCATCATTGTCGGCGACAATGACGCGGATGTCGAACCCCGAAGGCACATCCAGGGCGGCAATGGAGCGGAGCGTGTCGGCAAGCTCCGGCCGCCGAAACGTGCAGACGCAAATGTCGATGCTGCGTTTTTTGTCGGCCACACCCATCACGCCACCCTCCTACCCTGTGATCGCGGCCCAAGCAGTTGCAGCCAGAAGCCGACGGACCAGCCGAAATGCATGACCATTGCCGAAATCCCGGCAAGCGCACTGTCCGGATTGCGCTGGCTGATGGCGGTCCATACGCCATAGCCGAGACAAACCGACGCCCACACCAGAAGCGGCATGACCGCCAGCCAATGCACGAAGAAAAAGGCAGAGAGAAGGACGACGGGGAATACCAGAAGCGGCACCATCTGCCGGACCTTCGGTATCATGCGGTGCTTGAGAACGTTCTTTGCCCGGCCGCGGCCATAGCCGAGATACTGGAAATAGAGGCCGGCGAGCGACGAGCGCGGGTAATAGATCATTTGCGTCTTGCCGCTCATCCAGATCCGGCAGCCGGCCTGACGGAGCCGGTAGTCGAGCTCCGCATCCTCGTTGTGGCTGAATGTCTCGTCATACCCGCCCACCGCCTTGAAGGCCGATACCCGCATCAGCGCATGATGGCCGTGATCGACCCACTCGCCAGCCGAGAGATGCCGGTGCTTGGAGCCGCCCGTGCCGAGCTTGGAATTCTGTGCAGCCGCCACCGCTTTCTGCACCGTGCCGCTGCCGCTGGTCAGCATGGAGACGACGACCGAATCCGCGCCGGTCGCCAGCGCCTCCTCGACCAGCCGATCGCAATAGTCCAGGGGATAGCCGCCATGCGCATCGATGCGAATGAGATACTCAGCCCCTTCGCCGTAACTGGCAACGGCGAGATTGATCGCCGCGCTCTGGAGGCGCTTTTCATTGTGAAGAAGGATGATCCGCGGGTCCTTCCCGGCGATCTCCTCCACGATCGCCCTTGTGCCGTCCGTGCTGCCGCCATCGGCAACGACGATCCGGGCACCGAGCCTCTCGGCCGCTGGTCGAAGCTGATCAACAAGCGCGCCGATGTGAGCCGCTTCGTTCAGGCACGGAATCACGATCAGGCTGGGCGCAAGCATTTCGGTTTGCGTCATTGGCCCATGTCCATCCCTAGCCATCCTAAGCCAGTGCCTCGGCGGCATATGGACCGGGCACGGCCGTCAACCCGCGAAGCTTCTCGACGAGCGCCCGGCAATCGCTGCGGTCGTGACTCCAGGTCCGTGGATTGCGGGCAAGAACACGCGCCCGGAAATTCCCGAAACGATGCTCCTCCATATCGCCCAAGGCGGCTTCGAGCGCCTCGGGCGTGGCTTGAGGCAAAAGAACGCCGATGCCCTGCCGGTCGAGGAACCGGCCGGTTTCGGTGTTGCCCATCGAGATCGGCACGGCGCCGAAGCGGCAGCCCTCGTAGAGGCGGTTGGGCAGCAGCCATTCGGAATTCAGCCCCTGCTCGAAAAAGTCGATGGCCCAGGAAAAATGAACCTCGCGGTAGATCGTCGCCATGTCCTCGGGGTTCCGATAGGGCCCGCCAAACGAGAGCCAGGGCTCGGATTCGACGAAACCGTGAAAATCCGGAAATTCGGAAAGCGCCGGACGGCCTCTGAGGATGATTTCGAAGCGCCCCTCGAGCCGTCGGGAAAATTCGGCCAGAAGCTCCAGGGAGCGGCGGCACCGGAGTGCGCCGAACCAGCCGATCCGCCAAGGCGGAGCGACGGGGGCCTCCGCCACCGTGCGATCATCCAGCAAAACCGCGGCAGGCTCGAAATATTTGTTTTCGAGCAGTTCGACCGGCGCGGTAATCTGCCCGAACGGCTTGAAATAGTTGGCGATGAAAGCCGGCGAACTGGTCACCAGGAGCTTTACATCCCTGGCCAGATAGCGTTCGGCGCCGCGCATCGCCTTGCCCAGAAAGTCGTCGCGAAGCACCAGGCGATGGATATCGAGACACTCATAGACGATCGGCACCGTTGCCTGGAACGCCGATCTGGCACGGCGGGCAAGCGCCAGCATTTCCAGATTGCGCGCGATGATGAGGTCGGGTCTTGGCATCGAACCGAGTTTCGAGACGATCGAGACCGCCGCCTTTGTGACCGCTGCCAGGCGCTGGCCGAATCGGCCGTCGCGCGTCGCGCCAAGATCGATCGGCTGCAAGCCCTCGACGTCGGCGATTGGGCTTGCTGTCCGACGGAAGCCCGCCAGTGTGACCTGGGCGCCGCCTGCCTTGAGCATTATGATCCGCCGGCGCACTGCCGGGTCGGAGACGTCGTGTACCAAGTACAAGACATGCAGCATGAAAATTCGACCGCTGTTGGCCCGCCCGCAAGAATCCTAGTACAGCTCGTGCTGCATCGCAACATTTTTGGTGCAGCGTAGCAAAAATCCACGTTTTTTGTTGCGCTGCAAAATTATTGCCGTAGTTTGATGGTGGCATCGGGCGCGGGTCGGGACGTCGGACCGGCACAAAAATCAGGGACCCTGAATTTGCAAGCCAATGCATTCGACCCGCCAGAGGGCTCTCTCCGCAGATCGGTCGGACGCGGCGCTATCATCACGGCTTTGGCGCAATCGGTGCGGGTTGCGACGCAGATCGTCTCCGTCATCGTGCTGTCGCGCCTGCTGTCGCCGCAGGACTTCGGTGTGGTGGCGATGTGCGCACCGGTGCTTGCCTTCATCGCGCTGTTCCAGGATTTCGGCCTGACCCAGGCCACGATCCAGAAAAGCGGGATAAGGCATGAGGAGATCAACTACCTCTTCTGGGTCAATGTCGCGGTCAGCACGTTGCTCGCTTGCGTGCTTGCCGGCTCGGCGCCGCTGGTCGCCGCTTTCTACGGCGAGCCGCGGGTGGCCGGTCTGGTGGCAGCGCTTGGGCTGCAGATCATAGCCTATGGGCTGGGCGCCCAGCATCTGGCGCTGCTGACACGCCGCATGCAGTTCGGCCGCCTGGCCATCATCGACGTCGCAAGTGCCGTCGCCGGCCTCGTCGTATCGATCGCTTGGACTTTCATCGACCGTTCCTACTGGGCACTTTTTGCCGGCACGCTGACAACAGCCGTGCTGCCCACACTTTGCTTCTGGGCAAACTCGCGATGGCGCCCCAGCCTGCCGCGCAAGGTCGATGGCATCAGCGACCTGATCAATTTCGGCGCCGGCATCACCGGGTTCAATTTCACCAATTTCTTTGCCCGCAATCTCGACAATGTGCTGATCGGAAAATATTGGGGCGAAGCGCAGCTTGGGCTTTATGACCGGGCCTACAAGCTGCTTCTGTTTCCGTTGAGCCAGATCACCAATCCGCTGTCGAAGGTCATGGTGCCGGCTCTTTCCAGGCTGAAGGACGAGCCGGACCGCTACCGCAGCGCCTATCTTCGCGTCATGCCGCTGATCTTGCTGGTTGCACTTCCCGGTGTCGCCTTCGCCACCGCCATGTCCGACCTGCTGATACCGTTTGTGCTCGGCGAGCAGTGGCGGCAGAGTTCCAACATCTTCCTGGCGCTCGGTTTTGCCGGGCTGCTGCAGCCGCTCAACAACCCGGCGGGTTGGCTTTTCATCAGCCAGGGTCGCTCGGGCGATTTCATGCGCTGGGGCATCATAGCGGCCGTGACGTCGGTGCTAGCCTTCCTGGTCGGCCTGCCTTATGGCGCGTTGGGGGTGGCGATCGCCTATGCGATCAGCGAGTATCTCAAAACACCTTTCCTGTGGCTGTATATCGGCAAGACCGGGCCGCTGCGGGCAAGCCACATGCTTCGCGCGGCAACGCCCTTCGTGCTTGGCGCGCATCTGGCGCTTGCCGCGATCTGGTTTGCCAAGCCGCTGCTGCCGCAACAGCACATCGTCGCCATGGCGAGCGCGGTTGTGCTGTCCTACATGATCACCATCGTGACCGCGCTGGCGTTTGCGTCCGGCCGCGAAGCATTGCGGGAGGCTCTGAAACTCCTGCCGGCACGGGCGCCCGCGGCAGCACCAAGCGAGGCGAAGTAACTTGCACGGACATCCATACGAGAAGCAGGTCTGATCCCATGCACTACCGATCGATCTCCGACATGAACGATGCGATTGTCAGGAACCTTCACCGGTTGCCGCGCGACATCGACCTGGTGGTCGGCGTTCCCCGAAGCGGGATTCTCGCCGCCACGCTGCTCAGCCTGACGGCGAACATCCCGATGACCGATCTGGACAGTTTTCTGGCCGGAAAGATTTATACTTCGGGAGTCACCAAACGCCGCGCCGCGCTCGACCGACAGGCCTCCGACATGCGCAAGGTTCTGGTGATCGACGACAGCGTCAGCGGCGGTGCCGCCATGCGCGAGGCGCGCAGCCGGGTAGAGGCCGCCGGCATCAAGGCGGACTTCATCTTTGCCGCGGTGTTCGGCCTGCTGCCTCAGCACGAGGAAACTGACGTCGTCCTGGAAGTCGTGCCGCATCCAAGGATGTTCCAATGGAACTTCATGCACCACAAATTCCTCGCGCAATGCTGCGTCGACATTGACGGCGTGCTCTGCCTGGACCCGACCGAAGCCGAAAACGACGACGGCCCGGCCTATGAGAAATTCCTGAGCGAAGCACTGCCTCTGTTTGGCCCGACCCGCAAGATCGGCTGGCTCGTCACCAGCCGGCTCGAGAAATACCGCGCGCTTACCGAAGCATGGCTCGCAAAGCATGGCATCGCATACGACAGACTGATCATGCTTGACCTGCCGAGCAAGGCGGAACGGCAACGGCTTGGCGTGCATGGCAGTTTCAAAGCCGATTTCTACCGCAAATCCGACGCCATCCTGTTCATCGAGAGCGAACACCAGCAGGCCCTCAAGATCGCCAAGCTTTCCGGCAAACCGGTGCTGTGCGTCGAAACGCATCTGGTAACTTATCCCGACACGCTGTCGCTTCCGGCACTAGGACAGACGGCACGCAACCTTCCCAGCAGATTGCGGGGGATCAGTTCGCCTGACGGGCGCAAGACGGCAATCAAGACCGTGGCGCGCACACTGCTCGGCGAACGCGGCTACGAGACGCTCAAGAGCCGGATCAAAAGACCTGCTTGAATCCGATTCAGAACTTAGAGCGGTTCAGCTTTGATAGAACCGCTGACCCGCTCTAAGCATTTGTTTTTACGCAATTCCGAACGGAAAACCGCTACGCACTTTTCCTGGAATTGCTCTAGGCGGCCTGTCGCGAAGGCTGCCGTGCCGCCCTGTCGAGCATCGAGAAGAAGGTCGCGAACTGACCAGCCGGATCGAGTTCCGGTCGCTCGGAGAATGCACGTGCCGCCGTTGAAAGCCGCCCATATTCCTGGCTGTCGGTCCACAGACGCCTGACCACTGCCACCCAATCGGCGAGCGGGGCGTCGTAATCCAGCACCACGCCACCGGAGCCGATCGCTTCGGGCAGGCCGCCACGACGCGAGCCGACGACGGGAATGCCGCTGCAATGGGCTTCCGACGCCACCCGGCCCCAGGCCTCTTCCCACTTGCTGGGGGCGAGCAGGATTTTCGTGCGGCCATAAACGGTTTTCATGTCGCTGGTCCGGCTCTCCAGCGTGACGTTGCCGAGCGGCGCAATCGTCTGCTCGATCCGGGCCCGATGATCGTCGTCAAGCTTCCAGCTTTCAACGAATAGGAACGGGATTTCGGAGCAGGCGGCGGCAATGCGCACCGCAAGCTCGAAGCCTTTTTCCTCATAGGGATTGATCAGCGTGACAAATTCGCCTGTCGTCGGCGTGCTGTAGAGGGCGGGATTGATGGTCGGCGGTATAACCGTCGAATCGATATCGAATTTTGCCTTGTAGGTGCGCGCCGTGAATTCGGAATTGGCGATGTAAAGCGCCGAATGCAGCTCGCGCAGATCGCCGCCCAATTCGTGGAACTCGACGTTTCTGAGATAGACGACCAGCGGCACGCCTTCGGCCTGCAGCGCCTTGCCGATCGGAACCGACTTGTGGCACTGGACCACGGCGACATCCGGCCTCAGCTTTTCGACGGCAAAACCCGCCGCCTCCCAGGGAAACCAGGCCCGCACGACAGGATAGCCCGGATAGCTGTCGATGACCGCGCGCTGTCTCAGAAGCTTCATCTTGGCGCGTGCCTTATAGCCGAAAACGCCTTGGCCAAACAGGGCGGCAAGCACCGACGCCTCATGCCCGTGCTCGAGCAACTGCTCGGCAAGATGATGGGTGCTGGACTGGACACCGCCGCTGAACTGGGGCGTGTAACCGTTGCCGCCTGCAAAAAGCACTTTCATGGTTTCGGCTCCTTGTCGCATTCTCAAGTTTACGAGCGATGACGCATTGCTTGTTAACGCATGGCTTGTTCACGCGTGATGGCTTGCGACCCGCTTTCAGGCATCCTGTTGCATCTCTAAATTGGCGAACGGATTGGTGCATGGCTGCCATCCGGTGAATCGGATCGGATCGGTTGGCGAACTGCGCCGGGCATAGTCGGTCAGCATATGGAACTCGGCAATAACCCAGCGGTCGAAATGGCTCAGATCTTCTTTTTTCTGGTCGGGGAGAAACCGGCGTGCGGCGCCCAATTTCAGCTCTTCAAGCAGAGTGACCGCATCGCCCAGCTTTTTGTTTGGAAATATCCAGGGGTTCCGCTTCTGGAATTCCAGGACGAACTGCTGCAGATGTTCGATGCGCATGTTCAGCCTGCCGAAATATCTTTCGAGCGTGACGCGCACCAGGTCCTCGTCCGAAAGCGAGGAAACGGCGGCATAGGCGATGCCGGTCGAAGCAACTCCGCCAGCCATGATGGCCAGTGCCGCGCGCCGCGAAACCTTGATCATCCGGCCATTTCCTTTCCCGCTATCCGGCTCGCCGCCCGCAAGGAGAGGGCTGCCGCGGTCAGGCTCGGGTTGGCACAGGAACAGCTTGGATATGTGCTCGAGCCGACGACGACCAGGTTCCTCAGCTGATGGTGGATCATGTCCCGGTCGACCACCGAATCCGCCGGGCTCAAGCCCATCCTCAACGTGCCCTGGACGTGCGACTCGGTCGGCCGGATGCCGCGATCGAAAATCTCTTCGACCGGCAGCGGGGCCAGAAGCGCCGGCAGTTTCTCCTTTGCCCACGCCATGCCCTTGACGGCATAGTCGGATGCCCCCTTGAAACTGACGAAGGCGTTTTCATCCTCGTCGAGGATGACGAGATTTTCCGGCTCGAGCAGGTTTTCGGTGACAATGATGAGGGGAAGCGTCTGACGGATACGCCCCTTTTCGGGGCGCATCCCGTGCTGCCAGCGGTTTTCGAAATAGACCAGCGCCGCCGCATGCTGCGATCTGTGGGCGCCGTCATAAAGGCCGAAATTCAAGCCGGTGGTGATGGTGCTGCCATCGAAATTGTCGACACCGTCGAGATAGGCTTCGAAATTCCATCCGTAGGATTCGTGCAGGCCACGCCCGACGAATTCGCCCGACAGGCCGGATCGCAACATGATCGCCGGGCTCTGGATGGCATTGGCGCCCAGAATGAAAAGATCGCCGCTGACCGAATATTCCTTGCCGTCCTGCACGAACACGACCGAACGGACCGATCCGCCGACGTGATCGAGCCGGCGCACTTCCGCGCCAAGGCAGACCGAAACGTCGGGATGCTCGAAGACGTGCATCAGGCCATTGTTGGCGGTGAATTTCGCGTCGACCGGGCATAACCCGCATCGCAAATTGGCGCAGCACGAAGACCGCTGCGCGGTCGGCACGCGCGCCCTGGCTGTCGGCACGACAAAGTGCTGGTCCGGCTGCGCCGCTTTCATCATCCGGTCCGGCGTCGACATGTGATGCGGTGGTTGTGGAAACGGCCTGGAACGCGGCATCATCGCCGCCATGTCGGGATCGCCTGAAATCGACATGACGTCCTCTGCATCGCAGTAGAACGGCTCGAGCTCGTCATAGCTGATCGGCCAGTCGTTGCCGACGCCGTAGAGGCTTTTCAGCCTGAAGTCGTTCGGATGAAAGCGCGGCGTCTGCGCGAACCAGCAATTCGTTCCGCCACCCAATCCGATCGTGTAGTTCCACGGCTTATCGGAGTTGGTCTTGTAGGTTGTCTCTTCGTCGATGTCGGTGTTGACGTTCTGGTCGAGCTGCCATTCATGCGTGTTGTGCCGGCCCCATTCCAGAACCAGAACGCGAGCCTTTCGCTGCTTCGCGAACGCATGCAGGAAGAACGCCGAACCGAAACCGGAACCGATGGCGACAAGATCGAAATGTTCGTTGGCGATCTGTTCCGGCCTGACGCCCAGCACCATCAGATAAAACCCTTTGTTGAAACGAGCGCGTTCATCAAAGCCTTCGTAATCGTCCTTGGTGTGCGAGCCAATCTTGCCATAGGCCTTTCCCGAATGGGCCTCACGCCGCCATCCTGCCGATCGAGTGGTATTCGATGCCGTGGCGGGCAATGACCTTCGGGTCGTAGAGGTTTCGGCCGTCGAAGATGATCGGCGTGGTCAACGCATCCTTCACCGCGTCGAAAGAAGGCGCGCGGAAGCTCTTCCACTCGGTGGCGATCAGGAGTGCGTCGGCGCCACGCAGCGCTGCCTCCTTGGTCCCGCACAAGAGGAGATCCTCGCGCAGCCCGTAGATGGCTTGGCATTCCTGCATCGCCTCGGGATCATAGGCCTGCACTTTGGCACCGGCCTTCCACAGCGCTTCCATCAGGACACGCGCCGGCGCCTCGCGCATGTCGTCGGTGTCGGGTTTGAAGGCTAAGCCCCAAAGCGCAAAGGTCTTGCCCTTCAGATTGCCCTCGAAGTACCGGTTCACCTTGTCGAACAGGACCGACTTCTGCTCGTTGTTGCGCTCCTCGACTGCGCGCAGCAGCTTGGCATCGAACTTGACGCCTTCCGCCGCCTTGATCAGGGCGCGCACATCCTTGGGGAAGCACGAGCCGCCATAGCCGAGACCCGGATAGATGAAATGGTAGCCGATGCGCGGATCGCTGCCGATGCCCTTGCGGACCTCCTCGATGTCGGCGCCCAGCTCCTCGGCCAGATTGGCCATTTCGTTCATGAAGCTGATCTTGGTCGCCAGCATGCAATTGGCCGCGTATTTGGTGAATTCGGCGCTGCGCACATCCATCACGATCATCTTCTCATGGTTGCGGTTGAACGGGGCATAAAGTTCACGCATCACCGCCTCGGTGCTTTCGCTGTTGGTGCCGACGATGATGCGATCGGGCTTCGTGCAGTCGGCCACCGCCGAGCCTTCCTTGAGGAATTCCGGATTGGAGGCCACGTCGAAAGCCAGATCCTCGCGACCCCGCGCCTTCAGCGTCGCGGCGATCCTGGCTTTTATCTTTTCGCAGGTGCCGACCGGCACGGTCGATTTGCCGACGACGATCTTGGGCGCGTCCATCTCCCGGCCGATGGCCTCGGCGACGGCCAGCACATATTTGAGGTCGGCCGAACCATCCTCTCCGGGAGGCGTGCCGACGGCGATCATCTGGATCTCGCCATGCTTGACCGCGGCGGCGGCGTCGGTGGTGAACTTGATGCGGCCGGCCGCGTGGTTCTCCTTGACGAGGTTTTCGAGCCCGGGCTCGAAAATCGGGATGAGGCCCTGATTGAGCCGCTCGACTTTTTTCACGTCGATGTCGACGCACACCACCTGGTGTCCGACTTCGGCAAGCACCGCCGCCTGCACGAGACCGACATAGCCAATTCCAAAGACCGTCAAATTCATTTGGTTTCATCCCTGTTCAAAGCTTCGGAGCGCTTTCGGTCCGGCCGGTTCAGATTAGCCTTCACTTTATGCTGCATGCCAGCGATTCCGGAAACTGGCATGGCTGGCCGAGCGCCGTGAAGGCGACGCGGTCCACTTGCATGGTGAGCTTGCGCCCCGGATCCGAAAACGGGCCCAGCCAGCCCTTCATCGTGTCGCTGCCCCAGAGGCTGAAGAATATCTTTTGCGCATGGCTGGGCAGCTTTGCCGGATCGGTGATCGTGTTCACCAGCTGGCCATTGACGTACCAGCGCAGCCGGTCCTTCTCCCAGACGAAGGCGTAGTCGTTGAATGCCTTGTCGGCGCCGCCCGCTACATCCACCAATTTCTCGTTGTTGCCCTTGCCGGCTATGTAGGCGTTGACCTGCACCTTGGAGGTGTCCTTGGTCAGCACCTCGAAGTCGATTTCATCCCATGGCTGCTTGTCGGAGGGGCCGATGTAGGAAAAGAAGGCGGCGTTGATGCCTGAGCCGGCATCGGTTTTCATCCGTGCCTCATAGGTGCCATAGCCGAAGCGCTGCTTGGTCTGGATCTCGCCGCAGGCAAAATCGCGATCCTTCAGCTTCCGCTTTTCGAAACCGAGCGTCAGCATGCCGTCGGAAAGCTCGACCTGGCTTTTGGACCAGGTGCAGTTCTGATGGCTGCCGTTCGTCCAGCCATCGGCAACGTACCAGCGCGCACGGTCGAAGCTGGTGAAATCATCGACGAACGATGGCGCAGTCGGGATATCCTGCGAACGGGAAGGGGTCGGGCCTGCAACCAGGCTGCCGAGCGCGACCAGCAGAAACGCGCCGCCAGAGCATAGCTGCCTCAGGTTCACTTGCCTGATCGAGCGCGTGAACGGGCTGCCGCCGGTTGCTGGGGTGGACGTGCTTTTCGGATCCGCGTTCATACCAAACTCACCTTTGTGCTGTGTGCCCCCAACCCAAAGTCGACGTTCGAACCATGACGAAACGAGCTGATCTTGACCTTCTCCCGGCACCTTCCTTGTGCTGCCTCTTTGTTGACCTGTGGCACTAAACCTCTTGCCTGCGGCGCCACCCAGAACTTTGAAGTTCACCCCGTGCCGGCGGCCGGTTTGGCGAAATCAGCCTTGGTGGTCGAGCCACGCTGACCGCTTTCATCGAAGATTGCATCCAGCGAATGACGGAGATCCTTCATCAATTCGTTTTGCCGCGCGAGCGCCGCGATGCGCTGCTCGCAATTCAGGATCGACTTCGTCAGTTCGCTGACTTCGGCGGATCTGCTGGAGGAGGCCGCTCCATTTTCCATCGCCTCGACCAGAAAGGCCGCGTTGGTGGCCTTTGTCCGGTAGCGATTCTCAAGTCCGTTTTTCTCCGCCTCGACCTCGGCTGCGATCTGGTCAAGCAGCTTTGCCAAGCGGTCAAGGCGCGAGATGTCGGTCTGCCTGTCTCGAGCCGGATCCCTTGATCTGAAGCCGAATATCGAGGCCATGCGCTCAGTCTCCTGTCATAGCCAGCCTATGGCAATCCCGTGCCCATCCAGGCCGAAAAAATCTTGTCGCATCGTCCAGCTCCTCTGACAGGGGACATTTTCGGGCCGATTCAAACGGCCAACCAAAATTGCTGCACCGCAACACACATGCCATCCCCAGAGCGAGTAGGCAACCACCTAATGCATGTTGCGCAAAAGTGCGCAGCGGTTTTGCGACAACGACATGCATAAGAACAAGAACTAAAGCGCGTCGCATGAATCTCATCAAACGCGACGCGCTTTAGTGTGGCGAATCGGAAATTCGCTTCACGTTGGAGCGGGGTAAGGACCTGTTGACATGATCGGCATGGCGCCGCTCGCGGACAAGCTCAAGTCTCGCCGAGCGGGCTGGTTGCGGCCATGAGAAAGCGCAGCGGCGGCACAGGCTGCTTCGAGGCAAAGCCGGCGCGGCGAAACAGCGCATCCAGCTTGTCGGCGGCCACGCCGCGAACGATGGGGATGAGGTTGGATTGGCTGGCCAGGGCGTAGGCCGCGGCCGACGTCAGCCCCCGCTCGTTCTTCACGTCGAGAAAGTTCCGCAACCGGTATTTGTCGCGCACCTGCCGTTCGTGCCTTCTGAGCACCGCCTTAGAGCCTTCCGGCAAACTGTCGATCGCCAGCAGCGCCAGATCCGCGTCGGCCAGACGCTTGAGATCCTGCGTCTTATGTTGGCCGCTCAGCGAATCCGCGCGAACGATGGCGCCATAGCCGCAGGACCTGATGACCTTGAAGCGTGCCCCGCAAGCAACCGCGCGCGCGTAGAGCTCATAGTCTTCGCCCAGCCGCAGGTTTTCGTCATAGCGCAGCCCATGCCGGTCGAGAAAAGCGCGGCTGATCACCGGTTTGAGGAAGCCCAGCTCACCTCTCTGCACACGGCGACTGGAGATATTGCCTTCGATGAAACGCTCGAAATCGAGAAATTCCGGGTCGGCCGAGAATCGCGGAGCGGCGATTTTCGAGACATCGGTCACCGCATCGTCCCTGATCATCATGATGTTATCGGCAGCGAAGTCCCAATCGGCGCTGGCGAACAACTCGCGATATCTGCCCTCGAGAAAAAAATCGTCGGCGTCCAGAATGCTGATGAACGGCGATTTGGAGCTGGCGATCGCGGCGTTGCGGGCGAAGGAAGGACCGCCGTTGACGTCGAGCCGGATTACGGAAAGCCTGCCGCTGCCATCGTCGGCTGCCCGAGCGACTTTCGCGGTATCGTCGGTGGAGGCGTCGTCGACGACGACGACTTCCGCCACCTCCGGCTCGCGCAACGCCGATGCGATGGCAACCGGGATTGTCCGCGCCGCGTTGCGGGCAGCGATGATCACGCAGACCTCGGGTTTTGTCATCAATTCGTCTCTCGACTGCAAAGGTGGCTCCGAATTTCTCGCTGCCCCCCGTTGAATGTCCGATGCAGCTCTCGTCCTCACCGACTGTCCGGCTTTCGAAAGAGCGTCAGCCGGCGCTTATGCTGCAAGTGCGAAGCAAAGCATCGCCAAAATCATTCGCTCCGTCCAGTCTTTCCTTTCGGTGTCGTCATGGCGCAAATCGATGGGCGGTGTAATGCCAGCGGCTCGACGCGCCGCTTCGCAAACCGTCCCTGCCATTCTGGATAGAGCCGTCAGCGCACTCGAATCGCTGATCACCAAGGCGATCGACGGGCTGCGGCGCGATGACGACCCTGACCGTCGCGCCGGCCGTCGATCTTCTCTTTCGCCGACCTGGTGGTCGCGATGGAAAACGGCCGCATCGTCAAGGTCGGGCAAAATCAGAGGCTGAATCAGGGGATCAGAGGCTGAAGGAAAATCCGAAGGCCAGTTGTCCAGGATGCTGTAAGGTGAGCAGTCCGACTGGAGTCCAGCCGACGCGACCTGACGCAGGGTCAGTGAAGGCTTCTCCTGGCACTGAACTTCTCGCCATCGGCCGTCTCGGTCGAACTCAGCTTTCGTTCGGCATCGCGAATCTTATCAGCCGATGTCGGGGTGTTTCTGGCAACCATGACGAAAACCAGCAAAAAGTAGCCCAGCTGAATGACGATGGCGCAAGCCATAGCGCGAAAAAGCGTCGTGCCGAGCGAAGCGCCGCCCAGATGAGACCATGCGACCACGATCGCCAGAGCGAAAATCATGCCGACAATGAATTTTGGTAGCGACATACCCGACAGCCCGTCAACCTGCTCGGGCAAAAATCGATGATTGACCCACCCCGAGCCTCCCTTCGCCATGCGAGCTCGTTGAGGCGGCCCGCTTTTTGGCCGGTTGCTTTCGGCCTTTCCCACGCTGTTCCATACTCTGACAGAAACAATTTGCAACTCTATTAAGGTGTGCAATAGCGGGCAAGGCCAACCACAAATAATTTTGGATGCGTTCGCGGGATCGACTCTGCCATGTTGCGATGCACACATCTGCATCATGGCCAATCACCGGATATGGAACCCCTCCAGTAAGACCCATAATATTAATTAGTATTTTACTCTAAAATCTCTATATGTCTCGGAAGCTAAAGCACGATTATGTTCCATGACGCGGTACAAAGAGCGATTCGCCTAAAATCAGCCTCAAAAAGGCACTAGATTTTTCAAAGTTGCCCATAATCTGTCACGAACGTGCCATAAAGATCAAAATTTGTGCAGGATCGGTTTATTATTTAGTCAATTCATGACGTGATTATTTCAAGCGATCGAGAAATTGTGTGTTGCGATGCAGCATTTTTTTGATATTGTGGGCGAAACCATCCGTTCAACGTATGGAGTTTACGCATGAGGGACGTAGCCAAGTCGGCCGATGCGGATTTTTCGCAGGCCGGCATCGATTTTCCACCAATCGGCGGCCTGCTAAAACGCAGCTTCGATATTGCCGGCTCACTGATTGGCCTGGTGGCTCTCAGTCCGCTGTTTGTTATGGTCGCGCTGCTTGTCAAGTTTTCCGACGGCGGGCCGATTTTCTACGGTCACAGCCGGATCGGTCGGGGAGGACGGATTTTCCCGTGCCTCAAGTTTCGCACCATGGTTCAGGATGGTGAACGGGTGCTGGCGGCATATCTTGCCGCCAATCCGGACGCCAATGCCGAATGGACAGCGACCCGCAAGCTCAAGAACGATCCGCGCGTCACGCGCGTCGGGGCCGTGCTGAGGAAGCTCAGCCTAGATGAACTGCCGCAGATCATCAACATCCTTCAGGGCGACATGAGCCTTGTCGGTCCTCGCCCCGTCGTGCGCGACGAGCTCGAAATCTATGGCAGTTCGGCTGTCTATTACCTGAAATCGCGCCCCGGCCTGACCGGGCTCTGGCAGGTCAGTGGCCGCAACGACGTTTCCTACGACAGCCGCGTCGCGTTCGATCGCCACTATGTTGAGAACTGGTCGCTATTCGAGGACATTCGCATCATCATCAAGACCGTGCCTGCGGTCTGGATGTCGCGGGGCTGCTACTGACCCGGCCGGGAGCCGGTGAGTGACGGTCCAGACGCCAAGCATTCTGCAGCAAGCTTCATCGGGCGGGGCCAAAGCGGATCGGAAAAAGCTCAGTTGAAAACAAACATCTTCGGAATCTCCTGCGCCGGCACTGTCAGCAATCACATGCGACGGATGCGGCTTATGACTGCTTGCCTCACGCTGACGCTCGCCGTTCCCCAACTAGCCACCGCCGACGAGTACCGCCTGGGATCGCAGGACAAGCTGACCATCCGCGTGGCCGAATGGCAGACCGTTGAAGGCACGTTCCGCGACTGGACGGCCGTCAACGGAGAGTACACGGTCGGTCCTGCTGGAACATTGTCCGTGCCATTCGTCGGCGAAATGCCGGCATCCGGCAAGACTACATCCGAGGTCGCGGCAGCGATCGGCCAGGCGCTCCAGCGCAAGCTCGCTCTGGCGGACCGGCCGGAAGCCTCCGTCGAAATGGCGCAGTACAGGCCGTTCTACATTTCCGGGGAGGTCCAGACGCCCGGTCAGTATCCTTACGTGCCGGACCTGACCGTGCTCAGGGCGATGAGCATCGCCGGCGGTGTCAGACGGAGTCCCGAAGGACAGCGGTACGACCGCGACATGATCAACGCCAAGGGCGATTTTGACGTTCTCCAAGACCAACGGGTCCGGCTGATCGTCAGGCGCGCGCGCATCGAAGCGGAGATAGCGGACAAGTCGACGTTCGACGTGCCGAAGGAGGTGGCCGACGATCCGAAACTGGCAAGCATCGTTGCCGACGAGATGGCGATCCTGACGGCCGATCAAAAGAATCTCAAACTGCGCCTTCAGGCGCTCGATGATTTGAAGACGCTGCTGCAGAGCGAGATTGATTCGCTGCAGAAAAAGATCGTCAACCAGCAGCGGCAGGTCGACTTGGCAAAGGAACAGCTGAGCGGCATCGGCTCGCTGGCGCAAAAGGGCCTTGTCGTCAATACGCGGGTTCTGACTTCGCAACAAACGATCGCCGACCTGGAAGGCCAGATCCTGGATTACGAAACGGCCATCCTCACCGCCAAGCAGTCGATCAGCAAGGCCAATCAGGACGCCATCGATCTGGAAAACACCCAGAATGCGGGCCTCGCCACCGATCGGCAACAGGCAGAAGCCGAGCTCAGTCAAACAATGCTCAAGATGAACATGCAAACAGGCCTGATGGCCGAAGCCATGTCGGGGAACCCGGCGTTGCAACGCTATCGCGACGGCGAAGAGCCAACAATGTCGTTTGGCCTGGTTCGGGTGGTCGACGGAAAGAGCAGCGAAATCGCCGCCAGCGAAGACACGCCCGTGCTGCCCGGGGACGTGATCAAGGTGAAGTTGGCGCCGATGGCTAGCCAATAGGCCGTTTCGAGAAATCGAATACCCCGAGGTCAGCTGACGCTCAAAGGGAGCGTCACGCCAAGGCCGTCCGCATAGATGCACGCTCCTCGGCGAGGAGCGGCTATCCGTGGGGGAAGCGTAGTGAATATCTATCGTGCTAGAAGGTATATTAAAGGCACAATCATTACATTCATTTGGGTAATGAGGGGTATCGAAATATCCGATCGAGTCTCGGTGCTTGGAGTCTCGCCTCATATAGCAGGAAAAGGCAATTTTAGATTTGGCTCTCGCGTTTCGTTTCGAGGGCTGGGGTCACGTTCCTGGTTTCATGCACGCCGGAACGCAAGCCTGTCAATTGGCTCTAAATCTTTTATAAACAGCGGAGTCATGATCGACGCATCAGTCGCAGTAAGCATCGGAAAAAGATGCCTTATTGGCGATTCGGTTGTAATCCAAGACTCAAACTATCATGAGGTCGAAGATGGTGCCGGTGTTAAAGCGAAAGCTGTCCTAATTGGTGATAATGTTTGGATAGGCCGAAATTCAATAATCCTGCCTGGGGTGGAAATCGGGGATCATAGCGTAATTGGAGCCGGCTCTGTGGTCACCAAAAGTGCACCGCCACGAAGCTTGGTTGCAGGAAATCCTGCCCGAATAATTCGCGAACTAGTGGCGCCCCAAGATTATATTCGTTTTTGATCTCATTTTGATAGACGAAAAGTAGAGCTGTTTGTTTTCGCGCAATTCCGGACGGAAAACCGCTGCACACTTTTCCTGGAATTGCTCTAGGTGACATTTAGCGCTTTGCTTAGCCCCTTGCGGTTTCTGGTTCCGCGAGGTTGCCCGCGGTCCACCGGGGACGGGCGACTAACACCCTCACCAGCTTGAAGTAGCTGTAATACAGCAGGAAGGAGCCCATAATGTAGGGGTTGAGGGTCTCGACCTCGACGAAGGACCGGATGAACAGAAGCACCATCACGCCGGCAAGAATCACAGACTCGGCTTGCCACGTCCTGAATATCAACGCCGATATGTGGCCCCACAGCGTGCGCACGATGATCAGCGAAATCAGCGTCGCCCCGACATAGCCAAGCTCGACGAGGGCTTCGATATAGGTATTGTGGAAGTGGAAGCCTGATCGGGTTGTGATGTAGAATTCGTTCCAAAGCCGCTCGGCCTCGGCAAAACCCTGCACCCAATAGCCCGCATAGCCGACGCCGAGGATCGGCGCTTGCTGCGCCGCCTCCCAGCCCTGCTCCCAGAGATAAGTCCGTCCGGTGAGCGTGGAATCCTTTCCGAAGACGCCAAGGACGAAATCCAGAAGTCCCGCAAAGGCAACCAGGGTGACCGCGATCAGCCCGCATGTGCCGACCAGGAAAATCACCCGTCGATAGCGGAGCGAAAGCTTCTTGGCCATGGCAAGCAGAGCCACCAGAGCGAGAACTGCCGGTATCGAAGCCATAGAGGTGGCCGAATGCGCAATGACCAGCAGATAGGCCGACAGGGCGACGACGGGCGCCGTCAAGAAAAGGCTTATTCGGCCGCGCCTGAGAAAAGCCAGGAAGACAACGCAGAAGTAGACACCCAGCGATGCGACAAAGCCGATCTGGTTCTTGGAGCTGAATGCGCCGACGAAATTGTACGTCCCGTCGAGAACGTCATAGGAATAACCCCCGACCATGAGCGAATAGAGCAGGACGAGAAAAATCCCGATCAGCGAGCCTATCGTCAACGTTCGGACGCTGACGGTGCGCGCCGCGATGTAGGCGCAGGCGATATGGGAGCAATACTGGACTGCCGTCCTCAACGTGATGCCGGGAGCATCCGACCAGAACACCGACAGGCAGACGTAGATGGCAAACGCCAGCGGGAGCCATGCGCTGGATACATGTCGCAACAGCCGCCGGTAGTCCACCAGGATGAGGGGGAGCCAAACCGCATAATAGGCCAGGATCAGGATCTGGCCGAAGACGGAGGAGTAGGAGAACGCCCAAATGGAGATGGCAACAGCAAATGTACCGTAGACCGTGTTCTTCTCCGGGTCGACCAACAGAGATTTTGGAATCTTCATCTCGGTAGCGGATTCCCGTCCATGCAGTTCAATGCCGATTTGCCGCCGCGCCAAGCGCGGGCGCTTCCGTTGTGCAGTGCAATATAACCCATCCCCCGCAGCCTGTCACCCAAATGAGGCAAAAACAGCCATAAGGATGCCCAAGGCGAGCGGTGAAAGACCGATAGGCCGGGCAAGAACCGAGCGCGCAGCCCGCTGTGGCCGCAAACATTGCCTAACGGCTGAGCATCACCGTCGGCACTGTCAAGAACCATCGCCGCCGCATTTATGAGCGGTTTGGCATCACCACCGCGGAACTGTTTTTCTTCCAGCACCTGACGAAAAATAGCAGCCGGCATTCATTGCATCCGTTGCAATAAATGAGACCCTCCGCGTACCCTATGTCGGGGACAATCAGACCAATGACCGCAGGATAATTGGCAGACGCTGGTCCCCCGATCTGCTGGGTTGGAGCAAACGGATGGACAAACCTCGAATCTTCCTGGGCTCGTCGGGGAAGCAGAAGAAATTGCTGCAGGCGCTGACACGCGGTCTTGAAGACATCGCGCATGTGGAACCCTGGACGACGTCCTTCAATCCTGGGACAACCACCCTGGGGCGCCTCCTCGAGCTTACACGTGAAGTCGACTTCGCCGCTTTCGTGTTCGCTCAAGACGATTGGACCAGTGTGAGCCAGCCGGCATCGTCTGCGACGGCATCCGCTCAAGCTTCTCCACGAGACAATGTGGTTTTCGAGGCCGGCCTTTTCGGCGGAGTCCTTGGAATGCGCCGGACGTTCATCCTCCATGCCAATGGCTCCAAGCTTCCAAGCGATCTCCTCGGTCTCACCTCCGTAAGGTATGGCGAGGCGACGACCGGCGCGGAGATGAGGGCGATCAACCAAAAGCTTCGGAATGCGATCGAGAATGAAAGTCGTGTCGCCCGGATAGAGGGCCTTTGGTGGCAATTTTCCCTGTCGGAACGGACCGTAAAGGAGCCGTCCGCCGTGAGCCTCTTGCGTATCTCGCGAGACCGCGATGGCGCGCTGGAGCTGACCGGTCGCTCATGGCAAGAGAATGGCAGTCTGTCAGCCAGATACTGGAGCGAAGCGGTAAAGGAGAGAAAGGAGCCTCCCGGCATCTTCTACTTTTGGAATGGAGAACGACCCTTGGACGCGAACGCGTCGCAGTTGTACGGGACAGGAGAGATCCGGCTGGAGTCCGCCGATCGCGCGTCCGGGTACTTCACCACACGAGCCGACACACCGCCAAAACTGAACGCGCGCACCTCCGGTGTCTATCTGCGCGCCGATCCCGAGGACTTAAGCATCCTGGACGGGCGTGACAATCAGCGGCGCGTGGAGTTGATCGCAGAGCGGCTGAGCCATTGGAAGTCGATCAAGAACGTCTGAACTGCGCGCGTGGGAGAGTAGCGGCCAGGAGGGGCTTCTCAACCGCCTGCTCCTGGCCCACCACGAACCTGTTCGGAGGCTCCAGACTCCGGCTTGAACTTCTCCGTCGCTGACTTCACATTTGCCGCCGATTGGGAGGATGAGCACATGACGATGAGTTTTGCGGGACGGTTTTCCGGACGATCGGCCGTGATCACCGGTGGCGCCTCAGGCATCGGCCTGGCTGTCGCGCAAAGAATCGTTGGAGAGGGCGGACGCGTTTGTGTCTGGGATCGCGACCCCACCCAGATCGAGCAGGCCAAGGCTGTCATTGCCGATTTGCATGGCGTGACTGTCGACGTCGCCGATCCCGCGGCGGTCGAACAGGCCGCCCGGCGGACGATCGATGCCCTTGGCGCGGTCGATATCCTGGTCACCAGCGCCGCCATCACCGGACCGAACATGACGACCTGGGACTATTCGGTGGAGGACTGGCGCCGGGTCATCGACATCAACATCAACGGCGTCTTCTTCTGCAACAAGGCGCTGGTTCCGCATATGCTCGAGCGCAATTACGGCAGGATCGTCAACATCGCCTCGATCGCCGGCAAGGAGGGAAATCCCAACGCGTCGGCCTACAGCACCTCGAAGGCTGCGGTGATCGGCCTGACCAAGTCGCTCGGCAAGGAACTGGCCAAGACCAAGGTGACGGTGAACTGCGTCACGCCGGCGGCCGTGCGCACCGCGATTTTCCAGCAGATGAGCCAGCAGCACATCGACTTCATGCTGTCGAAGATACCGATGGCGCGGTTTGGCGAGGTCGAGGAGGTGGCGGCACTGATCTCATGGATCGCTTCCGAGGAATGCTCCTTCACGACGGCTGCCGTCTTCGACGTCTCCGGCGGTCGGGCCACCTATTGAAGCACGTCAGGCGCGATCTGCCGCCGGCCGACTGGAGTTCACGTCGTTTGCTTAGGGTCGAACCTCCACTGTCCGATGAAGATCTGCTCGACCGCTTCCAGCACGCGGCCTTCGGTTATTTCCTGGAAACCGTGAACCCGGAGAACGGACTGGTCGCCGACACGTCGCGGCCAAATTGGCCGGCAAGCATCGCGGTCGTCGGCTTCGCCCTGTCCTGCTATCCGGTCGGGGTCGAGCGCGGCTGGATGACACGAGACGCAGCAGCCAAGCTGACGCTTGCCGCACTGCGTTTCTTCTGGAACAGCCGGCAAGGCAATGGCGACGGCGTCACCGGCCACAAGGGTTTTTATTACCATTTCCTCGACATGCGGACCGGCCTGCGCGCCTGGCGATGCGAATTGTCGATGGTGGACACGGCGCTTTTGATGGCCGGCTTGCTCGTGGCCGGCGCCTATTTCACGGGCGACAATGACGAAGAAACCGAAATCCGCGAATTGGGGGAAGCCCTCTACCGGCGCGTCGACTGGCGATGGGCGCAAGGCAGCAATTCGACCTTGCGGCAGGGCTGGAAGCCGAAGAGCGGCTTTCTGCGTTATGGCTGGGAAGGCTATAACGAAGCGACGGTGCTCTACGTTCTGGCAATGGCCGCTCCCGACAAGCCAGCCTCGGACGACAGCTATGCCGGCTGGACGGCGACATATCAGTGGGGAAATATCTACGGCTACGATGTGCTCTATGGCGGCCCGCTGTTCATGCACCAGTTCTCGCATGCATGGATCGACTTCGACGGCATCCGCGACGCGTTCATGCGGGAGAAGAACTCGGACTATTTCGAAAACAGCCGCCGCGCCACCTATCTTCACCGCGATTATGCGCAGCGCAATCCCTTCGGCTATGACGGCTACGGCGAAGGACTTTGGGGCCTTTCGGCGGGTGATGGACCCGGCAACTTTCGTGCGCGGATCGAGCGGCGACCGCGCAAATTTTCCGGCTATGCGGCGCGCGGCGCGCCGTTCGGCCCCGACGACGGAACGATAGCGCCGTGGTCGTATCTGGCATCGCTGCCCTTCGCGCCGGAAATCTGCCTGCCGGCGCTGCGCCATCTCAGAGAACGCCATCCTGAGGTGATCGACGGCTTCAGGATGCCGAGCGGCTTCAACCCGACGCTGGCGAACCGGCGGAAGTTCGGGCCGAGCGGCTGGATATCGGATGCGCATTACGGACTGGACCAGGGTATCGCCGTGCTGATGATCGAAAACCACCGCTCGCGCCTGATCTGGGACCTGATGCGGTCGAGCCCGCATATCCGTCGCGGCCTGAGCAAGGCCGGGTTCAGCGGCGGCTGGCTGTCGCAGCCCGCCGCAGCTGCCCAGGCCGGCCACCATGTCGGGTGATTCAACAGGGATCGCTCGCAACCTGGCAGGCGCCAGGCGACCGCGCCGCATCGAACGCTTGACGAAAGTGCTATTCGGCTAAAGAAGATTGAAATGGAATGGCACGGGGGCGGAACATTTCTGGATGTTGCCTAAAATAGAAACCGACTATGCGGTCCGGCTGCTGGCGCAGGGCTACATATGCCTGCCGCTTCGTGCCGGCGGCAAGCATCTCGACCTCGAGGCCATGGGGTATGATCCGCTGCATTTGCAGACCCGGCGCAAGGATCTGAAGGAACTCGCCTTCTGTTCCATTGCGTTCCAGCTGTCGCAGAAACCACCGACCGGCGGAGACATCGAGCGCTGGTTTCGAGACTTCGCCGGAAATGTCGGCATATTGGGAGGATTTTCCAACCTGCTGATCCTGGATTTCGACAACGCCGCCGCATATCGCGGCTGGTTCGGCATCCATGGTGAAATTGCAAACCGCACACCGGTCGCAAGGTCGCCCAACGGCTTCCACGTCTATCTGAGGACACGTGAACCGACGGTGTCATCCAGCCTGCATTTCGGCATGCGCCGGGTCGGCCATGCCAAGGCGCTTGGCGGTTACGTGGTCGGCAGTCCCTCGGTGCTGAAGGACGGATCCTCCTATAGCTGGTTGGAGAACCAGTCGCCGTTCGATGTCGAACCGCAGTTGGTCGAGAACCTCGCCAGTCTTTCGTTGCGCCCGGTCTCGCTGCTCAAGCATTATTATGATCGTGTGCGAAACCGCGGTTTTTTCGAGCGGCAGTGAGTAAATCAGAGGAAACGCGATTGGACGTCACGGTCGTCATTCCGGCAAGGAATGCTGCCGCGACGATCGATGCGACGCTGCGCGGCCTGATCTCAGACAGAGATCTGATCGGCGAGATCCTTCTGGTCGATGACGGTTCCGACGATCAGACCGCGTCTGCCGCGATCGCAAGCGCGCAACGATACGGATTGCCGCTGGAGGTCGTCAGCGTCGACCTCGGCAGCGCCGGTGCTGCGCGCAACGTCGGAATTGCGCGGGCCAGGGGCAAATCCATATTCTTCCTCGATGCGGATGACGAGTTGATGGAGGGAGGCCTGTCGCTTTTATATGACGCGCTCCTGCGCAATCCCGAAGCTGGCCTGTCGATCGGGGCCAGCATCCGTCGCACGAACGGGCGGCCGGACAAGCTCAAGACCCCGCACGGATACACCAGCGACAGAGCCCAAAACACCAGGCGATATCTTCTCAACGAGCTCTGGCCGATCGCCATGGGAAGCGCGCTGGTCGCGACATCGGCGACGGCCACGATCCGCTTTCCGGAAGCGATCGGCCTCGACGAAGACACATGCTACTGGGTGGCGCTGCTCGCACGCTTCGATGTGGCGATCGTCTCGGCTCCAGTGCTGCTCTACCATCACGACGAAACGAGAATGGCGCAGCGTTTCATTCTTGCGCCGCGCAGGACGTTTCTTGCCATTGCGCTCGAACTGGACCGGCTGGCTGGATCGGGCGTCGAGCGGGAGGCCCTTCAATGGCGAAAGTCCTGGATCGCGCAGCGGATTTCACGGCAGCTCATCAAGCACAAAAGATACGCCGACGCGGCGGGCATGATGCGGGCCGTTCGCGCCCACAAAGCATCCGGCCGGAGCTGGAAGGCATTGCAGTACAGCGCCCGTATCCACTTCGGAGCAATGACTGAAAAACGTAGTCCGGATGCAAGGTTTACCACCCCCGACCACGGCAAAGAGCGGCGCACGCTGGTGCTGTCCTACGATCCGGCCTTCCCTCCTGCCTCGGGCGCGGATCTCAGGAACCATTGCAACGCCGTGGCCGCAGCAGAATTCGGGCCAGTCTGCCTTGTCTCGGTCCGGCCGCAGGCCGATCCGTCGAAACCGGCCGATCGCCGCATTCAAACGGCTGCCTTGACCATCGAGGGGGAAGCCCGCACGGCTTCGATCGGCTGGTGGAGGATCCGTGCCGAGAACCGAATTCCTCGCTCCGCGCTGGCGCGTCTCGAGGCTATCGTTCGCGAATTCTCCCCCGACAGCATCGTGGTCGAGGGCATTGGGCTGTTCAAACTGCTGCGGCCCTTGCGGCCATTGGCCGGGCAGCTCATTCTCGACATGCACAATGTCGAGTCGGACCTGGCGGGACAGTTGCATCGCGCCGACGATGCAAGATCGATGCCTGCCGTCGCCGCCGCCTTTGGCGTCAGGCGCCTCGAAAGAAAGGCGCTCGCCATCGTCGACAGAGCCTGGGTCTGCTCGAGGCAGGACCACGAAAGACTAGCGGCACTTTCCTCGCGCAAGGTGCCGATCGACATCGTGCCGAACGGCATCCCTCGTTTCGAAGACAGCCCCGTCGACCTGCCGGTCGAGGCCGCGACCGACGGGGGCTTTCCGATGATCCTGTTTGTCGGGCATCTCGGATACAAGCCAAACATCGATGCCGCCGAGCGGCTGGCCGCCACCATCCTGCCGCGCATCCGGCAAAGACTGCCGACCGCAAGCCTGGTTCTCGCCGGCCGATATCCCAAGCCGGCCGTGAAAGCTCTGACCGGACTGCAAGGCGTGGACCTCGTCGAAAATCCGGACGATATGGGGCCACTGCTGTCGCGCGCGCATCTCAGCATCATCCCGCTTTCGGCAGGCGGCGGCACGCGCATCAAGGCTCTCGAAGCAATGGCCTGGGGCATTCCGGTGATTGCGACGCCGCTGGCGGTCGAGGGCCTGGACCTGGTCGACAATGAAGAGGTGCTTCTATCGGATTCGGATGAAAGACTTGCCGACATGGCCATCGAGCTTTGTCTGGACCGCAGGCGCATGGCGAGCCAGCGCGCTCGCGCGCATGAAGCGGCATGGTCCAGGTTCGGCCCTGAAGCCATCCGCAATGCCGTCCGCGGCGGCCTTGGGCTGGACGATGCCGGCACATGACACCCACGCTTTTTCCAAATCACCGATCGATGAGCCGCCGATGATCCCGCCCATCCTGCACCAGACGTGGAAGACCGACAGCATCCCTGCCCGCTTCCAGGGATATGTCGAAAGCTGGAAACGGCACCATCCCCGCTGGACGACGATGTTCTGGAGCGACCGGAGGCTGCTCGATTTCATCGCCGAGCACTATCCGGATTTCCTGCCGGCTTTTTGCAGCTATGCACATGGTGTGCTGCGCGCCGATGCGGCACGCTATCTGCTCCTGTACCATTTTGGCGGCGTCTACGCCGACATCGACTGCGAATGCGTCGCCGCTTTCGATCCGATCATGAGCGAGGACCGGATCGTGCTCTGTAAGGAACCGGATACGCACGCGCTCGTCCAGGCAAAGTTTCGCGGCCTGCCCTATTTGCTGTTCAACGGCACGATGGCGAGCCCGCCCCGGCATCCCTTCTGGCTGCAGGTCTTGTCCCTGTTGCCGGGCCTGGTCCATGCCAAGGAAGCGCTCGACGCGACCGGCCCCTGTGTGCTGACCTCCGCGCAGCTCGGCTATGGCGACCAGGCGGCCTTCGCCATACACGGCTCCTCCTTGTTCACGCCGGTGGACTCGGCCGGGCGCACGGATATGCCAGCCGGCAGCAGAGCGCTGACGCTGTCGATCCATCACTGGGCGGGCACATGGTGGACGGCGCGGCCGGCAACGCGGCGGCGCGACAAAGTCCGCAACCACGCCTACCGGCTGTGGCACCATCTGACACGCGGCGCACATCTGGACGAGGCCGCGGCGAAAGCGAGCGTCAGCCAGGCGGCGCTTTCGGCATCGCCGCCGTCAGGCTCGAATCTCGCCATTCTGGTGCCGTTGCGCGATGCCGCCGACCATATCCAGCCGTTCCTCGATGCGCTGCAGGCGCTCGACTACCCCAAGGACAGGATCAAGCTGGTCTTCTGCGAGGGCGACAGTTCGGACGGAAGCTGGGAAAGATTGCAGGTGGCAGTGGCGCCGCTTGCCGGCAGCTATCGTGGCGTCGTCCTGCTGCAAAAGCGTCTGGGCACGCGCCTCGATCGGGCGAAGCGAACGAAACCGCGACAGCAGCGCGAGAGACGGGGCGCCATTGCCAAGGTGCGCAACCACCTGATCGATCATGGGCTGGATGCGGACGACGATTGGGCGCTGTGGATCGACATCGATGTGTGGCGATTTCCTAGCGATGTCGTGAATCGGCTGATCGGAAGCGGGCATCGGATCGCGGTTCCCAACTGCGTGAAGATCGCCGGCGGCGACAGCTTCGACCTCAACAGTTTCGTCACCACCCAGCCGGAAAAGAATTATCGCTACTATCGTGAAATACGTGGCGGCCTATACCAGCCGCCTGCCGATTCCATGGGCCGCCTTCACCTTAGCGATGTTCGGCATCTCGAAAGCATCGGTCTCGATGGGGTCGGCGGAACCATGCTTCTTGTCGACGCCGCCTTGCATCGTGGCGGTCTTCGATTCCCGGAAATTCCCTACCGCGATCTCATCGAAACCGAAGGCTTTGGCGCCCTCGCCAACGATCTGGGCATCAGGCCCGTCGGTCTCCCCAAGCTTGAGATACTCCACGTTCCGTGGTGATTAAGGCCGATCGACGCTGTTCGAGCTCCTGCCGGATCGGTTCCAGATAGGCTCACGGCCGCAGCCTTTGCCAGACGTAATCGCGATCGGTCAGATGCGCGACCTGGCCGACCCATTGTCGCATCATTTCGGGGTCCCGAACCTGCCGCCAATCGTCGACTATGATGACGGGCAGCCCTTCATAGAGAGGATCGAGCGGCGACGTCCTGGTCACCACGATGCAGCCTAGATACAGCAGTTCCCACGTCCTGTGGCAGTCGAGGCCGCTTCCAGCCGTCGAAACGACCAGCGGGTACTGTGAATAGCGCTCCCAGATCGAGTGCTGCGATAGCCGCCTGTCAAGAAAATCAACATGCGGGCACCCCTTCAGGGCATCGACCAGATCCCGTCGCTCCCTGGGACCCCTGCTCAAGTTGAGATCACAGAATATTCTGAGCGGGCGACGGTCCGGCGCGTCCTGCCGAAGGCGAATGGTTTCGAGAAGCCTCGCAAGCTGTCCGGGCGTGGTAAAGCCACGCATGGTGTGAAGATCGAGCCCGATCGGGAAAGGTTTGAGCTTGGGGTGATCGCCGACGCAGTTCTGGCTGTACCAGGACACCAGGAAAGGATTGGCGAGAAGCCGATCGACGGTATTTTTCGCGAGATTTGACGGCACCGACGCATCGCCATCCGTTGTCACCAGCGCGAACGGCGCCTTGATGGTCGGCAGGGCCACTTCCACGAAAGTGTCGAGATCGCAGACACGCAATTCCCTGGCCCGGGTGCTCAGGCGTAGCCAGACCACGCCATATGCACCGCTATAGTGCTTGCGGAAGAAGGCCTCCGTCTGTGCCGATTCGGTCGGTGCGTATCGATACCAGCGTGGACCGGCAAAATCGCAAAACTGCCCGATGCCCTTAGACCATAACAGCGGCGGAACGCGAAGAAAGGGCAGCGCGGCGGAATGAACCGCCTTTTGCAAGAGCTTTAGCCGACGAAACCTGCCCATCTGCAAGCATTAGCCCAGGCATCAGCGCCGTTGCAACGTGGGCACGGGCATGCTCGCCCGTGCACCCGCTCTGCCGGCTTTATTAGCCGGCGAACGTATAAGCGGTCTTCACCGTAGTGTAGAACTCCGCCGCATAGCGGCCTTGCTCGCGCGGACCGTAGCTCGATCCCTTGCGCCCGCCGAAAGGCACATGGAAGTCGACGCCCGCCGTCGGCAGATTGACCATCACCATGCCGGCCTCCGAATTGCGCTTGAAATGTGTGGCGTGCTTGAGGCTCGACGTGCAGATGCCCGACGTCAGCCCGAACGGCGTGTCATTGGCCACCGCCAGCGCCTCGTCATAGTCCTTGACGCGGATGACGTTGGCGACCGGTCCGAAGATCTCCTCGCGTGAAATGCGCATGGCGTTGGTGGCTTGCGTAAACAGCGCCGGTTGCAGGTAGAAGCCCCGGGTTTCGCGATCGAGCCGCTCGCCGCCGAAGGCCAGATCGGCGCCTTCCTGGCGGCCGATGGCGATATAGTCTTCGTCCTGTTTCAACTGGCTCTGGTCGACCACCGGTCCGATCTGGGTTTTCGCATCGAGAGCGTCGCCGACGACCAGCTTGGCCAGGCGATCTTTCATCGCGTCGACGAAGCGGTCATGGATGCCGTCCGTCACGACCAGGCGGGACGATGCCGTGCAGCGCTGGCCGGTCGAGAAGTATGCGCCATTGATCGCGCAGTCGACGGCGACGGCAAGATCTGCATCGTCGAGCACGACAAGCGGGTTCTTGCCACCCATTTCGAGCTGGAACTTGCGCATGTGCTCGACGCTGGCGGCAGCGACGCGCTTGCCGGTGCCGACCGAGCCGGTGAAGGTGATGGCATTGAGGTCAGGGCTGTCGAGCATGGCCTGGCCGACCACCGAACCCTTGCCCATGACGAGATTGAGCACGCCCTTCGGCAGGCCGGCGCGATGCAGGATGTCGACAATGGTCCAGGCACTCTCCGGAACCAGATCGGCCGGTTTGAAGACGATGGTGTTGCCATAGGCCAGGGCAGGAGCGATTTTCCACGCCGGGATGGCGATCGGGAAATTCCATGGCGTGATGATGCCGACGACGCCGACCGCCTCCCGCGTGATCTCGACACCGACGCCGGGCCGCACGCTTGGAACCAGCTCGCCCGACAGGCGCAGCGCCTCACCAGCAAAGAAATCGAAGATCTGGGCGGCGCGCACGGTCTCGCCAATGCCCTCGACCAGCGTCTTGCCTTCCTCGCGCGCCAATGCCCGGCCGATTTCATCTTTGCGCGCGGTGATCTCATCCGACGCCTTCCTCAGCACTGCGTGGCGTGCCAGCAGGCCCGATCGCGACCATGCCGGAAATGCCGCTTTCGCCGCCGCGATGGCCTGCCGGGCCTGCTCGGCGTCGCCCGACGCATATTCGCCGACCACGTCGTCGAGATTGGACGGATTGATGTTGCGGGAGCCGGCATCGCCAACCCACTCGCCATCGATGAGGTTCTTACGAATCGGGATCATGTCGCTATCTTCCTTGTCGTCCTTCGATTGCCGTCTATCTGGACCACCGGCCGCCACACCGCAAGGCCGCCGGCGCAAAGTTCTCCTCCTCGACAGGCATGTGCTAAGCAGGTTTCGGAAAAGTGTCCCACGGTTTTCCGATAAAAACCTGCGACAAACAAAAACCTATGCAGGCGAAGCATGGCGAAGCCCCGCAAGCCTGCTTAGGTGTCGCGGCGGCAAAATTTGATTCTAGTGTGGTGCGACGCGGATCGCGCCGGGAGGAACTGCCATGTCCGACAGCGCGTTGCCGCTGGTGATCAGCGCGCCCGAGCCACGCACGCTCGACCTGATTTTCACACCCGAGGCACTGGCGAGATTCCGTGCCAAATACCGTATCGTCGAAACGTCGCCCGAAGGCGTCGCGGCCCTGCCGGCCGACGTGCTCGCCGAGGCGCGCTACATTGTCGGCCAGCCGCCGATCGCGCCGGAGACGCTGGAAAGAATGACGGCGCTGCGCTGCGTCTTCAATGTCGAAAGCAACCTCATCAACAACATGCCGTATGAGACGCTGTTTACGCGCGGCATCCATGTCGTCACCACCGGCCTGGTGTTCGCCGAACCCGTTGCCGAGCTCGGCCTTGCCATGGCGCTCAACCTCGCCCGCGACATCGTCGACGCCGATCTCGCCTTCCGGCAGGGCAAGGAACTTTGGGGCGGCGACGGCAACCGGACGGCGCGACTTCTTTCCGGCGCGGATGTCGGCATCATCGGCTTCGGCGATCTCGGCCGTGCGCTCAACCGGTTGCTGTCGGGCTTTCGCACGCGGACCAAGGTTTTCGATCCGTGGCTGCCGCCGTCGATCCTGATAGAGAACGGCGCCGAGCCGACGTCGCTCGACACGGTTTTGTCGGAGAGCGATTTCGTTTTCGTCGTCGCTTCGGCGACCAGCGAAAATCAGGGTTTTCTCGGCGCTGAGGCCTTTGCCAGAATGCGCAAGGGAGCCGCTTTCGTCCTGCTCAGCCGTGCCGGCGTGGTCGATTTTCCGGCGCTGATGGAGGCCGTTCGCAGCGGTCATATCGTCGCCGCCAGCGACGTGTTTCCGGAAGAGCCGCTGGCGCAGGATCATCCCGTGCGCACGCTGCCCGGCTTCCTGCGCTCCGCCCACCGGGCCGGCGCGCTCGACATCGCCTTCAAGCGCATGGGCGACATGGTGCTGGAAGACATGGATCTGATCGACCGCGGCCTGCCGCCGATGCGTTCGAAGCGGGCCGAACGCGAGACGGTGTCGCGGATGCGTTCGAAGCCGGTCGACAAGAACTGAGCCGTTAAATCCAACGCCTGCGGGTTTCTCAGATGGTGAACGACCAGAACAGGCAGGCCAGCGTCGCTGCGGCGAAGACGACAAAGAACAGACTTCTCAGCAGGATGTTGCGGCGCAGCTCGTTCATGAAGAGATGGCAGCCGACGACTGCTGCGACAAACAGAAAGCGCCAGTTCAGCAGCGCAGGCAGGATATTGCTTCGATCGAAAGCCCATCTGGCGGCGAGGCAGCCAATGATGGCTGCGAACAACACGACGACTGTCCAGAAGATCGCATCCGCGGCGTTCGTCAGGATGACGCTGGCGGCCCTGATCGGCAGGATCATCATCAGCAGCGCGCTGAAGAAATAGACCGATGCAAGCGGGATAAACGTCCCGGCATCGGCGACGTCGTCCAGGCGTTTTGCGCCGATCGCACCATAGGGATAGCCATGCTGGGCCACTGCCAGGCTGAGCGCCATCAGCAAAGCCGTCAATATGGTGACCAGTACGAATGAAGTGAGGGCTTTGCTCATAAGGGTCCTGTTCGGAACGAATCGAATGAGGACGTTGGTAGCCCATGGTTTGTAAATTGCTGGTAAGCGTCGAGGCCCGGCGCGACAGAGTTTCTCGACGCGCTCACTCCGCCGCTTGAAGGCGTCGCGCCTCGATGATGGTCCTGATCTCGGCGCGGCAGGAGCCGCAATTGGTGCCGGCATTCAGTGTGGCGCCGATCGCTTCGACGCTGCTGCAGCCGCCGCGCACCGCTTCCGCGATCTGATTGGCGCCAACTCCGAAGCAGGAGCATACGATGGCGCCCCGGTCGGCGCGATTACCGCCCGGCCGCCCGGCGACGATCGCCAGCCGCCCGCGCCGATCGGCATGGTCCGCGCTCAACTGCTCCACCGCCCAGCTGCGCGACACCGCGACCGGCTTGGGCGCAAGATAGAGCGCGCCAGCCAGCCGGCTGCCGGCGAAGCGGGCAAAGCGATAGTTCCCGCCGGTGACGTCATGGTAGGCGAGCGTCTCGCCTTGCGCGTCCGTCCCGAAAAGCGAGCCTGCGAAAGCCGGCCAGTCCCGGCCGGCTTCCAGCGCAAGCTCGAGGCGCCAGCCGGCGGCGCAGCGGGCGAGGCTCCAATAATCAGCGTCGATTGAGGCCGGCCGTTCGGCAAACACGGCGAAGCCGAAGGCGGCAGCAGCGAAGCGTTCCACGCGGGCAGCAACATTCTTCGAGGCCGGCTGGCCTGAAATAGCATCGGTGATGGGCGCCACCAGCGTATCGACGCGAGCGCGCGCTGAGAACTGGTCCGTCCAGTGCATCGGCACGAAGACCGAGCCTGGCCGCTGCCGCGCTGTCACCAGCGCGCGAACCAGCACCTCGCCATGCACAGTCGAGACGCGCACGATGTCGGCATCGCCGATGCCGAAGTGCTGCGCATCCGCCGGGTGGATTTCGACGAAGGGCTCGGCCATGTGCTGGGACAGGCGCTGGCTTTTGCCGGTCCGCGTCATCGTGTGCCAGTGGTCGCGGACGCGGCCGGTGTTGAGGATCAGCGGATACTCCGGGCTGGTGCGGGTTTGCGCTGTCGGGCGGACGGCGATGAACTTCGCTTTGCGGTCGGGTGTGTAGTAGCCGCCATTGGCGAAGAAGCGGGTGCTGGGTGAGCTACGTCCAGCTTGAACACCCCCCTCTGGCCTGCCGGCCATCTCCCCCTCAAGGGGGGAGATTGGCGGTTTTGCCGGCTGCGCCCACTCATCAACCTTGGAGACTGGCGAAAGCCGAGCAGCAGGCTGATCTCCCCCCTTGAGGGGCAGATGGCCGGCAGGCCAGAGGGGGGTGCCTGGGCTCGGCGCTGGCCACTGGAAAGGCACCAGCACGTTGTAGTCTTCTCTATCGGTCCCGGCGTACGCGCCTATATCAAAATCGCGCGCGCCGTCATTCTCGAACGCCGACAGCGCGGCGTGCTCGGCGAAGATATCGGCCGGCGACGCATGCGAAAACGCTTCGCCAAAACCCATCCGCCTGCCCGCCTCGGCGACGATCCACCAGTCGGCTCTTGCCTCGCCGGGCGTGGCCAAAAAGGCGCGCTGGCGCGAGATGCGGCGCTCAGAATTGGTGACGGTGCCGTCCTTCTCGCCCCATGCTGCGGCGGGCAGGCGGACATGGGCGTGGCGGACCGTGTCGGTCTTGGCCAGCACATCCGATACCACGACAAACGGGCAAGCCTTGATCGCCGCCTCGACGGCATCGGCATCCGGCATCGAATCGACCGGGTTGGTCGCCATGATCCACAGCGCCTTGATGCGCCCGTCGGCCACAGCCTGAAACATCTCGACTGCCTTCAAGCCGGGTTTTTCGGCCACAGTCGGCGCGTCCCAGAAGCGCTGCACGCGGTCGCGATGTTCGGGGTTTTCGATCTCCATATGGGCAGCCAGCATGTTGGCCATGCCGCCAACCTCGCGACCGCCCATGGCGTTGGGCTGACCGGTCACCGAAAACGGCCCGGCGCCGGGCTTGCCGATGCGGCCGGTGGCGAGATGGCAGTTGATAATGGCGTTGACCTTGTCGGTGCCCGAGGACGACTGGTTCACGCCCTGGCTGTAGACGGTCACCGTCTTGTCAGTCGCGGCAAACAGGCTGTAGAAGCGGCCAAGCTCGTCCTCGCTCAGGCCCGTGGCAGCGGCGACACCGGCAAGGTCGAGCGCCGAGGCGGCGAAAAGGGCTTGCCCGAAGCCGGTCGTGTGCGCCGTGATATAGGTGCGGTCCAGCGCGTTATGCTGGCCGAGATAGGCGAGCAGCCCTGTGAACAGCGCGACGTCGCCATCCGGCGCGATCGCCAGATGCATGTCGGCGAGATCCGATGTCATGGTGCGGCGCGGGTCGATCAGCACCACTTTCATCTCGGGCCGTTTTTCCCGGGCGGCGGCGATGCGCTGGTAGAGCACCGGATGGCACCAGGCGAGATTGGAGCCGACCAGCACGATCAGGTCGGCAAGCTCCAGATCCTCGTAGCTGCCCGGCACCGTGTCGGAGCCGAAGGCGCGGCGGTGGCCGGCAACCGACGAGGCCATGCACAGGCGCGAGTTGGTGTCGATATTGGCCGAGCCGATGAAGCCTTTCATCAGCTTGTTGGCGACATAATAGTCTTCGGTCAACAACTGGCCGGAAACGTAGAAGGCGACCGAATCGGGGCCGTGCTCGGCAATGGTGTGCGAGAAGGTCGACGCGACGAGGTCGAGCGCTTCGTCCCAACCGGTGCGGCGACCGTGGATCTCCGGATAGAGCAGCCTGCCGTCGAGGTCGATCGTCTCGGCCAGCGCCGAACCCTTGGAACAGAGCCGGCCGAAATTGGCCGGATGGTCGGGGTCGCCGCGGACGATCACCTCACCGTCCGCAGCGACCTTCGCCAGCACGCCGCAGCCTACCCCGCAATAGGGGCAGGTGGTCCTCACCTCGCGCGCTTCGTCGATCTTCATGCTCAGGCCGCGCGACTGGCCAGCGCTTCTAGCGCAATGAACAGACGCTCGCCGTCGATCCGCACCGGAATGGTGCGCACCGCACCTTCGTCGGCGCCGAGCGCCTTGCCGGTCTCCAGCGAAATCACCCAATTGTGCAAGGGACAGGTCACCGCCGCGCCATGGACGATGCCTTGGCTGAGCGGCCCGCCCTTGTGCGGGCAATGATCTTCGATGGCGAAGACCTGGTCCTCTGCCGTGCGGAAGACCGCGACCTTACCTTGAGGCGTGGCGACGCAGCGCGCGCCGCGGCGCGGAATGTCTGATATCGAGCCGATTGATATCCAGTTCATCATGATCACTCCGCCGCCTGCGCGAAGCCGACCGAAGCCATCGGCCGGAACTCGTGCTTGTCCTTGCCGGAGACGCGTTCCGACCACGGATCGACCTGCGCGAATTTCTGCGAAAAGACGAAGCGGTCGAAATAGGCCTTGCGCTTCTCGCCATCGTCCATGATCTGGCGCTTGATCTCGGCGATGCCGATGCGCTTGGCCCATTTGTAGATGCGCTCGAGATAGCGGCCCTGCTCGCGATACATCTGCGTCAGCGCCACGATATGCTCCAGCGCCTCGTCCTCGGTCTTGACCAGGCCGAGCACCTCTGTGCCCTTGATGTCGAGGCCGGCGGCACCGGCGAAATGGATCTCGTAGCCTGAATCGACGCAGATCACGCCGACATCCTTGCACGTTGCTTCCGCGCAGTTCCTCGGGCAGCCCGAGACCGCCATCTTGACCTTGGCGGGCGTCCACGAGCCCCACATGAATTTTTCAATACGGACACCGAACCCCGTCGAATCCTGCGTACCGAAGCGGCACCAGTCCGAACCAACGCAGGTCTTTACCGTGCGCAACCCTTTGGCATAGGCGTGGCCGGAGACGAAGCCAGCCTGGCCGAGATCGGCCCACACCGCGGGCAGGTCTTCCTTGCGGATGCCGAGCATGTCGATGCGCTGTCCGCCGGTGACCTTGACCATCGGGATCTCGAACTTGTCGACGACGTCGGCGATGGCGCGCAGTTCGGCGGCATTGGTGACGCCGCCCCACATGCGCGGCACCACCGAATAGGTGCCGTCCTTCTGGATGTTGGCGTGGACGCGCTCGTTGATGAAGCGCGACTGGTAGTCGTCGGCATACTCGTCCGGCCAGTCGCAGACCAGATAGTAGTTGAGCGCCGGCCGGCATTTGGCGCAGCCGCAGGAAGTGGTCCATTCCAGCTCCTGCATGACGGCGGGGATTGTCTTCAGGCCCTTGGCCTTGATCAGCCGGCGGACTTCGTCGTGGCCGAGCGTGGTGCAGCCGCACATCGGCTGCACAGCCGCCGGATTGTACTTGTCGCCGATGGTCAACACCATCAGCTTTTCGACCAGCCCGGTGCAGGAGCCGCAGGAAGCGGACGCCTTGGTGTGGGCACGCACCTCGTCGAGCGAGGTCAGGCCCTTTGCCGTGATCGCGCCGGTGATCTTTCCCTTGCAAACGCCGTTGCAGCCGCAGATTTCCGCATCATCCGGCAAGGCTGCAACGGCCGCCATAGGGTCCAGGGAGGCGCCTCCCTGGTATGACTGGCCGAAGATAAGCGTGTCACGCATTTCCGATATGTCGGTCTGCTTCTTCTTGAGGTCGTTGAACCAGGCGCCGTCGGCCGTCTCACCGTAGAGCACGGTGCCGATGATGCGATCATCCCTGAGCACCAGCCGCTTGTAGACGCCGGCGGCGGCGTCGCGCAGCACGATCTCCTGGCGGTCCTCACCCTCGGCGAAATCGCCGAGCGAGAACAGCTCGATGCCGGTGACCTTGAGCTTGATCGGCGTGTCCGAATGGATGAAGGCAGCAGCCTCGTCGCCGGCGAGTTGGCTGGCAGTTACGCGCGCCATCTCGTAGAGCGGCGCGACCAGCCCGTAGACCTGTCCGTTGACCTCGGCGCATTCGCCGAGCGCATAGATGTCTGGATCGTTGCTGCGCATGCCGGCATCGACGACGATGCCGCGATTGACGGCAATGCCGGCTTCCTTGGCGATTGCGGCGTTCGGCCGGATGCCGACCGCCATCACCACCAGCGTCGCCGGGATGATGGTTCCGTCGGCAAGTTCCACCTGCTCGACCTTGCCGTTGCCCGTGATCGCCTGGGTGTTGGCCTTGGTGATGACCTTGATGCCGCGTTCTTCAACCGCGCGCTGCAGGAGATAGCCGGCGGCGGGATCGAGCTGGCGCTCCATCAGCGTCGGCATGACGTGCAGCACGGTGACGTCCATGCCTTGCGCGTTGAGGCCGGCCGCGGCCTCCAGCCCGAGCAGGCCGCCGCCAATGACCACAGCCTTGGCCCGCGACTGGGCGGCAAGCATCATGGCCCGGACGTCGTCCAGATCGCGATAGGTGAGCACGCCCGGCAGATCGTGGCCCGGCACCGGGATGATGAACGGTACCGAGCCGGTGGCGATGACCAGCTTGTCGTAGGACTCGGTCACGCCATGATCGGAGGTGACTGTCTTTGCCTGCCGGTCGATGGCAACGATCTTGTGGCCCTTGTAGAGGGTGATGCCGTGCTTGATGTACCAGCCGTCGCCATGGATGATGATCTCCTCATAGGCCTTTTCGCCGGACAGAACCGGCGACAGCATGATGCGGTCGTAGTTCACGCGCGGCTCGGCGTTGAAGATGGTGACCTGGTAGCGCCCAGGCGCCTTTTCCAGCAGGTGCTCCAGCATCCGCCCGGGGGCCATGCCGTTGCCGATGATGACGAGTTTTTCGGTCATATCCTGATCCACTCCGGTCTCACTCAGCCGCGTAGGAAAGGCCTGAAGCTTCGGCAGACGCCGTGCGCTCCATCCGCCGGATGGAAAAATGCATCCAGGCAAAGCAGGTGGCGACGATGACGAAGAGCAGCATGAAGCAGCTCGACCAGACGCCGGTGAGGTCGTTGAGTGCGCCGAAGGCGATTGGCAAGATAAAGCCGCCGAGCCCGCCAATCATGCCGACAACGCCGCCGACCGCGCCGACACTCTGCGGGTAGTAAGCCGGGATGTGCTTGTAGACGGCGGCCTTGCCAAGGCTCATGAAGAAGCCGAGCACGCAGGCAACGGCTATGAAGGCGAGCGGGCCGATCTCGAAATGGAAGGCGATCGGCCCGCTGATGCCGTGCACGACGTAGTCTGCCGAGGGGAGAGACAGAACGAGAGTCGCGACAGCACTGACAGCGAAGGTCCAGTAGAGCACGGTGCGGGCGCCGATCCGGTCGGAAAGCACGCCACCATAGGCGCGGAAAATACTTGCCGGAATTGAATAGGCCGCGCCGATCATGCCGGCGGTCGCAAGCCCGAAGCCGTAGACGCCGATCAGGTAGCGGGGCAGCCACAGCGACAGCGCGACGAATGCACCGAAGGCGAAGAAATAATAGAAGGCGAAGCGCCAGACCTGCAGATTCTTGAGCGGCGCGAATTCCTGCAAGAAGCTTCTCGCGGGCGCTGCCTTGCAGGCACGGCGCTCGCGGATGACCGGATCGTCGCCGGTCGTGAACCAGAAGACGGCGGCCATGACGACGAGTGCTGCCGCCCAGATTAGCGCGACCGACTGCCAGCCCCAGGAGAGAAGCACGAACGGTGCCAGGAACTTGGTGACTGCGGCGCCGACATTGCCGACACCGAAAATGCCAAGCGCCGTGCCCTGCCTGCCGGCCGGAAAGAAACGCGAGACATAGGCGACACCGACGGCGAAGGAACCGCCGGCGAGCCCAACGCCTAGCGCGGCGACCAGCATCTGTCCGTAGGTGTGCGCAAAAGCGAGCAGGAAGGTAGCGACCGCCGCCGCAAGCATGGTCGCGGTGTATACCAGCCGTCCGCCAAAACGGTCGGTCCAGACACCGAGCACCATGCGCACGAGCGAACCGGTGAGGATCGGCGTGCCGACCAGCAGGCCGAACTCCGTCTCGTTCAACCCAAGGTCCTGCTTTATACGCACGCCGATGATTGAAAAGATCGTCCACACCGCGAAGCAGACGGTGAAGGCGATGGTGGACATCACAAGCGCCTGCTGGGGAGCACTGTCCTGGCTGGGCGCGGCTGGGAGATTTGCAGTCAATGTCTGGCTCCGGTTTGCGGCGTGGGAGGCACCGCGGATGTTTGTGGGTGAATGATCAGCGGCGCGGCATCGGCGCGTGCAACGAGACCGGGTTCGCCACGGTCGGGTCTTTGCTTTCCGTCTTGGCGCCGACGGGAAACAGCAGGAGCGCGGCGGTGAACAGCGCCGCCGTCAGCGCGCTGCTGGCCAGAAAATCGCGGCGCGTGAAGTCCGCGAGGGACGCGCCAGTTCCGATCCGTTTCGTCATCGTCGTCTCCGGTTGGGCGCCGCTTGGGACCAGCGCCGTCGATCGCGTAAAAACAAAAAAGCCGCCGGCCAGGTCTTCGCGCGTCCGTCCATCCGGGATCGCGTATGACCTGAGCGGCAGCTTTGCCTGTGGCGCCCGCCATTGGACGCCGTGTCACTTGGCCCTTGCGGACCTACATTCTAAAAAGCAGGAAGCGTGCCAATTCGACAGCGCTCTAGATTACCGAATGAAATCAATGTGAATCGCAGCCGAGCGATTTTTGACCAAGCCCAGCATCGGATCAAAGATTAGTCAGAATGCCTTGCGCAGCAGCATAATATTTGTGCAATGCGATAGAATGCCCATTGCCGATGCAGATTGCCAATTGTCGATGATGACGCGTTTTTCGGTCATGGCCTTATTCCGCGGCTTCGACGAAGCGGTGGCGTTCGTAGAGGAACTTCAGCACCGCCTCGCGGCAGCGCAGGAAGGTCCGGTCGGAGGAAAGCTCGATGCGCCGGCGCGGCCGGGCGAGCGGCACGGGAAGCACCTCGCCGATGGTTGCCGCCGGGCCGTTGGTCATCATGACAATGCGGTCGGACAACAGCACCGCCTCGTCGACGTCATGGGTGATCATGATCGTCGTCGAGCCAAGCCGGGAATGGATATCCATCACTGCGTCCTGCAGATGGGCGCGTGTCAGCGCGTCGAGCGCGCCGAACGGCTCATCGAGCAGCAGGATCTTCGGCTCCATGGCCAGCGCGCGGGCGATGCCGACGCGCTGCTTCATGCCGCCCGAAATCTCAGCCGGACGCTTGTCCCTGGCATGCGCCATCTGCACGAGGTCGAGATTGCGCATGATCCAGTCATGGCGCTCGGCCCGGGTCCTGGTGCTGCCGAACACCTTCGACACCGCCAGGTTGATGTTTTCGTAGACGGTGAGCCACGGCAGCAGGCTGTGGTTCTGGAACACCACGGCGCGCTCGGGACCGGGGCTGTCGACCTCCTTGTCTTCGAGCAGGACCGCGCCGGCGGACACTCTCGTCAACCCGGCGATCAGGTTGAGCAAGGTCGACTTGCCGCAGCCGGAATGGCCGATGATCGAGACGAATTCGCCCTTGTCTATGGTCAGCCGAATGTCCTTCAGCACCTCGCTGACCTGGCCACCGCGGGCGAAGGATTTGTCGATATGGTCGAGTTTCAGGTAGGCCGTCATCGCTCTCTCCTCACTTTGCCGTTGTGCCGCGGGTGACGAAGGCGCCGACCGCCGCGACCAGGCGGTCGAGGCAAAAACCGGTGACGCCGATATAGGCGAGCGCGACGATGATGTCGGGCAGCCGCGACGAATTCCAGGCATCCCAGATGAAGAAGCCGATACCGACGCCGCCTGTCAGCATTTCGGCCGCGACGATGGCAAGCCAGGACAGGCCGATGCCGATGCGCAGGCCGGTGAAGATGTAAGGTGCCGCGGCCGGCACCATGATCTTCACGAAGAATTCGAGCTGGTTGAGCCTGAGGATTCGGGAGACGTTGCGGTAATCCTCTGGAATGTTGCGGACGCCGACGGCGGTGTTGATGATCACCGGCCAGATCGAGGTGATGAAGATGACGAAGATCGCCGACGGGCTGGAATCGCGGAAGGCAGCCAGTGACAGCGGCAGCCAAGCGAGCGGCGGCACCGTGCGCAGAATCTGGAACACAGGGTCGAGGCCGCGCATCGCCCAGATCGACTGGCCGACTAGAGCGCCGAGCGCGACGCCGACGATTGCAGCCAGGCCGAAGCCGATGGCGACGCGCTGCAGCGAGATCAGCACTCGCCAGGCCAGTCCGATATCCTGCGGACCATAGTCGAAGAACGGATGGGCGATCAGATCGTAGGCCTCGTTCCACACCTGGCTCGGTGGCGGCAAGCTGGCATTGGGCGACGCGCAGGCGATCTGCCAGATGATCAGCATGACGGCGATAACGACTGCCGGCGGCACCAGCGTGCTCGCCAGTTTGCCAGCGATCGCGGCGGGATCGAAGCGGCGCCTCACCTTGGCGGTGAAAGCTATAACCTCTGCGGGCTTGGCAGGCGTGGGGAACGCCTTCACCTTAGTGTCCTCGATGGCTTGGATAGACATTTCGCAAAAGCTCCTTGAGCACGTGGAGTGACAGGCGGCGCCAGCGGCGCCGCTTGCCGTCGACGTCAGGCCGATGCCTTGATCTTGAGGCTGTCGAGATAGGCGGACGGGTTGGCCGGATCGAAGATCTTGCCGTCGAAGAAGGTCTCCACGCCGCGCGATGAAGACGCCGGGATGTCGGCCGCAGCGACGCCGAGGTCCTTGGCCGCCTCGCGCCACAGATCTTCGCGGTTGACCTGATCGACCAGCGCCTTGATGTCGGTGGTCGCCGCGAATTTTCCCCAGCGGATGTTTTCGGCGAGGAACCAGCTGTCGTGGCTCTTGAACGGATAGGACACACCGCCCTTCCAGAACTTCATATAGAGGTCGGTGCCGGTGGCGACGCGGTCATTGCCGTAATTGATGTCGCCCTTGAGGCGACCGATGATGTCGGCGGTCGGCACGTTCATCCATTGCCGCTTGCCGATGATGGCCGCCATCTCGTCCTTGTTTTCCATGGCTTCGCACCATTGCTGGGCTTCCATGACGGCCATCAGGATCGCCTTGGTGGCGTTCGGGTTCTTGTCGATGAAGGCGGCGCGCAGGCCGAGGGCCTTTTCCGGATGGCCCTTCCACAACTCGCCCGTCGTGGCCGCGGTGAAGCCGACGCCCTGGTGGACGAGCTGCTCGTTCCACGGCTCGCCGACGCAGAACACGTCCATATTGCCAACCTTCATGTTGGCGACCATCTGCGGCGGCGGCACGACGATGGTCGAGACATCCTTGTCGGGATCGATGCCGCCGGCAGCCAGCCAGTAGCGCAACCAGAGATCATGGGTGCCGCCCGGGAAGGTCATGGCGGCCTTCACCTCCTTGCCTTCGGCCTTCTTGGCGGCGAAGGCGTCCTTGAACTTGGAGGCATCGAGGCCGACGCCGGTGCCGGCGTACTCCTGCGCGACGGAAATGGCCTGGCAGTCGTAGTTCAGCCGCGCCACGAGCGCCATCGGCATCGGCTGGTTGTTCTGCGTCACCTTGCCGGTGTGCATCAGGTAAGGCATCGGCGTCAGGATATGGGCGCCGTCGATGCCGTTGGCTTCGCCGCCGAGCATCAGATTGTCGCGCGTCGCGCCCCAGGAGGCCTGCTTGAGCACCTCGACATCGGGCATGCCGAATTTTTCGAACAGGCCCTTCTCCTTGGCGATCATCAGCGGCGCTGCATCGGTCAGCGCGATAAAGCCGAGCTTGGCGCCGGTGACTTCCGGAGCTGCCGTCGCCGCATAGGCGCCGGACGGCAGCAGCGCGCGCGCCGCCGCCAGCGTTGCCGCGGTGGCCGCGCTCATCATCAGGAAATCGCGGCGGGTGACGCCCTTGAGGGCGGATTGGGTTTTGATGCGTTTCGTCATCGTCGTCTCCCGTTGGGCACTGCTTGGGATCAGCGCCGTCGATTGCGTGTTCGGTCAAAACAAAAAAAGCCGCCGGCCAGGCCGCGCGCGTCCGTCCATCCGGGATCGCGTGTTGACCTGAGCGGCAGCTTTGCCTGTAGCGCCCGCCATTGGACGCCTATTCCGTGACCCCGAGAAGAGTCTGCCTATTGCAAAGCAGGAACCGTGCCAGTTTCGGAATGGCTGACAAACATCAATGAGATCAACGGCATGCCGCAATCGTCGGCGCGCTGGCCTGCTGGGCGAGCAAGCCAAAGATTGTTCATTAGCGCAGGCGCACGCATAATTTTTGTGCAATGCACAAGAATGGCGCGAAAATGATCAGGCTTCGGCGCGCGCCAATTTCTGCCCGGCAATGTAGGCGTCGATCTCGTCGGGATCGAATATCTGGCCATCGAAGAAACCATCGGGGCCGAGCACCAGACTGGCGCCGGCGGAGCCGACGGGTGTGGCAGACGCCAGCGCGCCCTCGACCTTAGAATTGGCGCCGGGAAGTGCGACGCCGAGCGGCTTCAGCGCCGACCGGTAAAGATCGGGGCGGTAGCAGTCGCGGGCAATAGCGAGGTTTTCCGGCGTGTGCGCGACATGCCCCCAGCGCACCATCTGCGTATAGAACCACAGCGCGTGGCTCTTCCATGGAAAATTCGCTGCCTTGCCGAAAGGAAGAAAGAAGTCCTCAACGGCCAGTTCCGCGCCACCGCCCAGCGCTACATGTCCGGTCAGGATCGGCATCTGCAGCGCCGGCGAAAGACCGAGAACGGAAGGCTGCGCCATCAGGACGGCCAGTTCGCCGCGGTTTGCCGGATCCTGGCACCAGCGGGCCGAATGATGCAGCGCGCGCAGCAGCGCCGCCAGCGCATCCGGATTCTGCTCCGCCCACGCCTTGCGCACGCCGACCACCTTTTCCGGGCTGTTGCGCCACAGCAGCGCCTTGACGGTGACGATATGGCCGGTGCCGGCAACGACCGAGGCGCTGTTCCAGGGTTCGCCGACGCAGTAGCCGTCGATCCTGCCGGCGGCGAGCGCGTCGGCCATGAAGGGCGGCGGCACGATGACGATTTCTATTTCGCGCGACGGATCGATGCCACAGGCCGCGAGCCAGTAGCGCAGTTCGTAATTGTGTCCCGAGTGCGGATGCACGACCGCAAAGCGCAGCGGGTCGCGACCGGCATTTGCCCGCTCACGGATCAGCGCTCCCAAGGCCTTGCCGGCTCGCGCCGGATCGAGGTCGGGCAAGGCGCCGTGCTCGACCATGCCCGCCCAGAGCGTGTTCGAAACCGTCACGCAGTTGCCGCCCAGTCCCAGCGAGAACGGCACGATCGTGTCGGAGGCGAGCGGGGTGAGCCCCAGATTGCAGGCGATCGGCATCGGTCCCAGCATATGCGCCAGATCGAAATGCCCGATCGCGATGCGGTCGCGGATGTTGGCCCAGGATGTCTCGCGGCTGAGCGTCAGATCGACGCCTTCGCGCGCGGCAAAGCCGATCTCTCTCGCTGCAACAAGAACCGCGCTGTCGAACAGCGGTATGAAACCGGCATTGATCTGGTGTTCGGCCGCCATGCTCAACTCTCTCCGGGATCCAGAAGGCCTGCGGCCGTCACCAGACTCTGCGCGATTTCGCTGATTTTGCGGTTCTGGTTCATCGCGGTCTTACGCAGAAGCGCATAGGCTGCGTCCTCCGACAGGCCGCGCGACCTCATCAGGATGCCCTTGGCGCGGTCGATGACCTTGCGGTCCTCCAATTCACTGCGGGCTTCTTCCAGCTCGCGCGCCATCCGCGAGAAGGCGTTGAAGCGACTGATCGCCATGTCGAGGATCGGCTTGACGCGCTCCTGGCGCAGCCCGTCGACGACATAGGCGGAGACCCCCGCTTCCACCGCGGCCTCGATCGAAGCCTGATCCGACCGGTCGACGAACATGGCGATCGGCCGCTTCACCACGCGCGAAAGCTGGAACATGTTTTCAAGCATGTCGCGGTTCGGATTTTCGAGATCGATGACGATTACGTCCGGCTCGATCTCGGCGATGCGCCGCGCTATTCCCGCAACATCGTGAACGACCGTGACCTGCTCATGCCCGGCCTCCCGCAATCCCGCCTCGATAATGGAGGCGCGGATGTGGTTTTCATCGATCACCAGGACGGTGAGGGATTTTCGGATCATGCCGTATTTTGCGCACGCCGCGCGATTGTGCAATGCGGCACGGCAATAATTGACGCAGTCATCTCTTCGAATTCAGAGGGACCACCATATGTTCGCGGAGCCGACCCGTTAAGCTTCTTTAAATACCATTAATAGGGCTGACTTTGGTTTTTGTATCCACTGCGCTATCTTCCAATTGCGAACCTTGTCTCGCTGCCTAGAAGATTGGAGGTTTCCATGGATCGGCGATCATTCTTGACAGGAATGTTTGGCCTTGCTGGGGCAGCAGCCCTTGTGAGCGCAGTTCGGCCTATCGACGCAATAGCCGGTGTACCGGACGCCAGAAGCGGCATTCTCGATGAACTCGACGCGCCGGATATAGAAACCTTCGAGGACGAAGATACTCAAGCAGAGCCGGTCCGCCATCGGCGGTGGCACCGCAGGCGGCGGCGCAGGCGGCGCGCTTGGAGAAGGGTCTGCCGTCGCTACTGGCGGAATGGCTATCGGCGCGTCCGGTGCCGTCGCAGGCGGGTTTGGGTCTGGGATTGGTATTATTAGCAAATAGTGTGCTGAAAACCCCGGTGGTTGCCGGGGTTTTCGCTTCAGGCGACCGCTAGGAACCCTGCGGCGGATGTCACCGCAAGGTGTCGGCTAGCAGAAATCCAGCGAACAGGAGGACCGACCGGTTTTGTGAGGCCTGCCAGTGATAGGCAGGCCTAAAGAGACTGATTTCCGTAGGAGAAAACTGGTGGAGCCAATCGGAATCGAACCGACGACCTCTTGAATGCCATTCAAGCGCTCTCCCAACTGAGCTATGGCCCCACTTCCGGCAGTCTACCGGCGCCGTTGCCGGCGAAGAGATCCGGCGCGGGTTGAGACCGCGCCGTTAGTGCAGGCGGCTTCTAACCCCGCCTTCCGTCAATATCAAGCCTTCAAGAGCGGCTTTTTCTTAAGACGCCGCGAAAGTCGGCGGGCGCTCGCGTCAGAGGCCGGATCAGACTTCGTCGTCGTCGTCGCCGACGCCGATCATGTCGGCGACATCATCGTCTTCTTCCTCTTCGTCGGCGAGGAAAGTATCGTCGTCGTCATCGCCGAGGTCCACATCGTCCTCGTCATCGCCGAGATCGGGAAGATCGTCGGCTTTCGCATCCTCGTCCGCCTCTTCGAGGGAGACGACCTCGACACCCTCTTCCTCCTCGGCGTCCGCTTCCTTCTCGGCAACTTCCTCTTCCTCCTCGATGGGGGCGACCTTGCCTTCCTCGAAATAGGAACGTGGATAGCTCTTGCCGGTATAGGGCGAGACGACCGGATCCTTGTTCAGGTCGTAGAATTTTTGACCCGTCTCGGGGTCGATGCGTTTGGTGCCAAGTTCGGGTTTTGCCACAGCAAGCCTCGTCGATGAAAGTTTGGTCCCCATAACCAGAGTTTACGGCGCTGTCAAAGCCTAAAGCCAACGTCATAAATCCCGGTGTTGAGAGACCTGTTGCAAGGGGATGACCATTTCGGTCCGCCGTGATACGAGACCGCCCAAACCAAAAGAAAAGGCCGGCTGCCGGCGTTTGATCCAGGGAAAACCCCATGTCGCACACTGCCGCCCCGAAACCGGCCACCGCTCGCAAATCGTCAGCGCTTTCAGGCACGGCGCGAGTGCCCGGCGACAAGTCGATCTCGCACCGCTCGTTCATGTTCGGCGGCCTCGCCTCCGGCGAGACCCGCATCACCGGCCTGCTGGAAGGCGAAGATGTCATGCGCACCGGCGCGGCGATGAAGGCGATGGGCGCGCATATCGAGAAGCACGGCACTGAGTGGGTGATCCGCGGCACCGGCAACGGCGCGCTGCTGCAGCCGGAAGGTCCGCTCGATTTCGGCAATGCCGGCACCGGCTCGCGCCTCACCATGGGCCTGGTCGGCACCTACGACATGGAAACGACGTTCATCGGCGACGCCTCGCTGTCCGGCCGGCCGATGGGCCGTGTGCTCGAGCCGCTGCGCCAGATGGGCGTGCAGGTGCTGAAGGCGACGCCCGGCGACCGCATGCCGATCACGCTGCACGGGCCCAAGCACGCAGCGCCCATCACCTACCGCGTGCCGATGGCCTCGGCGCAGGTGAAGTCGGCGGTGCTGCTCGCCGGGCTGAACACGCCCGGCGTCACCACCGTCATCGAGCCGGTGATGACGCGCGACCACACCGAGAAGATGCTGAAGGGATTCGGCGCCAATCTGTCGGTCGAGACCGATGAGCGCGGCGTGCGCCACATCTTCATCGAAGGCCAGGGCAAGCTCACGGGACAGACGATCGCGGTGCCGGGCGACCCGTCCTCGGCCGGCTTCCCGCTGGTGGCGGCGCTGATCGTGCCGGGCTCGGACATTACAATCGAAAACGTGCTTATGAACCCGACCCGCACCGGGCTTCTGTTGACGCTGCAGGAAATGGGCGCCCGGATCGACATTCTCGACCCGCGCAACGAAGGCGGCGAAGATGTCGCCGATCTGCGCGTGCGCTATTCCGAGCTGAAGGGCGTCACCGTGCCACCCGAACGGGCGCCGACGATGATCGACGAATATCCGGTGCTTGCGGTTGCGGCGAGCTTCGCCGAGGGCGAGACCCTGATGCTGGGGCTGGAAGAACTGCGGGTGAAGGAATCCGACCGGCTGTCGGCCGTCGCCGAAGGGCTGAAGCTCAACGGCGTCGACTGCACGGAGGGCGAGGCGACGCTTGCCGTACGTGGAAAACCCGGCGGCAAAGGGCTCGGCCAACACCCCAATGGGCACAACACCGTCGTCCAGACCCATCTCGACCACCGCATCGCCATGAGCTTTTTGATCATGGGACTGGCAACGGAAAAGCCTGTCACCATCGACGACCAGGCGATGATCGCGACCAGCTTTCCGGAGTTCATGGGGCTGATGAAGAGGCTGGGCGCGGAGATTGAGTGACAGTTGATGGCAATCAATAGCCTTGGAGGTTGGGGCCAAACTGGAACGTCGGCGGGACAGCGCCCCCCTCTGTCCTGCCGGACATCTCCCCCACAAGGAGGGAGATCGGCAGCTTCGGCGCTCCGCTCAATCCTGCAACGTAGACAATTGGCGAAAGCCGCGGTGACTGCCAATCTCCCCCCAAGTGGGGGAGATGTCCGGCAGGACAGAGGGGGGCGCGAAGGATCGCCACGCCTATCTGGATCATTGCGCTTTTCGGTTACGGTGGGCGGCGAATGACATCAACCTTCACCATCGCCATCGACGGCCCCGCCGGCGCCGGCAAAGGCACGCTGGCCCGCCGCCTGGCCGACCACTACCGGCTGAACCTGCTCGACACCGGCCTCACCTATCGCGCGGTGGCGCATGCGCTGCTTCGGCTCGGCCTGCCGCTCGACAATGTCTCGGCCGCCGAAACCGCTGCCCGCCAGGTCGATCTGGCAAAGCTCGACCGGTCGGTGCTGTCGGCGCATGCGGTCGGCGAGGCGGCCTCGAAAGTCGCTGTGTTCCCGTCGGTGCGGCGCATACTGGTCGAAAAGCAGCGTGAATTCGCCAAGGCGCCGCCCGGCGCGGTGCTCGACGGCCGCGACATCGGCACGGTGGTCTGCCCCGACGCCGACATAAAACTCTATGTGACGGCGAGCGCCGAGGTGCGGGCACAGCGACGGCTGGCCGAGATCGAGAGCATCGGCGGCACCGCCAATTTTGACGAGATCCTGGCCGATATCCTGCGCCGCGACGAGCGCGACATGGGCCGCGCCGACTCGCCGCTGAAGCCGGCCGCCGATGCGCACTTGCTCGACACGTCGGAAATGGCTATAGAAGCCGCGTTTCTTACGGCCAAGGCGATCATCGACGACGTTCTGGCCAAGAGAAACAAAGCCTGAGCCGGGATTTTCCACCCGTTGCCGATTGCCGGCGGCGAAAAGATACCCATCGGGCACGAACCAGCCTGCCAGCATTCTTCATGCGCCGGAATTGCCGCTTAGGCGGCCAAGGGCTTTTGCAAGCCCGGAACGCCGGCAGGCCAACGCAACGCTAACCCACGGCGCCCGCCCCGCTTGAGATGCGGGGCACTCCAGGAGAAACTATGTCAGTTGCAAATCCCACTCGCGATGATTTCGCGAGCCTGCTCGAAGAATCTTTTTCCGCCGGCCATTCCGGCGAAGGCCAAGTCGTCAAGGGCACGATCACCGCGATCGAAAAGGACATGGCTATCATCGACGTCGGCCTCAAGGTCGAAGGCCGCGTGCCGCTGAAGGAATTCGGCGTCAAGGGCAAGGACTCGACGCTCAAGGTCGGCGACACGGTCGAGGTCTATGTCGAGCGCATCGAGAACGCGCTTGGCGAAGCGATGCTTTCCCGTGAAAAGGCCCGCCGCGAAGAGAGCTGGGTCCGTCTCGAAGAGAAGTTCACCAAGGGTGAGCGCGTCGAAGGCGTCATCTTCAACCAGGTCAAGGGCGGCTTCACCGTCGACCTCGACGGCGCCGTGGCCTTCCTGCCGCGCAGCCAGGTCGATATCCGCCCGATCCGCGACGTCTCGCCGCTGATGCACAATCCGCAGCCTTTCGAGATCCTCAAGATGGATCGCCGCCGCGGCAACATCGTGGTGTCACGCCGCACCGTGCTCGAGGAAAGCCGCGCCGAGCAGCGTTCGGAAATCGTGCAGAACCTCGAAGAGGGCCAAGTGGTCGAAGGCGTCGTCAAGAACATCACCGACTATGGTGCGTTCGTCGACCTCGGCGGCATCGACGGCCTGCTGCATGTCACCGACATGGCATGGCGCCGCGTCAACCATCCGACCGAAATCCTCAACATCGGCCAGACGGTCAAGGTGCAGATCATCCGCATCAACCAGGAAACCCATCGCATCTCGCTCGGCATGAAGCAGCTCGAGAGCGATCCGTGGTCCGAGATCGGAACGAAATTCCCGATCGGCAAGAAGATCAAGGGCACCGTCACCAACATCACCGACTACGGCGCGTTCGTCGAGCTGGAGCCGGGCATCGAGGGCCTCATCCACGTTTCGGAAATGTCGTGGACGAAGAAGAACGTGCATCCCGGCAAGATCCTCTCGACGACGCAGGAAGTCGACGTGGTGGTGCTCGAGGTCGATCCGGCCAAGCGCCGCATCTCGCTCGGCCTCAAGCAGACGCTCGAGAATCCGTGGCAGGCTTTCGCCAGCAGCCACCCGGTCGGCAGCCAGGTCGAGGGCGAGGTCAAGAACAAGACCGAGTTCGGCCTGTTCATCGGCCTCGAAGGCGATGTCGACGGCATGGTCCATCTTTCCGACCTCGACTGGACCCGTCCGGGCGAGCAGGTGATCGAGGAGTACAATCGCGGCGACATGGTCAAGGCGCAGGTGCTCGACGTCGACATCGACAAGGAGCGCATCTCGCTCGGCATCAAGCAGCTGGCCAAGGACACGGCCGGCGAGGCGGCGACTTCAGGCGAACTGCGCAAGAACGCGGTCGTCACCTGCGAGGTCACCGGCGTCAAGGATGGCGGTCTGGAAGTGCGGCTGGTCGACAGCGGCATCGAGACCTTCATCAAGCGCTCCGACCTCAGCCGCGACCGCGACGAGCAGCGCCCCGAGCGCTTCACGGTCGGCCAGAAGGTCGACGCCCGCGTCATCGCTTTCGACAAGAAGACCCGCAAGCTGCAGGTCTCCATCAAGGCGCTGGAAATCGCCGAGGAGAAGGAAGCGGTCGCCCAGTACGGCTCGACCGACTCCGGCGCTTCGCTGGGCGATATCCTGGGTGCCGCGCTGAAGAAGCAGGGCAGCTAAGTCTATAAACGCCGCGCCTCGCGCGCGGCCTGTACACGCAACCCGCGGGCCGAAAGGTCCGCGGGTTTTTTCATGGCCGCGAGGAGTCGCGCAATGTGACTGGGTGGTCCGGCAGCCGATCGTGCTTGAAACGGCCGACGGAGCCTATAGTCTGCCGCATCGGCCCGAAAGATCCGTCCTGGATATGTATGCGAAACGATCGGAGGCGCGAGCTCTGTGATCCGCACCGGTTTTGGCCTTGCAATCCTGTTGGTCGGCACGATCGCGGCATCGGCGGCGTTGCCACCCTACTGGCAACGACAGGCCGAGATCCAGGCCATAGTCGACAGCGGTGCCGTCGCCGGCGTACTGGAAAGCCGCGGCCCGATCGATGCGGTCGAGCGCGTGGGAAACGACCATTACCGGGTGCGGGCAGGCACTTGCGCACTCGACGTGCTGATCGTCGACGATACCAGCGCGGCCTTGATGCCGGGACCGCGCAAGTTCAAGCTCAAGCTCGGCGATCTCGTCTGCAATTGAGCCGCCGGATGACGCTGGTTTTCCAGCGAGCCATCCGCCCGATCCGATACCGGCAAATCAGGCCCTGCCGTAAAGCGGCACCAGAGTGCCGCTCATCGCCAGATTGGCCGGCGAAGCGAGATAGGCAATGGCCTCCGCGGCCGCTTCGAGGCTGACCCATTTGCCGAAATCGGCGGCCGGCATGTCAGCCCGGGTAGCTGGCGTGTCGAGCGTCGAGGGCGCGACCGCATTGACCAGGATGCCCTTGCCCTTGAGTTCTTCGGCCATTGCCACCGTCATTGCCGCGACCGCCGCCTTGCTAGCGGCATAGGCGACCATGCCGGACCCGCGGCGCAGGTCGAGCCCGGCGCGCGCCGTGACATTGACGATGCGGCCCGACACGGAAGATTCCAGCATCGAGCGTATTGCCGCGCGGCAGCACAGGAAGGTGGTACGGGCGTTGGTGTCCATCATTTCGGCGAAGGAGGCGGGCTCGATCTTCTCGACCGGCGCGGCGGTGAAGCCGCCGGCCAGATGGATGGATGCCCACAAATCCGTAACACTGGCGTAGAATGCATCGACCTTGGCGGGGTCGGCGAGATCGACATTGTGCGCCAGCCGGACGCGCTCATGGGCCGGGAAGGGAAAATGCGCAGGCGCGGCAGCATGGGCATTGGGCACATGGCAGATCGCGCCCTCACCCAGCAGTTTGCCGACAACCGCGCCACCGAGCGCTCCGGTGCCGCCGGTCACCACAATATGTCTGCCGTCCAGTGTGTCCGTCATCTTCGACCGCTCCAGTCATTCATATGCCGCGCCGCCGCCGAAGGGTCGCGCCTTTCGCGCGATCACTCAACCAAAATCTCGATGACACAGCGTCGCTTGTGCGCGTCAAGCCGTCGGCTATCCATCGAAGATCGTATCTCCAAGCAGACGCTGCCACAGCACTCAATCGACAGTGATCTCGACGACATACGGCAGTCCGGTCGCCCGCGCGCGCTTAAGTGCGTCTGCCAGATGACCGGTGCCGGCGAGTCGCTCGGCGGCAATGCCATAGGCTTCGGCCAGCTTGCAGAAATCAGGCGGCGCCGGCGATACGCCGACCGGCTCGACGCCGACATCGAGCATCGAGGTTTCGATTTCGCGATAGCCGCGATTGTTCCAGACGACGAAGATCACCGGCGCCGCAGCATCGAGCGCGGCTCCCAGTTCCGGCAGCGTGAACTGAAACCCACCGTCGCCGGTGAGACAAACGACCGGCGCATCGGGCACGGCAAGGGCCGCACCGATCGCGGCCGCCGGACCATAGCCCAGCGCGCCGAAGCCGGTGGCGGCGTTGAACCAGCCGCCCGGGCGGTCGTGGTCGTAATAGAGGTTGGCGGCATAGACCGGCTGGGTCGAATCGCCGACGATGATCGAGCCCGGCAATGCATCACGGATCACCTCGACGGCGCGGGTTTGCGCTTGGAGACCCGGGCTGATTTCGGCGAACGCGGCTTGCCTGGTCGCAGCGGCGCGAGCCTGACCGTCGCCCGATGGCGCCTGGTCCCTACCAATTTCTGAAAGCAGCGCCTTGAGGGCTACGCCACAATCGGCCTGGATCGAAATCGTAGCTGGTCGGCGGGCAAGCTGGTCGGCGCCGATGTCGATGCGGATGAGATTGGTAGGCAGGACAAAGCCGCCATCGCCATATCCGTCATAGTCGGTCGGGCCAAACTCGGTGCCGGCGGCGATGACCAGGTCGGCGTCGGCAATCAGCGCGCGCACCGCCTTCAGGCTGGGGCTGGCCGGCACGGCAAGCGAATGGCGGTGCAGCAAGCCGCGGGCATTGGCGGTCTGAACCACTGGTGCTCCCAGCCTTTCGGCGAGGCGCTGCAACGGCGCTTCGGCTCTCCTGGCGCCGCCGCCGGCAAGGATCAGCGGTCGGCGGGCAGCCGCGCAAAGTCTTGCCGCCTCTGCTATCGCCGCCGCATCCGGTTCGGGCGGCGCTACATTCGTCAGCAAAGCCGCGATGCCGTCGGCCGGCTTGACCATAATATCGGTTGGGATCTCAATATGGACCGGACCGGGACGCGAGGACGAAAACAGGGCGAAGGCGCGGGCGAGCACGCCGGGCAGTTCGCCAGCCTCGGTGACACGGTGCGAGAATAGCGCGACCTTCTCCATCATGCCGCGCTGGTCGGGCAGCTCGTGCAGATGGCCGAGGCCCTTGCCCAGCGTCGTCGTGGCGTTGACGCCTGAGATCACCAGCATCGGAACCGAATCGGCGCGGGCCTGGCCCATGGCGGTGATGGGGTTGGTCAGCCCCGGCCCGGTGATGACGAAGGCGACGCCCGGCCTGCCGCTGGCGCGCGCATAGCCGTCGGCCATGAAGCCGGCGCCCTGTTCGTGGCGCGGCGTGACGTGGCGAATCTTCGAGCGCGCCAGCCCGCGATAGAGTTCGACCGTATGCACACCCGGAATGCCGAAGACGGTGTCTACACCATGGGCCTCGAGCAAAGTGATGAGCGCTTCGCCGACTGTCGTCATTGTCTGAGCACCGGACGTGTGAGGCAGGTCGGGCCGCCCTCGCAGGCGATGCACAGCGCGTCCGCCTCGAAGGTCGAAACCCTGCAGCCGGCGGCCGCCATGGCCGCCGCCGTCTTTGGGAAGCCGGCGACGGCGATCACGTCGCGCGGCGCGGTCGGCAGCACATTGAGGCTGAGGCCGTTGGAGGCGAAGAACTCCTGCGCGTCGCCCTCGACCAGGCGAATGCCGCGTGCCCGCAGCATCTGGTAGAAGGCAGCCGGCAAAAGCGGTGCATAGATCAGCGCCAGATCGTCGGCGAGCGGACTGATCACCGACATTAGATGCAGGCAGGCCTCCTCGCCGTGCCAGAGCGGCAGATCGTAACCGTAGACCTGGATACCCTTGGGTGTGAGCAGGTTGGCGAGTTGCTGGATGCCGTCCTGGTTGGTGCGCATGCCGCGACCGACGGCCAGCGTCCGTGAATCCACCCAGACGCAGTCGCCGCCCTCGACCTGTCCGGGATGCTCGATGCGACCAAGGACAGGCACGCCCATGCGCCTGTAGGCCGCCTCGTGCAGGCCGGGCTCGGCCCGGCGCAACGCCTTGCCCATGGCAAGGATGATGGCGCCGTGGTCGGTCATCAGCGACGGATCGTGGGTGAAGACGGAATCGGCAAGCCCGTCGTCGGCGTCGGTCAGCCATTCGATCTCGGCGCCAGATGCCGAAACCAGCGTCGCCAGCGCCTCATGCTGGGCAGCCGCCTTTTGCGGATCGAAGCCGGGGCCATAGTGCCATTCCGATGCTTCGGCGCGGTGCATGGCGCTTGCGGCGGACCGCATCAGCACGCGCTGCAGGGGTCCGGCCATGGACTGCGACCCGTATGCTCTACCCACCAAGTGCTCCTGAAACATCCCATCCAGCCAATAGCTACTCAGCGAGCCGTGATCAATGGTCCAAAAAGCATGGTTGACGGAGGCAAGCGGAACGGTCCATCTTGAGAATGAGAAGTCTGTCCAGTGATGGGTAATGAGTAAAAGATTCCAGCAGCGACGGGTCCAGCCGCTTCGTGAGGCACCGAAAAGGTGATAACGCAAGGCACGGCCCCCGCCCTGAAGCACACGGCGCAGAACAGCGCCGCCGAAGCCATCCATGTCGAGAACCTGCACAAGAAATTCGGCGAACTGCATGTGCTGAAGGGTGTTTCGCTGTCGGCGCGCGACGGCGAGGTCATCGCCATCATCGGCGGCAGCGGTTCGGGCAAGTCGACGCTGCTGCGCTGCATCAATTGCCTGGAGAACCCGACCAGCGGCATCGTCCGCGTCAATGGCGAGGAGATCCGGATGAAGGCCGACAGCCACGGCCACACGGTTCCCGCCGACCGCAAGCAGATCGAGCGCATCCGCTCCAAGCTCGGCATGGTTTTCCAGAATTTCAATCTGTGGAGCCACATGACGCTGATCGAGAACGTCATCGAGGTTCCGGTGCATGTTCTTGGCGTCAAGCGCGAGGTGGCTATCGCCGAGGCCGAAAAGCTGCTCGCCCGCGTCGGCCTGGCCGAGAAGCGTGACGTCTATCCGGCCTATCTGTCGGGTGGTCAGCAGCAGCGCGCGGCCATCGCCCGGGCGCTGGCCATCAATCCGCGCGTCATGCTGTTCGACGAGCCGACCTCGGCGCTCGACCCGGAACTGATCGGCGAGGTGCTGAAGGTGATCGGCGATCTGGCGCGCGAGGGCCGCACCATGGTGCTGGTCACCCATGAGATGAAGTTTGCCCGCGAGGTCGCGACGCATGTCGTCTATCTCTATAACGGGTTGGTCGAGGAAGAGGGACCGCCGGAGCAGATCTTCGGCGCTCCGAAATCCGAAAGGCTGAAGCAATTCATCCGCAACATCGGTTAAGCCGAGGCGGATGGAAAAACGGGAACAACAACAAAACTGGGAGTTATTGAAATGAAGACCGTTCTGAAGACATTTGCCGCAGCGCTTCTACTCGGCGTTGCCGCGATGGGCGTGGCCAAGGCCGATCCGGTCAAGGTCGGTGTCGCTGCCGAACCCTATCCGCCGTTCACCTCGCCGGATGCCTCGGGCAAATGGGTTGGCTGGGAAATCGAATTCATCGACGCGGTCTGCGCCGAGCAGAAGCTCGACTGCGTCATCACGCCCGTTGCCTGGGACGGCATAATCCCGGCGCTGACGACCAAGAAGATCGACGTCATCGCCAGCTCGATGACGATCACCGACGAACGCAAGAAGACGATCGATTTCTCCGACAAATATTACAACACCCCGACCGCCATTATCGGGCCGAAGGACCAGAAGTTCGGCGCTACCCCGGAAGATCTCAAGGGCAAAATCATCGGCGTCCAGGTTTCGACCGTGCATGCCGACTACGTCAAGAAGCACTTCACCGAAGCCGCGGAAATCAAGGAATACCAGACTCAGGACGAAGCCAATCAGGATCTTGCCGCCGGCCGCCTCGATGCCGTGCAGGCTGATTCCATTGCGCTCGATGCCTTCCTGAAATCGGATCAGGGCATGCAATGCTGCGACCTGAAGGGCATGGTCGCGCCGGATCTGGCCGTTCTCGGGCCAGGCATCGGCGCCGGCGTCCGCAAGGAAGACACCGAGCTGAAGGAGAAGATCAATGCCGGCATCAAGGCTGTCCGCGCCAACGGCAAATATGATGAAATCAGCAAGAAATATTTCGATTTCGACATCTACGGCGACGATCCACAGGCGAACTGACGACATGCATCCCTGAGCGAATAACCACGCGGCGCGGACGGCGCGCCGTGTGGCTTCGTCGAAATCCACCCTTGCAAGCTTTCCGCTGACGGCATCGCCGGCGGTTTTGGCGCCAGCAATTCGGGGGCGACGCTGATCGACGCATTTCTTCCGGCCTCTGCGGCCCGCATCATCGAACTCCTTTCGCCGACGCCGCCTGGCTGGGGCGGAACGCTTCTGGTTGGACTGCTCCACTCGGTCGAGATCGCTGCCGGTGCGTTCGGTCTCGGCCTCGTGATCGGCATTTGCGGTGCGTATGGCAAGCTCTACGGCGGACCCGTGGTGCGCGATCTGCTGGCAGTCTACACCACGATCGTCCGCGCCGTGCCGGAGCTGGTGCTGATCCTGCTGCTCTATTATGCCGGCACCGATTTGATCAACCAGCTGCTGACGGCAATGGGATATCAGCGCATCGACATCAGCGGGCTGGTGGCCGGCATTGCCGTGCTCGGCTTCGTCCAGGGCGCCTATTCGACCGAGGTGATGCGCGGCGCGATCCTTGCCATTCCGCAAGGCCAGATCGAGGCCGCAAGAGCCTTTGGCATGTCTCCCGGCCTCCTGCTGCGACGCATCACGCTGCCGGCGATGCTGCCCTTCGCCATACCAGGCCTTGCCAATCTCTGGCTGATCGCCACCAAGGACACCGCCCTGCTCGCAGTCGTCGGCTTCTTCGAACTGACATTGGCCACGCGGCAAGCGGCGGGCGTAACCAAAGCCTATCTCACATTCTTCCTCGCCGCAGGCATGATCTATCTTCTGTTGACGCTGGTCTCCAATCTGATCATCGGCCGCATCGAGGCCCGGGCCCGGCGCGGCATGCCTTCCGTCAAGGAGGCGCGTTGATGGCTGTCGAAGCGACCATCGTCAACGTAGCCGCCCGCGCGTCGCTGTGGCTGCAGCCGCACCGCATCGTGCTGGTCCTGATCGGACTGGCTCTGGTTCTGGCCGCCGCCTTCTTCATGCGCTGGGACTGGCTGCCGCAATATTATGAAATGGCGCTTGTCGGGATCTGGCGCACGCTCTGGATTCTCGCCGTCACCTGCATACTGGGCTTCACGCTCGCAGTGCCGCTCGGGCTGGCGCAGGCTGCCGGCCCTTTCTGGCTCGCGGCGCCCGCGAAGGCTTTCTGCACCGTCATCAGGGGAACGCCGCTGCTGCTGCAGCTCTGGCTCCTCTACTATGGGCTCGGCTCGCTGTTTCCACAGTATCCATGGATTCGCGAATCCTGGATGTGGCCGTATCTCAGGCAAGCGTGGCCCTACGGCGTCCTGGCGCTGACCTTGTCCTTCGCCGGTTATGAGGGCGAGGTGATGCGAGGCGCCTTTGCCGGGGTGCCGAAGGGCCAGCTCGAGGCCGCCCGCGCGTTCGGCATGAGCCGCTGGAAGATCCTCCGGCGGATCTGGCTGCCGCAAGCCTTTTACCGGGCGCTGCCGACGCTGACCGGCGAAACCGTGCTGCAGTTGAAATCGACGCCGCTGGTGGCGACCATCAGCGTGATCGACATATTCGCCGTCTCGTCCAAGGTGAGGCAGGGCACCTTCCTCACCTATGAACCCTTGCTGCTCCTGGCGTTGATCTATATGGCGATCACCGGCATCCTGGTCTTCGCCCTCGGCAAGATCGAGGCGCGGATCCCGAACAAGATCGGCTAGGGTTTTTAGTGAGTAGTCGGTAGTGAGTAGTGCGTAGGCAGTCGCTCACACTACTCACTAAATCACTACTCACTACTCACTAGAGGCACTCACAATGCAACTCAGTCTCGACCAGGCGACAGGGCTGTGCCGGATGGCGGCGCTCGGCGCCGGCGCCAATGAAGAAGCGGCGCAGTCGCTCGCAGCCTCCATCGTAGCGGCCGAAGCGGAAGGTCTGTCGACGGTCGGGCTGTCGCATTTCATCGACTATCTCGAAGCGCTGGAGGCCGGCCGCATCGACGGCAAGGCCGAGCCGGTCATCACCAGGCCGGCTTTGGCGATCTATCTCTCCGACGCGCGTGGCGGTCTGGCGCATACCGGCTTCGACCGCACGATCGACGGTCTCGCCAAGGCGGCGCGCCTGTTCGGCGTCGCCATCTTTTCGCAGAAGAACGCCTATACATGCGGCGCACTCGGCTATTTCACCGGGCGGCTGGCCGCGCAGGGGCTGGTGTCCTTCGCCGCGACCAACGGACCGGCCGTGCTTGCCGGCTCGGGCTCGGTCAAGCCGGTCTACTGCACCAACCCGATGTCCTTCGCCGCGCCCGCCGCCGACGGAGCGCCACTGGTCATCGACCAATCGTCGAGCGCCACGGCTTTCGTCAACATCCGCAAGGCGGCCGAGGATGGCAAGAAAATTCCCGAAGGCTGGGCCTTGGACGTCAGCGGCAACCCGACCACCGATCCCGCTGCCGCCATGAAAGGCGCGATGCTTGCCTTCGGTGGCCAGCGCGGCGCCAACATCGCGCTGATGGTCGAAGTGCTGGCGGCGGGCCTATCGGGCGCCAACTGGTCGCTCGATGCACCATGGTTCACCGACGGACCGGATAGCCCGGGAACCGGCCTCTTCGTGCTGGCCGTCGAGCCCAAGCTGCTCGATCCGGATTTCGAGAAGCGCATGAAGGACCAACTCGACCGGTTGCGCCGCCGCTACGGCGTGCATGTGCCCGGCCGCGCCCGAGCCGAAGCGGCGGAGAAGGCGGCGGCACGGGGCATAACGGCGCCCAAGGCCGTGGTCCAACGCATCTCCGAATTCGCCGCCCGGTATTCTTCGTAGAAAGTTTGTCTGCGTTTTTTTCGCCGTCGTTGAACCTTTTTGCGCTGTGCCGCGACCAATGCCTGTCCGGGGTGGGGTTTGCCCGGGCGGTGACATCCGGGCCCGATGTGTCCAAGGCTGAGGCGGGCGTCTCACGTCGTCCTGATACCGTCTCAGGTCAGGCCGCCTCGTCGGACCTTGACGCCGACCATGGAAGTCACCCGGAAAACCCCGCTTCGGCGGGGTTTTCTGCGTTCTCTCGGATCTGATCGGTTAACATGCCTGTTTTGTCAACTTTTGTTCATTTGACTTTAACCGAGGTGGTCGGGTGTTTGCGCCGAGCAGCAAAAGAGGAGCCCCAATGTCCGCAAGCACCGACAATTCCAGCAGAAGCCTTTTCTTCCCAGCGCTTGGCAGCCTCTATGCGGCGCTGAACACCGCCTCCGAAACCATCCTGCGTGCCGTGGCCGGCATCTTCCTCACCATCCATGGCTCGCACAAGATCACCGATCCGTTCGGCGCCGCCGAGATGGTCGAAGGCCTCGGCTTCTATCCCGGCGCATTTTGGTCTCTGCTGCTGGCCTGCACCGAGTTCTTCGGCGGCATTTTCATCGCCATCGGCCTACTGACCCGCCCGGCCGCTTTCGCCGGAATGTTCGTGCTTCTGGTGACGGTGTGGTTCCACTGGGTCACCATGGGTCAGGGTTTTTCCGGCGCCGAGAAATCGCTGCTGTGGGCGGCGATCCTGTTCTTCTTCGTCATCCGCGGCGGCAACCGCCAATCGACCGACGCGCGCATCGGCAGAGCGTTCTGAACCAGCCGAAGCAGAGGCATCGGCGACAATTGATCGCCCTTTGCCTTTGATGCGAAACCGATTATGAAACGGCTTCAGCCAAGCCCCAGTAGATCTGGGCCCCAGTAAATCTGGAAACTGCGCCGGAGCCAGCAATGACCGAAATCCTGCAGACCCCAAAGCTCGTCGTCGTGTTTGGCGGCTCCGGCTTTGTCGGCCGCCACGTGGTGCGGGCGCTGGCCAGGCGCGGCTATCGCATCAGGGTCGCCTGCCGCCGGCCCGATCTCGCCGGCCATCTGCAGCCGCTCGGCAATGTCGGCCAGATCCAGCCGGTGCAGGCCAATGTTCGCGTGCGCTGGTCGGTAGACCGCGCCGTGCAGGGCGCCGACCATGTCGTCAACCTGGTGGCGATCCTGCATGAGAGCGGCCGGCAGAAATTCACATCCGTCCACGAATTCGGCGCCCGCGCCGTCGCCGAAGCGGCGCGCGCCGTCGGCGCCGGCCTCACCCATATCTCGGCGCTGGGCGCCGATCTGAACGCGCAATCGGACTATGCGCGCACCAAGGCGCTCGGTGAGAAAGCGGTCCTGGAAACCATCGGCGATGCCGTCATCTTGCGGCCGTCGATCAATTTCGGGCCGGAGGACAGCTTCTTCAACCGCTTCGCCAACATGGCGCGTTATTCGCCGGTGCTGCCGCTGATCGGCGGCGGGCAGACCAAATTCCAGCCGGTCTATGTCGGCGATGTCGCCGAAGCGGTGGCGCGCTCGGTCGATGGCAAGGTCCAGGGCGGCCGGGTCTATGAGCTTGGCGGACCGCAGGTGCTGACCTTCAAGGAATGCATGCAGGAAATGCTTGCCATGATCGACCGCAAACGGCTTCTGGTGTCGGTGCCGTGGTGGGTGGCGAACATGCAGGCATCGATCCTCGGGCTTTTGCCCAATCCGCTGCTGACCAAGGATCAGGTCCTGCAGCTGCGCGAGCACAACATCGTGTCGGACGCGGCCACCAGGGAAGACAGGACGCTCGCCGGCCTCGGCATCCAGCCGCAGTCGATCGGCAGTATCCTGCCGAGCTATCTCTGGCGCTACCGCGCCGCCGGCCAGTTCCAGCGCAAGACAGCGGCTTAGCCAATCAGGCGCTCCACTAAAAGCGCCGTGTGACCTGCATCGGCAGGCCGCCCTGCGGTTGCGTCGTCAGTTTCTGCACCGGCCATGGCTTGGTCTCGGCGGTGGTGTCGAAGCGAAACCGCGACAGCATGATGGCCAGCGCGATGATCGCCTCCTGCATGGCAAAGCTGGCGCCGATGCAGACGCGAGGGCCGGCGCCGAACGGCAAATATTGGAAGCGGTCGATCTTCTCGCGATTTCCCGGATGAAAGCGTTCGGGCATGAAGGCGTCAGGCCTGTCCCACAGCTTGCGATGACGGTGAACGACCCAGGGCATGACCAGCACCGCGGCGCGGCGCGGTATATAGAGGCCGTTCCAGGTTTCGGGCTCGATCGGCTCGCGATTGATCGATGGCGCCGGCGGATAGAGCCTGAGCGCTTCGTCGAACGCGGCGCGGGTGAACGGCATGGCGTCGAGCCACTTTGTCGGGTCGGGCTCGCGGGCCAGCACGGCGTCGATCTCGCGCTCGATCTTTTCGCGCTCCCAAGGCGCTTCGGCCAGGCAATAGAGCGTCCAGCCAAGTGCTCGCGCCGTGGTTTCGTGGCCGGCGCCGATGAAGGTGATGATGTTGTCCTCGACCTCGGCGCGCGTCAGCCCATCCGGACCCTCCGCCTTGAGCAAAAGCGTAAGAAAATCCTGTGGCACCTTGTCCGGATCGCGCTTGACCCGCTCTTCGCGCATCTTGACGGTGTCGGTGACGATCTTGCGGAAATAGGCCATGGTCTTGCGGCCGCGGATGCGGGTCAGGCGCGGCAGCCATTCGGGCGCCCGCAACAGGTCGAGCGGATCAACCCGACCCATGGTCTCGAACAACCGGTCGATCTCCTTGGCGAAGCTGCCCGGTTCGCCTGATATTTCGCCGGAAAACAGCGTCTCGGCCAGGATGTCGAAGGTAAGCAGCGTCATGTCATGGGCGATGTCCGACGTGCCGCCGCTCTCGTAGCGCGTTACGAACTCCCGCGTGCGCCTCAGCATCGGCTCGGCAAAACCGAAGATGTGGCGCGGCGTGAACACCGGCGCCATCGCCTTGCGTGAACGCCTCCATACCTCGCCTTCGGCGGTCAGCAGGCCGTCGCGCAGGATCGGCCGCAGGATCATCTGGCGCACCGTCGCCATCTTGTAGTTTTTGGCGTTGTCGACCAGCACGTGGCGGATCAGGCCGGGGTCGTTGGCGATGACCAGCGGCCCCCCGATGCCGGTCACCGATATCCAGGGTTGGTTATAGGTCGGCTCGCCCCACAGTTCGAGCGGGTTGCGATAGACGATACGGATCATCTCCAGCGTCGAAGGCGGCGACGTGCGCGGTTTCGGCGCCGGCGGGACGAAGGGGGCGGGCTGACTGTCCATGGCGTGCTCCGCTGGTGAACTCAATGTAGGGGCTGGCAAGGCAACCGTCCATGTGGCCGAACGGCAAAGGCGAAGCATCCCGCTCCCGGATGTGACCGGAGCACCGCCAAGTGCCTGCTTGCCGGAACAGGCCGGCCTGCTCCTGTTGCCGCCGCTCTGTCCCCAACACCGGCTCGACTTCTCGGGTCCGATGCCCCAACCGGCCAGGCGTGCTCTTCCTCCATTCGGAAATGCTTGCAAACCTTGGAAAAACCGCCTTTTGCGCCTATATCTAGGGCATCAAGGACGCGCGATTCGGAGCCGATTTTTAGCGCTGGATATGCGGCATCAATCAGACAGGTTTTCATGAGCGATCAGATCGACAACGCCAGCGGCGCTGAGGCCGAGTACGGCGCCGATTCCATCAAGGTTTTGAAGGGGTTGGATGCCGTCCGCAAACGGCCGGGCATGTATATCGGCGATACCGACGACGGCTCGGGCCTGCATCACATGGTCTACGAGGTGGTCGACAACGCCATCGACGAGGCGCTGGCCGGCCATGCCGACCTCGTCACGGTGACGCTCAACCCCGACGGTTCGGTGACGGTCATCGACAATGGCCGCGGCATTCCGACCGATATCCATACCGGGGAAGGCATTTCGGCGGCCGAAGTGATCATGACGCAGCTGCATGCCGGCGGCAAGTTCGACCAGAACTCCTACAAAGTGTCCGGCGGCCTGCACGGCGTCGGCGTCTCGGTGGTCAACGCGCTGTCGGCCTGGCTGAAGCTGAAGATCCGCCGCAACGGCCAGATTTACGAGATGAGCTTCACGCACGGCAACGCCGACGCGCCACTGAGGGTCACCGGCACCTACGAGCAGCGCAAGGTTGCCGGCACCTATGAGGGGCGGAGCGGCAGCGAAATCACCTTTTTCCCGTCGTCCGAAACCTTTACCATGGTCGAGTTCGACTTCGGCACGCTGGAGCATCGGCTGCGCGAACTCGCCTTCCTGAATTCCGGCGTGCGAATCGTTCTGACCGATGCCCGCCATGCCGACGTCGTGCGCCATGAGCTGCACTATGATGGCGGGCTGGAGGAGTTCGTCAAATATCTCGACCGCGTCAAGAAACCGCTGATCGACAAGCCGATTGCGATCAAAGCCGAGCGCGACGGCATCACCGTCGAAGTCGCCATGTGGTGGAACGACAGCTACCACGAGAACGTGCTGGCCTTCACCAACAACATTCCGCAGCGCGACGGCGGCACGCACCTTGCCGGATTCCGTGGCGCGCTGACGCGCCAGATAACCGGCTATGGCGACTCCTCGGGCCTCACCAAGAAGGAGAAGGTGGCGCTGATCGGCGACGATTGCCGCGAAGGGCTGACGGCGGTGTTGTCGGTCAAGGTTCCCGACCCGAAATTCTCGTCACAGACCAAGGACAAGCTGGTCTCATCCGAAGTCCGCCCGGTGGTTGAAGGGCTCGTCAACGAGGCGCTCGGCACCTGGCTCGAGGAGCATCCGGCCGAGGGCAAGGTTGTCATCGACAAGGTCATCCAGGCGGCTGCGGCGCGCGAAGCCGCGCGCAAGGCGCGCGACATCACCCGCAAGAGCTCGCTCGGCGTCACCTCGCTGCCCGGCAAGCTGGCCGACTGCCAGGAACGCGACCCGGCGAAATCCGAAATCTTCATCGTCGAGGGCGACAGCGCCGGTGGCTCGGCCAAAGGTGGCCGTTCGCGGCAGAACCAGGCCATTCTTCCGCTGCGCGGCAAGATCCTCAATGTCGAGCGGGCCCGCTTCGACCGCATGCTCGGCTCCGACATGATCGGCACGCTGATCACCGCGCTCGGCACCTCGATCGGCAAGGACGAGTTCAACGCCGACAAGCTGCGTTACCACAAGATCATCCTGATGACCGACGCCGACGTCGACGGCGCCCACATCCGCACCTTGCTGCTGACGTTCTTTTTCCGGCAGATGCCGGAGCTGATCGAGCGCGGCCATCTCTATATCGCGCAGCCGCCGCTCTACAAGGTGACGCGCGGAAAGAGCTCGCAATACATCAAGGATGAAAGCGCCTTCGAGGAATTCCTGATCGGCTCGGGGCTGGAAGAGGCGTCGCTTGCGCTCAGCACCGGCGAGGTGCGGGCCGGACAGGACCTGCGCAGCGCCATCGACGATGCGCTGGCGGTGCGCCAGCTCATCAATGGGCTGCACACACGCTATAACAGAGGCGTGGTCGAGCAGGCGGCGATCGCGGGCGGGCTCAACCCGGAGGTTTTCGCCGATCTCGGCCGGGCCAACGCCATGGCCGAGCGTGTCGCCCGGCGTCTCGACATCATCGCCGAGGACACCGAACGCGGCTGGACCGGCCGCATGTCGACCTCGAACGAAGGCATCGGCGGCTATGTGTTCGAGCGCACGGTGCGCAGCGTCAAGGAGTTCGCGCATCTCGATCTCGCGCTGATCAATTCGGCCGATGCCCGCCAGCTCGACCGCTATGCGCCGCGCCTGGCAGAGGTCTATGGCGAGCCGCCGGTGCTGCGCCGCAAGGATGTGGCCGAAACCATCTCGGGACCGCTGGCACTGCTCAACGCCGTGTTTGCCACCGGACGCAAGGGCCTGACCATGCAGCGCTACAAGGGCCTCGGCGAGATGAACGCCGAGCAGCTCTGGGAAACCACGCTCGACCCGAATGTGCGCTCGCTGCTGCAGGTCAAGGTCAATGACGCGACGGACGCCGACTCGCTGTTTTCGCGACTGATGGGGGACGAGGTCGAACCCAGGCGCGAGTTCATCCAGGAAAACGCGCTGTCGGTCGCTAATCTGGATATCTGAAGCCCAAGCCGGGTGCTCAATTTCGGATGTTTGAGACATAATTGGTAGGCTTAAGCTTACCAAACATGTCTACCGCCCCCAACAAAGATCACTGAGGGCCGGCCGGAACGGAACGGCTTCCAAGGCATTGTAATCGATCAACGATCACAATAGCCGCAGGAGGCACTCATGGGACGTGGCATTTTGCTCTGGCTTCTCGGAGTCCCGATTCCGATCATTATTCTCATCATGCTTTTCGCACGGTAGGGGGCTGACATGCAGTCAACCCTAACGGCTGTCGACGTTTCCACGCCGACGGAATCCTCCTCCACCGCTGTCAGCTGGGGGCCGATCATTGCCGGCGCGTTCGCTGCCTCGACGCTGACCTTGATCCTGATGCTGCTCGGCTCCGGGCTCGGGCTGACCATGGTTTCGCCGTGGTCCGGCTTGAGCACCTCGGTCACAACTTTCGCGGCCTCCACCGCGGCGTGGCTGATCATCGTGCAGTGGCTGTCGTCGGCTCTCGGCGGCTATCTTGCCGGGCGGCTGCGCACCAAATGGGTCGGCGTCCACACCGATGAAGTCTTTTTCCGCGATACCGCTCACGGCTTCCTCGCTTGGGCGCTTGCGACCTTGCTCGTTGCCGCGGTGCTCGGTTCGGCGCTCTCCGCGGCTATCGGAACTGGTGTCCAGGCCGCTTCGACTGTCGCGTCTGGCGCGGCAATGGGCGCTTCGGCAGGTGCTAGTGCGAACGTCGGAAGCGGCTCGACCGACAACGCAACGTCGTACTTCGTCGATACGTTGTTCCGCCCGGCCGATGCGGCCAGGCTTGCTGCCGCCAATCCGGAGAGCGATGCGGCGGCCACGGCGCAGGCTTCACGCATTTTGATCGCGAGCGCAGCTGCAGGCGAAGTTTCGGCAGACGACAAGACCTATCTGTCGCAGTTGGTGGCTGCCCGCACGGGGCTGTCGGAACCGGATGCCAAGGCCCGTGTGGATGCGGTGATTGCCAGGGCACAGGAAACAAAGGTCCAGGCCCAGCAGGCCGCCGATACCGCCAGGAAGGCCGGTGCCAGTTTTGCGCTGGTTGGCGCGCTGTCCCTGGTCGTCGGCGCCTTCATCGCGAGCGCGGCGGCCGCCCTTGGCGGCAGGCAACGCGACGACGAGGAGGCGGTCTTCCTGACCAACCGTTGATCGGTGCTTGACGGTGCCCTCCATGCCGGACTGTGAGCCGGCATGGGCCTGTTGTTTTAATGGCGATCGCCATGGATTGCGCGCGCTGATTCGCCGAGACGAGCGGGCTCCTATTTTCCAGCAGCGATCGTCGGCACTGCCTGACTTGGCTCGAATTTGCGGCCGAGGTCGACTGCGTCGCGCAGCACGTCAATATGCGAACGCGGCGTGCCGGCGGCTGGGGCGATCTCGATACCGGTAGCCTTCAGTGACCAGTAGAGCGTGTGGGTGAAGATGCGACCACGCGAACTGCGCAACTTGACCTGAATGTCCTCCACGCCGGGGCCGAAATTTTCTGCCATCGGCCCGGAAATCGGGTCGCCCGTCAGCCAGCCATTGCCCCGGTCGAAGATATTGGTCCAACGGGTCGCGGCAAACACCGCACCATGATGCACCGCCCGCTGTGGCTTGCCCGAACGGCTGCGCCCTTCCTGGTAAAGGACGGTTCCACCGGCCGCCGTCTCGGCAATCGGCGGGCATGCCGAGAACAGCCGCTCAGCGATGCCGCGCCTGAATTCGGCGAGATTGTAGGTCACCAGAAATTCGCTGTGAGTCAGCGGACTGCCAAGCGTGACGAAATCGCTGATCTTCCATGGTAATGGATGATCGGCGTCCCTGACGCGAAGCTGCCGATAGAGCTCCCATTGGGCGCGCCGGAATCCGGAAAAATCATCCAAGCTGGGCCACGCAGCACCATCTGACTTGAGCGTGGCCTTGTCGACGGCGTGGATTGCCTTCAGCCTCGCCTTGTCGCGGGCAGCTTCCAGCTTTCGGGGCCTGAAATCGGCCCACAATATCTGCAGCAGATCATAGGCGATGATTGATCCCAGGCTGTGCGAGACCAGCACGATCCGGTCGTAGCCATCGTCCATCATGAGACGCCTCAGCAGCGTCAGGCCACGGTCGCGGACAAGCGCGCGCTTCTCGACCGTTGCCGCTTCAGCACGCACATAGGCGGCCACATCGCCGAAATAAGGCAGGCCAAATCGGTCCACCAACCAGATGACGAACGAGGCCAGGATCGTGACGAGCGTGCCCGTGGTCCAGGAAAGATACCCTTGCGAGGCCGATGTCGCGAGCACGAGCGCCGCACACAGGACCGTTATGACGGCCAGAAGCGTGACGACATAAAGCCCACGGGCATCGCGCGGAATGTCGGCGGGCTTGCGCCAGAGCAGGCTCGTCACCCAGGCTGCAAGCCGGCCCCGTGTCGTGCCTTGCGTGATGTCGGCCCAATAGAGCTCGTAGAAATCGGTGCGGCGGCCAGCGACGTCGTAAGGGGTGGTGATCCGGCGAAGCTCATGCGAATTCGTCCGGCTGTCGGGCGTGATCCAGCTCCGGTTGATCTTCTCGCCGGCGGGCCGGCCCGGATCGGAGACACGGGCATAAAACGGCACGCGAGCGGGATCGTGACTCCAAACAGCCTGAACAAATTCCCTCAGCGTGCTCATGGGCTGCTGTTCGCCCATGCCATGCACGATGACCACAGCCTGACTGAGCTTGCGCGGCGTTTTACCCGGGGCCGGCGTACTGCCCGTGACCGGCGACGCAGCAGGATGAAGGTCGGACACCAGTGCCTCCGTTGGTGAAAATCCCGGAACAGAATTCGCCCATCGTAGCTCTGAAACCGGCATGGAAGCAAAGACGTCGGATGCTCAGGGTCAAGAAAAAACCCGGCGGGGAGCCGGGCTTAATTCGAGCAACCGGCGGTGTATCGGCGCCGCGAAGCCGGTCAGTGATCCATCGCCTTGACGATCTCTTCGGTCATCTTCTTGGCGTCGCCGAGCAGCATCATGGTGCCGTCCTTGTAGAACAGCGTGTTGTCGATGCCGGCGTAGCCGGAGCCGAGCGAGCGCTTGACGAACAGGCAGGTGCGCGCCTTGTCGACATCGAGGATCGGCATGCCGTAGATCGGCGACGACTTGTCGTCACGAGCCGAAGGGTTGGTGACGTCGTTGGCGCCGATGACATAGGCGACGTCGGCCTGCGCGAATTCGGAGTTGATGTCCTCCAGCTCGAATACTTCGTCGTAAGGCACGTTGGCTTCGGCCAACAGCACGTTCATGTGGCCCGGCATGCGGCCGGCGACCGGATGAATGGCGTATTTCACGTCGACACCGGCTGCCTTGAGCTTGTCCGCCATCTCGCGCAGCGCATGCTGCGCCTGGGCGACCGCCATACCGTAGCCCGGCACGATGATGACCTTCTGTGCGTTCATCATCAGATAGGCGGCATCGTCGGCCGAACCCTGCTTGACCGTGCGCTCGATGCCGTCGTCCGCTGCGGCGGAAGTCTCGCCGCCGAAGCCGCCGAGGATGACCGAGATGAAAGACCGGTTCATGCCCTTGCACATGATGTAGGACAGGATCGCACCGGACGAGCCGACCAGCGCGCCGGTGATGATCAGCGCCAGATTGCCGAGCGTGAAGCCGAGTGCTGCCGCAGCCCAGCCCGAATAGGAATTCAGCATCGAGACGACCACCGGCATGTCGGCGCCGCCGATCGGGATGATGAGCAGGACGCCAAGGACAAGCGATGCCGCGACGATCAGCCAGAACACCAGCTTGGACTCGGAGGTGACCAGCAGCACGATCAGCACGATCAGCGCGATGCCAAGCGCCGCGTTGATGACGTGGCGGCCGCCGATCATGATCGGCTTGCCCGACATGCGGCCGTCGAGCTTGAGGAAGGCGATGACCGAGCCGGTGAAGGTGATGGCGCCGATGGCGACGCCGAGGCTCATCTCGATCAGCGCCTGAGCATGGATATCGGCGACTGTGCCGATGCCAAAACTTTCCGGTGCATAGATGGCGGCAGCCGCCACCATGACCGCGGCGAGGCCGACGAGCGAGTGGAAGGCGGCGACCAGCTGTGGCATCGAGGTCATGGCGATGCGCCGTGCGGTGACCGCGCCGACCGAGCCGCCGATCAAAAGGCCGAGCACGATGAGGCCGAAGCCGCCCGCCGAAGGGGTCGCCAGCGCCAGCGTGGTGGCGATGGCGATGGCCATGCCGATCATGCCGTACATGTTGCCCTGGCGGCTGGTGGTCGGGTGTGACAGGCCACGCAATGCCAGGATGAACAGGATTCCGGAGACCAGATAGAGGAAGGAGGCGAAGTTGGCGTTCATGGCGCTCTACTTGTCCTTCTTCTTGTACATGGCCAGCATGCGCTGGGTGACGAGAAAGCCGCCGAAGATGTTGACCGAGACCAGCATCAGCGCGACGAAACCGAAGCCGGTGGCAATGCCGGACGCCGAGATGCCGACTGCAAGCAGCGCGCCGACGACGATGACCGAGGAGATGGCGTTGGTCACTGCCATCAGCGGCGTGTGCAGCGCCGGCGTCACCGACCAGACGACGTAATAGCCGACGAAGATCGCCAGGACGAAAATGGCGAAACGGAAGACGAACGGGTCGATCGCCCCGCCGGACAGCGCATGCGCCGCGTCGCCGGCCGCATCGGCTCCGGGAGCAGTGGCCAGATCCTGCACAGCGAGCCGGACGGCGGCGGTCGCCTGGTCGAGCTGGTCGAGGGCTTTCTGCAAGGTCTGGTCCATCACGCGATCCCTTTCGACTTATTAGCGGGCGATTTGGGTGCGGCAGGTTTCTTTGTAGCGGCCGGTTTCTTTGCAGCAGCGGGCTTCGCAGGTTCGGCCGAGGCGATCATCACCGCCGGCTTGCCGGCGAAGGCCGGATGCACGACCTGGCCGCCGTCGGTCAGCATCGTCGCCTTGACCAGATCGTCGTCGCGGTTGATGGCAAGCGTCTTCGTGGTCTTGTCGACCAGCGTCTCGATGAACGCGAAGAGGTTCCTGGCATAGAGCAGCGAGGCGGATGCCGCGACGCGGCCCGGCACGTTGAGATGGCCGACGATCTTTACCCCGTTGGCCGTGGTCACCACCTGCCCGGGCACGGCGCCTTCGACATTGCCGCCGCGCTCGACCGCGAGGTCGACGATCACCGAGCCGGGCTTCATCGAGGCGACCATGGCCACTGAGACCAGCTTCGGCGCCGGGCGGCCGGGGATCAGCGCCGTGGTGATGACGATGTCCTGCTTGGCGATGTGCTCGGCGGTCAGCGCCGCCTGCTTGGCCTGATACTCCTTCGACATTTCCTTGGCATAGCCGCCAGCGGTCTCGGCTGCCTTGAACTCCTCGTCCTCGACCGCCAGGAACTTTGCGCCGAGCGAGGCGACCTGTTCCTTTGCGGCGGGGCGCACGTCGGTGGCGGTGACGACGGCGCCAAGCCGTCTGGCCGTCGCAATGGCCTGCAGGCCGGCGACGCCGACGCCCATGATGAAGGCTTTCGCCGCCGGCACCGTGCCAGCTGCCGTCATCATCATCGGCAGCGCCCGGTCATATTCGGCAGCCGCGTCGATCACTGCCTGATAGCCGGCGAGGTTCGCCTGGCTGGACAGGACATCCATGGACTGGGCGCGGGTGATGCGCGGCATGAACTCCATCGAGAAGGCGGTGACGCCGGCCCTTGCCAGAGCATCGACGGCAGCATCGTTGCCGTAGGGATCCATGATGGCGATGACCGCTGTGCCCCGGCGATAGGCCTTCAGCTCCGCTTCACTAGGCCGGCGCACCTTCAGCACCACATCGGCCTTGGCGACATCGCCGGCCTTACCGATCACAGCGCCGATCTTGGCAAACTCCTCGTCGGGAATGCGCGACGCCGTGCCGGCCCCGCTTTCGACGATCACGTCGAACCCCAGCCCCGCCAGCCGCTTCACCGTGTCCGGCGAGGCGGCAACGCGCGGCTCGTTCGCATCGAGCTCACGAGGGATGAAAACCGTCTGTCCCACCGCATGATCCTTTCGGCTGGAACCTGTCTGCGCAGGACGCCGGCCGGACTTCCGGCGATGTCGCGGGCAAGGGTTTGAAGGGCAAGGGGTTTTGAAGAATTTACCGGAGAATGAAGGCGCCGACGGCGAGGATCAGAACGAACAGGATAAACCCGGAGAAGAAGCCGCCCGCAAAGAAGCCGAAAGCCATTGCCAAGAGCACGGCGGCGCAAAAGAGCGATCCGTATTTGGCGAGCATGACAAAGCCGGCATAGGTGCGGTCGTGCTCGGCATAGTCCATCTTCGCGCCCAGTTCGACAGGACCGGTCGGCGTGTGATCAGCCATAGGAATACCCCTTCGAAGACATCTTTGAGGCACATAGCGAAAAGCCGGGCCGAGGGCAATGGCGCTATTGCCGCATCGCCGGAGACAACAGCCTCAAAGGAAAGTTGAAGCCGCCAAGGATGTTCCGGAGGCGACCGTTGCCGCCGCCTTGCGCTTGCTTGCCGGCTAACGCTCGCCGCGCCAGCCGGCATTTTCAGCCGGCGAGCTGTGGAAACAACCCGAGCAGGCCGACGACGATCAGATAGAGCGCGACGATGTAGTTGAGGAGCCGCGGCATCACCAGGATCAGCACGCCGGCAATCAGCGAGATCAGTGGAGTGAGTGCGAGCGTGGAAATGGTCATGTCGGTTCCTTTCGATAGAATTGCCGCCGGAGCGATGCAGATTGACGTCGTCCACGCGCCACCCGCGCGCCTCCCAGAACGCCGAAGCGGCCGGAAAGCTCCAGCCGCGCTCTAAATTTGCCAGATGTCAGGCGGCTTCGCGATAGTATTTGGCTGTCGGCAGGATGGTCAGCGGCGCGAGTTCTCCGGCCGGCGGCTTGCCGAACATCAGGCGCTGTTCCATCGGCGTCGACCGGAAAAATGGGAACCGGGCGTAGGTCTCGTTCTTGATCGCCAGGACATCGGCTTGATAGAGCAGCGCAAAACAGTTGATTACGCCAGCATAAGGACGCGCGTCGCCGATCGGCCGTGCCCGATAGATACGTTTGTAAAAGGCGGCATGATCTTCGCGGATCATGGATATGCAATAAGGCGCGTGGAAGTGGAAGCACGCCATGCCGGCCAAGCGCAGCGTGACGTAAGGGATCTGCGGATAAACCCGCGACCACTCGGCGTCTACGGCAAAACGGCTTGGGTCGATAAAGAGCTCGCCAGCCGCCAGACGCGGCGTCAACAGGTCCTTGTAGACGCTTAGAGCCGGCGACGCTGGGTTGTCGGCGGACACATCGTGCAGGCGCATCGTACTGACCAGCCGCCCGTCTATGTAGATGCCGAACGTATGGCAGTTCGGCAGCTCGTCGAACTCGTCATGGACCTCGCGGGAAGCATTCTCGGGTACCAGCGCGTTCATCCGATAGGCGTTGTAGCGCAACCTGTAGATACTTTCGAAATCCTCGCCGGTTTCACAGCGGCGGTATTCCGTCCGGTCGAGGAGCGCATAAACGTGACGCGCGAAAGTAGACATATTCTCATGTTCAGCGCCCGCCGCCTGGCGAGGCGAAGTCAACTCAACAACCATGAACTCAAACCCCGCAAACTGCCCCCGCGAGCAACACTACGGCGGGGTCGTACGATGTAAAGATGAAAACTGGATAGGGGTCATTTACCAGTCATTAACCTTAATAATAGGTAAAATTATACTAAAGTACGAGATTTTTCGTCAGGAATTAGCGGCGTGTCGCCTTCCTGCCCGTCTTGATGTCCTTAGCAAAGGGCCAGACCGTGCTCGACATGGTCTCGATGCCGGATGCGCTGAGCGCTGAGCCGAACAGGAATCCCTGGACCAGGTCCGGCTTGACCTGCAACGAGAGTATCTTGAGCTGTTCGAAGGTTTCGACGCCCTCGACGGTCACCGAAAGCCCCAGCGGCCGTGACAGATTGACGATGCCCTTGAGCAATTCGAGCGAACGGCTGTTCTGGGTGACGTCTATAAGGAACGAACGGTCGATCTTGATCTTGTCGAGCGGCAGTTTGTGGAGATAGCTCAGGCTCGAATAGCCGGTGCCGAAATCGTCGAGCGCGATGCGCACGCCAAGCCGTTTCAATTCCTCGATGTACTGACGCGTCAGCGACTTGTCGTCGAGCAATGCCGTCTCGGTGACTTCGATCTCCAGGCGGCCGGCGGCGAGACCGGAACTGGCGAGCGCATCGCGAACCTTCTGGATAACGTCGCGGTTGCGGAAGTCCTTGGCCGAGAGATTGACCGAGACACTGGTCTGCGCGTGCCATTTGGCGCATTCAGTGCACGCGGCATGCAGGACGAAGGTGCTGATCTCGGAAATGATGCCCATTTCTTCCGCCAGCGGAATGAAGATGCTGGGCGAAATCGGTCCGAGCTCGGGGTGGTCCCAACGGCACAGCGCCTCGCAACTGACGATGCGCATCGTGCTCATCGCCACGATCGGCTGGTAGACCACCCGCAACCCCTTGCTTTCCACTGCGGTGCGCAGATCCGCCTTCATCAGCTGGCGGTTGCGGAAAGCGGCGTCCATCGACGCTTCGAACAATCGCCAAGTGTTCTTGCCGAGTTCCTTGGCCTTGTAGAGCGCGAGATCCGCCTTGACGATCATGGCGTCGACATCGGTATCCTTGACCCGCGACAGCACGGCGCCACCGCTGGCCTGGATGCGCAGTCCATGGCCGGCTACGTCGACCTCGCCCTGCAAGTCGACGAAAATCCCGTCGAGTTGGCCGATCAGATGACTTTCGTCCTCGACACGGTCGAAGAAGATCATGAACTCGTCGCCGCCGAAACGGCTGATGGTGATGCCTGGGCCGGCGACCGCCGCCAGCCGCTCCGCGACGGCGTAGATCAATCCGTCGCCGACCGGGTGACCAAGGGTGTCGTTGACGTTTTTGAAGTCGTCGAGATCAAGCACGGCGAGCCCGCAAAGGCGCTCAAGGTCGCCGGACGCCATCGCCTCTCCGATCAGCTCGTGGAAATAAGCGCGATTGGGCAGGCCGGTGAGGCTGTCGTAACGCGCCATGAAGCGGATTTTGTCTTCCGCCTCAACGCGGGCCGTCACGTCCTCGAAGGTGATGACGCCCAGTTCCTGGCTACCCTCGCGCGCCGAGAACTCGTAATGCTGACCGTTCGCGAGCGAGACGAGAACCTTGCGGTCGCGCCCTTCGCGCAGGGCGCGCGTAAGCTGGGCTTCGATGTAGCGGCAGTCTTTCGGCGCCAGCATGCCGCCGGCAACGCCGCGCATCAGCAGACCGTGGATCGACCGCCCGAGCAGCGCGTCGGGGGACTTGAGCGACATCAGATGCGCGGGTTCGGCATGGGCCACCGCCACTCGGCCGTCGGGGCCGAGCATGACAAGGCCATGCGACATGGTGTTCAACGCCCGATTGAACCGTTGGGCGATGCGATTCGCCTTCTTCTCCTCGGACAGAGCGGTAAACAGGACTTCGCGGACGATATCGGCAAACCGTTTGATAGCGAACAGGAAGGGAGCCGACATCAGACCAAGTATGACATGGTAGACATCGCCACGCAGGATGAAACCCAGTGATATCGGCCATGTGGTGGTCATGATGAAGATCATGACCATCCGCGGCGAGCCATAGTTGCGGCCGGCGATCGACGTGACCGATGCCAGCGTAACGCAGACAGCGGCTATTTCGGCATAGCTGTCGTGTGCCAGATAGATGCCGACGAAACAGAAAGCACCAAGCATGAAGCCGTGCATCGAACCATAAATGATATAGTCGTTTTCGCGGGCGCGCGCTTCCTCCCAAGTCGTCGGGGAAGGACGCCGCAAATACTTTTTGATATTGCGAAGGCGCAGCGTGCCTACGATGATCAGCCCAGCGGCGACCAGAAGATACGTCACGTCCATGGTCTTCCAGTAGACCAGAATGACGAGGAGCGTCTGCGCGACGAGACCAATCGACAGCGTGAAACCGTCGCGAAACAGAGTTTCCACGAACGGAATGTAGACGTCGACCGGGATCTCGTTCTTTCTTCTTAGATTCACGCTTGAATCCCAACCCTGGGGAGCCAAGCTGTGTCACATTCGCCTTAAGAAAGGTTTAGAGAGGCCGTTTCGGGCCCCGCCACCAACCCCGTTGACCCAACGTGAGGCAGGTTTCAGGTAAATAGGGCATATCGATCACTCGGCGGCCTGGAGTTCCCGCCGTACCGGCGTCTTTGCCAACCGATCGAGCAGCCTCTGGCGCTCGCCAGCGGCCTTTTCGGCACTGGCCTGCCTGACGTGACCATAGCCACGAATGAGCGCCGGCACCGAGGCAAGCGCTGCGGCGGCCTCGACCTTGCCCGGCGCGAGTGCTGCGGCGACAAGCTCCAGGTCAGCCTCGTACTGCACAAGAAGCTGCCGTTCCATACGCCTCTCGGTGCTGTAGCCGAACACATCGAAGACCGTGCCGCGCAATCCTTTCATCGCTGCCAGCAGGCGAAACCCCTTCATCATCCAGGGACCGAAGCTCGATTTCCTCGGCTTGCCATCCTTGCCGCGCCTGCCCATGATTGGCGGCGCGAGATGAAATTCCAGGCTGTCGTAGCTCTGGAACTGCTTGCCCAGCTCGGCGGCGAAGGAGCCGTCGGTATAGAGCCTCGCCACCTCGTATTCGTCCTTGATCGCCATCAGCTTGAACAGGTTCCTCGCGGCGGCCTCGGTCACATTGGTCGAACCGGGCACCGCCTTGGCTTCAGCCTTGCGCAGCGCGGCCAGTCTGTCGGCATAGCGCTTGCCATAGGCGGCGCTTTGATAGGCGGTGAGGAAGGCGACGCGGCGGGCTATGATGTCGTCCAGCGTTTCGGCGACAGCGGCCGTCTGTGCAGTCTTGCCCGGCTGGGCAACGAGGCCGCGCACGAAATCCGGCTGGTGGGCGGCACGGCGGCCCCAGCGGAAGGCTGAGACGTTCATCGCCACGGCCTGGCCGTTGAGCTCGATCGCCTTTTCGACTGCCTCGGCTGACAGCGGCAAGCCGCCATGCTGGAAGGCGAAGCCGAGCATGAACATGTTGGCGCCGAGCGAGCTGCCGAACAGCGCGGTGGCGGTGCGGGTGGCATCGAAGAAATGCGCCTTATCCTCGCCGGCGGCAGTGCGGATCGCCTTTTTCAGCCGCTCGACAGGCAGCGAGAAATCCGCCGAACGGGTAAACTCGCCGGGCATGATCTCGGCGGTGTTGGCGAGGAAGATCGTGTGGCCTTCGCGCACCGCGGCGAGCACCTTCTGGGCGCCCGACACGACGAGGTCGCAGCCTAGCACGAGGTCGGCCTTCCCGGCCGAAACACGGATGGCATGGATATCGTCCGGGCTCTGCGCGATGCGGACATGGGTGAACACCGAGCCGCCCTTCTGGGCAAGGCCGGCCATGTCGATCATGCCGCAGCCCTTGTCTTCGAGATGGGCCGCCATGCCGAGCACCGCGCCGATGGTGACGACGCCGGTGCCGCCGACGCCGTCGATGATCGCCGCCCAGCCTTGTTCGCCGAGCGGAAATTCGGCGGGCGCGGGCACGCCGTCGAGCGGATCGGTCGTGCCGGCCATACCCTCGGCCTTCCTGATCTTGGCGCCATGCACGGTGACGAAGGACGGGCAGAACCCGTTGATGCAGGAGAAATCCTTGTTGCAGCTCGACTGGTCGATCCTGCGCTTGCGGCCGAATTCGGTCTCGACCGGCTGGATCGACACGCAATTCGACTGCACCCCGCAATCGCCGCAGCCTTCGCAGACCAACTCGTTGATGAAGACGCGCTTGTCGGGATCGGGGAAGGTGCCGCGCTTGCGGCGGCGGCGCTTTTCGGCGGCGCAGGTCTGGTCGTAGATCAGCACGGATGTGCCCCTGACCGCGCGCAATTCGCGCTGGACGAGGTCGAGGTCGTCGCGATGATGGATGGTGGCGCCGGCGGGGAATTCGACCTTGCCGGCATATTTGTCCGGCTCGTCGGTGACGATGGCGATGCGCTCGACGCCCTCGGCGCGCACCTGCCTGGCGATCATGTCCACCGTCAGGCCGCCCTCGTGCGGCTGGCCGCCGGTCATGGCGACGGCGTCGTTGTAGAGGATCTTGTAGGTGATGTTGGCGTCGGTCGACAGCGCAAAGCGGATCGCCAGCGCGCCGGAGTGGTTGTAGGTGCCGTCGCCGAGATTCTGGAAGATGTGGTCGCGCTTCGAGAACGGCGCTTGGCCGACCCATTGCGCGCCCTCGCCACCCATGGCGGTGAAACCAACGGTGTTGCGGTCCATCCAAAGCGCCATGAAATGGCAGCCGATGCCGGCGGCGGCGAGCGAGCCGTCCGGCACCTTGGTCGAGGAATTGTGCGGGCAGCCGGAGCAGAAGAAGGGCGTGCGCGAGGCGATGTCTGACGTGTCGGCGAGCATCGCCTGGAACTGGCGAAGTTTCGCCACCCGTGCGGCAATCTCGTCCGACGGACCGATCGTTCGCAAGATCCTCTCGCCGAGCGCTATGGCGATGTCGTTGGGATCGAGGGCGCCCTTGGCCGGGAACAGCCCGTCGCCGCGCTCGTCCTTCTTGCCGACGATGACCGGCTGCGTGGCGGTGCCGTAAAGGTTCTCGCGCAGTTGCACCTCGATCAGCGAGCGTTTCTCCTCGACGACGACGACGGTGTCGAGGCCGCGAGCGAAGTCGGCGATGTGCTGCAGGTCAAGTGGCCACGGGCAGCCGACCTTGAACAGCCTGATGCCGATGCGGTTGGCGGCGACCTCGTCGACGCCGATGTCTTCCAGCGCCTGGCGAACGTCAAGATAGCTCTTGCCGATGGTGACGATGCCAAGCTTCGGGGCACGTCCACCGGAATAGACGATCCGGTTCAGCCCGTTGGCATGGATGAAGGCCGAAGCGGCGGCGCGCTTGTATTCATGCAGCCGCTCTTCCTGGCCGAGCATGTCGATCTCGTTGCGGATGTTGAGACCGCCGGGCGGCATGTCGAAGTCCGGGACGACGATATCGAGCCGTTCGAGCGCGGCATCGACCGAAGCCGTCGATTCGATGTTGTCCTTGACGCATTTGATCGCCGCCCAGGTGCCGGCGAAACGCGACATGGCAAAGCCGTAGAGCCCGTAGTCGATGATCTCCTGAACCCCGGCCGGATTGAGAATCGGCACCATGGTGTCGACGAACAGGAATTCGGTGGCGTGCGCGTTGGTCGAGGATTCGGCCATGTGGTCGTCGCCCATCAGGGCAAGCACGCCGCCATATCTGGACGAGCCGGCGAGATTGGCATGGCGGAACACGTCGCCGGAGCGGTCGACGCCCGGTCCCTTGCCGTACCAGACTGAAAAGACGCCGTCATGCGTGCCCTCGCCGAGCAATTCGGCCTGCTGCGATCCCCAGCAGGCGGTGGCTGCCAGTTCCTCGTTGAGACCGGGCTGAAAGACGATGTCCGACTGGGCGAGCTGCTTCCTGGCCTTCCAAAGCTGCATGTCGAGCCCGCCGAGCGGCGAGCCGCGATAGCCGGAGACGAAGCCGGCAGTGTTCAGGCCAGCCCGCCGGTCGCGCTCGCGCTGCATCAGAAGCATACGGATGACCGCCTGCGCGCCGGAAAGGAAGATGCGCTCCTTTCCCAAGTCGAACTTGTCGTCGAGCGCGACATCATGCAGCGTCATTAGGCATTTCCTCTGCGGAGGCCGCAAGCACAGCCAACGTCGGGAGCGGATGCTACAGTGTTTCTCCCCTTGCCGGGCAGGTCAAACAAAATCGAAGATACCAAGGCGAAGCGCAACAAACGATCCGGTCCGCGCCCGATGGTGTAAGAAACCGCACACCGGTTGCTCGCCAGCGCAATGAAAATTCCGGCCGCAGCCGATACCGGCGGCGACGCGTCAGCCGGTCTTCGAACAGTCGGGCTTAGGCGCGCCCGGCAGCTTGCCGTCAGGATGGCCGGCAAGCTCGGGGTTGGGCGTATAGAGCTGGTCGATGACCAACGGCCGGTCGGGCAGGACCGATTGGTCCTGCGTCGACATCAGCGTGGTGTCGATCTTCTGGAGAACCGTACCGTCGGCATCCTTGATGCTGATCGAGATCGCATAGGGCTTGTCCTTGACGATGCAGAAAAGCGCCGGGCTCTCGAGCGACACCTTGCCGAGCTTCGGCCAGACTTTCTGCTCGACGACCAACGGCTCGCCGCCGGCCGGATTCTGGAAGCTGGCGACCGCGACCTGCCCTTCCTGCATAGGCTGCAACGGTCTCAGCGTGACGACATAGGTCGCCCTTGCGAGGCGGTAGTTGAAGACGAACAGCTTGCCGGAGATCTCGAACAATCTGCCTTCGCCGTCCCTGCCGGTATCGCGGCAGGCGCTGAGCATCGTCGCTGCCACGAGCGCGGCACCGACCAGACGCAAGATTTTCCTAGACATTGGCTGTCCCTCCGGCTGCCGTTCGGCGGCGACGATAATGGCGGCTCGCCTTCTGGCGGTTGCCGCACACCGCCATGTCGCACCAAAGACGGCTGGAATTGCGGCTTCGGTCGAGGAACAGCCAAGTGCAGTTGGGGCAGACCCTCAACCTAGCGACGGTGTCGCCCTGTAGCAGCGACAGTGCCGAAACCGCCAGTGCCGCCTCGAAGGCGATAGGCGTCGCCGGATCGCCGAACGGCCGTCCCGGCGCACGAATTTCGGTGCGGCTGTGCGCGAGACCCTCGGCGCAGGCCTCCAGGAAGCCAGGCAGATCGCCCGTGGCGACCGCGCCTTTCGACGCCGCACCACGAAACAGCCGGTCGGTCGTCTCGCGGATCGCCAGCACGACCGGCGCGATCTTACCCGGCAACGGCGCTTCGAGCCGCCTGCCGCCAAGCTCGGCGGCGCGAAAGACGCTTGCCGCGTCGGCGAAACGGGCGATCTCTGCCGGATCTTTGAGCCGGTCGAAGGTTTTCTGGGGATCGCCACGCAGCACGACGGTGTTCGCCGTATCGAGTGCAAGAAGGCCACCAGTGAAGCGGTGCGGAGTCCAGGAAACCGTCATGAGCGCCATTTCTAACCGATAAATCGCGTTTGACAAGTTAGATTACCCGATGCAAATCTGCTTCGCATGGACGCGGTTTTCCGCGATCCAAGGACGTTCGCATGCTCTATTTCTTCCAGCAGGTCCTGAACGGACTGCATTCCGGCGCGCTCTATGCGCTGCTCGCCTTCGGCTATGTGCTGACCAACGGCATTCTGCACCGGACGAACCTCGCCTACGGCGCGCTGTTCGCCTTTTGCGGACAGACGATGATCCTCACCGCAGCCTTCGGCTATCAGGCCCTGTGGCTGACCCTGTTCGCGGCCGTCGCGCTCGGCATTGTCGCTGCGTTCCTGTATGCGGCGCTGATCAGCCATGTCCTGTCGCGTAGCATCTTCGAGCCGCTGGTCGACCGCACGCCCAACGCGATTGTGGTGACGACGCTGGGCATATTGCTGCTCCTGTCAGAGGTAAGCCGCATCGCCGCCAATACCCACGACCTGTGGCTGCCGCCAATGCTGGCCCAGCCCATCATTTTTGCGCGGGGAGCCAATTTCAATGCCACGCTGACGCTCATCCAGTTGCTCGACTGCGCAGTCGTCGCGGCAACCATAGGGCTCGCCGCCTGGATGTTCGCCCGCTCTAGCTTCGGCCGGCGCTGGCGCGCCGTGTCCGACGACCCCAAAGCCGCGGCCATGTGCGGCGTCGATGTGCGCGCGGTGTTTCGGCACGCAGTGCTCGCCGGCGGCCTTTGCGCGGCGCTGGCCGGCGTCCTTGCCGGCCTTTACTATGGCAACATCAGCTTCGGCTCCGGCCTGGTCTACGGGCTGAAAATCCTTTTCGTGACGGCGGTGGGCGGCTATCTCTCGCCGTTGCGGGCAGCACTTGGCGCTGCCGCCTTCGGCATGGCCGAATCGCTCTGGGCCGGCTATTTCCCGGTCGAGTGGCGCGACGCCTGGATGTATCTGTTCCTCGTCGCCATGCTGGTGCTGGTCGGCGCCGGCCGCGACCAGAGCAAGATTGCCTGAACCGCCTCGGGCTTTGGTAGACTTTGGTTGCATGACGCTCGGTCAGGCGGCTGTTTCGCCCTTGCTCACCTCACAAGATTGTTTACTCGGCTTGCGCCGTGTTGACCCGCCGGGCCACGCACGGCATACCGTTGGGCCACAGCGGCGCGACGAAAAACAAGCGGGAATCGGCCGCCGCTGACACTTTGAGTCACGCATCGTGCTTTCCGAAAATCGACACCGATTTTCGGGCCGATGCGTAAAGGGAGGAATGCATGGCAGGGCTTCTCGCTCTATCCAGAACCATTGACCGTGTGAACGAATTCATCGGCAGATGGGTGTCGTGGCTGATCCTGCTGGCAATTCTGGTCAGCGCCGCCAATGCCATCATCCGCAAGACGTTCGACATGTCGTCGAACGCCTGGCTGGAACTGCAGTGGTATTTGTTCGGCGCCGCCTTCATGCTGGCCGCCGCCTATACGCTGAAGCAGAACGACCATATCCGCATCGACATCGTCTACGGCATGTTCTCGCGCCGCGTGCAGCATTGGATCGACCTTCTCGGTCACCTCTTTTTCCTGATGCCGTTCGTGACGCTGATGGTGATCTATTTCGTCCCCTATGTTTCGCTGTCGTTTCGCAGCGGCGAAATGTCGAACAATTCAGGCGGGCTGATCATCTGGCCGGCGAAGGCGATCCTGCTGGTAGGCTTTTTCCTGCTCGCGCTCCAGGGCATCTCCGAGATCATCAAGAAGATTGCCATCATGCGCGGCGACATGGACGATCCCACGCCGTTCATATCGGTGCATGAGCAGGCCGAACTCGAAGCGAAAGCGCTCGCCGACGAAGCGAAGGCGCTCGCCGAAGAGGTGCGCTCGTGATGGAGTTCATCGCCCAGAACATGGCGCCGATCATGTTCGCCTCGCTGATCATCTTCCTGCTGATCGGCTATCCGGTCGCGTTTTCGCTCGCCGCCAACGGCCTCATGTTCTTCTTCATCGGAGTGCTGCTGTCTCCCTATTCGGGCGGCTCGATCAATCTCGCCTGGCCGCTGCTGCACGCACTGCCGGACAATTTCTACGGCAGCCGGGTGATGTCGAACGACACGCTGCTGGCCATCCCGTTCTTCACCTTCATGGGCATCGTGCTCGAACGATCGGGCATGGCCGAGGACCTCCTCGACACGATCGGCCAATTGTTCGGACCGATCCGCGGCGGCCTCGCCTATGCCGTGATTTTCGTCGGCGCGCTGCTTGCCGCAACCACGGGTGTGGTGGCTGCTTCCGTCATCGCGATGGGCCTGATCTCCCTGCCGATCATGCTGCGCTACGGCTATGATCGCCGTGTAGCGTCCGGCGTCATTGCCGCATCGGGCACGCTCGCCCAGATCATTCCGCCCTCGCTGGTGCTGATCGTTCTGGCCGACCAACTCGGCCGCTCGGTTGGCGACATGTATGCGGGCGCGCTGATTCCGGGGCTGGTTCTGACCGGCCTTTACACGATGTATATCGTGATCATGTCGATCGTCCGGCCGAAATCGATGCCGGCCCTGCCGCTGGAGGCCCGCACGCTCGGCCACGGTGTCCTGTCGCTGCTGTTCGCGGTGCTGGCGGCAGTCGTGGTTTCCTACGCGGCGTATCGCTATCTTGCGCCCTCGCAGGGCCAAAACGCCGACATTCTCGGCGCCACCATCGGCGTGATCCTCATCTATGTCGTGGCGATCGCCGACCAGCGCCTGAACATCAACATGATGTCGCGGCTGGCGCAGCAGGTGATCATCGTGCTGATCCCGCCGCTGGCGCTGATCTTCCTGGTGTTGGGCACCATCTTTCTGGGCATCGCGACACCGACCGAGGGCGGCGCCATGGGCGCTGTCGGCGCGCTGATCATGGCGGCAATGAAGGGGCGGCTGTCGCTGGATGTGATCAAGCAGGCGCTGGCGTCCACGACGCGGCTGTCGTCCTTCGTGCTGTTCATCCTGATCGGCGCGCGGGTGTTCTCGCTGACCTTCTACGGCGTCAACGGCCATATCTGGGTCGAGCACCTCCTGACCTCGCTGCCGGGTGGCGAAGTCGGCTTCCTGATCGGGGTGAACATCCTCGTCTTCTTGCTCGCCTTCTTCCTCGATTTCTTCGAGCTCGCCTTCATCATCGTGCCGCTTTTGGCGCCGGCCGCCGACAAGCTCGGCATCGACCTGATCTGGTTCGGCGTGCTGCTCGGCGTCAACATGCAGACCAGCTTCATGCATCCACCCTTCGGCTTCGCGCTGTTCTACCTACGTTCGGTCGCCGCCCGCGTGCCCTATCTCGACCGCCTCACCGGCAAGCAGATCGCGCCGGTGACAACCGGCCAGATCTATTGGGGGGCGGTTCCCTTCGTTTGCATCCAGGTCATCATGATCGGGTTGACCATCGCCTTCCCGCAGATGGTGATGCATTACAAGGGCACGCCAGTCGATCCGGGCACGATCGATTACCAGGTGCCGGAAACGCCAAGCCTGTCGCCGCTCGGCGCACCGCCGGCGGATGGCGGCACGGCGCCGACTGCACCGGATCTGTCGCAGCCGCCGAGTTTCGGTGAACCGCCGCCTGCCAAGCCAGCAGCGCCGGCACCCGATCTGTCCCAACCGCCGAGTTTCAATTGATGCCGGAGGCCCAACAGACATGAGAGCGGTGCGGCTGGAGGGCGTGGGCAGCATTGCCCTGCGCGAGGTCGGCAAACCATCCGCCGGGCCGGATGACCTCCTGGTGCGGATCGAGGCGTGCGGCGTCTGCGGCACCGACCGGCATCTTTTCCATGGCGAATTTCCCTGTACGCCGCCGGTGACGCTCGGACATGAATTCTCCGGGATCGTCGAGGCGATTGGAGCCGCTGTGTCTAGCTTTTCGGTCGGCGATCGCGTCACCGGCGATCCCAACATCGCCTGCGGGCGCTGTCCGCACTGCCATGCCGGTCGCATCAATCTCTGCCATAATCTGATTGCCATCGGCATCCGCCGCGACGGCGGTTTCGCCGAATATGTCGTGCTGCCTCAGAAGCAGGCTTTTCTCCTTCCGAAAGACCTGAAGCCGACGCATGGCGCGTTCTGCGAACCGCTTGGCTGCTGCCTGCATGGCATGGACCTGGCCCGGATAAAACCCGGCTCCTCGGTCGCCGTGCTTGGCGGCGGCGTGATCGGCCTGCTCACCGTGCAACTGGCGAGGCTTGCCGGCGCGACCACAATCATCCTGTCGACGCGCCAGGCCTCGCGGCGTGCCCTCGCCGAAGAATTGGGCGCAACAGCGACGGTCGACCCCAGCGCTTGCGATATTGTCGATACGGTCGGCGGCCCGTCGGGTCTGCTGCCGGGCGGCGTCGATGTGGTGTTCGAATGTGCTGGCGTAAGAGAGACGGTCGAGCAATCGATGCGGCTCGCCAGGGCCGGCGGCACAATCGTCGTCGTCGGCGTGATGCCTCAAGGCATGAAGGCGGAATTCGAACCCTTCGACCTGCTGTTCCGGGAATTGAAGGTTCTGGGCTCGTTCCTCAATCCGTTTACGCATCGCCGGGCCGCCGATCTCATCGCCTCGGGTGCGATCGAGATCGACAAGCTCATCTCACGGCAGGTAACGCTTGAGGAGGCGGCCGCGGTGATCGCCAACCCGCCTGCGCCAGGTGAAGTCAAGGTGGTGGTGGTGCCGCGCTGATCGGCAAATCGAAATGTTACGGCGCCACGCGTCCGAAGAACGTGTGGCGCCGTGACTGTTGTCAGAGCTTGCCGGTGCGCTGCTGGACCATCATGAAGGTGTCGTAATTGTATTCGGCCACCTGCGCCCAGAGATAGTGCTCCTTGCGGAAGGCTTTGATCGAGTCCCAGATCTTCTTGAACGGCGCGTTCGAGGCTTCCATCTCGGCATAGACCTCGTTCGCCTTTTCGAAGCAGGCTGCCAAGATTTCCGGGCTGAACGGGCGCAATTTGGCGCCCCCGGACACCAGCCGCCTCACGGCCGCCGGATTCAGATAGTCGTATTTCTGCAGCATGTTGGCGTCGGCGGCCTGCGCGGCGGTGTGCACCAGCGCCCTGTAAGCCGGCGAAAGCTCTTCGTATTTCGCCTTGTTGAACATCAAATGGACGGTCGGTCCGCCTTCCCACCAGCCGGGATAATAATAGTTGGGCGCGACCTTGTAGAAGCCGAGTTTCTCATCGTCATAGGGGCCGACCCATTCGGCGGCATCGATGGTGCCTTTTTCCAGCGCTGGATAGATATCGCCGCCGGCGATCTGCTGCGGCACGACGCCGAGCCTTTGCACCACTTTGCCGGCAAAGCCACCGATGCGCATCTTGAGGCCCGAAAGGTCGGCGACCGTGTTGATCTCCTTGCGGAACCAGCCGCCCATCTGCACGCCGGTATTGCCGCCCGGCAAGCCAAAAAGACCCTGCGTGGCCAGAAACTCGTTGAACAGGTCGATGCCGCCGCCGTGGTAATGCCAGGCATTGATGCCGCGTGCGTTGAGCGAGAACGGAACCGCGGCGCCCAGTGCCCATGTCGGATCCTTGCCCCAATAATAATATGCCACCGTATGGCAGGCCTCGACGGTGCCGGCGGTGGTGGCGTCCGCAACCTGCAGGCCGGGCACGAGTTCACCGGCGGCAAAGACCTGGACCTGGAAATTGCCGTCGGTCGCCTCCGAAAGCATCTTGGAAAAGACCTCGGCGCCGCCATAGATCGTGTCCAGGGATTTCGGGAAGGACGACGCCAGGCGCCATGTCACTTTCGGATTGGATTGAGCGATGGCCGGCGCGGCAAGCGCTGCTGTAGCCGCAGCGGCGCCCACACCGGTCGCGCCGGCCTTGCGGATGAATGATCGACGATCCATGAAGTCCTCCCTATTGGATCAACAGACCGACGTACGGAAAATGCTCTGTTCCCCGGATCGGCTTCGCGGCAAACAATACACGGGCAAGAAGTCGAGTCCAGCTTGGCAGCCGGTTTTGCCGGCGGCGTTTCCACGAAATTCGCGAGGTGAGCGCGCCTCCTGCAACTATAGTCTAACGACCGCTCCGTGGCCCATGCGACATGCCGAAACTTGTCATGGCAAAGCGCGTTCGGATCGCCTATTTTAAAGGCAGAATATGTCCCTGCACTGAATGGACCCGGATAAAATGCAGCAGCCGCTCGTCGCCATATCGACCGACGTCCGCCAGTTCGACAACTACACCTGGCATGCCGCTCCGCAGCAATATCTGGAGGCGGCGCTTTCGGCCGCCGGCGTGTTCCCGTTGCTTGTGCCGTCCTTCGGCGACCGGCTCGATTTCGATGAACTCCTGTCATCGGTCGACGGCGTCATGGTCACCGGCTCGAAGTCCAATGTGCATCCGTCGCTCTACGGCGGCGATGCCAGCGAGGCCAATGGTCCCTACGATCCTGCCCGCGACGCCACGACGCTGCCGTTGATCCGCAAGGCAGTTGAGCGCGGCGTGCCGCTGCTCGCCATCTGCCGTGGCATCCAGGAGATGAATGTGGCGCTGGGCGGCACGCTGGCGACCGAAATCCAGGAGCGCGAGGGTTCGCTGGACCATCGCGCGCCGGCGAGCGACAATCAGGACGAACGTTTCGCCATCCGCCAAGCCATTTCGATCAAGCCCGGAAGCTGCCTCGCCGGTGTGTTCGGGGCGGGCGACATAATGGTCAACTCGGTGCATCGCCAGGCCGTCGACCGGCTCGGCCCGAAGCTGCAGATAGAGGCGGTCGCCAGCGACGGCACGGTCGAGGCGGTTTCGGTGCGGGACGCCCGCGCCTTCGCCGTCGGCGTCCAGTGGCATCCCGAATACTGGGTCAAGTCGGACAGCGTCTCGGCAAGGATATTCCGTGCCTTCGGCGACGCCGTGCGCCTGCACGCCGCGGCGAAATCCGGCGCGCGCGCCGCCGCGGAATAGACGATCGCGGGGTCCGGCCCTTGGCGCAGAACCCGCGATCAACCCATATCAGAATTTGTAGCTGACGCCGAAGCGAACAGATTGAGTGGTCACTTCGGTCGGGTAAAGGAATTCACTGTCGGTCGCCGGATTGTCAGTGAACGTGCCGAAATCGCTGTAGCGGTACTCGACGCGCGTCGTCCAGTTTTGCGCGAAGGCATATTCGACACCGGCGCCCAGCGTCCACCCTGCCTTCGTATGGGAAGAACTGTCAGTCGTTGTGCCATCGTCATATTTGGTGTCGAAGTGAGCAACCGCGAGACCGCCCGTGGCGTACAGGAGGGCCGGTCCCATCGCGTAGCCGAGACGCGCCCGCAGCGAACCCTGAACGTCGATATCGGTTTTGATATTGCCGGCAAAGGTCGAATCAACGGAGCCACTCGCTCCCGAGGCTTCGATATCGGCTTCAACACCGAGAACGATCGAATTGAAGGCCTGATTATAGCCGATGTGAATACCGCCTATCACTCCGTCAGCTTTCCAGGAGTCAGCCCAGTCGGAAAAACTGGGGTCCAAGATATCCACGTCGTGACTATCGACGTCGCCCCAGCCGTACCCCAGTTGTGCACCCACATAGAAGCCGCTCCATTCGTAGCCCACCGGAGCCGCGGCAATCGAGTCAGCAGCAAAAGCGCTGCCCGAAACGGCCAAGAGAATAGTCGATGCGAGTAGGATCGATTTCACGTAAGTGCCCCCTAATTGAATGGGGCATAACGATCGCGCTTCGGTTGCAATGCAAGCGCTTACGTGTCCTGAAGCTTCTTTCTAACCTGGCGTTGCAGAAAGGCCACGCTTTTCTGCCGAATGCCGCTCTCCGGCTAGGCCTTTGATGCTCACCTACACGGTTTCCGCCATCGGGATCAGCAGCCGGCGGTCGACTAGCTTGGCCCGAAGCTGCAGATCGAGGCGGCCGCCACCGACGGCACGATCGTCACAGTCGGAGAGCGTCTCGGCAAAGATACTCCGCGCCTTCGGCGATGTGGTACACTAACAAGCTATGGCAAAATCGGGCGCGCTGCCGCGGAATAGTTCAGTTGCTGGCCGCCAGCGACATCAGCGGCAGGGCCGGTGCGTAGGATTCATAACCGTCGCCGTCGGCGATGGCGAAAGTGACGATCGGGTCGATGCCGTTCGCGCTGAAGGCGATCGTGTCGTCATCCTGCTCACGCCAGAATTTCGCGCGCTCGATGCCGGGTAAAATCCGGCGGCAGTTCGCAGCGACCGTCAGCAGCGACAGGCCATCGGAAATTTCGGCACCGCGCTTGACCGCGCAGGACGCTTCGTCGCCATTGGCCACCAGCTTGTAGCTGCCGGACGGCGGCGTTGGCTCACTGGCTGCTTCGCCACCACCGCCGCGAAGCAGCTGAACGCTACCGAACAGCGCGGCGGCCGCCATCAATGCGGCAAGTGCTTTCATCCTGTATTCTCTGCTTATTTGGCGAGAGATACAGAATGATTTCAAAGCGTTAAGCCGACGTTAATAAATATGAAAGGTCACCGCTTAGCTCTGCGCCTTTACCTTTTCCGTCTCCGGCACCGGCGTCAGCGCCTTTCCCCGGGAAAACCAGGAAACCAGATTGTCGACGCACAGATCGGCCATGGCGCGGCGGGTATGTTCCGAGGCCGAGCCGACATGCGGCAAAAGCGAGGTGTTGGGGGCGGCGAGCAGCGCCTGCAGCACGTTCGGCTCGTCGGCGAAGACGTCGAGCCCAGCAGCGGCAATGGTGCCGTCGGCAAGGGCTGCGGCAAGGGCTGCCTCGTCCACCGTGCTGCCACGGCCGATGTTGACGAAGACGCCGTCAGCGCCCAACGCCGACAGGATCTCGGCGTTGACCGCTTTTTCGGTCGAGGCGCCGCCGGGCGCTACCGAGATCAGCGTGTCGACCGCCTCGGCAAGGCCTTTCAGGGTCTGGTGATAGTCGTAGGGCAGGCCTTCGACTTGGCGCCGGTTGTGGTAGGCGATCGGCAGGCCAAAGGCCTCCAGCCGCCGGGCAATGGCGAGACCGATGCGGCCCATGCCGAAGATGCCAACGCCGCGGCCGCGCAAGGTCAGCCGGCTTAGCGGATAGTTGCCTTTGCGCTTCCAACTGCCGTCGCGCAGCCAGGTCTCGGCGCGTGGCAGATCGCGGACGGTGTTGATCAGCAGCCCGAGCGCCGTGTCGGCGACCTCCTCGGTCAGCACGTCAGGCGTGTTGGTCACCATGATGCCTCGCTGCGCGGCGTGACGGACATCGACCGAATCATAGCCGACACCGAAATTGGCGATGATCTCGAGGTTCGGCAACGCATCCATCAGTGCGGCATTTATGCCGCCAAAGGCGGCAATGCCGCGCACCGAGCGGCGCAGCTCATCGGTGACCAGTGACGCATCGGGCCGTTCGATCCCCACGCGGCTAAACGTCCGGTCGATGCGACCGACCGCGTGGTCGTTGAATTGGCCCGGCACCAGAATGGCGACTGTTTGCTGTTCGGCTTCTGTCATGCACGTTCCACCGGTTTGCCGGTCGACTGGCGCACATGCAGTTCCGGCTTGATCAGTTCCTGCGACGGCCGCACCATCTGCCCATTGAGCTTGTCGAGCAGCGCGCTGGCGGCGCGGCGACCGACCTCGCGCTGGCCGTTCCAGACGGTGGTCAGCGCCGGCGTCGCGATCGCGGCCTCCTCGAGATCGTCATAGCCGGTGACGGATATGTCAATGCCCGGCACCAGCCCGGCGCGCGCGATGCCGTTCATCAGGCCGATGGCGACGAGGTCGTTCCAGCAGCAGGCCGCGGTAGGCTTGTCCTTCAGCGCCAGGAACTGCCCAGCGGCTTCGAAGCCGGCCTGCTTGGTGCGCGGACCGGCGATGCGCCAGGACGGCCTGACCTCCAGCCCGGCCGCCTCCATGGCATTGACATAGCCTTGGTAGCGGTCGCGGCCGGTCGAGGTCTGGTCGGTGCCCCCGACCATGGCGATGCGCTTGTGCCCGAGCGAGATCAGATGGTTGGTGGCAAGCGCGGTGCCGTAGGCATCGTCGCCGCGAAACACCGGCACGTCGGCGCCTTCGACGGTGCGCGCGATCAGCACCGCCGGCAAGCCGTTTTCCTCGGCCATCAGGATGTCTTCGGGCGGCGTGCCGATGGCCGGCGACATGATGACGCCGTCGGCGCCGAGTTGCAAAAGCGTGTCGATGAAGGTGCGCTGCTTTTCGAGCTGGTCGTAATGGTTCGACAGGATGAAGGTCTGCCGGCTGCGATCGAGCTCGCTTTCGATCGAGCGCAGTATCTCGGCGAAGAAGGGATTCATGATGTCGTGAACGACAACGCCGACGATGCCCGAGCGCGAGGTGCGCAGGCTGGCGGCGCGGCGATTGTAGATATAGCCGATGGCGCGGGCATGTTCCTTGATGCGGTCACGGGTGGTTCCGGCGACCAGCGGGCTGTCGCGCAGGGCTAGCGAAACCGTGGCCGTGGACACGCTGAGCGCGTCCGCGATCGTCGAAAGCTTGATCTTCTGTGCCAGCGCTCTTCGCTCCCCGAGCTTCTTTAAACTGTTTAAAGGCGGGCTCTTATGCCATCGATCGGGAGCAAATCAAAGTTTTTTTGCCAGCGCTTCCATCTCGACGTCGAGGGCGGCGCGATTGCGCACGCGGAGCCTGTGCTCGCGATGGACGATGTAAAGGCCGCTGGCGACGATGACGGCCGCGCCGACGAGCGTCCACCAATCGGGGAACTGGTTGAAGACAATCCAGCCGGCAATGATCATCCAGATCATCTGCGAATAGGGATAGGGGGCCAGTGCCGTGGTGGTGGCGAGACGATAGGCCTGAACCAGGAGCCAGTGGCCGATTGCGCCGAAGACGCCAAGCATCAGCAAGATGAACCAGTGCCAGCCATCCTGCGGCAGGGAGAGCGAAAACGGCAGCATCGGCAGGAGCAGCACGGCGGGCGCCAGCGCCGAAAAGAGGATGAGGCTCTCCGAGGTTTCCGTGGCCGACATGCGCCGCGTCATGATGACGTAGAAACAGTTCGACAGCATCGAGCCTAGCGCGAAGAGGTGGCCAAGGCCAAAGACGCCAACGCCCGGCCGGGTGATGATGAGGACGCCGACGAAGCCGCTCAGGATCGCCAGCCAGCGCCGCCAGCCGGCCCATTCGCCGAGCAGCGGACCGGCGAGTGCTGTGATCACCATCGGCGCGAAGAAGTAAATCGAGGTGGTTTCGGCCAGTTGCAGGGTCCGCAGCGCCATGACGTTGCAAATGGTCGATCCGAACAGGAAGGCGCCGCGCAGGATATGCGCTGGCAAATTGTTGGCGCGAAAGCGCGCCGGCTCGCGCCATCCGCGGAGAAAGATACCGACAAGCACGACGTGGACGGCGAAGCGAGCCCAGGCGACGATCAACGCCGAGGCCCCGGCCAGGACAAGATATTTGCTGCTGGTGTCCAGAAAGGTAAAAAACACATAGACGGAAAGCATGCAAAGGATCGCCGCCGGAGGCGTCGCGCTTTCTTCTTGTGTTGGGGGAGCAGTCAATTTCGGGCCGGATAGTGAGGTAGAGCCCACCTTTGCGGGAATTGCCACTTGCCGGCAAGCCAAAAAGACCGACTACGATTTTCGGGCCGATGCACTAGGGATGCATACGGGCGCCCTTGGTGATCTTGTCGACAAGCTTCTTTTCGGCGCGCAGCGCGATGCCGACGACCTTGGCGTCGTCGGGCGCGAATTCGGCAAAGACGGCGCGGTTGGCGGCATCGTGTCCAGTCGAAAACATTTCGTCGACGTAGAGCGAAGTTGTCACGCCGCGGTCCAGCGCCCGCCGGTGGATCGCACTGAGCGTCGGGCGGTCGGCCGAAAGCACGATGACCGGCTGGATCGAGAGCGGGTTATAAATGTTGCCGGCGCGGTCGCGATAGGGTTCGCCGATGATTTCTGTATACTGCGCGACGATGCCGCTGGTCAGGAAGGCGGTGACATTGAGCTTTTGCCAGACGGGAAGATCGTCCTGCAGCACGATTGCAAATTTCGTATCGAACATGAGACATTTACCATTCAAGGTTTGCGAATGAAGCGATGTCACACGGTCTAGATGGCGAGGCCTTTCAGGGTCTTGGACGTTTGTGCGTTGACGTGGCTGAAAACTGCGTCATCTCGGCCCCCGATTCCGTCGGCATGGAGCGTATCGAGGCACGGTTCCACGGCAGCGCCTTCGATCTCCATCGTCACGATACCTACGCCATCGGCGTGACGCTGCATGGCGTGCAGACCTTCCGTTATCGCGGCGCGACGCATCACAGCCTGCCCGGCCAGATTATCGTGCTGCATCCCGACGAATTGCACGACGGCGGTGCCGGCACCGAAGACGGCCTGCGTTACAGGATGCTTTATCTGGAGCCGTCCGTCGTGCTGGACTGCCTCGATACGATCAACGCACCGCTGCCTTTCGTCAGGGATGCCGTGGTGACGGATCCAGTTTTCCGCACGAGGCTGCTTTCGGCGCTGGGGCCTTTGGACCAGAAGCTGGACGATCTTTTTGTCGCCGACTTCATTGCCCAGCTGATGCAAAGCCTGACACGGCATGCAGGCCTGCCGGCGAAACCGATCCCAAGGACAGCCTGGCGGGCAGCCAGCCTGGCACGCGACTATCTGGAAGAAAATGTTTTCCGTATCGTCCGTTCCGAGGAGCTGGAGGCGATCACCGGGCTGGATCGCTACGCCCTATCGCGGCATTTCCGTGCCGCCTTCTCCACCAGCCCGCATCGCTTTCTCTTGATGCGCCGGCTTCAACGGGCACGCCGCATGATCGAGGCGAACGAACCATTGGCGCAGATCGCGATTGCGGCCGGCTTCAGTGACCAAAGTCATTTTATCAGGCACTTCAAGAAGGCGTTCGGCGTCACGCCGGGCCGCTGGTCGGCCTTGATCCATGGGTCGTCGGCAGCGGCTGCCTGATGGCGTCAGCCGCGGATCATTCGTCGGCGTCGATCTCGTCGTCGACGAGAACCATCTCCCCGTTCGAGAGGTTCGCCTCAACGCGGGCGAGCAGCTTGAACAGCGCCTTCTGGTCCTTTTTGTCGAGACCTTTCAGCGCCTGCTTCTCGGTCTTCTTCACCGATTTCTCGATGGCGTGAATGATTTCGCGGCCGGTGTCGGTCAGGAAGATATGGGCCTGGCGGGCATCGGCGGCCGAGGCGCGCTTTTCCAGGAAACCCTGCGCCTGAAGCCGGTTGATGGTCTTGGTGATGGTCGGCGGGCGAACACCGAGGCGGCCGGCAAGATTGCCGGGCGTCTGCCCGTCCTCGCGGTCGAGCGCCAGCATGATCTGGTCCTGGCCGGCATAAAAGCCGTGCCCTAGGAGCCGCGCCGCCAGCGCAGTACGTGCCAGCCGCGCCGCCGAATGCAGCCGGCTCATTGTCGCAGTTTTGTCCGCCTTGGCCATGGTCATCCCTCTTCGGCCGAACCGGTGCGGACAGCATAGAGGCAGCCGCCCGGTTGGCAATCGACGATCAAAAAGATCCGGCTCTGCAAAACAGCTTTGCCGGCAAGCAATGCGATGTCCGCCGTGGCTAATGCCAGATGTTTATTTCAGTTAGATGACAAACGACTTTTCAGTGCAGGTGGGAGCTTTCCGCAGGAGCGCCGCACACACGAAACGAGACTCAATCAGCCTTTACCGCGACGATCATCAACGCCTGGTAGGCGTCCGCCACCTCACGCAGCGCCGCCTGCGACAGCGGCCCGGCGCGCCGGGCGATACCGTCCCTGGCATTCAGCGTATCCCGCCTGCCGGACCGGTCGGTGTAGGGCGCGACAGTGGTGAATATCTGCTCGCTCAGGCTGTCGGGGAAAAACAGCTGGCCGGTCATCACCGAATTGTCGTTGGGGAAGACCTTGAAGTGGATGTGGGTGGTGCGGCCGCGATACCAGCCGGGATAAATGGTGGCGAAGGAAACGATGCCGGTGTCGTCCGTCTTTTGCCAGCCGCGCAGAAAACTCTGGCCTGACGTGTCGACATCCTGGCCGTCACCTTGTCCCGGATAGCCCGAATAATGCCCCTGCGCATCGCAATGCCAGATGTCGACGCGCGCGCCGGCAAGCGGCTGGCAGCCCGCGTCGACCACCTGCAGCCGTACATTGAGGGCAATGCCCGCTTTGCCTTCGGTGATATCGGCGCGCTCGAGCTTCGGGTCGAAATAGAACGGTCCCTCGGTCGTCTCCGGCGTGATCGCGCAGACGCCGGCGCCACTATCGAACAGGGCAAGCCCGGCAAAGGGCGAGGCTTCTTCGGCCCTTGCAGCTGGAAGGAAAATGCCGCCGCCGGCAGTGACGGCGATGAGGCCGAGCGCCCGACGCCGGTTCAATGGAAATAAGGATGGATTGTCGGGCATCCGGCGCCACCTTCATTCTTGTCGAGCAACTCACCTTGTTCTTATCTAGGCAGTGAGGCCAGCCCGCACTAATGAAAGTTCGGCAATGTTGGCGACCTGTTTGGCCCATTGGTTTGCTGCGTGCAAAAGCGAGGCGCACATCCTATATGGAGCCAACAATCCTTTTCGAGGCCCAACATGAGCGATGCACAGACGACGCAGATCCCCGTAACCGTTCTCACCGGCTATCTTGGCGCCGGCAAGACCACGCTGCTCAACCGCATCCTTTCGGAAAACCACGGCAAGCGCTACGCCGTCATCGTCAATGAGTTCGGCGAGATCGGCATCGACAACGAGCTGATCGTGGAATCCGACGAGGAAATCTACGAGATGAACAATGGCTGCGTCTGCTGCACGGTGCGCGGCGACCTGATCCGCGTCGTCGAGGGCCTGATGCGCCGGCCAGGCCGCTTCGACGCCATCGTGGTCGAGACGACCGGCCTCGCCGATCCGGTGCCGGTGGCGCAGACCTTCTTCATGGACGACGATGTGCGCTCCAAGACCAGGCTCGACGCGGTGGTGGCGCTGGTCGACGCCAAGCATCTGCCATTGCGGCTGAAGGATTCCCGTGAAGCCGAGGACCAGATCGCCTTTGCCGATGTCGTCGTGCTCAACAAGACCGATCTCGTCACGCCGGAGGAGCTGAGCAAGGTCGAGGCGACGATCCGCGCGATCAACCCGGCGGCCAGGATCCACCGCACCACGCGCGCCGGCGTAGCGTTGTCCGAGGTGCTGGACCGCGGTGCCTTCGATCTTTCGCGGGCGCTGGAGAACGACCCGCATTTCCTCGAGGCGCATGACGATCATGATCACCATGAACATGACCATCACGATCACGATGGCCACCACCATGATCACGACGGGCACGATCACCATCATCACGCGCACCCTTCCGATATCCATGACGTGACGGTGCAATCGGTCTCGTTGCGCGGCGGCGAGATGGACCCGAAGAAATTCTTCCCGTGGATCGAGAAGATCACCCAGATGGAAGGCCCGAACATCCTGCGGCTGAAAGGCATCATCGCGCTCAAGGGCGATGATGAGCGCTATGTCATCCAGGGCGTGCACATGATCATCGAGGGCGACCACCAGCGCGCCTGGAAGGACGGCGAGAAGCACGAGAGCCGGCTGGTGTTCATCGGCCGCGAGCTCGATGCCGAGCGGCTGAAGAAGAGTTTTGACGCCTGCCAGGCCGCTTGATTTCCAAACCTTATAACGATAGCGCTGGCCCTTCTTCCTTCTCCCCTTGTGGGAGAAGGTGGCCGAGCGAAGCTCGGTCGGATGAGGGGTGTTCCAGCTTGGCACTGACGGCGTTTCGTCCAGCACCCCTCAACCGTCTTGGCGCTGCGCACCAATCCACCTTCTCCCACAAGGGGAGAAGGTCGCGTCGCACCTAGCCACGCTAACGATTCCTCTGCGGCGGCAAGGCGACCACAACGATCTCTAATGGAACAGCTCGCATGCCCACAGTCGCCCCGCTTGATCTCGATGGCCATTGCATCGCCGCCGTCTTCCTTGACAACGTGCCGCACTTTGCCCTGGCCGACGGCACCATCCATCGGCTCGACCATGGCCACAAGACTGTGCAGGCCAATGACGGCTTGCTCGCGGCCTTCCACGACGCGGCCAACGACCGGCTGATCACCGGCGGCGAGGACGGCAAGGTCTTTGCCGTCACCGCCGGCGGCAATGCGGCGGAACTGGCAAGCGCCGGCAAAAAATGGATCACCAGCGTCGCTGCCGGGCCGCAAGGCGCCATTGCCTACGCCTCGGGCAAGACCGCGTATGTGCGCTTCGCCGACGGCAAGACCAGGGAATTCTTGCATCCGCGTTCGGTCGAGGGGCTGGCGTTCTCGCCCAAGGGCATGCGCTTTGGCGTCGCCCGCTACAATGGCGCGACGCTGCATTTCCCGGCGGCCGACGGCAAGCCTGTCGAGCTCGAATGGGCCGGCGCCCACACCGGCATCACCTTCTCGCCGGACGGCGCCTTCCTCGTCACCACCATGCAGGAAAACGCGCTGCATGGCTGGAAGCTGGCCGACGGCAAGCACATGCGCATGAGCGGCTATCCCGGCAAGGTCAAAAGCCTGTCGTGGAGCGCCAAGGGAAAATGGCTGGCCAGTTCCGGCGCGCCGGCGGCGATCGTCTGGCCTTTTTCGGGCAAGGACGGGCCGATGGGCAAAGCGCCGCTGGAGCTCGGCACGCGCGGCAACGCCATGGTGACCTCGGTCGCTTGCCATCCAAGCCAGGACGTCGTCGCCGTCGGCTATGACGACGGCATGGTAATGGCCGTGCGCTTCACCGACGCCAAGGAAGTGCTGTTGCGCCGGCCGGGCAAGGGCGCCATCACCTCGATGATGTGGGACAGGCAAGAGCGGCGCGTCGCCTTCGGCAGTGCGGCCGGCGACTGCGGCGTTATCGATATTTCGGCATAACTAGCCGGGAGTTCTACTCGGCCCCGCAGGAGACCTTGCCGGTCAATTCGACAGGCTTGCCGTCTTTGTCCGCGGCAGCCGCGCCGTCATAGATGGCAAGCGAATAGCGCCCGTCATAGACGCCTTCCTCGCTGGCCTTGGTCAGGATCGTCAGTTCGACTGAGCTATAGGTGTTTGCGACCTCGTGCTCACGATAGACGAGCAGCCGCAGTTCCTTGCCGTCGAGCCAGTATTGCGTGAGGTTGGAATCCTCGAACATGGTCTTGCGCAGATCGTCGCCAACGGGCCTGCCAAGAATTTCGAGGTCGCCGCGGAAATTGAACGTTGGACCGCCCATGCCTCTGGTGACGCCGGCTTCGACCTCGAATTTCACCGCCGCATTATCCTCGGCTGAGCACCAGATGCCGCCGGTGGCGAAGGCCGTGCCGGCCGACAGCAGCAGCGTTGTTACACAGAAGATCGTCCGCATCTTTTCTCCCCCAAGCCACATACCCACCCGCATTGATGCTGGAGGATGCCCTGAGGTCAAGCGCCAGTCCTCTTCTATCGTGGCCGCTGAACCAATGCAGGGCGGCCGCGCGGCCAATTGCGGTTCCGGATGCCGATTGGCTAGAGTGACGTACGAGAGGGGCCTTCATGCATACAATCGACCATTCAAAGACATCCATCGGCGGCATCAGCACTGCCCGCATCGCCGATCTGCGCGAGACCGAGGCCGAAGCCTTCCGCAAGGCACGGCCAAAATCGGCAGCGAAGGCCGGCAATGGTCTGCCGGGCTTCTTCGGCGGCGTGCCGATGCACTGGATGAACGACTGGCCGACGCCATTCCCGATCCTGGTCGGCAGCGCAAAGGGCGCCACCATCACCGATATCGACGGCAACAGGCTCGACGATTTCTGCCTCGGCGATACCGGCTCGATGTTCGGCCATTCGCCGCCGCCGGTCGCCCGCGCCATCCGCCGGCAGGCTGGACGCGGCCTCACCTACATGCTGCCTTCGGAGGATGCACTCGCCATCGGCCCACTGCTGCAACAGCGCTTCGGCCTGCCGTTCTGGCAGATCGCGACGACGGCGACCGATGCCAACCGCTTTGCGCTGCGCGTTGCCCGCGCCATCACCGGCCGGGAAAAGATCCTAGTCTTCAACGGCTGCTATCACGGCTCGGTCGACGAGACGATGGTGCGGCTGGTCGACGGCAGACCGGGCAACCGGCCGGGACTGGCCGGCGAATTTCGCGACCTGACCCGGACAACCGATGTCATCGAGTTCAACGATGTGCCGGCGCTTGAGGCCGCGCTCCGGGACGGGGATATCGCCTGCGTCATCGCCGAGCCGGTGCTGACCAACTCCTGCATGGTGCTGCCAGATCATGGCTTCCACGACGCGCTGCGACGTCTCACCCACGCGGCCGGCACCCTGCTTCTGATCGACGAGACGCACACGATCTCGACCGGTCCGGGCGGCTACACCGAGAAACACGGCTTGGAGCCTGACCTGTTCGTGCTCGGCAAGCCGATCGCCGGCGGCGTTCCGGCCAGCGTGTGGGGCATGAGCGACGACGTCGCCACGCGCTATGCTGCCTATAATAGCCAGAAACAGCCAGGCTATTCCGGCATGGGCACGACGCTCTCGGCCAATCCGCTGCAATTCGCCGCAATGCGCGCCACGCTCGAAGAAGTGATGACCGACGAGAGCTACAGCCATATGGACCACCTGGCGCGGCGGCTCGACGCCGGGTTGACCGCTGTCATCGACCGCTACCGCCTGCCCTGGCATGTCGCTCGAGTCGGCGCGCGCGTCGAGTTCATCTGCGCACCCGGCCCGTTGAGGAATGACGGCGAGGCGGAAACAGCGCACGCGCCGGAGCTCGAAGCGGCGATCCATGTCGCGCTGGTCAATCGCGGCGTGCTGATCGCGCCGTTCCACAACATGATGCTGATCTCGCCGGCGACCAGCGCCACCCAGGTCAACCGCCTGATCACCGCCTTCGGCGCGGTTGCGGCAAGGCTCGCGGCATGAGACAAGCTAGCGCATGAGAGAAGCGCACAAGCAAACTTTGAACGCCATCATCGCCTCCCCTTCGGGCTCGACGCCCGCCGAGGCGCAAACCTTTCTCGACGCCCACCCGGAGATCGAAGCGTTCGACATCGTGCTGACTGACGCCAATGGTGTCGGCCGCGGCAAGATCGTGCGCCGGCACGAGTTGATGAGCATCTTCGAGGGCGGCCGGCACATGCCGATATCCATCCTCGGCCTCGATATCACCGGCGAGGACGTTCACGAGACCGGACTGATCTGGACGACCGGCGACGGCGACCTGCGGGCATGGCCGATCCCCGGCACGCTGGTGCCGCTGTTCGGTACACAGCCGCCGCGCGGCCAGGTGCTGATGGCGATGTATCATCTCGACGGTCAGCCCATGTCCTCCGATCCGCGGCTGGCGCTGGCCCGGCAGGTGGAGATACTGGCGGCCAAGGGCCTGCATCCTGCCGGCGCCTTCGAGCTCGAATTCTTCCTGCTCGCCAACGAGCGCGACGCCGACGGTAAGGTGCGACCGGCGAACGCGGTCCTCGACGGCCGACGCTCGGCCAAGACCGAGGTCTATTCCGTCGACCATCTGCACGGCATGGAACCGCTGTTTTCCGACATCTATGCCGCGGCCAAGGTGCAAGGCATCCCGGCCGAGACGGTCATTTCCGAATATGCGCCCGGCCAGTACGAGCTGACGCTGAACTATCGCCAGGATGTGATGCAGGCGGCCGATGATCTCGTCATGCTGAAGCGGCTGGTGCGGGCACAGGCGCGCCGCCACGGCGTCACCGCTTGCTTCATGGCCAAGCCGATCGAGAAATATGCCGGCTCCGGCATGCATTTCCATGTCTCGCTGCAGGACAAGGCCGGCAAGAACGTCTTCGCTGAAGCCAGCGGCGAGACCTGGTCCTTGCCGCTGCTGCGCGGACTGGGCGGCCTCATCCAGACCATGGCCGAATCGATGCTGGTGTTCGCACCGCACGCCAATTCATGGCGTCGCTTCGTCTCGCAATCCTATGCCCCAGTGGCGCCGACCTGGGGCGTCAACAACCGCTCGGTGGCGCTGCGCGTGCCGGCAGGCGATGCGAAAAACCGGCGCATCGAGCACCGGCCGTCGGGCGTCGACGCAAACCCCTATCTGGTCGCCGCTACCGTGCTGGCCGGCATCACCAGGGGTCTCGACGAAGGACTCGACCCCGGCCCCGAAACCACCGGCAATGGCTACGAATCGGCAATCACGCGCACGACCATGCCGGTAGACTGGCGCGCCGCGATCGAGGCCGCTCGCGCGTCGACGTTCCTCAAAGGAGCGTTGGGCGAAGACCTGCACCGGACATTCGTTGCGATCAAGCAATCCGAATATCTGCGGGTGGCGCGCACCGTCAGCGAGTTGGATTATCATCTCTATCTGCATGAGGTGTGAGGATCGCATCGCCGGTCATTCTCCCGGCGAAAGCCGGGTCCGAGCTATTTGAAGGAACCTTTCCGGGGCTTCGCTCATTCCGCATCTGATCGCAGCAGCGGACAAGGCCGCATCAGCCATGATCGCCAGGATGCAGACAAATCCCGCGCCACGCCACGCCAAGGTGCAGGCAAGACGCTGGCCCAAGCCTGAATTGCCTGAGACGGCGGAAGACGACGGCGCAAGCACCATTCCCGAACTCAGCGAAGTGGCGAAAGCCTGCCGCCGATGTTCACTGTGGCGCAATGCGACACAGACCGTGTTCGGCGAAGGCCCTGATAAGGCCAAGGTGATTTTCGTCGGTGAACAGCCCGGCGACCAGGAGGATCTGGCCGGCAAACCTTTCGTCGGGCCTGCTGGCAAGGTCTTCGACGCAATCCTGGACGAAGCCGGCGTCGACCGGCTGAAAGTCTATGTCACCAACGCGGTCAAGCATTTCAAATTCGAGCCGCGCGGCAAGCGGCGCATCCACTCCAAGCCGAATGCCGGCGAGGTGCAGGCCTGCCGCTGGTGGCTCGACAAAGAGCTCGATCTGGTAAAACCCAATCTGGCTGTGGCGCTCGGCGCAACGGCGGCGCAGTCACTGCTCGGTAAAGTCGTGCCGATCATGAAGATGCGCGGCGCGGTCGTGGAGCGCGAGGATGGCCTGCGTGTGTTCGTCACGATCCATCCGTCCTTCATCCTGCGTATCCGCGAGCCGGCGGACAAACAGGCCGAACGCGAGCGGTTCCTGAAGGATATGAAGGCGGTGAAGACGCTGATGGCCGCCTGAACCTATCTGATCAGTATCGCCCGGAGATCATTGACGTTCGTCCCGGTCGGGCCGGGCACGAAAAGATCGCCAATAGCATTGAATGCCGTCCAGGCATTGTTGCCGGCAAGCATCGCCTTGGCATCGACGCCTGCCGCCCGCATCCGCGCCACAGTCGAACCGTCGGCAAAGGCGCCGGCGTTGTCCTCAGAGCCGTCGATGCCGTCGGTGTCGGCGGCCAGCGCGTGGACGCTCGCCATGCCGCTGATGCCGATTGCGAAGGCAAGCAGGAATTCCGAGTTGCGGCCGCCCTTGCCTTTTGTGCGCACGGTCACTGTCGTCTCGCCGCCCGACAGGATCAGCACCGGCTTTGGGAAAGGCCGGTTGCGCGTCGCCACCTCACGCGCGATCGCGGCGTGGACGCCGCCCACCTCGCGCGCCTCGCCCTCGATGGAATCGGAGAGGATGACCGCTTCGATGCCTTGGCGTCTGGCTTCGGCCGCAGCCGCTTCCAGCGACACGCCGGCCGAGGCGATCAGATGCACTTCATTGCGCGAAAAACGCGGATCGTCGCCGCACGGCGCCTCTGCGGCCGGCGAATTGATATGCGCCATCACCGCGGCCGGCAGTCTCATGTCATAGGCGGCGATCGACGCCAATGCGTCTTCGCGGCTGCCGGAATCGGGAACGGTCGGGCCGGAAGCGACCAGCGCCGGATTGTCGCCCGGAATGTCGGAGACGACCAGCGACACCACCTTGGCGGGATATGCTGCCGCCGCCAGCCTGCCGCCCTTGATCGTGGATACATGCTTGCGGATGGTGTTCATTGCGGCGATCGGCGCGCCGGAGGCGAGCAGCGCCTCGTTGACGGCGATCTCGTCGGCCAGCGTCAGACCTCCAGCAGGCGACGGCAGCAGCGCCGAGCCGCCACCCGAGATAAGCGCCACGACCAGATCGTCCGCGGTCAGCCCCTGCACCTTTTCGAGCAGCCGGCGCGAGGCTTCGAGACCGGCTGCGTCCGGCACCGGATGCGCCGCCTCGATGATCCCGATGCGCTGGCAGGTCGCGCCATAGCCGTAGCGGGTGACGACCAGCCCTTCGATCGGCCCGTCCCATACTTTTTCGAATGCCGCCGCCATCTGCGCTGAGCCTTTTCCGGCGCCGATGACGATGGTGCGCCCTTTCGGCATTGCCGGCAGACGATCCCTGATGGTTCTCTGGGGATCGGCAGCGGCGACGGCGGCGTTGAAAATGGCGGTGAGGAAGGTCTTGGGATCGATCTCAGTCATTTTGCTTCCGGCGGCAGTGCCAATTGGCGCCCGTCGACACCGAGATGGCTGCACAACGCGTCGACGACGACGCCGTGATCCTCGCGCTCCGGCAAGCCCGAGACCGCGATCACACCGATCACGCCGGCACCTTTGACCGTTACGGGAAAGCCGCCACCGGCAAGCACATAGTCTGATATGTCGAGGCCCTCGCCCGGCTTGAAGCTGCGGTCGGGGCGCTGTTGCTCCAGCACCAGGCGGTAGGTGCTTCTCAAAAACCGGCGCACGACGTTGATCTTGCGCCGCGCCCAGTCCGGATTGGAGGCGTTCGAGCCTGGCATCGCTGCATAGAACAGCGGCCGGTCGAAGGTCCTGATGTCGACGATGATCGGCAGGTCTTCGGCTAGCGCTCGGTCGCGGATCGCCGAGCCGATCTTGAAGGCAACAGCCTCGTCGAAGACGGGAAAGACAAGCGTGGCTTCCTGTTTCTTGATCAGAGCGATGTCGTCCGCAACGGCCATGTCGTTCCCCTGTCAACTTCGCTGCAGGCTTTGACCGATGGCTGCCGCCCGGTCAAGACGGAACGTGCGGGATAGCTAAACCGCCATATCGCTCTTCGCCGCCCGCCCGGCGACATAGACTTCGCGCACGGCGCGGTCGTCGCCGAGCGTCTGCAGCATAAACAATTCCTCCGCCAGCGTGTCCGCCGTCTCCATCCGCAGCCGCATCGCCGGCGTGGCGCGGGCGTCGAGCACGATGATATCGGCATCGCTGCCTTGGTCCAGCGTGCCGATTCTTTCCACGACCGACAGCGCCTCGGCATTGCCGCGGGTGAGCTGCCAGAACGACTGGAACGGGTTGAGCTTTTCGCCGTTCAGCGCGATCACCTTGTAGCCCTCGTCCATGGTGCGCAGCATCGAGTAATTGGTGCCGCCGCCGACATCGGTGGCGGCCGCGATGCGGAGAGCTTTGTCTCGCGTGCGGTAGCGCTGATAATCGAACAGGCCCGAGCCGAGAAACAGGTTCGAGGTCGGGCAGAACACCACCACCGAGCCTGAATCCGAAAGCGAATCCGCCTCGCGTTCCGACAGATGAATGCAGTGGCCGAACAAGCTTTTGCGCCCGAGCAGCCCGTAGTGCTCGTAGACGTCGGTATAGTCGCGCGCCTTTGGATGGAGCTGCAGCGTAAAGGCAATCTCGGCGTGGTTTTCCGACAGGTGCGTCTGCATGTGCAGATCAGGATATTCGCGGCAGAGCGCGCCCGCCATTTCCAACTGCTCGGGTGACGAGGTGATGGCGAAGCGCGGCGTGATGGCATAATGCTGGCGTCCCTTGCCGTGCCAATCGGCGATCAGCGCCTTGCTATCGTCATAAGCCGATTGCGCTGTATCGAGCACACCCTCCGGCGCGTTACGGTCCATCATCACCTTGCCGGCGATGTTGAGCATGTTGCGGTCATGCGACTCGGCGAAGAACGCTTCGGCGGACTCCCTGTGGACCGAGCAATAGGCGGCGACTGTCGTCGTGCCGTGACGCACCACCTCATCGAGAAACAGCCTGGCAATGCGGCGGCCATGCTGGGCGTTCTGGAATTTGGTTTCCTCAGGAAAAGTATAGGTGTTCAGCCAGTCGAGCAGTTCCGCGCCATGGGAGGCGATGACCTGCATCTGCGGAAAATGCGCATGCGCGTCGATGAAGCCCGGCAGCAGCAGATGTGGGCGGTGATCGATCTTTTTTGCGCCTTCATCAGCCTTTTTCTCGACCTCGGCATAGGTGCCGGCGGCTGCGATCCTGCCGTCGCGGATCAGCAGGCCGCCGTCCTCCTCGTAGCGCCAGGCGGGATGGTCGTCGACGGTCTCAGGCCAGCGCAGAAAGGACAGTGTGCGGCCGCGCAGGAGTGTGCTGATCATGCTTATTTCTCCGCCTCCTCGAACCATGCCACCAGCAGTGCCCGTTCCTTGTCGGTAATCTGCGTGACGTTGGCGGGCGGCATGGCGTGGCTGCGGCCGGCCTGCAGGTAGATCTCGCGGGCTTGCTCGGCGATACCGGCGTCCGTGTCGAGCATCACACCTTTTGGCGCGTGATAGATGCCCTCGTAGGACGGCTCCTGCGCATGACACATCGAGCAGCGGCCAAGCACTGTGTCGCGCACGGCGGGAAAATGCGCCGAGGCGACATAGATTTGTGCCGCCGAGGACGCCTTGGCTTCGCCGGTCAGCACTTTCGGCACCGTCGACAGCCACATGATGACGACGAACAGGACGGCGGCAGCCAGCCAAGTCCAGGTCGGGTTGCCCTTGCGCGCATGCATGGTGTTGAAATAATGCCGGATCAGCACGCCGATGATGAACACCAGCGAGGCGATCACCCAGTTGAACTCAGTTCCGAACGCCAGCGGGTAGTGGTTCGACAGCATGAGGAACAAAACAGGCAGGGTCAGGTAATTGTTGTGCAGCGAGCGCTGCTTGGCGATCTTGCCGTATTTCGGATCTGGCTTCCTACCGGCGATTAGGTCGGCGACGACGATCTTCTGGTTCGGGATGATGACCATGAAGACATTGGCCGACATGATCGTCGCTGTGATGGCGCCAAGATGCAGGAATGCGGCGCGGCCGGTGAACAAATGGGTAAGACCCCAGGCGATGAACACCAGCACGGCGTAGAGCACCAGCATCAGGCCGGTGTCGCTTTTGCCGAGCGGCGAGCGGCACAAGAGATCATAGACCACCCAGCCGACGCCGATCGTCGCCAGCGACAGCAAGATGCCTGTAGGCACCGACATGGCAAGCACATTGGGATCGATCAGGAAGAGGTCCGCCCCGGCATAGTAGACGACGCACAGCATGGCAAAGCCTGACAGCCAGGTGGCGTAGGATTCCCATTTGAACCAGGTCAGGTGCTCGGGCATCTCGGCCGGCGCCACCAGATATTTCTGGATGTGGTAGAAGCCGCCGCCATGCACCTGCCATTCCTCGCCGAAGGCGCCGGCGGGCATGCCCGGACGCTGGCGCAGGCCGAGATCGAGTGCGACGAAATAGAAGGATGAGCCGATCCAGGCGATGCCGGTGACGACATGCAGCCAGCGCACGGCGAAACTCAGCCAGTCCCAGAAAATCGCGAAATCCATCATTGAAAGATCGTCCCTGCCGATTGGGTGACTTTACGGGCTGGAGCGCAAACGGAAAGGGCCGAGCTGCACGATGACTTTCAAAAAAAATTGGAAAATACTAGGCTCGTTACACGCAGCTGCATGAGAGCCACGAAACCCGCATGGCCTACCTCGACAACATCGCCGTCTTCGTCCGCGTCGTCGAGCTTGGCAATTTGTCGGCGGCGGGCCGCGACATGCGCATCTCGCCGGCGGTCGCCTCCAACCGCATCAAGGAGCTCGAGAAGCATCTTGGTGTCAGGCTGTTCAACCGCACGACCCGGCAGCTGATGCCGACCGAGCACGGCACCGTGTTCTACTCCGGCGCCAAGCAGGTGCTGGAGGCGGTCACCGAGGCGGAGGCTGCGGTCAGCGCCTTATCCGGCCAGCCGCGCGGCACCATAAAAGTGACAGCGCCGCTCGGCCTCGGCCGCCGGCTGGTGGCGTCGGGCATCCCCGATTTCCACGACAAATATCCTGATATCGAGGTTCGGTTGAGACTTTCAGACCACAATGTCGACATTATGAAGGAAGGCATCGATGTCGCCTTCCGGCTGGGCATCATCGAAGATTCCAGCCTCAGGATGCGCGGGATCATGGAGTGCGAACGGGTGCTGGTGGCGGCACCGAAATATCTGGAGGCGCGTGGCGAGCCGACCGAGCCGCAGGAATTGATCGGCAAGAAGCACGACTGCCTGATGCTGCGCTATTCCGGCGCGCGCGAATACGTCTGGACGCTGCAGACGGCCGACGGCCCGCGAAAATTCGAAGTGCACGGACCCTATGACACGGACGATGGCGACGTGCTGACCGGCTGGGCGCTGTCCGGCCGCGGCATCATCAACAAGCCGCGATTCGAGGTCGAGCCGTTCATCCGCGACCAGCGGCTGAAGGTGATCCTGTCCGACACGCCGCCGACGCCGGTGCAGTTCGCCGCCGTCTATCCGCACAAGAAGCTGCAGGACCCGAAGGTGCGGCTGCTGCTCGACTTCATGGCCGAGCGCTGTCAGCGGCTGATCAAGGATATTCTGGCCGGCAAATGATCGCCGACTGGCCGGTTGCTTTCCGTCCAGCTGGTGAAGATAATTCCTGCGGAATCTCACTCACCAGGGAAGACCGATGGCCGACGGCGCCACAATGCATCTTGCCGTTTCACTGGTTCCGGAAGCCGCGCCCTCCCATCCGTCCGACGCCGGCCCGGATTTCAGCCTTCTGGCCCGGTTCGTGCAAAAGGCCGAAGCAGCCGGCTTGGACATGGTGGTTCTTGCCGATTCCGCGCCCGCTGCACGCGGCGACGCGCCGAACCGGCAAGTGCCCTTCGAAGCGACGACCCTGCTGGCGGCGCTGGCGACGGTCACAAGCAGGATCGGCCTGATCGCCGCCGCGTCGACGGTTGCCCACCAGCCCTACAATCTGGCGCGCCGTTTCGCCTCGCTCGACGTCATCAGCCATGGCCGTGCCGGCTGGAACGCGAGCATGTTCCCCGATCCGCGCGAGGCAGCCAATTTCAGCCGTCCGGAAGGGTTTTCCGGCGACGACTTCCGCCGACGTGCGGAGGAATTCATCGGCATCGTGCAGGGCTTGTGGCAAGGCTGGGATACGGATGCCCTGCTGTTCGACAAAAGCGGCGGCCGCTTCTTCGATCCCGAAAAGATGCACCTGCTCGACCACAAGGGCGAGTTTTTCTCTGTGGGCGGCCCGCTGAATGTTGCGCGGTCGCCGCAGGATATGCCGGTGCTCGTCATGTCTGGCCTGTCGGAGGCCGACATGGATATCGGCGCCCGCGTCGCCGACGTCATCCTGTTGGACGAGCCATCGGTCGTGGGCGCGAAGGCTGACGATCTGAAGCGCCGCGCACTTGCGTTCGGGCGTAGTCCTGGCGCGATAAAGGTGCTGATGAACGTCGCGCCGAGTGCTGAAATGGCCGCCAGGCCGGACCTGATCGGAGACAAGCTCGAAGAGTCCTTCCGATCGAAAAGCTGCGACGGTTTCAACATACTCATGCCGCCGGCGCTGTCTGTGCTCGACGATTTCGTCGATCACGTGCTGCCGGAGCTTCGTCGCCGCGGCCTTCTCCGGTCGGATTATCCCGGCGCGACGCTTCGCTCCCATCTCGGACTGGTCGGGGAGGAGGGACAATGACCGCCCGTCAGATGAAGCTCGGCGCCTTCCTTTGGGCAACAGGCCACCACATCGCCGCCTGGCGCCACCCAAAAGCGCATGTGACAGCGGGCGTCGACATCGAGCACTACATCCAGCTGGCGCGAACGGCGGAGGCGGCGAAGTTCGATATGCTCTTCTGCGAGGACGCTGCCGGCGTGCGCGAGGCCAATGTCAATATCGCTAGCCAGACCTCGCGCTCGATCGGCTTTGAGCCGATCAGCCTGCTTTCGGCTCTCGCAGTCCAGACCAGCCACATCGGCCTCGTCTCCACGGCATCGACGAGCTACAACGAGCCTTACGGGCTGGCGCGGACCTTCTTGTCGCTCGACCATCTGAGCGGTGGGCGCGCCGGCTGGAACCTGGTTACCTCCGCCAGCCACATCGAAGCCGCCAATTTCGGCTCGACCGGCCTGCGCCCGCATGCCGATCGCTATGAGCGCGCGCGTGAATTCGCCGAAGTCGTCACCGGACTTTGGCACGGCAAGCTCGATGGGGCTTCCGGATCCGGTCACGACGGCCAGAGCTTTTCTGTTCGCGACCCGCTCGACCTGCCGCGCTCCCCCCAGGGCGCGCCAGTGATGGTTCAGGCCGGCGCCTCGGACGTTGGCCGGGACCTTGCCGCCCGCACCGCCGACGTCGTGTTCACAGCGGCGCAGACATTCGAGGAGGCGAAATCCTTCTACGAGGATCTCAAGGGTCGCCTGGCGACCTATGGGCGCGAGCCTGATGATATCAAGATCATGCCGGGCGTCGCACCGATCGTGGCGGCAACCGAGGCTGAAGCGCAGGAAAAATACGAGGAATTGCAGGAGTTGATCCCCGACGATGTCGGCATCGCGCTGCTTTCCAGCTATCTCAGCATTTCCGATCTGTGGCGCTATCCCATCGATGGACCATTGCCGGAGCTGCCGGCAAGCGAAGGCATGCAGAGCCGGCAAGCTCTCGTCGTCGATCAGTCGCGCCGGGACAAGCTCTCCATCCGGCAGCTTGCGCGCCACTTCGCCGGCGCGCGCGGCCACTGGCGCGTCGTCGGCACGCCGGCTCAGATCGCCGACGAACTCGAGGCACGCTTCGAGGGCGGCGCCGCTGACGGCTTCAACGTCATGCCGTCCTGGTTTCCCGGTGAACTCGATGCCTTTGCCGCGCTCGTCGTGCCGGAATTGCAGCGGCGCGGCCTGTTCCGCACGGAGTACGAAGGCCGCACCTTGCGCGACCATCTGGGCCTGAAGCGGCCGATCTGAGCAGCACGCTATGGAAGCGCGCCTGCACGAACAATGCAGCTCGGCAGTATGTTAGCCGTCAGCGGCCATCGCCTTGCCACGAGAGGCGGGGTGCGGAGCCGCTGGTGCGACGGCGTGAGCGGCCAGCGCCGTCATGATCTCGGCCGCCGCCAAGGCCGCAATCACTTGCGGTCGCTTGTCCTTGACCGTTTCGCCGCCGATCGGCGAGACGAGGCGAGCAAATCCCGCCTCGCTGCCGTCCGCCGACTTCAGGAACCAGCTCCTGAATGTCGCCTTTTTGGTCTTCGAGCCGATCATGCCGACATAGGCGGCATCCCGGCGCTTCAGCGCCTCAGTGGCGATCAGGAAATCCAGCGCGTGGTCGTGGGTAAGAATGACGAAGGCGCTCCCGGCCGGAGCCTCGCGCACCATCGCCTCCGGCATAGGCGTCAGGCTGGTTTCGATCGTGTCCGGCATGCCATCCAGCGCCTCGGCCCTCGTCTCGACAACGGCGACACGCACCGGCAGCAAGGCCACCGCCGATGCCAACGCCTGGCCGACATGACCACCGCCGAATATGTAGACATGCGGCAGTTGAGCCTCCGCGGCTTCCGCCGCCGCGACAAGCTCTTGCGCCAGCGCAGCATCGACCAGCCGGATCAGCACCTCGACCCTGCCGCCGCAGCATTGGCCGATTTCCGGTCCGAGCGGGATGTCGAGGGTGGCTCGGATATCCCTCCCCCTTGAGGGGAGGGTGGCGGCGAAGCCGCCGGGTGGGGTCGCCGCGGCAGTGCTCGACATTTTTTTAGGTCGCGCGCTCCCTCTACCGACCCCCTCTGGCCGCTCCGCGGCCATCTCCCCCTCAAGGGGGGAGAAAAGCATCTGCCGCGCCTTGTCGATCGCCATATATTCGAGTTGGCCGCCGCCGATCGTGCCAAAAATCGCCGCGCTCGAGACGAGCATGAAGGCGCCCTTCTCGCGTGGCGTCGAGCCTTTTGTTCCGGCCACCTCGACCAGGGCCACCCGGCCGGCGCGCGCAAGAAAGGCTTTCAAGCTTTGCACCTTCGCGTTCATCATTCGCATTCCCTATCGGGAAATATAGAGTTTTCGGCCTGAATTGCACGCTTTCTGGGATTCCGAGGCAGGGTTCACGTGCCGGCCTTGGCCTCACCCTTCAGCCGTTCGATCGCCATCAGCACCCGCTCCGGTGTCGCCGGTGGGTCGAGGCGCGGACAGATCCGGTGGTCGGCAACGCTCGCCACCGCATCCGACAGCGCATGCAGCACCGATATGCCGAGCGGGAGCGGCGGCTCGCCGACCGCCTTGGAGCGGTGGACCGTCGGCTCGCTCGCCTCTGGCCAATCGGCCAAAGTCACGTTGAATATCTTCGGCCGGTCCGAGGCCAAGGGGATTTTGTAGGTCGACGGTGCGTGGGTGCGCAGCCGGCCTTTATCGTCCCACCACAGTTCCTCCGTCGTCAGCCAGCCCATGCCCTGGATGAAGCCGCCCTCGACCTGGCCGAGGTCGATGGCGCGGTTCAGCGAGCGGCCGGTCTCGTGCAGTATGTCGGTGCGCTCAACCATGTATTCGCCGGTCAGCGTGTCGACCGAGACTTCCGAGCACGAGGCGCCATAGGCGAAATAGTAGAAGGGACGGCCCTCGCCCTTGTCACGATCCCAGTGGATTTTCGGCGTCTTGTAGAAGCCCGCCGCAGAAAGCTGGATGCGGGCCATGTAGGCCTGCCTGACGAGGTCGGCGAAGGCGATCTCCTGATTGCCGATGCGCACCCGGTTGGGCAGGAACAGCACCTGGTCGCGCGGCACCTGATATTTTTCGGCGGCGAAATTGGTCAGCCGCTCCTTGATCTGCCGGGCTGCGTTCTGCGCCGCCATGCCGTTGAGATCGGAGCCGGACGATGCGGCGGTCGCCGAGGTGTTCGGGACCTTGCCGGTCGTCGTTGCGGTGATCTTGACCTGGTCGAGGTCGATCTGGAATTCTTCCGCGACCACCTGCGCCACCTTGACGTAGAGGCCCTGCCCCATTTCGGTGCCGCCGTGGTTCAGATGCACCGACCCATCGGTGTAGACATGCACCAGCGCGCCGGCCTGGTTGTAGTGCGTTGCGGTGAACGAGATGCCGAACTTGACCGGCGTCAGCGCCAATCCACGCTTGATGAAGCGACTGTTGGCGTTGAAGGCACGAACCGTGCGGCGGCGCCTCGCATAGTCGCAACTCGACTCCAGCTCGGCGACGATGCGGTGGATGATGTTGTCCTCGACCGTCTGGTGGTACGGCGTGACGTTGCGGTCGCTGGTGCCATAAAAGTTCTTCTTGCGAATCTCCAGCGGGTCCTTGCCGACGGCAAAGGCGACCTCTTCGATGACACGCTCGGCGCCGACCATGCCTTGCGGCCCGCCGAAGCCTCGGAAGGCTGTGTTCGACACGGTGTTGGTGTAGAGCGGCGCCGATTGTGCGTGCACCGCCGGCCAGAAATAGGTGTTGTCGCAATGGAACAGCGCGCGGTCAGTAACCGGGCCTGAGAGGTCCGCCGAGAAGCCGCAGCGCGCCGCGAACATGAAGTCGACGCCGAGGATATTGCCCTCGTCGTCGAAGCCGGCCTCGTAGTCGACCAGAAAGTCATGACGCTTGCCGGTGGCGATCATGTCGTCGTCACGGTCAGGTCGGATTTTCACGGCGCGATGATGTTTCTTCGCGGCGATAGCGGCCAATACTGCAAACTGGTTGCCTTGCGTTTCCTTGCCGCCGAAGCCGCCGCCCATGCGGCGGATCTCGACCGTGACGGCATGGCTCGGCACCCCGAGCGCATGGCTGACCATGTGCTGGATTTCGCTCGGATGCTGGGTCGAGGAATAAATCGTGACGTCCTGGTCCTCGCCGGGAACGGCCATGGCGATCTGGCCTTCGAGATAAAAATGGTCCTGGCCGCCGATGCGCATTTTTCCCTTCAGCCGGCGCGGCGCCGCTTTGATGGCGGCAGCAGCATCGCCACGCTTCAAGGTCAGCGGCGGGGTGACCAGCTTGTCCTTTCGGGGATCGAGCACGCCGATGTCGGCGACGAAGGGCAATTCCCGGTATTCGAACTTGGCCAGCCTCGTGGCGCGGCGCGCCTGCTCGCGGGTTTCGGCGATGACGCAGAAGATCGGCTGGCCGAAAAACTGCACCTTGCCGTCGGCGAGCACCGGCTCGTCGTGACGGCCGGTCGGCGAAATGTCGTTTTCACCCGGCACGTCGCTCGCCGTCAGCACGTCGACGACGCCGGGGGCTGCGCGCACCGCCGACAGGTCCAGGCTGGTGATGGTGGCGTGCGTAGCCGTCGAAAGTCCGAGGCAGCCATGCAGCGTGCCTGATGATTCCGGCATATCGTCGATATAGACGGCCGTGCCGCGGACATGCTTGTGCGCGGAATCATGGCGCTGGTCGGTGGCAACGCCACCCGAGATTTTTTGCGCCTTGAGGTTTGGGGCATGTTTGGTCATCACGCCGTCTCGTATCTTGAAACCTGGATCGGCGCCTTGGTGCCGCTGGTCTCGGCAAAGAAGCGCAACAGCAGGTTCCGTGCCGCCAACGCCCGGTATTCGGCGCTCGCTCGCATGTCGGTCAGCGGGGTGAAATCCCTGGCGTATTCGGCCATCGCCGCCTCGACTGTCGCCTCGGTCCAAGGCTTGCCGAGCAACGCCTTTTCCACGCCGAAAGCCCGTTTGGGCGTTGCCGCCATGCCGCCATAAGCGATACGCACCTCCGCCACCGTGCCGTCCCTGGCCAGCGTCAGCAGGAACGCGCCAAGTGCTGCGGTGATGTCCTCGTCACGGCGCTTGGTGATCTTGTAGACGGCGAATTTGGTGTCTCGGCCTGGCACCGGGACATGCACGGCCTCGACGAATTCGCCCAGCTGCCGGTCCTGCTTGCCATAGGCGATGAAGAAATCTTCGAGCGGGATGGTTCGCCGCTTGTTGCCGCGGCGCAGTGTCAGCCGCGCACCCAGAGCGATCAGCGGCGGCGGCGTGTCGCCGATCGGCGAGCCGTTGGCGATGTTGCCGCCGATCGTGCCCATATTGCGCACCTGGTCGCCGCCGATGCGATCGAAAAGCGGCCCGAGCGCCGGGACGCGTTTCGCCAGCGTCGAGAAAGCCTCGGTATAGGTGACGCCGGCACCGATCGAGATGACGCCCTTGTCCTCGGAGATCCCGCACAGACCGTCGAGATTGCCGATGAAAATCGCCGGCGCAATATCGCGCATATGCTTGGTTACCCAAAGGCCGACATCGGTCGAACCGGCAACGATGGTGGCGCCCGGCTCCTTGTCGAGCACGGTGGCGAGATCGTCGGCATCGGCCGGCACGACCAGCCGCTGCTTGCCGGCGCCGATCTCGATGCGCGCACCGTCTTTCATGGCCGCAAGCTTGGCCGTGATGGCCTCGCGCTCCGCCGCCAGCGGGTCCTTCGCCGCCTTGCCGTAGCTGGAGATGGCACGCGCCGCCCGCATGATCGCCTCGTAGCCAGTGCAGCGGCAGAGATTGCCCTGCAGTGCCTTTTCGATGGCCGCATCCGACGGCTCCGGCGACCGCATCCACAGCGCATAGAGCGACATGACGAAGCCCGGCGTGCAGAAGCCGCATTGCGAGCCGTGGAAGTCGACCATGGCTTGCTGCACCGGATGCAGCCTATCGCCCTCGCCGCGCAGATGCTCGACGGTCACGACATGCGTGCCGTCGAGCGAGCCGAGGAAGCGGATACAGGCATTGACGCTTTCGTAAACCAACCGGCCGGCCGAGAGCCTTCCGACCAGCACAGTGCAGGCGCCGCAATCGCCTTCGGCGCAGCCTTCCTTGGTGCCGCGCAGCGAGCGCTCGAGCCGCAACCAGTCGAGCAAGGTCTCGTCGGGCGCCACGGTGGTTAGCGCAACGTTCTCGCCATTGAGGATGAAGCGTATCTCATTGCGTTCCGTGATCTTGGCCATATCTCAGCTCCCCCGGTAAGTCGAATAGCCGTAGGGGGAGACAAGCAGCGGCACATGATAGTGCACCGGCTCGGCCATGCCGAAGCGGATCGGCACGCTGTCGAGGAAGGCCGGTTCCGGCAGCCTCAACCCCTGCCGGCGCAGATAGTCGCCGGCAGCGAAGACCAGCTCGTATTCGCCGGTGCGGAATTCCGCGTTGGCAAGCAGCGGCGCGTCACAGCGGCCGTCGGCATTGGTGACCGCCGTCTTCAAATGCGTCCGCATGTCGCCGTCGATACGGTAGAGCTCGATGGACAGGCCCGCCGCCGGCCTGCCGGTCGCGGTATCGAGGACATGGGTTGTCAGACGTCCGCCTTCGGCTTTCGACGTTTCCGCCACTGGCTGCTCCCATTCCCGGTACAGTCGAAACATACTTGACGAATTGTGCGCCAATTAAAGGCGATGCATAAGTCCCGGTCGAGCGGAGTGCTGCAAAAACACTTTCAAAATTTTCGGGGGAATGCGCAAGCCGCCCTTTCGACTATCCTGATCACACCATCCGGCAGGAGTGACGATGCGTTACGAACGAGACATGCGCGGCTATGGCGCCAATCCACCGGATCCGAAATGGCCTGGCGGCGCGCATGTCGCGGTGCAGTTCGTCGTCAATTACGAGGAAGGCGGCGAGAACTGCGTCCTGCATGGCGACAAGGCTTCGGAGGCCTTCCTGTCCGAGATCGTTGGCGCCGCACCGTGGCTTGGCCAGCGCCACTGGAACATGGAATCGATCTACGAATACGGCGCGCGCGCCGGCTTCTGGCGATTGCTGCGCCTGTTCACCGAGGCTGAGGTGCCGGTGACCTGCTACGGCGTCGCCACGGCGCTGGCGCGCTCGCCCGACCAGGTCGCAGCGATGCAGGAGGCCGGCTGGGAGATCGCCTCGCATGGGCTGAGATGGATCGACTACCGCGATCATGCGCCGGAGGACGAGCGCCGCGACATGGCGGAGGCGATCCGGCTGCACTACGAAGTCACCGGCGCGCGCCCGACCGGCTGGTACACCGGCCGCACCTCGATCAACACTGTGCGGCTGGCGGCGGAAGAAGGCGGCTTCGACTATGTGTCGGACACCTATGACGACGAACTGCCTTACTGGCTCGAGCATGATGGGCCGGACGGGTCGACAAAGCCGCAACTCATCATCCCCTACACGCTCGACGCCAACGACATGCGCTTCGCGACGCCGCAAGGCTTCAACTCGGGCGACCAGTTCTTCGCCTATCTCAGGGACAGTTTCGACACGCTCTATGCCGAGGGGAAGCTAGGGCGGCCGCGCATGATGAATATCGGCCTGCACTGCCGTCTCGTCGGCCGGCCGGGCCGGGTCGCGGCGCTCAAGCGCTTTGTCGACTACGTCAAATCGCACGACAAGGTATGGCTGGCGCGGCGCATCGACATCGCCGGGCACTGGCAGGAGACCCATCCGTTCCGGCGGCCGGCGCTGCGCCCGTCGAAAATGGAGTTCGAGGCCTTCGTCCAGGCATTCGGTGGGATGTTCGAGCATTCGCCGTGGATCGCCGAACGCGCCTACGAGTTGGAGCTCGGCCCGGCGCATGACAGCGCCGGCGGCCTCCATAATGCACTGTGTCGTGTCTTTCGCGGCGCCAGCGAGGCCGAGCGGCTCTCCGTGCTCAACGCCCACCCCGACCTTGCCGGCAAATTGGCGCAGGCCAAGCGGCTGACGGCGGAATCGGCCAGAGAGCAGGCTTCAGCCGGGCTCGACGCACTGACCGACAAGGAGCGCGAGCTGTTCTCAAAACTCAATGCCGCCTACGTCACGTCCTTTGGCTTTCCCTTCATCATCGCGGTGAAAGGCAAGACCAAGGTGGAAATCCTGGCGGAGTTCGAGGCGCGCAGCGGCAACACCCGCGGCGTCGAATTCGACACCGCTTGCAAACAGGTCGAGCGCATCGCGCTGCTTCGCCTCAAGGACTTACTTCCGTAATGGGCTTTGGCTCCCGCAATAGGCTTGAACTCATGGATACGATCAAGATGGCCGACCGAACCTATTACGCGCCGCATGGCGGCCACCCCGGCCAGAGCGAGCTGCTGACCGGCCGGGCCGTCTTCACCGAGGCCTATGCAGTCATTCCCCGAGGCGTGATGCAGGACATCGTCACCAGCGCCTTGCCGTTCTGGGACAAAACCCGAGTCTGGGTGCTGTCGCGCCCATTGTCCGGCTTCGCCGAGACGTTCTCGCAATATATCGTCGAGGTCGCGCCCGGCGGCGGCAGCGACCGGCCGGAACCGGATGCCGGCGCCGAGGGCGTCTTGTTCGTGGTCGAGGGCGAGCTGAGCGTCTTGCTGGCTGGCGAGAAACATGTCCTGCAGCCGGGTGGCTTTGCTTTCCTGCCGCCGGCCAGCGGATGGACCGTTCGCAACGAGAGTGGTGCTGCTGTCCGCTTCCACTGGATCCGCAAGGCCTACGACGCCGTTGAAGACATCGATCCGCCGCAGGCCTTTTTTGCCAACGAAAGGGACATCGCGCCCACGCCCATGCCCGGCACCGAAGGCAGATGGGCGACGACGCGCTTCGTCGATCCTGAAGACATGCGCCACGACATGCATGTCACCGTCGTCACGCTCGAGCCCGGCGCGGTTATCCCCTTCGCCGAAACCCATGTCATGGAGCACGGCCTCTATGTGCTGGAAGGCAAGGCGGTCTATCGCCTCAACCAGGACTGGGTCGAGGTCGAGGCCGGCGACTATATGTGGCTGCGCGCCTTCTGCCCGCAGGCCTGCTATGCCGGCGGGCCCGGCAAATTCCGCTATCTTCTCTACAAGGACGTCAATCGGCACGCCAAGCTTGGCGGTGCCGGCATCGCGAAGCGCGTGCCATGAGCCGCATTGTCGCCCGGCCGCTGACCCGCGAGAGCTTCGCCGAATTCGGCGACGTCATCGATATGGGCGGCGACAATCACTACCCGATCAATGGCGGCAAGGCCGAGCGTTATCACGACCTCGCCACGGCGCAAGCGCTGGGGCCGAATGCGCGCGTGCTGATCTCCATGGTGCGGGGCGCGCCCTACGATTTTCCGCTGAAGCTCACCATGGTCGAGCGTCACCCGTTCGGCAGCCAGGCCTTCATCCCGCTGTCGCCACGGCCGTTCCTGGTCATCGTCTGCCATGATGGCGACGAAGGTCCAGGCGAGCCGCACGCCTTCATCACCGCGCCCGGGCAAGGCGTCAACTATCCGCGCAATCTGTGGCACGGCGTGCTGACGCCGATCGGCGAGGCCCAGGATTTTCTCGTCGTCGATCGCGGCGGCGACGGCTCCAACCTCGAAGAGTGCCATTTCTCGCACGCCTACGAGATCCACCTTCCCGATGGGACCGCATGATGGCCGACGTCTCGCTGATCGACCGCCTGCTCGACGTCATCGAGCATGACATCGTGCCGAAGACGGCCGAAGGCGTCGCCCACGGCAATAAGCTGTTCGGCGCGGCGATCATGAGAAAGGGCGACCGCTCGCTGGTGCTCGCTGAAACCAACAACGAGACGGAGAATCCGCTCTGGCATGGCGAAGTGCACTGCCTGAAGCGATTCTATGAAATGCCGAAGGCCGAGCGCGTCGACACCAAGGACGCCATCTTCCTCGCCACGCACGAACCCTGCTCGCTCTGCCTGTCGGCGATCACCTGGACCGGCTTCGATAATTTCTACTATTTGTTCAGCCACGAGGATTCGCGCGACAGCTTCGCCATTCCGCACGATTTGAAAATCCTGAAGGAGGTCTTCACCCTCGACCCCGGCGGCTACAATGCCGAGAACGCCTATTGGAAGAGCTTTTCGATCCGCAAATTGGTGCGGTCACTGCCCGAGGCCGAGCGCCTGCGGCTGGAAACGCGGATCGGCACCATTTCGGCGCGCTATGACGAACTGTCCAGCGCTTACCAGGCGAGCAAGACCGAGAACGACATTCCGTTGAGTTGACGCGGATTGACCAGCCGAATTCGTTGGCTGGCCCACGACGCGGCAGGCTTGGGCTCCATCATGCAGTCACCTAGGAGCCCAGCATGAAAACCGTCACTGAATTTCCCCGCAAGGTCGTCGAATTTCCGGATATGGGGATCGTCATGCCGGATGGCTGCCGGCTGTCGGCGCGAGTGTGGATGCCCGACGACGCCAGCGACGATCCGGTGCCGGCGATCCTTGAGCATCTGCCTTACCGCAAGCGCGACAGCACGATCTTTCGCGATCAGCTGACGCATCCCTATTTCGCCGGCCACGGCTACGCCTCGATCCGCGTCGACATGCGCGGCAATGGCGATTCCGAAGGGCTTATGGATGACGAATATTCCGAGCAGGAATTGCAGGACGCCTGTGATGTGATCGCCTGGGCGGCGGCCCAGCCCTGGTGCAACGGCAAAGTCGGCATGATGGGCATCTCCTGGGGCGGCTTCAACTGCCTGCAGACAGCAGCCAAGCAGCCGCCGGCGCTGAAGGCGGTGATCAGTCTCTGCTCGACCGTCGACCGCTATGCCGACGACATCCACTACAAGGGCGGCTGCCTGCTGATCGAGAACTTCGGCTGGGCCTCGACCATGCTGTCCTATTCGTCGCGACCGCCGGACCCGCTGCTGGCCGGCGACAACAGATGGCGCGACCTGTGGCTGACCCGGCTGGAGAACCAGCCCTTCCTGGCGCCGCTGTGGCTGAGGCACCAGCACCGCGACGCCTATTGGAAGCGCGGCTCGATCTGCGAGGACTATTCCGCCATTAAAGCCGCCGTGCTGTCGATCGGCGGCTGGCATGACGGCTATCGCAACACCATTTCCCATCTCGCCGCCAATATCGAGGCGCCGGTCAAGGGCATCGTCGGCCCCTGGATCCACAAGTACCCGCACTACGCAGCACCGAAACCAGCGATCGGCTTCCTGCAGGAGGCCTTGCGCTGGTGGGACCGCTGGCTAAAGGGCATCGACACCGGCGTCGAGGCCGACCCGGCCTACCGCGCCTATGTGATGGACAGCGTGCGCCCCGCGCGCTGGCATCCGGAGCGGCCGGGCCGCTGGGTCGCTGAATCGGTGTGGCCGTCGCCCGAAATCGAGACACGTGAGATCGAGCTGATCCATGAAGGCGCCAAGCCGGTAATCGTCGCTTCGCCGCAAAGCTGCGGCCTTGCCGGCGGCGAATACTTTCCCTTCACCTTCGGCCCGGAATTGCCCGGCGACCAGCGCCCCGACGATGCATTATCGGTGTGTTTCGACCAGCCGGTGCTAACACAGGCGATCGACATTGTCGGCGCGCCGGAAGCACTGGTCAGGGTTTCGTCCGACCGGCCTCAAGCGAACATCGCGATCCGGCTGTGCGACGTGCATCCCGACGGCGCGTCGGAGCTGATCTCCTATGGCGTGCTCAACCTGACGCATCGCAACTCGCACGAATTCCCCGAGGCGCTGGTGCCGGGCGAAACCGTCAGCGCCCGTGTGGTGCTCGACCAGTGCGCCTATCGCGTGCCATCAGGCCACCGCCTGCGTATTGCCGTTTCGAACGCCTATTGGCCGATGATCTGGCCATCGCCGGAGCCGGTCCGGCTCGACCTGTCGGCGGCGACACTGAAGCTGCCGTTGCGCCCGCTGGCGCACCGCGATGAAGTCACGTTCCCCTCGCCCGAGGCCGCCGCGCTCTGGGCGACCGAAACGGTCCGCGTCGCCAATTCCGAACGTCATGTCGACCGCGACGAGAAGACCGGAATCGTCACGCTTTCCATCGTCGACGATTTCGGCGAGGTGCGCGACCTGGAGCATGGCCTTGCCAATGGCAGCATCGCGAGTGAGACATGGGCGATCCATCCGGACAATCCACTGTCGGCGTCGGGCAAGACGCACTGGACGCAGACGCTGTCGCGAAATGGATGGTCGGTGCGCACCGAAACATCAGCCGAAATGCGGTCCGACGCGCAAAGCTTCATGGTAAGCGCCAGAATCGAAGCCTATGAAGGCGAGAAACTGGTTTTCGAGCGCTCTTTCGAAGAGAAAATCCCGCGCGCGCTGCTTTGAGCGCTTATGCGGATTGGTCCAATTGCGACGTACGATTTACGCCACGGCATGTCGCATTCGGTCTTGCTTACGGCGTTCCCTTGCGGTCATTATTCTCCTCACAAGAAATGATAAAAAACGACCACAAGGTCGAACCAACAGAGTGAGGAACTCAACATGTCGAACGAACTGGAATTTCTCAGCCGGCGCGTCGCGTCCGGCAAACTGAGCCGTCGTGATTTTCTCGGCCGGGCGGCAGCGCTCGGCGTCACCGCGACCTTCGCCAACTCGCTGCTTTCAAGTGCGGCGCGCGCCGCGGGTCCGGTCAAGGGCGGCACGCTGAAGGCCGGCCTGGTCGGCGGCGAGTCCACCAACAGCCTCGATCCGGCCCTGTTCATGACCCAGGTGCCGTTCGCCTTCGGCAAGATGTGGGGCGAACTGATCGTCGAGCTTTCCCCGGAAGGCAATCTCGAGAACCGCATCGCCGAGGAGATCGGCTCGTCGGACGACGCCAAGGTCTGGACGCTGAAGATCCGCGACGGCGTCGAATTCCACAATGGCAAGACGGTGACCGCCGAGGACGTGGCCGCCACGCTCGAACGCCATTCGGACGAGAAGTCGAAGTCGGGCGCGCTCGGCTACATGAAAGGCATCGAGAGCATCAAGGCCAGCGGCAAGGAAGTCGTGCTGACGCTGAAGGAAGCCAATGCCGACCTGCCCTATCTGCTTAGCGATTACCATTTGATCATCCAGCCCAATGGCGGCAAGGACAAGGCCGACGCCGGCATCTCGGCCGGACCCTACAAGATCACCACCAACGAACCCGGCGTGCGCCATGGCGGCGAGCGGTTCGCCAATTACTGGCAGGCCGACAAGATGGGCCATGCCGACCAGATCGAGATCATCGTCATCAACGACGCCACGGCGCGCACTTCTGCCTTGCAGGGCGGCCAGGTCAACATGATCAACCGCGTCGAGCCGAAGATCGTCGACCTGATCAAGCGGCTGCCCGGCGTTACCATCCGCAACCATGCGGGTCCTGGCCACTACGTCTTCATCATGCATTGCAACACGGCGCCGTTCGACAACAACGATTTGCGCATGGCGCTAAAGCTGGCGATCGACCGCGAGGAGATGCTCGACAAGATCCTCAGAGGCTATGGCTCGCTCGGCAACGACTTTCCGATCAACTCGGCCTATCCGCTGTTTTCCGAGGACATCGAGCAGCGCAAATACGATCCCGACAAGGCAAAGTTCCACTACAAGAAGTCGGGCCATGACGGCGCCGTCCTGCTCAGGACATCGGACGTCGCCTTCCCAGGCGCAGTCGACGCCTCGCAACTGTTCCAGCAGAGCGCGGCCAAGGCCGGCATCACGCTGGAGATCAAGCGCGAGCCGGGCGACGGCTACTGGTCGGAAGTATGGAACAAGCAGCCCTTCTGCGCCTCCTACTGGGGCGGACGCTCGACGCAAGACCAGATGTATTCGACTGCTTACCTGTCGACGGCCGACTGGAACGACACGCGTTTCAAGCGTCCCGATTTCGACAAGATGGTGCTGGCGGCGCGTGCCGAGCTCGACGAAGCCAAGCGCAAGGCGATGTATCGCGACATGGCGATGCTCGTCCGCGACGAAGGTGGCCTGATCCTGCCGATGTTCAACCAGTTCATCGACGCGACGGGCGCCAAGGTCGCCGGCTGGGTCGACGATCCGCATCAGGAGCTGATGAACGGGTACGCTCTGGCAAAGTGCTGGCTCGAAGCCTGAGCCCGGCCTTGCGGATATGTCCTCACCCATCGTGAAACTGGTGGCCCAGCGCATTGCGCTGGGCATTCTCCTGCTGTTGGCCGTATCGGTCCTGATCTTCGCCGGCACCCAGATCCTGCCCGGCGACGTCGCGCAAGCCATCCTCGGACAGTCGGCGACACCGGAGTCGCTCGCCAATCTGCGCGAGCAGCTCGGCCTCAACGATCCGGCCTTTATCCGCTACTTCCGCTGGCTCGGCGGCGTCGTGACCGGCGATCTCGGCACTGCCATGTCAAGCGGGCAGGATATTGCGACGTCGATCAAGGGGCGGTTGTGGAACACGCTGTTCCTCGCCTTCTGGGCGGCGGTCGTGGCCGTGCCGCTGGCGATCATCCTCGGCCTGATCGCAGTGCGTTACCGCAATGGCTGGGTCGACAAGCTGATCTCCGGACTGGCGCTTGCCTCGACGTCGTTTCCCGAATTCTTCATCGGCTATGTGCTCGTCTATTTCTTTGCCGTGAAATACCAGATCTTCCCCGGCATCTCGACGGTCTATGACGGAATGCCGTTCGGCGAGCGCATGCAGGCGATCATGCTGCCGGCGGCGGCACTGACGCTGGTGGTGCTCGCCCACATGATGCGCATGACGCGCGCCGCGATCCTCAACGTCATGCAGTCGGCGTATGTGGAAACCGCCGAGCTCAAGGGGCTTTCGGCATTCGCCGTCATTCGCAGGCATGCCTTCCCCAATGCGATTGCGCCGATCATCAACGTCGTCATGCTCAACCTCGCCTACCTGATCGTCGGCGTCGTCGTCGTCGAAGTGATCTTCGTCTATCCGGGCATGGGCCAATATCTCGTCGACCACGTCACCAAGCGTGACGTGCCGGTGGTGCAGGCGGTCGGCCTGATCTTCGCCGCCGTTTATATCAGCCTGAACATCGTTGCGGACATAGCGGCGATCGTCGCCAATCCGCGTCTCAGACACCCGAAATAGGGGAGAGGGCATGCTCGACATAAAACGCATCCCCATCCCTGCGCTGATCGGCCTGGTGCTGACGGCATTGTTCGTGCTGGCGGCGATCTTCGCGCCGTGGATCGCGCCGTACGGCAATGGCGAGATCGTCGGCGACGTCTGGGCACCGATGTCGGCGACACATTGGCTGGGCACCGACAATCTCGGCCGCGACCTCCTTTCGCGCATGATCTACGGCGCCCGCGTCACGCTGTTCATCGCGGTGCTGGCCACCGCCCTGTCCTTCTCGCTCGGCGCCATCCTCGGCTTCTCGGCGGCGGTTTTCGGCGGCTGGTTCGACACGCTTATGTCGCGCCTTGTCGATCTCCTGATGTCAATTCCGACGCTGATCATGGGCCTCGTCGTGCTGTCCGTGCTGCCAACCAATCTGGTGACGCTGATCCTGGTCATGGGCATCCTCGACTCGACCCGCGTTTACCGCCTGTCGCGGGCAGTCGCCGTCGACATCAACGTCATGGATTTCGTCGAGGCGGCCAAGCTGCGCGGCGAAGGCAGCATGTGGATCATTTTCCGCGAAATCCTGCCCAACGCGTTGTCGCCGCTGGTTTCGGAACTTGGCCTGCGCTTCATCTATGCCGTGCTGTTCCTGTCGACGCTGTCCTTCCTCGGGCTCGGCGTGCAGCCGCCTAGCGCCGACTGGGGCGGCATGGTCAAGGAAAACAAGGATGGCATCGTCTTCGGCATCGCGGCGGCGCTCATCCCTGCGGCGGCGATCGCCATGCTGGCGATTTCAGTCAATCTGGTCGCCGACTGGGTGCTCAACCGCACGACAAGCCTGAAGGGAGGGCGCGGGTGATGGCTGACCAGCGAGCAAAGTCCGTGCTGCTCGATATCCGCAATCTGCGCATCGAGGCCACGGTGTTCCCGCCAGGCGAGCCGCCCAAGAACATCGTGCTTGTCCACGACGTCTCACTGACGCTCGAGAAGGGCAAGGTGCTCGGCCTGATCGGCGAGTCCGGCGCCGGCAAGTCGACCATCGGCCTGTCCTCGATGGGCTATGGCCGCGGCGGCGTCCGCATCACCGGCGGCGAGGTCATCCTGAACGGCCGCGACATCCTGAAGGGCGGCAAGGAGGGCTTTCGCAAGCTGCGCGGCCGCGAGGTCTGCTATGTCGCGCAATCGGCCGCGGCGGCCTTCAACCCGGCGCACAGGCTGATGGACCAGGTGGTCGAGGCGACGCTGCTGCACGGCACGGCGACACGGGCCGCGGCCGAGAAGCGCGCCGTCGCACTGTTCAAGAAGCTCAGCCTGCCGAACCCCGAAAGCATAGGCGAGCGGTTTCCGCACCAGGTGTCGGGCGGCCAGCTGCAGCGCGTGATGACGGCGATGGCGCTCTGTTCCGAGCCCGACCTGATCGTCTTCGACGAGCCGACCACGGCGCTCGACGTGACGACGCAGATCGACGTGCTGGCGGCGATCAAGGACGCCATCCGCGACACCCATGTCGCGGCGCTCTACATCACCCACGACCTTGCCGTCGTCGCCCAGGTCTCGGACGAGATCATGGTGCTGCGCCACGGCCGGCTGGTCGAATGGGGCGGCACCCGTCAGATCATCAAGGAACCGCGCCAGGAATACACCAATGCGCTGGTCTCGGTGCATGAGATCGAGCACCAGGAACAGAAGCCCGGCACGACGCCGTTCCTGTCTGTCAAGAACATCACCGCCGCCTATGGCCGCAGTCACATCAAGGTGCTGAAGAACGTCTCGGTCGACATCTATCCAGGCCAGACGCTGGCGGTGGTCGGCGAGTCCGGCTCGGGCAAGTCGACGCTGGCGCGCGCCGTCACCGGCCTGTTGCCGCCCGAACAAGGCACCGTCACCTTCGACGGACGTCCACTCGCCAACCGGCTTGCCGACCGGCCGAAGGAGGATCTGCGCCAATTGCAGATGATCTACCAGATGGCCGACGTGGCGATGAATCCGCGCCAGACCGTCGGAACCATCATCGGCCGGCCGCTCGAATTCTATTTCGGTCTGCGTGGAAGGCAACGTGACGCCCGCGTCGCCGAGCTGCTCGACAAGATCGAGATGGGCAAGGGCTTCGTCGACCGCTACCCGGCCGAGCTTTCCGGTGGCCAAAAGCAGCGCGTCTGCATTGCCCGCTCGCTTGCCGCCAAGCCGAAGCTGATCATCTGCGACGAGGTCACCTCGGCGCTCGACCCACTGGTGGCCCACGGCATACTGAAGCTGCTGCTCGAGCTGCAGAAAGAGGAAAACGTCGCCTATCTGTTCATCACCCACGACCTCGCCACGGTGAAGTCGATCGCCGATTCGATCGCGGTGATGTATCGCGGCGAGGTGGTGCGCTACGGCGCGAAGAGCCAGGTGCTGGCGCCGCCCTTCGACGACTATACAGACCTTCTCTTGTCCTCGGTGCCCGAAATGGAGATCGGCTGGCTGGAGAAGGCGATCAAGGGACGGCGCATGGCAAGCGCCGGGAATTAGACACCCGGTGGCGTTGAATACAAAACTTCTGCTCATCATCCTCGACGGCGTGCCTTACCGCAATTGGCGCCGGCTGATGGGCAATCTCGAAGGCTGGGTGCAATCGGGCGAAGCGCGTGTCTGGAAGATGCGCTCCGTTCTGCCGTCGACCTCAGCCTGCTGCTATGCGTCGATCCATACCGGCGTGGCACCGCAAGTGCATGGCATCCTGACCAACGAGAGCCGGTTCCGCGTCAAGCAACCGGATATATTTTCGGAGGTCAGCAAGGCCGGCGGCAAGACCGGCGCGGTCACTCATTCCTACTGGTCCGAATTCTTCCGGGCCTATCCGTTCGATCTGGTCGAGGACATGGAGTTCGACGAGCCCGGCGGGCCGATCACGCATGGCCGGTTCCACACCATGACCGGCTACAACGCCCGCAACCAGATGACGCCGAGCGACGTCGACCTGTTCGCGACGCTGACCATGCTGACCAGGCGCCACCGCATCGACTACGGCATCCTGCACACCTGCACGCTGGACTCGATGGGCCACCGCTTCGGCCATGACTGCCATGAGATGGATCACGCCGTCTATGCGATGGACGGCATGCTCGCAGCCTTCCTGCCGCGCTGGCGGGAAGCCGGCTACGAGGTCATCGTCACAGCCGATCACGGCCAGACCGATCGCGGCCATCATGGCGGCCATGACGACGAGATGCAGGATTTTGCTCTGTATTATTTCGGACAGGGCGAGGGGCCGGAGGCCGGCACGCTGTTAGACCAGTTGCAGCTTGCGCCGACCGTGCTTGCCCGCCTCGGCGTGCCGGTGCCTGCGACGATGAAGGCCACGCCGTTCCTCGACTGAATGAATGCTGGCCCTCTCTCCTGCAGGCGCCGTGGCGCGATAGGGCAGCGACGCATATGTCGTATCAAAGTTCGAGACAAACCTTGCCAAAGTGCTTTTGGGATTCGTAGTACTTGAAGGCATTGGCGATCTCCTGCAGCGGAAAACCGCGGTCGATAGCTGGCTTCAAACGGTTGGCCTCGATGGCACGAATCATGTCTTCCTGGTCTGCCCTGCTGCCAATAGAAATTCCGCTGATCCTAATCTGATTGGAAAACAGGGCCGGGATCGAAACTTGTCCGGCAAAGCCAGTCAGGACGCCGATCAGGGCGATGTGGCCGCCCATCCTGCAAGCTGTTATCGACTGCGCCAACGTGCCCGGCCCGCCAACCTCGATCACGTGATCGACGCCGCGTCCGTCCGTCAAAATCCTTACCTTCTGGCCCCAATCCGGCACTGCCTTGTAATTGACGACAATGTCGGCTCCAAACCGCTTCAGCTTTTCCAGCTTTTCCTCCGATGAAGAGGTGGCAATAACGCGAGCGCCCGCAATTTTTGCGAATTGCAGCGCGAACAGCGATACACTTCCCGTGCCAAGGACCAGCACCGTATCACCGGGCTTCACCTGGCCGCACACCATCAGGGCTTTCCAGGCGGTAACGCCGGCACAGGTAAGCGTTGCCGCCTCCATATGCGTGAAGTCTGCCGGTGCCCTTGTGAAGGCATGCCAGGGCATGCACACATATTCGCGAGCATAGCCGTCAACATCATCTCCCAATTCGCCCGTCTTATTGGCTGGCGTCGGTTCGCCGGCCAGCCAATGGGGCCAATAGGTGCTGACGACGGCATCTCCGGCCTTGAATTGTTGGACATCGTCTGAGGCCGCAATCACTTGTCCAGCGCCATCGGACAGCGGGATTCGGCCATCGGCGCACGGTTTGTTTCCCAGCGCCACCATGCTGTCGTGGAAATTCAACGAACACGCTCGTATCCTGACAAGCAACTCACCCGGCCCTGGTTTCGGACAATCTTCCTCGACCAGCTTGAGATTTTCCAAGCCTCCCGGCGCTTTCAGCCTAATCAGTCTCATGGAAAGGTCCTTCCGATCGCGCAAGGCTTCATGCGCCTCACCAGTCGCATGGACGATTGACCGCGTCGAACACCGCCATCGGCGACTGATCCACGAGTCGCGGCCGAAAAGCTGTTGTTGGTCATGACTTTCACTTCTTCAGAGGGTTGCGGTTTGCGATCGGGACCTTAGTCGCCCGGCAGCGGACCGGTGAGTTACAAACCTGTCGGGAATCCCCTGTGCGGCGGCGTCGTCCAATGACGCTCCGCCCGAGGCTGAACGACTGCACCTTGCCGACTGGGATGAGCCGCCTAGTGGCCGCCATCATGGCGAGCCTGACGGCTGCCTTTTGCTTGGTGCCCCTGACTGAGACTGACCCCTAAAAACGGGGGGCAACGGTATACTCTGGCAACCTTTCCGCTCTTCGGTTAGCCTCCGCAAAAATCCGGGCGGAAAGCGGTGAACCTTTTTGGGCCGATCGGCGACAGAGCAGACAGGAGCCAGGCGGCTCGACCGGCCATGACGGCAGCGACGGAAACCGACCGCGCGCTTGTCAGCCGGGTCGCGAAGGGCGACCGTGCCGCCGTGCGGCTCCTGTTCATGCGCCACCACGCGCGGGTCTACCGCTTCGTGGTGCGCCAGACGGGATCGGAAATGATGGCCGATGATATCGCCAACGAGGTGTTTCTCGAACTCTGGCGCCAGGCGCCAGGCTTCGAGGGGCGCTCGGAAGTCTCGACATGGCTGCTCGGCATCGCCCGCTTCAAGGCGCTGTCGTCGCTGCGCAAGAAGAAGGAAGACTGGATCGACGACGATGACGCGGCCCAGGTCCCAGACAGCGCCGACACGCCGGAAGTCGTCACCATGAAGGAAGACAAGGGCGCCGCTTTGCGGCGCTTCGTCGATGCCTTGCCGGAAGAGCACCGCACGGTGATCGACCTTGCCTATTACCACGGACAGTCGGTGACCGAGATCGGGGAGGTGCTCGGCATCCCGGTTGCTACCGTCAAGACCCGGATGTTCTACGCCCGCAAGAAACTCGGCGAGGCGCTCAAGGCCGCCGGTTACGACAGGGGGTGGCCATGAGCGCCGCTGAAAAGATGTCGCGCCGCGACGAAATGGAAACGCTGCTGCCGTTCTATCTGAACGGCTCGCTGGAAGGATCGGAACTCGAAGCCGTCGAGGAATGGCTGGCGTCCGACCCGGCGGCGCTCACCGCACTGGGCGAGGCCGAAGCCGAATTCTCCAGCACCGCTGCATCCAATGAGGCGATCCGCCCGCCGGCCGATGCGCTCGGCCGCTTCACCCGGGCGCTCGACGCCGAGGCCGGCCCCGTGCGCGCGCCGGCGGCTTCATCCTGGCTGGCGCAGGCATGGGGCCGCTTCATGGCGGTGCCGGCCGGCGTCGCCTGGGCTGCAGCTGCCGCTCTGCTTGCCCTCGTCATGGTGCAATCGGTTGTTCAGCCAGTCGGCAAGGGCGGCGATTTCGAAATTGCCGGCCAACAAGGCGATCTGGCGAAAATGCCGTTCGCGCTGGTGACGTTCAAGCCGGATGCGAAGATGGCCGACATTGTCGCTTTTCTTGGCGAACACCAGCTGAAGATCGCCGGCGGGCCGACCGCCGACGGTGTCTTCCGCCTTGGCATCCCCGCCACGACGGCCGCCGACTATGAAAAAGTGCTCGGCCTTATTGCCGCCCAGCCGTTCGCCGAGGCTGTGGTCGAGGGAAGGAAACCGGTTGATGGCGGCTAGGGCGGTCATTGGGTTTGCGGCGCTCGTTGTGGCGGCGATGACGCTCGCCGCCGCGCCCGCTTTGGCGCAGACCAATGATCCAAACCTCACCCAGACGGAAATCGACTGCCTCAACCGGGCGACGGCGGCGGCCGACTGTATCGAGGACGATACAAGAGACGGCAGCGGCGAGAAGCCCGGCGCAGGTTCCGCCGCGACAAATGCGGTCGTTCTTCCTGCGCTGATCGTTGACCTGTTTCCCAACCCGGTCGGCGGCGGCCAAGCTCCGCTGCCGACGCCCGATCCACGCCGCAATCCGGCCGGTCGGGCACTGCCGCCGCAGGCCGCCGGTGCGCCTGCGATACAGGCCGCCGCGACGGGCGGTCCGATCGTTTCGCCCAGCGATCTCGTCGCGGCCGAGCCGCCGCGCGCCGTCATCGGTGATTTCGTGCCCGACGAGGTGCTGGTGACGGTAGACGGCGACGCCGTCCAGCAGATCGCCGCCTCATTTGGCCTCGAGGTGCGCTCGCAGCGCCAGTCTCTGCTGCTCGGCACCACGCTGGTGCGCTTCGGCATTCCCGATGGCCGACCGGTCGGCGTCGTGCTGGCGCAGCTTGCCGCCGACAGCCGCACCGTGCGGCGCGAGCCCAACCATATCTACTCGCTGCAGCAGGCAGCCAGCATCGTCAATTATGCCTTCGAGCGCATCGCGCTGGATTCGAAAGCGGCGAGCGGCGAGAACGTGCGCATCGCCGTCATCGACACCGCCATCGACGATGCCAATCCAGCACTCTCCGGCGTCATCGCCGATCAGTTCGACGCCATGCCCGATGTGCCGATCGAGGCGCGCGATCATGGCACCTCGATCGACGGCCTGATCGCCGGCGTCGGCGCGCTCAAAGGCATGGCGCCCGGCGCGAAAATCTACCATGCCCGAGCTTTCGAGGGCGGCAAGTCGACCATGGACATCATCCTGTCGGCGCTCGACTGGGCGGCAAGCCAAGATGTTCTCATCATCAATATGAGCTTCGTCGGACCGAAGAACGACCTGCTCGGCATCGCCTGCCGCAATGCCAGGGCGCTCGGCATCGTGCTGGTCGCCGCCGCGGGGAATAACGGGCCGAAAGCACCCTATGGTTACCCGGCCGCCTTCGACGGCGTCATTGCGGTGACCGCCACCGATGCGAAGGACGGGCTGATGGAGCAGGCCAATCGCGGCGCCTATGTCTTCCTCTCCGCCCCCGGCGTCGAGATGGTGGCGCCGAGCGGCGCCGGCTCGGATGTGGTCACCGGCACCTCGTTTGCCGCAGCGATCGTGACCGGCGCGGTCGCTAATCTGTTGCATGCCGCGCCCGACCGTTCCGCCGACTGGGTCGAGAAGGCATTGGCCGCCACCGCCAAGGATCTCGGCCCCAAGGGACGAGACAATGATTTCGGCTACGGCCTGTTGGACACCAAGGCGGCCGAAGCGGCCAAGGAATAAGTCCGCGACAATCGGCGGCGCGCTCGACCCATTTCAATTCGAGCGATCGGGCCAACAGCGCCGCCCGACTATTCCAGAATGACCACGGCCTCCACCTCGAACAGCATGGGGTCAATCGCAAGCTTGGGAACGGGAAGCAGTGTCTGCGCCGGCAGCGCCTCGCCGAACATTTCCTTGACGTTCCTGGTCAGCACCTCAAGCTTGGACATATCGTGATCGACCACGAAGACCGTGAGCTTGGCGACCTGATCGGGCCTGGCACCGAGCGCATCGAGGGCGGTGCGCAAATTTGCGTAGGCCTGCTCAACCTGAACAGCGAAGTCGGGCGACAAGGCTCCCGTGCTGTCTTGGCCGCCCTGTCCGGAGATGAAGGCCACCCTGGCATTGCGGGGCGTGATCACCGCCGTGCTGTAGCCATTCGGCGACGGGTCGTAGAGGTTTTGTGGATTGACGATGGTCAGCTTGAGATCATTCTCATTCGCTGTCGTGGCAGCGGGAATTCCCATGGTCATGATGATTAGCCCTCCGATAAGCAGATGCTTGGTTGCGCGTGACATGATTTTCTCTTGGCTCTGCGGACTGCGAGCAACGTGGCCTCGCGGCCGGCATGATTGAACTTTAGCCATATCGCCCATACGATTGACTCGTACGAGGTACGATCAATCATATGGTACGCCGTACGAGTCAATCGTTCAAGATCGACATTCGTCGCGTTGCCGGTCAAAATCGACGTGCTGAACAGCGAGGAAGACGGATGGCAGCCAAACGTAGCGGCGCCCGGAGCAAACGGTCTCAACAGATAGGTGAGCGGCTCCAGCCCGTTCAGGAGCCGCGCAGTGAACCGCCGCTCTCTCGGGAACGCATCGTGGTGACCGCGGTGGAACTGCTGGACGCCCAGGGAGTCGACGGATTGACGATGCGCCGGCTGGCCGATCGCCTCGGCTCGGGCGTGATGAGCCTATATTGGCACGTCGACAACAAAGAGGATGTCTTTGATCTGGCGCTCGATTCGGTGCTCGAATATCGCGGTCCGCCGCAAATAGTCGAGTCTCAAGACTGGCGCGGAGAAGCCGTTAATATGCTCGAAGACTGGCGCGCCAGCATGCTGCGCCATCCTTGGTCGGCATCGCTGTTGCCGCGCCGGGCGCTCGGCCCGAACATCCTCAGTCGCCTAGAATTGCTGAGCAAGACCTTGTCCAAAGCCGGTGTGGCGGACGCCGATGTGAACGTCGCGATATGGTCGCTCTGGAACTATGTGATGGGCGCCACCATCACCCGGGCGAGCTTCGACCTCTCGGACGAGGACCGGGCCGCCGCGCAGCAGCGCCTTACACGTCTCAGCGAACGCTACCCGACAATCGAACGCTCTCGTCTGCTGTTGGATAATGATTGGGATGGTGCTTTCCGGAAAGGCCTCGGCTTCCTGCTGGATGGCCTCTCTCCGAGATAATGAGATAATGACCTCTAACCCGGCGCGCCGGCGACCGATCCCCTGATCACCAGATCGACCGGCCAGACTTCGCCGCGGGCGCCCTCCTCCAATCCGGAAATCCGCGCCGCCAGCCGCTCGGCGATGCGCGCCGGCCAAGCGGATCGACGAACGCGTCGTCGACAACGGCACCGAAAAATTCTCCGGCTTCAGCCAGGGGGCAGCGGGATCGGCTTGTCGCTGAGTGTGCGCAAGTACGCGATCAGGTCGACCCGTTCGGTCTCGTCCGGCACACCGGGAGTCTCCATCTTAACGCCCGGCGTGGTGAGCATGGGCCCGAAGAGAAATCTGTTCAGGTCCTCGTACGTCCATACACCCTCCCAGCCCATCAAGGCGTCGGAGTAACGCATGTCTGCCATGGATGCCTTGTCGCGGCCGACGACGCTCCACAAGTTGGGTCCTATTTTGTTTCCTCCCTGTGGCTCGGCGTCGTGGCAAGTAGTACACCGGCGGCTGTATTCGGTTCGGCCTTTCTCGACATCGGCAGAAGCCAACTTCATTGAGATTGGGGCTGGTGTTGGCAAGACGACGCCATGCGCCAAGAGATAGTCGGCAACTTCGCGTTGCCCCCTGTTTTTTGCCAGATGGAGCGGCGTCTTGCCGTGCATTGCCTTCGCATTCACGTCCGCTCCGGCCTCGACCAGTGCCTTCACGCAGTCGAAACAATCGAGAGTGACGGCGACATGAAGGGCGAACTCGCCACCACGATCGGAATTTGGATCCGCGTCCCGCTCCAGCAACAGGTTTAACAGATCGATCTTGCCTGTCCCGACAGCCGCCATCAGTGGGGGACCACCAGTCGTCTGGGCGTTGACGTCGGCACCACGTTCTATGAGCAGTTTTGCCGCTTCGATGTGGCCCATAAAGACCGCGAGATAGAGCGGCGTTGCGCTTCCATCACTCTCATCTACATCAGCGCCTGCATCCAGCGCAGCCGTGATCGCTGCGACATCGCCGTTCATGGCGGCATCGTGAATGTCGGCGGCATGCGATACAATCGGGATTTTTACAAGCAGCAGTGCAATGAAGAGCAAGGACACGCGCATTCGGCATCTCCCAAGGCAAACCGCAGTAAGGGTCACGGTTTCAAGCCGGCAAAGTATACCACGAATGCCTGATCGTAGCCACGCCCATCGACGGCTCAATGAATGGTGGCAGCCCTGAAAGAATGAAAGTTTTCAGGAAGACCGGCCATGTCCTTACCAGCCGTTTGGTAACGGGCCGAAAGTTTCCATCCACGTCACTTGCGCGGTCGCGCAAGTGACGTGGATGACTGGAATGGGTCGAACTCCGTCGCTCAGAGCGATTTGGATTTGGACCTCTAACCCGGCGCGCCGGCGACCGATCCCCTGATCACCAGATCGACCGGCCAGACTTCGCCGCGGGCGCCCTCCTCCAGGCCGGAAATCCGCGCCGCCAGCCGCTCGGCGACGCGGGCGCCGGCCAGGCGGATCGACGAACGCGTCGTCGACAACGGCACCGAAAAATTCTCCGGCTTCAGCCAGGGGAAGACGTCGTCATGGGCGATCAGCGACAGGTCGCCCGGGATGGTCAGGCCGAGATCGCGCACCGCGCGCACGACGCCGAGCGCCATGATCAGGCTGGAGCAGGCGATCGCTGTCGGCGCATCGCTCTGCTCGAGCAACCGTCTGGCGGCGCGGTAGCCGTTCTCCTCGGTCATGGCGAGGGAACAGACATGGCCTTCGCCAAGCACCAGACCGCTCGCTGCCAATGCCCGGCGCACGCCTCGCTCGCGGTGGATGGCGAAAGTCTCGCGGTCGTCGCCGTTGATCAGCGCCAACCGCCGGTGACCGAGTTGGACGAGCAGCCGTGCCGCCTCGTGGAAGGCACCCTCATTATCGATGTCGGTGAAAGGGTAGTCGAAATCGAGCCCTTCGCTGCGGCCATGGACGATAAACGGGATGCCGAGCGTGTTGACCAGCGCCACCCGCCGGTCGGCCGGCTTCGGCGAGGAGATGTAGACGGCGTCGACCTGCCGGTTGGCGACAATACGCCGGTAGGTCGTCTCCTGGTCGTCGGCATCGGCCGGGGACAGCGCCAGGTCGAGTTCATGCGAACGGGCATAGTCGCCGAGACCGGACAGGAATTCGACGAAATGCGGGTCGATGTCGACGGCCGTGCCGGTCGGCAAGACATAACCGATCATCCCGGTCTTGCCGGTGGCCAGCCGGCGCGCGCTCGGGTTGGGTCGGTAGCCGTGGCGCTTGGCTGCGTCGATCACCCGCCGGCGCGTTTCCTCATTGACTTCCGGGTAGCCGTTCAGCGCGCGGCTTACCGTTGTCTGCGAAAGCGCCAGCATGTGGGAGAGCTGTTTGAGGTTCACCGGAGGCCTCCAAGCCTCAAAGCGCTTTAACTATGAATCGGCCTAGCCGCTACGGGCAGCCCTGCCTGATGCAAAGACCATAAGCACCGTTTCCGACCAGTTTGAAGCAAAATATGCTGCCGCAGCGCCAAAAAAGCATGCTGCAGCGCACTTTTGTTGCTCTTATATCGCGAAAATTAAATCGATTAGCACGCGACCCTCTTGACTCCTGATCGATTCAGTGGCGTGATCGAAAAGACCAAAGCGCTTTGGAAGACTCTTCGAAAGGTTGCGGTTCCTTTCCGACTGAGTCACAGTCCTGCAGCGTCGGCGGACGGAATGGAGGTTCCGTCCGAGTGTTTGTCACCACTGGGAGGGAATACCGATGAAGAAAATGCTTCTGCTGAGCGCCGCCTTTGTCGCGCTCGCCCTGGGCGCGCCGGCGCAGGCCGAACTGAAGTTCAAGCCGGGCGAAGATCCCCGCTTCAACTGGGCGAATTACGAAGACCTCAAGAAGGTCGACCTCAAGGGCGAGACGCTGTCGATCTTCGGGCCATGGCGCGGCGAGGACGAGGGCCTCATCCGCACCGTTCTCGACTATTTCTCGGAAGCCACCGGCGCCGAGATCAAATACTCCTCGTCGGAAAATTACGAACAGCAGATCGTCATCGACACGCAGGCCGGCAGCCCGCCCAACATTGCCGTGCTGCCGCAGCCGGGCCTGATCCAGGACCTGGCGTCCAAGGGCCTGCTGACGCCGCTCGGCGACGACACCGCCAACTGGATCAAGGACAATTACGGCGCCGGCCAGTCATGGGTCGATCTCGGCACCTTCAACGACAAGGACGGCAAGCCGGGCTTCTTCGCCTTTCCCTACAAGGCCGACGTGAAATCGCTGGTCTGGTACTCGCCTGACAATTTCGAGGAAGCCGACTACGAGGTACCGAAGACGCAGGAAGAGCTCGCCGAGCTCGAAAAGAAGATCATCGCCGACGGCGGCACGCCATGGTGCATCGGGCTCGGTTCGGGCGGCGCCACCGGCTGGCCGGCGACCGACTGGGTCGAGGACATCATGCTGCGCACCCAGACGCCCGAGACCTACGACAAGTGGGTGAAGAACGAAATTCCGTTCAACGATCCCGCGGTGGTCAATGCCATCGACATTTTCGGCAAGATCGCGACCGACGACAAAATGGTCGACGGCGGCGCCAAGGCGGTTGCCGCGACCGACTTCCGCGACAGCCCGAAAGGCCTCTTCTCGGTGCCGCCGAAGTGCTATTTGCATCATCAGGCGTCGTTCATCCCGACCTTCTTTCCGGAAGGCACAGAGATCGGCCAGGACGCCGACTTCTTCTACTACCCACCTTACGCCTCCAAGTCCGACCTCGGCACCCCGGTGCTCGGCGCCGGCACGCTGGCCATGATCACCAAGGATAGCAAGAGTGCCCGCGCGTTCATCGAATTCCTGAAGATGCCGCTCGCCCATGAGATCTGGATGGCCCAGGGCGGTTTCGTGACGCCGCTCAAATCGGTCAACAAGGATGCCTATGCCAGCGACGCGCTGAAGAAGCAGGGCGAAATCCTTGCCGAAGCCTCAACCTTCCGCTTCGACGGATCCGACCTGATGCCGGGCAAGATCGGCGCCGGCGCCTTCTGGACCGGCATGATCGATCTTGTCGGCGGCAAGTCCGCGCAGGATGTCGCCACCGACATCCAGAAGAGCTGGGACGCGATCAAGTAGGCGTCCCCGGCTGAACGTGCGGACTACCGATCCTGAATGGATCCGGGCCTCAATGGCCCGGATCCGACCGGCGGCCCGCGCCGCACCGATTGTCACGAGTACAACGACATTCCAGCTTGGAGTGCGATCAGCAATGGTGGAAACCGGTTTGCGTTCGATCGCTCTCAACAACTGAATCGGCCCATGATCCCGTCGCCAAAGCCATTTTCGACTGGCGGATCATGCGCAGAGGGAGGGACCCGTGGCGGCTCAGATTTTCTCGGCCATAACAGTCATCATTGTCGGCGTCGGCGGCTGCGTCGCCTATTTCTGGGGCGCCAACAAGCTGGTGGACATCATCTTCCCGTCGCGCGGCGTTGCAGGTGCTGCGGCCATCGACAATTTGCGCCGGCAGGGAATGATCCGGCCGTGGCTGTTCGTCGGCCCGGCCATGATCATCCTCACCATCTATTTGATCTACCCGGTGGTGGAGACGCTCAGGCTGTCGTTCCTCGATCGCGGCGGCGCCAATTTCGTCGGCTTCGCCAATTATGAATGGGCGTTCGGCGACCGCGAGTTCCGCACCTCCATCCTCAACAACATCATCTGGCTGGCGGTCGTGCCTGCCGCCTGCACCTTCCTCGGGCTGATCATCGCCGTCCTCACCGACAAGATCTGGTGGGGCACCATCGCCAAGAGCCTCATCTTCCTGCCGCTGGCCATCTCCTTTGTCGGCGCCAGCGTCATCTGGAAATTCATCTATGAGTATAGAGGCGCCGGCCAGACGCAGATCGGCTTGCTCAACGCCATCATCCAGTATTTCGGCGGCCAGCCGCAGGTCTGGATATCGCTGCCGTTCTGGAACAATTTCTTCCTGATGATCATCCTGATCTGGATCCAGACCGGCTTTGCCATGGTCATCCTGTCCTCAGCCTTGCGGGGGATTCCCGAAGAGACGCTGGAAGCGGCCGTCATCGACGGCGCCAATCCGTTCCAGATCTTCTGGAAGATCATGGTGCCGCAGATCTGGGGCACGATCGCCGTCGTCTGGACCACCATCACCATCCTGGTGCTGAAGGTGTTCGACATCGTGCTGACCATGACCAACGGCCAATGGAATAGCCAGGTGCTGGCCAATCTGATGTTCGACTGGATGTTCCGCGGCGGCGGTGATTTCGGCCGTGGCGCGACCATCGCCATCATCATCATGGTCGCGGTCATTCCGATCATGGTCTGGAACATCCGCCAGGCGAACAAAGAGACGGGAGGACATTGAGATGGCCGTGGCGACCGGAAAGTCTTTTGCCAGCCGTTTCGGCGTCCATATCGCCGTCTTCATCTTCGTCGCGATCTGGACCATCCCGACCCTCGGCATTCTCGTCTCGTCGCTGCGCGACAAGGATCAGATCATCGCCTCGGGCTGGTGGAACTCGTTTGCCAGTTCCACCCAGACGGAAGCGGGCCGGCTGCCACCCGCCTCGGCGCAAGTCGAGAAGGACGGCAAGTTCGTCCTCGAGGGCAACATCTTCGGCGAGGATGCGGCCCGCGACATCAGCGCCTTCGGCGTCAAGTCGGCGGCGCCGACGCAATATCCCGCCGGCACGACAGCCGATCTCGGCGACGGCGAGACCTTGCAGCTCAACGCCGACGGCAGTTTCGTCATGACCTCAACGAAGCCCTTCGAGGGCAAGCGCGGCCAGCGCGTCTACTACGCCTCGTCGGCGCCGCCGAAGTTCACCACCGACAATTACAATACGGTGCTGTTTTCGGAGGGCATCGGCCGCTCGTTCATGAATTCGCTGACCGTCACCATCCCGGCGACTGTCATCCCGATCCTGATCGCGGCGTTCGCGGCCTATGCGCTGGCCTGGATGCGCTTTCCCGGCCGGGCATTGCTCATCGCGGTTATCATCGGCCTCCTGGTCGTGCCGCTGCAAATGTCGCTGATCCCGCTGCTGAAGCTCTACAACGGCGTCGGCAGCTTCTTCGGCGTGCCGTCGAAAACCTATCTCGGCATCTGGTTGGCGCATACCGGCTTCGGTCTGCCTTTCGCTATTTATCTCCTGAGAAGCTACATTGCCGGCCTGCCGCGCGAAATCATGGAATCGGCGCGCATCGACGGCGCCAGCGATTTCGAGATCTTCGTCAAGATCGTGCTGCCGCTGTCGTTCCCGGTGCTGGCCTCCTTCGCCATCTTCCAGTTTCTGTGGGTGTGGAACGACCTGCTGGTTGCGATGGTTTTCCTCGGCACTGAGGGCGACCAGATCGTGCTGACCGCCAAGCTCAATGCGTTGCTCGGCTCGCGCGGCGGCGACTGGGAGATCCTGACGACATCGGCTTTCATCACCATTGTCGTGCCGCTGATCGTGTTCTTCTCGCTGCAGCGCTATTTCGTCCGCGGGCTGCTCGCCGGCTCAGTGAAAGGTGGTTGAGATCATGCAATCCGCTGTGAAAGCGACGTTGAGCCCCGACCTCGCCGTCGGCCGCGACTGGTGGCGCGGTGCCGTGATCTACCAGATCTATCCGCGCAGCTATCAGGATTCGAACGGCGACGGCATCGGCGACCTCAGGGGCATCATCGCCAGGCTCCCGTATATCGCTGCGCTCGGCGTCGATGCCATCTGGATCTCGCCGTTCTTCAAATCACCGATGAAGGATTTCGGCTACGACGTGTCAGACTATTGCGACGTCGATCCGATGTTCGGCACGCTGGCCGATTTCGATGCCTTGACCGCCGAGTCGCACAGGCTCGGGCTCAAGGTGATGATCGACGAGGTGCTGTCGCATACGGCCGACATCCATCCGTGGTTTAGGGAAAGCCGCTCGAGCCGCACCAATCCCAAGGCAGACTGGTATGTCTGGGCCGACGCCAAGCCCGACGGCACGCCACCCAACAACTGGCTGTCAATCTTCGGCGGCTCTGCCTGGCAGTGGGACACCAGCCGCCAGCAATATTACCTGCATAATTTCCTGGCCGAGCAGCCCGATCTTAATTTCCACAGCCGCGCCGTCCAGGACGCGCTGCTCGATGTCACCCGCTTCTGGCTGGAGCGCGGCGTCGACGGTTTCCGCCTCGACACCATCAACTTCTATTTCCACAGCCTGGGCCTGGAGGACAATCCGCCGCTGCCGCCCGAAGAACGCAACGACCAGACTGCTCCTTCCGTCAACCCTTACAACTACCAGGACCACCTCTACGACAAGAGCCGCCCCGAAAACCTCGGCTTCCTCGAACGCTTCCGCTCGTTGCTCGACGACTATCCGGCGACGGCGGCGGTCGGCGAAGTCGGCGATTCACAGCGCGGGCTGGAGGTGGTGGCGGCCTATACGGCCGGCGGCAAGCGCGTGCACATGTGTTATTCGTTCGACTTCCTGGCGCCCGAAAAAATCAGCGCGGCCAAGGTGCGCTCGGTGCTGGAAGCCTTCGGCAAGGTCGCCAGCGACGGCTGGTCGTGCTGGGCGTTCTCCAACCACGACGTGATGCGCACTGCCTCGCGCTGGGCGGCCGGCGAAGCCGACCAGACCGCCTATCTCAAGGTGATCTCGGCGCTGCTGATGTCGCTGCGCGGCTCGGTCTGCATCTATCAGGGCGAGGAGCTTGGTCTTGGCGAAGCGGAATTGCAATTCGAGGATCTGCAGGACCCCTACGGCATCCGCTTCTGGCCGGAATTCAAGGGCCGTGACGGCTGCCGCACGCCGATGGTCTGGGATGGCGCCGACAGCAATGGCGGCTTCTCCAAGGCAAAGCCATGGCTGCCCGTGCCCGCCAAGCACCTTTCGCAAGCGGTCGATGTGCAGCAGGGCGACGACAGCTCGCTGCTCGAACACTACCGGCGCTTTCTCGCCTTCCGCCGTTTGCATCCGGCGCTGGCCAAGGGCGATATCGACTTCATCGAAAGCGAGGGCGATACGGTCGCCTTCACGCGCCGCGAGGGCAACGAGCAGATCGTCTGCGTCTTCAATCTCGGCAGCCGACCGGCGGAAGTCAATCTCGGCGGACGCTCGCTGCAGCCCTTGCCGGGGCACGGGTTTTCGGGACAGACTGGCGCCGGCTCTATCCGCCTCGGCGGCTACGGCGCCTGGTTCGGGCGCATCGACTGAGTTTGCAATTCACTGGAGGGAACCCATGGCCGATGTCACGCTAAGGCAAGTGAAGAAATCATACGGCAATCTCAACATTCTCCACGGTATCGACCTCGACATAAAGTCGGGCGAGTTCATCGTCTTCGTCGGCCCTTCGGGTTGCGGCAAGTCGACCTTGCTGCGGTCCATCGCCGGGCTTGAGGAAATCACCTCCGGGGAGCTCAAGATCGCCGGCGAGGTGGTCAACGACGTGCCACCGTCGAAGCGGGGCATTGCCATGGTGTTCCAGTCCTATGCGCTCTACCCGCACATGACCGTCTACGACAACATGGCGTTCTCGATGAAGATCGGCAAGGAGAGCAAGGCCGAGATCGACAAGCGGGTGCGCCAAGCGGCGGAAATCCTGCAGCTGACCAAATATCTCGACCGCTTGCCCAAAGCGATGTCGGGCGGCCAGCGCCAGCGCGTCGCCATCGGCCGCGCCATCGTGCGCAACCCGAAGGTCTTCCTGTTCGACGAGCCGCTGTCGAACCTCGACGCGGCACTGCGCGTCGCCACCCGCATCGAGATCGCCAAGCTCAAGGAGTCGATGCCTGCCACAACAATGATCTACGTCACCCACGACCAGGTCGAGGCGATGACGCTGGCCGACCGCATCGTGGTGCTCAAGGACGGCCATATCGAGCAGGTCGGCACGCCGATGGAGCTCTACAAGAAACCCGGCAATCTGTTCGTCGCCCAGTTCATCGGCTCGCCGGCAATGAACATCCTGCCGGCGACGATCGACAAATCAGGCAACCCGACCATCGTCAGCCATGTCGGCGGGCGCAAGGCGACGGTGCCGATCGCCACGCCGGCCTCAGCGAAGGGCGCTTCGGTGAGCTTCGGCGTGCGGCCGGAGGATCTGATGATCGCTAGCGGCGCGGATTATCTTTTCGAGGGAACGGTAGATTATGTCGAGCAGCTCGGCGAGGTCCAGCTCGTCTATGTCGACATCGGCCGCGCCGACCTGCCGCTGGTGACCAAGCTGCCCGGAAATGTCGAGGTCAAGCGGGGTGCGACGCTGCGGTTGAGTGCCGATGCCGGCGACCTGCATATTTTCGATGCCGACGGGCGGTCCTTCACGCTTCACGAAGCGGAAGCAAAGGCGGCCTGAGAACGGCAGCAAGACTGCCGGGTATAACCAGTTTGGCGAAGCCAAAAACAAGAGCGGCGGGCAAAGCCCGCCGCTCTTGCGCGTTCAGGTCGCTGTTAGAGCGACGTGCGTCCAAGTGGACGCACAAAGTACGCTCTCACACTTTTAACCTACGCATCCTGCTTTTCCTAAATCGAATTCGATTTTCTGGCC